>JBAXJT010000030.1:0-31262 GCA_037137715.1 Nitrosomonadales bacterium
AATACGCTACACCAAGCAACCAGCGGCTGTTGCACTTCGAACTTGAATGCGCGTTAGTTTTCGTACGACTAAGCGGTAAGAACGTCCGCTAAGTCGCTGGTTATTCGCGTGAGAAAAGGAGTTAGCTGCGGTAACTGGCGTTGATCTTGACGTAATCGTAGGAAAAGTCGCAAGTCCACAGCGTCGCATTCACATCGCTGCGGTTCAACACCACACGGATGGTAATATCGGACTGAGCCATTACGCGCTGACCGTCTACCTCCTGGTAACTTGCGGCACGACCGCCATTTTCGGCGACCAGCACATCGTCCAGATACAGCTGAAGTGCGGCCACATCCAGATCCTCAACACCCGCATAACCGATCGCGGCCAGAATACGGCCCAGATTCGGGTCGGATGCAAAAAAGGCCGTCTTAACCAGTGGGGAATGCGCGATCGCGTATCCTATTTTTTTACACTCGTCTTCATCACGCCCGCCTTCAATTTTGACGGTGATGAATTTAGTCGCGCCTTCGCCGTCACGCACGATCGCCTGCGCGAGATAAATCGCAACCTCGGTGATGGCATCGAGCAACACGCCGTAAGCTGCGCTATCCTGCGATGTAACTTCATTGGCCACGGCTTTACCGGTCGCGATCAGCATCAGCGCATCATTGGTAGAGGTATCGCCATCTACGGTGATGCAGTTGAAAGAGCGGTTTGCCGCCGTGGTCACCAGTTGTTGCAACAGCGTCTGCGAGATGCTCGCATCGGTTGCGATATAGCCGAGCATAGTCGCCATATTCGGATGGATCATGCCCGATCCCTTGGCGATGCCGGTGATCGTGACGGTTGCCCCCTCGACGATGACCTGTTTTGAAATCGCCTTGGCGACGATATCGGTGGTCATGATCGCATGAGCCGCATCGAACCAGTTATCGCCGGTCATATTCGCAACGGCAGCCGGCAGACCTGCGGCAATTTTCGCAACCGGCAGCGGCTCCATAATCACACCGGTCGAAAATGGCAGAATCTGAGTCGCCTTGCATCCGAGTAAACCCGCCAGCACATCGCACGTCGTACGCGCATCCAGCAGCCCTTGCTCGCCTGTTCCCGCATTTGCATTACCGGTATTGACCACCAGTGCACGGATGCCATCAACTGCTGCCAAATGCTCGCGAGCAACAATCACAGGGGCTGCGCAAAAGCGGTTTTTGGTGAACACGCCTGCGACTTTTGCGCCATCGCACAGTTGCATCACTAGCAAATCCTTGCGATTTTCCCGCTTGATGTTAGCTTCTGCGATACCTAAGGTGACGCCCGCGACGGGCAACAATTGCTTTGCTACGGGCGGATTCAGATTAACAGGCATGTATGTTCCTTCAGCTTTAGTAACGACCACCGGTCTTGTAGATGTAATTCGACAATTCGGCAGATTCAATATTTACGCGACGCACGATGCCGTGCATGTTACGGATGATGCCGCGCATCACGCGATAGACCAGCATCGGATGGGTATTGATCAGCGTTTCGAAACGCGCGCGAGGCATACTCAGCACCTTGGTTGGGCCGACTGCATACAGTGTCGCACTGATGTGTGTCGCAGCCCCGCCGGCAAACGTAATCATGCCGGCAAGATCACCCGGCTTTAACACATGCACAGTGGACTCGTCCCCACCGCTTTCAATTTTCACGTCCACTTCGCCCGAGGCGAGGATATACAAATTATCAGGTTGCACATCATTAGGCTGAACGATGATCTCGCCCGCTTTAAATTCCTGAACTTCAAATAAGGTTGCCAGAATTTCCACTTCCGCCTGACTCAACTCTTCTGTCACCGGTGAGGTGCGCAGCGTATCGATTACTAATGACATTGCATTCTCCTATTAACTTAATTGTCCATGACACTGTTTGTATTTCTTGCCCGAACCACATGGACAAGGATCATTGCGCCCTATTTTTCGACCTTCGCGCACAAACGTTTGAGCCGCCTCATCGGTTGACACACTCGTCGCATCTTGAGCCAGTGCTTCTTCGTAATCAGCATGGTGATATTGCACATTTTCAACTGCAGGCGCTGCCTCGACCGCTTCGATTTCCGCCTCGCTGCGCACCTGAACGGTCATTAACACCTGAGTGACTTCGCGCTTAATCACATCCAGCATGGTTGAAAACAATTCAAAGGCTTCGCGCTTATATTCCTGTTTCGGATTTTTTTGCGCATAGCCGCGCAGGTGTATCCCCTGACGCAACTGATCGAGGGCGGCCAGATGTTCGCGCCAGTGCAAATCAACGCTCTGCAGCATGATGGCACGCTCATAGTGATGCATCCCCTCGCCACCCACCTGTTCAACCTTAGCACGATAGCGCTGCATGGCCTCTTCAAGCACACGGTCACGCAGCCCCGCCTCATTGAAATTTTTGTCCTCTTCCAGCCAGTGCACCAGCGGCAATTCCAGATGGAATTCAACAGCGAGCACTTTTTCGAGCCCTGGCACATCCCATTGCTCTTCCATGCTGTGCGGCACGATGTACTGACTGATAGTATCGTCCAGCACGCTATCCCGCATGCCTTGTACCGTTTCGGTAATATCGTCACTTTCAAGCAGTTCCGTGCGCTGCTGATAGATAACCTTACGCTGATCGTTCGCCACATCATCGTATTCGAGGATCTGCTTACGCATATCGAAGTTGCGCGCCTCAACCTTGCGCTGCGCATTTTCGATCGCGCGTGTCACCCATACATGCTCAATCGCCTCGCCTTCTGGCAATTTGAACTTATTCATGATCGCGGCAACCCGATCGGATGCAAAAATACGCAGCAACGGGTCTTCCAGCGACAGATAAAAACGGCTCGATCCAGGATCACCCTGACGACCCGAACGGCCGCGCAGCTGGTTATCCACGCGTCGCGACTCGTGTCGTTCAGTACCGATGATATGCAAACCGCCGCTCTTGATGACCTGCTCATGCACGAGCGTCCAGGCAGCCTTCAACTGTTCGATCTGCGACGCTTTAGCTGACTCGTCCAGCGCTTCATCGTCTTGCACAGCTTCAATTTGCCGCTCGATACTGCCGCCTAACACGATATCCGTACCACGCCCTGCCATGTTCGTTGCAATCGTGACCATTTTAGGTTGGCCGGCTTGTGCGACGATCTCCGCTTCTCTCGCGTGCTGCTTGGCATTGAGCACCTGATGCGGCAGTTTTTCCTTCTCCAGAAGGTGCGAGAGCAGCTCGGAATTTTCGATAGAGGTCGTACCCACCAGCACCGGTTGACCGCGCTCATAACAGTCTTTGATATCGACGATGACCGCACGATATTTTTCCATCGCCGTCAGATAGACCTTGTCCATCATATCGCGACGTACCGTCGGACGGTTCGGCGGAATAATGACCGTTTCCAGATTGTAAATCTGTTGAAATTCGTAGGCTTCGGTATCCGCCGTACCGGTCATACCGCCCAACTTGTTGTACATGCGGAAATAATTCTGGAACGTGATCGACGCAAGCGTCTGATTTTCCTTCTTAATATCGACGCCTTCTTTGGCCTCAACCGCTTGATGCAAGCCATCCGACCAGCGACGACCCGACATCAGGCGACCGGTATGTTCATCGACGATCACCACTTCACCGTCCTGCACCACATAGTTTTGATCTTTGTGATACAGCGCGTGGGCGCGCAGCGCCGCATACAAATGATGGATCAGACTGATGTTCGCCGCGTCATACAAACTGCCGTTTTCCGGCAGAAGACCCGCTTCGGTCAGGATATTTTCGGCGTGTTCGTGACCAATTTCGGACAACAGGATCTGATGATTCTTCTCATCGACTGAATAATCGCCTGGTCCCTCTTCTTCGACTTGGCGCACCAGTTTCTGCACCAACTCGTTGATCTTCATATAGACGTTGACATCGCCTTCCGCCTGGCCTGAAATAATCAGCGGGGTACGCGCTTCATCGATCAGGATCGAATCGACTTCATCGACAATGGCGTAGTTGAGTTTGCGCTGAAAACGCTCGCCCATTTGGCTGGCCATATTATCGCGCAGGTAGTCAAAACCAAATTCGTTGTTGGTACCGTAGGTGATGTCTGCCGCATAAGCCGCTTGTTTTTCATCCGACGGCATCTGCGAGACGATCACGCCAACGCTCAGCCCCAGAAAACGGTACAGCCGCCCCATCCAGGCCGCATCGCGCGATGCCAGATAATCATTGACGGTGACCACGTGTACGCCGCGCCCTGAAATCGCATTCAGGTAAACCGGCAGGGTCGCCATCAGCGTCTTGCCTTCACCGGTGCGCATCTCGGCAATTTTGCCGTAATGCAACACCATCCCACCTATCATCTGCACATCGTAGTGACGCATCCCCAGCGCACGCGTACCCGCTTCGCGCACCACAGCAAACGCTTCGGGCAATATCGCTTCTAACGTTTCACCCTGCTCGAAACGCTGCCTGAAGCTTACCGTCTTTTCACGCAACGCCTCATCCGAGAGCGCAGCCATCGATGCTTCCAGTTTATTGATATCCTTGACGGCCGTGCGATACTGCTTGAGCAGGCGATCGTTGCGACTACCGAAAATACTCTTAAGTGCTTTTGAAATCATTTTTTTATCAACCACAGGGCGAAGCAACATCTAGCTGCCTCGCCCTTATAAATTTTAACAATCAACCCGTAAATTCAATCAACCTGCTGTATTCTGCAAAAAACGTACGGGATTCTGGGCACTGCCCTTGTACCGTACTTCGAAATGCAAATGATTACCCGTCGAGCGACCTGTACTCCCCACCTCGGCAACCTTGTCGCCGCGCCGCACAACCTGCCCAGCTTTGACCAACAGCTTCGATGCATGCGCATAGCGCGTGACAATATCGTTGCCATGATCAATCTCTACCATATTACCATACTGAGCATGGGTATCCGCATACACCACCACGCCGCCGGCCGAAGCAAATATCGCCGTCCCCGGTTCTGCCATAAAATCTACCCCTTCATGCATGGCGCTGTTACCGGTAAAGGGATCGACGCGCCAGCCAAAATTCGAGGTATAAACACCGTTTTCAATCGGCACACTCGATGGCAAAAGTCCTCGACTCAACTGGTTTTGCATCAGCAACGTCTGTAGCGCCATCAGCTTGTCGCTCCTGTCATCCACCACATGGGCGAGTGCGTCGAGTTGCTGCGCCAGGGTTGCTGCGGTAACGGGACCCGCACCAATCAGCGGACCGCCTTGCGCCGGCGGCTGATCAAACTGAAATTCTGACTGCTTCATGCCGGTGAGTTTTACAAGCCGGCCACCCAAGGCATCAAGCCTTTGCACGCGCGCCTGCATTTCACCCAACTTCAACGCCAGCGTATCGAGATTGCTGCGCTCATACATGAGTAAATTTGGCCGGATACCCACCTTTTCGAGTCCTGCCGGTGCCAATCTCATCATGCCCGGGATGGCCGCCGCGATCAGTCCTGCGAGCAGCACAATGAACAAGGCCAGGTGCCAGAAGGTTAAATATATGCTGCGCGACTGTGTCCAGCGATTGGAAACTAGAATAACATTCATGCTTCCTCCTTATTTTTTAAGTATTCCGTGACCCAACGTTTAAAATCCCTGATGAACAGCAGCACCCAACTGCGTGAACTGCTCAACACCGTACACTCGCTGACTGAGTTGCAACAGCACGTCAATCAGGTTGCCCCCGCTTATTTAGCTGCCAGCTGCCAGGTATTAGGTTTGCGTCAGGGTACGCTCAGTATCGCCGTGTCGAATGGCACACTCGCCGCCAAAATGCGCCAACTGGCGCCGGAATTAGTGACCAAACTGCAAGACAGGGGTTGCGAGGTTAGCGGAATCAGGGTCAAGGTGCAAGTGAGCTACGCCGTTCCCCAAGCGAGTCCGGCACCTCGCTTGCTGAGCAACACCGCGAAACACCAACTCCATGCGCTCAGTGAAAATCTGGCTGAATCGCCACTCAAACTGGCGCTGGAAAAATTTTCACAATCATAGACGGACACCGGGGAATCCGCGGTGTTATAAAAATACTTTCCACGCCACCAGCACATAGCGCTCGAGTACGAACAGCAAGCCGAACACTAAAATCAGCAGCACCGTAAAGCGCACAGTTTGCCATGCGAACTTCAAATAGCGCCGGTTGCGCGTAAAAATATACATGCCGCCTGACAATACCAGCAGCAACACCACCAATACCAGATACAAACGCATGATTAACATCGATTGTCCTTCTGGATAATTGAGGCGTTAGGCTACCTGTAAGCGTAAAAATTCCGGCGCTTCATCCACGTCGTTAAAGGTGACGAATTCCCACGCCAGCTCATCGGCAAGCAAGGCTCTGAGCAAGGCGTTATTTAACGCATGTCCCGATTTAAATCCTGAGAATGCCCCGATCACCGCATGCCCCAGCAGATACAAATCCCCGATTGCATCGAGCACCTTATGTTTGACAAACTCATCCTCGAAACGAAGTCCATCAGGATTGAGCACCCGATACTCATCCATGACGATCGCATTATCCAGGCTGCCGCCCAGCGCCAGACCTTGCGCGCGCATATTCTCGACATCTTGCATAAACCCGAAGGTGCGCGCACGACTAATATCACGAATATAGGAGTGCTCGTTCAGATCAACTGTCACATGCTGTTTGGAACTGGCAAATACGGGATGCGCAAAATTGATGGTGAAGGTCAATTTATAGCCGTTGTAAGGCTCGAATTTAACCCATTTGTCGCCATGCACCACTTCAACCGTCTTTTTGATCCGGATGAATTTTTTGGCTGCCGATTGCTCGACGATGCCGGCCGATTGCAGCAAGAAGATAAACGTACCCGCGCTGCCATCCATAATCGGCACTTCAGCGCCGTCCATTTCGACGATCGCATTATCGACCCCTAAGCCCGCCAGCGCGGACATCAGATGCTCGATCGTCGCCACGCGCACCCCGTTCTGCTCCATGCAGGTTGACAACCGGGTGTCGTGTACCAGATGCGGCCGTGCCTGTATGTCTTCTACCGGCTTGATATCGACGCGCCGAAAGACAATTCCACCGTCAATCTGGCCCGGACGTAAAGACAGCGTGACCTTCTCACCGCTATGCAAGCCGACGCCGGTCACGCTGACTGAGGTTTTCAAGGTACGCTGCTTGACCATCGGCTTATTCAGTGCAAATTTCATGCACGAATTCTAACATACCGATCTATGGACATTTTCATTTTTGCACGGTAAAAAATCTACCGTCTGATAATGAGCTACCAGCCGTCCGCCTTAAATTCACCTGATCCGGCTTAATCTGCCTGTTTACGCAAAAAGGAGGGTATGTCGTAAGTTTCTACGCCGTTTTTCTCCATCGCCTCAACGGCGGCACGACGCCCGGTGCGAAATGCTGCGGGTGTTTCGAGTTCAGCGTAATTCACATTCGACATTGGCATATCGTGCGTGCCGGTGCGTTTGCTCTCTTGCTCTACGTACACCAGTTCTGGCTTGGATTTACGTCCACCCAAGCCTGTCGCAACCACGGTCACGCGCAGATCATCGCCCATCGATTCGTCAAATACGGAACCCAAGATCACGGTCGCTTCTTCTGCGGCGAATTGCACGCAAGCCATGACTTCATCCATTTCGCGCAATTTCAAGGCGCTGGTCGAAGTAATATTGACCAGCACGCCGCGCGCGCCGGTCAGATCCATATCTTCGAGCAACGGGCTTGCGATGGCGCGTTCAGCGGCAATTCTCGCGCGGTCAGGTCCTGAGGCAACAGCCGAACCCATCATGGCCATGCCATTTTCCGACATCACGGTGCATACGTCAGCAAAGTCGACGTTGATCAAACCCGGTGCATTGATCACTTCGGCGATCCCTGCCACCGCGCCTTGCAATACGCCGTTCGCCGCTTTAAAGGCTTCGGGCACTGTCACGTCATTGCCCAGCACTTCCATCAGCTTGGAGTTAGGCACGATAATCAATGAATCGACGTGTTCTTGCAGCGCTTTGATCCCTTCCGCGGCAAAGCGCATACGGTTGCCTTCATATGCGAAGGGCTTAGTCACCACGGCTACGGTCAGAATATTCATCTCGCGTGCAATTTGCGCTACGATAGGTGCAGCCCCGGTTCCAGTTCCGCCACCCATACCGGCCGTGATGAACACCATGTTAGCACCGCTGATCATCGCCTTGATGCGTTCACGATCCTCTTCAGCAGCCAGCTTGCCGACGGATGGCTTGGCACCGGCGCCCAGTCCTTTGGTAATCGCTGCACCGATTTGCAGCTGAGTCGGTGCACGGCTGCGGTTCAAAGCTTGTGCATCCGTGTTGATGGCGATAAATTCAACACCCTGTACGCCTTGTTCAATCATATGATCAACCGCATTGCCACCGCAGCCGCCCACACCGATTACTTTGATTACCGCATCCTGAGATTCCGCTTCCATGATTTCAAACATCGCCATCTCCCTTAAAATGAATACAAAAATTTTCCGGTCAAAATCTGACCACCTAAAAACAAAAACCAAACCCTAATTCTTTAAAACCATGACTTCATTTTCGCCATCACGTCGGCAAACGAGTTCCCTTGCATGCGTGTCATTTCAGTTACTTTGTGGTACTCAAGCCCATACAACAGCAAACCTACGCCTGTCGCCATACGCGGCGTTTTCACGACATCCATCAAGCCACCCACGTATTTCGGAATACCCAGCCTGACCGGCAAATGAAATATTTCTTCACCCAGTTCAACCATGCCTTGCATGGCGCTACTCCCGCCGGTGATTACAATTCCTGACGACAACACTTCGTCAAAGCCGCTGCGGCGTAACTCCGCCTGTACCAGCGAATACAGTTCTTCAACGCGCGGCTCAATCACTTCAGCCAGCGTTTGCCGTGACAGCATGCGCGGGCCGCGATCGCCTACACCCGGCACTTCGATCGAGCCGTCATCCGCCAACTGGCGCAACGCACAACCGTGACGAATTTTAATGTCCTCAGCATCCTGAGTAGGCGTACGCAGTGCCATCGCGATGTCATTGGTAATCTGGTCGCCTGCAATTGGAATCACGGCGGTGTGACGAATCGAGCCACCGGTAAACACCGCGATATCAGTCGTGCCGCCGCCTATATCGACCAGACATACGCCCAATTCCATCTCATCATTCGCTAACACCGCACGGCTCGACGCCAGCGGTTGCAGCACGAGTTCATTCACTTCCAGCCCGCACTGGTGGATGCACTTCATGATGTTCTGCACAGCGGCTACCGCCCCGGTGACAATATGCACATCCACATCAAGCCTCATCCCGCTCATGCCCAAAGGCTTCTTAATGCCGTCCTGTCCGTCGATGCTAAAAGCCTGTTCCAGCACATGTAGCTTTTGCTGATCGGCCGGCATACTGATGGAACTGGCCGTCTCAAGCACGCGATCCACATCCGCCTGCGTGACTTCCTTTTCCTTAATCTTCACCATCCCGCTGGAATTCACACTGCGTATATGGCTGCCTGCAATACCGGTGTGTACCTCGGTGATTTTGCAATCCGCCATCAGCTCAGCTTCCTCCAGCGCTCGCTGAATTGCGCCGACAGTCGCCTCGATATTGACCACCATGCCTTTTTTCAGGCCCGATGATTCGTGCATGCCCATCCCGATCACTTCCAGCGTACCGTCAGGTTTAACTTCACCGACGATCGCCACAATCTTGGATGTGCCGATATCTAAGCCTACCACCAGGTTTTTCGCTTCCTTATTTCTGCTCATCGCACACTCTCCACTGCCGTTTTTCCAAATTGTTCGAATTAAGCATTGCCATGTCGCCTTCTTACCGCATACCCATTCCTATAGCGCATATCAACGACCTGTATTTCACGTTCCGCGTCGCCCTGTGGCGCCAGCCCGTACGGATAGACCGCGATAAAGCGGGCCAGTCGCTGACTGAGCGCCTCACGTCCTAACTCGACCACCATGTCGTTGCTCAAACGCAATTGCCATGCGTGTCGCGGCGACAAGGCCAATTGTTTTACCTGTAAATTCAAGGGCGCCAGTTGTGCGCCAAACCGCTCATATTGCTGCGTCACCTCAGCTGACGTCCCCTCATACCCAGTAAATACTGGCAGTGACTGCGTCGTCGCGGCTACAAATACCTCGCCCTGTTTATTCACCAAAGCTGAGTCATTCCAGCGCGCCAGCGCCTGATGCTCTTCAAACTGCACGAGCAATCCATTCGGAAATTCACGTCGTACGCTGACATGACGCACCCAGGGCAATTTCTCTAGTGTCCGTCTGAGCCTGTCGATATCCACCGTCAGAAAATTCCCTTGCACCGTCTGCCGCACAACAGCCTTCACTTCATCACTGACCACTCGCTCTGGCGCATTCGCCAGCCGCACGTTCTTGATCGGCAGCAGCGTTGGCAGATGCACCACGTAGTGTGCCGCGCCGTACAAAATAACGACGATGCTGCAAAAAAACAGCACGCTCGCCATACCGCGCAACAGTGGGGCGTTATCCCACATGCGCCAAACTCAATACGCGCAGCACCAATTCATCGAAACTGATCCCCGCCTGACGGGCCGCCATCGGCACCAAACTGTGATCTGTCATGCCGGGCGAGGTATTCGCCTCAAGCACATAAGGCTGGCCCGCTTCGCTCATCAGAAAATCCACGCGTCCCCAGCCTTGGCCGCCGATCAGCGCAAAGGCCGTTTTGGCCAACGCTTGCATCTTTGCCTCGCTAGCGGCATCCAGTCCGCTCGGGCAGCGATAGCAGGTATCGTCGCGCAGATATTTGGCTTCAAAGTCATAAAATTCATTGGCAGGCTCGATCTTGATCACCGGAAGCACCTGATCACCCAGAATCGCCACGGTATATTCGCCGCCACCGATGAAGCGCTCCGCAATCACCAGCGGATCATGGCGTGCGGCCTCACGATAAGCCGCCTGCAATTCGCCCGCGGCCTTAACCTTGCTAATGCCCACACTCGAGCCTTCATTGGCCGGTTTCACGAACAGCGGCAAACCCAGTTTCCCGACTACTTCCTGCGGCGAGCTGTGCTCACCTAACATCATGAAATCAGGCACCGGCAAGCCACCGGCCTGCCAAACCAGCTTGCTGCGCCATTTGTCCATCCCAAGCGCCGACGCCATCACGCCGCTGCCCGTGTAGGGAATTCCCAGTAATTCCAGCGCACCCTGCACCGTGCCATCCTCACCAAATCGGCCGTGCAGCGCGATAAATACGCGATCGAAACCTTGATCTACCAACTCCTGCAAATTTTGCTTAGCAGGATCGAACGCATGCGCATCCACACCGCTGCGCAACAGGGATGCCAAAACAGCCGCACCGCTTTTAAGTGAGACTTCACGTTCGGCTGAACGACCGCCAAACAGCACAGCCACCTTGCCGCAAGCAGCAGGATTGAGAATGCAGGATTGTGGATTGAGTGTTTTAAAGTCGGTCATCTTGTTATTCATCTTTGCACTCGCTTCCCCAATGATTTTTACTTCCGTGTGCAAATCCACCCCGGTTTGAGTCATCACCGTCTGCCTTACCTGACAGATCAGGCTTTCAATCTCATCGGCCGTTGCGTTATTCACATTGACAATAAAATTTGCATGTTTTTCAGATACTTGCGCACCGCCAATTTTTTTACCCTTCAATCCGCACTGTTCTATCAGACGCGCCGCGTAGTCATTTGCCGGATTGCGAAAGACCGACCCTGCATTGGGCAGATTCAGTGGCTGAGAGCTAATGCGTTTTGCCAATAGCTCCTTGATGTTTTGTCGCGCAACCTGTCCATCGCCCGGCGCAAAAGATAGCCATGCACCGACGTACAAATCGCCTTGAGAAGGGAGAAGGGAGAAGGGAGAAGGGACATAACCCGGTTTCCCCTTCCCTCTTCCCTCTTCCCTCTTTCCTATGAATTCAACGCTCCGGTAGCCAATCTGATATTCCGCTGGCGTACGCTCTATCAACTCGCCGCTGCGCGTTACCACTTGTACGCGCACGACGTGCTGCCAGATTTCACTGCCGTAGCAACCGGCATTCATCGCCAGCATGCCGCCCAGCGTCCCCGGTATCCCGGCACAAAATTCCGCACCCGACAAATCATGGTTGGCTGCAAAGCGCGCGAGCTTCGCGCCCGGCACACCGGCCTGCACGTAAATCAACCCGTCCTGCTGCATCGCAAGTTCTGTGAGTGCGCCGTGCATCAACAGCACCGTGCCGCGCACGCCGCCATCCCGCACCAGCAAATTACTGCCAAGGCCTACCGTAACCAATGGTTCATCGAGCGGCAGACTGCACAAGTACACCCGCAAATCATCCAGGTCTGCAGGTTGATACAATCGATCAGCCGCACCGCCCGCACGCCAGCTGGTATGACGGCGCATGGACTGATCAAGGCTCAACTTGCCTCTCAATGCCGCTGCAATAAACTGTCCCGGCTCGCTCATATTCATGTCTTTGCCATCTGTTTAACCGCCCCCGGCACATTGCCGATTGACCCTGCCCCCATCGTGACGACCACATCACCATCACGCGCCCATTGCATAATCGACTGCGGCATATCGGCAATGTGTTCGACAAATATCGCCTCACTCTGCCCGGCCAGTCGCAAGGCATGCATCATTGCCCGCCCGTCGGCCGCAACCAGTCTCGCCTCCCCTGCCGCATAGACTTCAGCGAGCAGCAACGCATCTACACCGCAGAGAATTTTCACAAAGTCTTCGAACAGATCACGGGTACGGGTATAGCGATGCGGCTGAAAAGCCAACACCAGACGGCGTCCGGGAAATGCGCCGCGCACGGCAGCTAAGGTGGCGGCCATTTCCACCGGATGATGGCCGTAATCGTCGATCAGCGTGAAACTGCCGCCCTCTTTCAAGGTAATTTCGCCATAGCGCTGAAAACGTCTGCCGACGCCTTCAAACTCATCTAATGAGGCAATAATCGCGTCGTCTGCAACACCGACTTCCAGTGCGATGGCAATGGCGGCCAGCGCATTCAATACGTTATGGCGTCCCGGTAGATTGAGCGTAATGTCCAGATCGCGCGGCGTGCCGTTCTGCCTGCATTGCGCGGTGAAGCACATCTTGCCGCCCTGATGCCGTACATTGATGGCTCGAATCTGCGCTTCTTCACTGAATCCGTAAGTCGTCACAGGCTTCGTTACGCGCGGCAATATCTCGCGAATATTCGCGTCATCCACACACACCATTGCCCGCCCGTAGAACGGCAAATGTTCAATAAAATCAACGAAGGCCTGCTTTAATTTCGCAAAATCGTGTCCATACGTTTCCATATGGTCTTCATCGATATTGGTCACGACGGCCAGTATCGGCTGCAGGTACAGGAAAGAGGCGTCCGACTCATCCGCTTCGACGACGATAAATTCACCGGTGCCCAGTTTCGCGTTAGTGCCGCTACTATTGAGCTTGCCACCGATCACGAAGGTCGGATCGAAACCGCCGCGCGCCAGCACACTGGCTGTCAGCGAGGTGGTCGTGGTCTTGCCGTGCGTGCCGGCCACGGCAATTCCCTGACGCAGACGCATCAATTCCGCCAGCATCATGGCGCGCGGCACAACCGGAATATGCCGAGCCCGTGCGGCGACCACCTCAGGGTTATCCTGACTGACAGCGGTAGAAACCACGACCACATCGGCGAGGGTCAAATTCACCTCGCTGTGTCCGATCGCAACGGCAACCCCTAACTCGCGCAGTCGCGCGGTTGCCGCATTTTCTGCCAGATCAGATCCGCTCACGCCAAAACCCAAATTGAACAGCACCTCGGCAATGCCGTTCATGCCGGAGCCGCCGATACCCACGAAATGAATTTGTTTGATCTTGTGTCTCATTGCGCCAACTCCTTGCATATATTTGCCACATCCCCTGCCGCGTCCGTTTTAGCTAAATTGCGCGCCTGCTGCGCCATCGTCAGCAACTTTTCACGACTGAGTTCCTTCAATTGTGCTGCCAGCGCCGCAGCATCAAGCTCAGTCTGAGGCAGCAAAATTGCCGCGCCCTGTTCGCTCAAAAAGCGTGCGTTGTGGGTCTGATGATCATCCACCGCAAACGGGAACGGCACCAAAATACTCGCCACACCGGCCGCCGCGAGTTCTGCCACCGTCAACGCACCCGAGCGGCAAATCACAAGATCCGCCACGGCTAAAGCTGCTGCCATATCGGCTATAAAAGGCTGAACGTCTGCCTCAACACCCGCCTGTTGATACAACTGGGTCACCGTACTGTGGTGCTGCTTGCCCGTTTGGTGCACGACAATCGGTCGATCTTCAGCCGGCAACAGTAACAAGGCTTTTGGCATCACTTCATTGAGTGCGCGCGCACCCAAACTGCCGCCGACGACCAGTACATTCAAACGACCTGTCCGTGCGGCATATCTCACGTCAGGCGCTGGTATCTCGGCAATGACGCTGCGTACAGGATTCCCGCACCACTGCGCTTTAGGCAATACATCTGGAAAGCCTGTCATCACCCGTGTCGCAAAATGGGCCAGTACCTTGTTGCTCAACCCTGCGACCGAATTTTGTTCGTGGATCACCAACGGACGGCGCAAGAAGGCGGCCATCATGCCGCCCGGAAAGGTGATATAGCCGCCCATCCCTAACACGACATCCGGCCTGTAGCGGAAAATGGCAACCGCGCTTTGCACGAGTGCAATCAGCAGATTCATCGGTAGCATCAACTTGCGCAGCAAGCCGTTACCGCGCAAACCGGAAAATCTGACCAGCGCCATCGGATAGCCGTGTTTCGGCACGAGATCCGCTTCCATGCTGTTCGGTGCACCCAGCCAGGTCACCTGCCAGCCTTGTTCGCGTAGCAGATCAGCCACCGCGAGTGCCGGAAAAATATGCCCGCCCGTGCCGCCTGCCATGATCAATATTGAACGATTCATGCGGGCATCCCCCTTGCAAGTCTTCTATTTTGGTGCAGAGACCAAAATTGGCTTATTGCCTGCACCGAAACCGATAATTGTCTCGTTTTCATGCTGGCATCCCTCGTGCAATACGACGGTTTTCATAGTCGACGCGGAGCAGGACGGCGGCGGCGATGCAATTGACCACCACGCCACTGCCACCGAAGCTCAAAAAGGGTAGCGTCAGTCCTTTGGTCGGCAGCACGCCCATATTCACACCGATGTTGATCGTCGCCTGCACACCGATCCACACCCCTATCCCTTGCGCGACCAGTGCCGAGTAATTGCGCTCTAAAAAAGCCGCATGCCGTCCGATTTGGAATGCGCGTATTACGACCAGCGCGAACAAGCCAATCACACAGACCACCCCCACCAAGCCCAACTCTTCGGCAATCACTGCCATCAGAAAATCGGTATGTGCTTCTGGCAGATAAAATAATTTTTCAACGCTGCCACCCAGCCCTACGCCAAAACGCTCGCCGCGCCCGAAGGCGATCAGCGCATGACTTAATTGATAGCCTTTACCGTAAGGATCAGCCCAAGGGTCCATAAAGCCGATCACGCGTTGCAAACGATAGGGCGACGACAAAATCAGCGCAGCGAAGGCCATCGGCAGCATAAACACCAGCAGACCAAATACTTTTAAGTTAAATCCACCCAGCCAGAGGGTGCAAATGGAGATCGCCAGCACAACCACAAACGCTCCCATATCGGGTTCGAGCAGCAGCAGACCGCCGACGACCGCCATCACGCCAAACATAGGCAAAAAGGTTTTGATAATCGAATTGCTCTCACGCCCTTTGCGCACGGTGTAATCGGCGGCATACATCACAGCAAACAACTTCATCAATTCTGACGGTTGCAGATTGATCACAAACAGCGATAGCCAGCGTCGGCTGCCATTGACTTCACGCCCGACATGCGGAATGAGCACCAGTACCAGCAGGGCGGCACCCGCCACAAAGAGATACGGCGAGTAGTTTTGCCATGTCTGCACCGGCACTTGAAAGGCCAGCGCGCCGGCAACCAAACCCACCGCGATGAACATACTGTGCCGCATCAAATAGTAGCTCGCTTGATGACCGGTAAATTTGCTGCCTTCAGCCGTCGCGATCGATGACGAATACACCATCACCAAGCCCACCGACAGCAGGGCGATGAATACCCAGATCAGCAGCATATCGAACTGCACCTGAGGCGGCCTTGTGTGTGTTTTGACTAATGAGGCCATGCACCCTCCTCATTTAAGCGGTGCACTTCATCGATGAACACCTGTGCGCGATGGCCATAGTTGCGGTACATATCAAAGCTGGCACAGGCAGGCGACAGAAGGATGGCATCCCCAGATTGCGCGATTTTTGCCGCTAGTTTCACCGCATCCTGCATATCAGCTGCATGGATGAGCGGCACACCGCCCCCTTCCAGCGCTGCGGCGATCAAAGGCGCATCGCGCCCGATCAGCACTACTGCACGGGCGTGATGTGTGACGGCTGATTTCAGTGGCGAGAAATCCTGTTCCTTGCCCACGCCACCAGCGATCAACACCGCAGGACAACCCAGTCCTGCTAAGGCGGCGACCGTTGCGCCCACATTGGTGCCTTTGGAATCGTCATAAAACGACACACCATGCAGTACCGCGACCTTCTCAACTCGATGCGGCAACCCCTTGAAGCTGCGCAAGGCGGCAAGCAAAGAGGGCATCGGCAAATCGATCGCACGGCACAAAGCAAGGGCTGCCAGCGCATTGGCAACATTGTGCAAACCTGCCAGTTGCATCTCCGACGCCTTGATGAGTCGTGAACAGCCCTGCACCAGCCAAATATCATCACCGTCCCGCTCGATGCCAAAATCGCTTTCGCTCGCAGGTTTGTTCAACCCAAAACTAATGCAGGCGCTCGTCGTATGCTTCATCGCGATGCTGCGCGCATCGTCGCGGTTGAGCACCTGCAAGCGGCAGCCGCCAAGTATCTGCTGTTTAGCCGCCGCGTACTCATTCATGCCAGCATAGCGATCCAGATGATCTTCGCTGACATTCAACACGGTCGCCGCATCAGCCGTCAGGCTGCGGGTTGTTTCCAGCTGAAAGCTCGATAATTCCAGCACCCAAACCTCGGGTTGTTTGTCACCGCGCTGCAACACGACATCGAGTACCGCAGGGGAAATATTGCCGGCCGCGACCGCATCAATTCCTGCCGCGCGACACAGGTGCTCGACTAGGCTCGTGACCGTCGTTTTGCCGTTTGAGCCGGTGATGGCCAATACTTTGCCGGGAAGTTGGGAGTGGCAAGTGGCAAGTTGTTGTGCGAACAATTCGATGTCGCCGACAACAGGGATGCCGCGTGCTGTGGCGCTCGCGATATGCGGGTCGGCCAGCGGTACCCCTGGACTGATAGCAATCAGCTCAATACCGTCAAACAGGGCGTCAGTAAATGCCCCGAAAAACAGCTGATCGGCAGGCACGAATTGAGCAACTTGATCCAGTCCCGGTGGCACAGTGCGACTGTCTGCCACGCGCAGCCGCGCGCCCTGGGCGCTTAACCAGCGCACCATCGATAATCCAGTCTCACCGAGACCGAGTATCAGGACAGATTTGTCGCTTAACGTTTTCATCGCAGTTTTAAAGTCGCCAATCCCAGCAATACCAGCAGCATCGTAATGATCCAGAAGCGCACCACAACCTGCGTTTCCTTCCATCCCTTTAATTCGTAGTGATGGTGCAGCGGCGCCATGCGAAACACGCGGCGTCCGGTCAGTTTGAAGGAGGCGACCTGAATCACGACCGACAACGTTTCCACAACGAACACGCCGCCCATAATGAACAGTACCAACTCCTGACGAACGATGACGGCCACCACGCCCAGCGCGGCACCCAAGGCCAGCGCGCCTACATCGCCCATAAACACTTCGGCGGGATAGGCGTTAAACCACAAAAATGCCAGCCCCGCCCCCGCGATACCGCCGCAGAACACGGCCAGTTCTCCCGCGCCCGGGATATAGGGAATCCCCAAATATTTTGCGAAGACAGCATTGCCTGCGACATAGGCAAAGAGCGCCAGTGCACTGGCCACCATCACGGTCGGCATAATCGCAAGTCCATCCAGACCGTCCGTCAAATTCACCGCGTTGCTGGTTCCGACAATCACAAAATAGACGACGGCGATAAACGAGATCGCACTCAGAGGGAAGACAAAAAACTTCATGAACGGCACGATCAGTTCGGTCTGAGCCGGCAGCGTCGATGTCTTCCATAAATAGACAGCGACTATCAGGGCGATCAAAGACTGCCAGGTCATTTTCGCCTTTGCCGACAAGCCTTTTGGATTGCGATGCACGACTTTGCGATAGTCATCTATCCAGCCGATCACACCGAACCCCAGCGTGGTAAACAGGACCACCCATACATAATGATTATGCAGATCGCCCCACAGCAGGGTCGTAATGCCAATCGAGGTCAGAATTAACGCGCCGCCCATGGTCGGCGTACCCGCCTTGACCAGATGCGTCTGTGGCCCGTCGGTACGCACCGACTGGCCGATCTTGTAGGCGGTCAACTTGCGGATCATCGCAGGCCCCACCATGAATGAAATCCCCAGCGCAGTCATTGCCGCCATCACCGTGCGCAGTGTTATGTAATTGAATACACTGAAAAAACGTATATCCTGAGCCAGCCATTGTGTGAGCGCTAATAACATCTCTATTCCTTTCTCTCCGGGGAAGGGGGAAGAGGGATGAGGGAAGAGGAAATGCCGGCGCCCGCGCCACCATCCTTTCTCCCTTCTCCCTTCTCAGTGTCTACACAGTAGGACACCACCCGTTCCATTTTCATGAAGCGCGACCCTTTCACCAGCACGGTTGTGCCGTCGTTTAATTCTTTGTCCAACTCGGCGAGCAGCGCATCGATACTGTCAAAATGCAGCGCACCAACGCCAAATTCCCGCACGGATTCCCGACTTAACTCGCCCAGTGCATAGAGCTTTTCGATGCCTGATTCGCGTGCGGCAATCCCGATACCGGCGTGAAATCTCGCCGCATCCTCACCCAATTCGCCCATATCGCCCAGCACCAGCACGCGCTGCCCACTCATTGCCGCCAGTACGGCAATCGCCGCTTGCAAAGAGGCCGGATTTGCGTTGTAGGTATCATCGATCAGCACGGCGCCGCCTCTTGCGGGCTTGCGCTGTAATCTGCCGTCGACGCCGCCGAATTTTGCGAGGCCTGCTGCGATGCTCTCCAGCGATAAATTCAGTGCGATGGCCGCAGCGGTGACCGCTAGCGCATTGCGCGCGTTATGCTCACCGGGCACTTGCATCTCCACCGTGAAATCGCCCACTGGTGTTTTGACATCAAGGCGCAAGCCCACGCCGTTCGGCTGCCATGTGCCACTAATGTCAGACTGCGCGCTCAAACCGAATTCCAGCAATGAATGCGCCCCGGCGAGACAGCGCCAAAGCGGCGCAAACTCATCATCGGCATTGATAATCGCGCTGCCACCTGACGGCAAGCCTGAAAATATTTCCCCTTTGGCGCGCGCAACCGCCTCGACTGAGCCCATGCCTTCAAGATGTGCGCCACTGGCGTTGTTGATCAAAGCCGCATTCGGGCAGGCAATCCGCGTCAAATAGTCGATTTCGCCCGGATGATTCATGCCCATTTCAATGACTGCATAGCGGTGCAGCGGGTTGAGTTGCAACAGCGTGAGCGGCATGCCGATGTCGTTATTGAAATTGCCTTTGGTTGCCAGCACCGCCTCGTCCGAGCCTGCCGCGATGCGCAGTACGCTTGCCAGCATTTCCTTAACCGTCGTCTTGCCGTTGCTGCCGGTAATCGCCACCATCGGAATGTTGAACTTTTGACGCCAGTGCGCTGCCAGCTGTCCCAATGCGATGCGCGTATCCGCCACCAGCAGGATAGAGGATTGAGAATTCAAAATTGAACTGAGAGCTTCATAGCTGTCCTCGTTCATCAGCACAGCAGCAGCCCCGCTCTCAATGGCCTGCGCGGCAAAATCGGCGCCATCGAATTTTTCACCGCGCAAGGCGATATACAAATCACCCGCTTTGATCTTGCGCGTATCGGTTGATACCGCCATAAAGCGCACGTCTGCGGCACCTTGAATTCGGCCGTTCAGAACTTTGGCTGCCTGTGTGAGCATCATCATGCTGTAACTCCTGACTGATTTATCCACATTTTCAATGCCTGTGTCGCCACATTCACATCGCTAAATGGATGCTTCACGCCCTTAATTTCCTGATAATCTTCGTGACCCTTGCCCGCGATCAGCACGATATCGGCACGCCCCGCCATAGCAATCGCATGCGCGATGGCGTCCGCCCGATCGCTGATCACCTCATGCAGGCCCTCATTCATCCCCGCGATCACCTCGCCTATGATCTGCTCTGCCTCTTCGCTGCGCGGGTTATCGCAGGTTACAATGCAACGGTCGGCAAATTTTTCTGCCACGCGGCCCATCATGGCGCGTTTGCCGCGATCCCGGTCGCCGCCGCAACCAAATACGCAAATCAGCTGGCCTGCCACCTTCGTCCCTTGAGCGGCCTCACGCAGCGCCAGTAACACTTTTTCAAGCGCATCGGGGGTATGGGCGTAGTCCACGATCACCAGCGGCTGATCATTCCCGCCCAGTTTTTGCATTCTCCCCGTGACAGGCTGCACCGCATTTAATGACGCGACTGCGGCCTCGAGGGTCACGTCGCTCACCAGCAGCACGCCCAGTGCACCGAGCAAATTCGAGACATTGAATCTTCCCACCATCTGAGTGGACAACTGTGCCGCCCCCCAGCTGGAACGCACTTCAACTTTCATGCCGTGACTACCCATGTCCAGCACCACGCCGTACACCATACGCAGGCCATGCCGTTCAGCTAAGCGGAGCGCTTCATCCGTCATCCCGTAGCCAATCACTTCGACCGTCTTGTCGACTAACTGCAGTGCCAGTTCCGCGCCAAACGTGTCGTCGAGATTGATCACGGCATACTTGAGCGACTGCCAGTCAAACAGACGTCGCTTAGTCGCCGCATAATTTTCCATATCACCGTGATAATCCAGATGATCGCGGCTCAGATTCGTCAGCAAGGCCACATCGAAGCGCACGCCGTTGACTCGACCCTGTGCCAGCGCATGGGATGACACCTCCATCGCCACAGCCTCCGCGCCCGACGTCAAATATTGCGCCAACAGACTGTGTACGCGAATCGCATCCGGCGTGGTATTTGCGCTGGCTTGCAAGGCATTGGCAAAACCGTTGCCGAGCGTGCCGATCATCGCGCATTTTTTGTCCGCATCGCCCAGCGCCTGCGCGATCCAGTGGCAGGTCGACGTCTTGCCGTTGGTGCCGGTCACGCCGACCATCCACAGCGATTTTGATGGCTCGCCGTAAACACTATCTGCCAGTAATCCCGTGTTGTGACGCAAATCAGAAATGCCAATGTTAGGAACCGTCCATGCCGCATCCCAGACAAAATTGTGCGCCTCCCAAAGTACGGCCGCCGCGCCCTGAAGAATGGCCTGTGCGATAAACTGACGGCCATCCGTTTTTTCGCCAGGACAGGCCACAAACACATCGCCTGATTGCAGCGCACGGCTATCCGTCACCAGATGTTTTACCTGTACGCCCAACTGTGACTGCAACTGATACAGGGTAGGCATCATATTTCCTCCCTGACAATCTCGGCGGGCGCGGCAATCACGTTATCCAGCGGCGCATCATTGGGCACATTCAGCAAATGCAACGCGCCTGCAACCACCTGACTGAACACGGGAGCGGCCACAAGTCCGCCGTAATATTGCCCCGCGCTCGGCTCGTCTATCATGACGGCGACAATCAGGCGCGGTGCCGAGACGGGCGCAAACCCGACAAAGGACGCCACGTATTTATTCGAGTAATGTCGTCCGTCCAGCTTATGCGCCGTGCCCGTTTTCCCCGCCACGCGATAGCCTGCCACCTGCGCTAAAGGTGCCGTTCCACCTGGCATCACCACAGACTCCATCATCACGCGCAGTTGCGCGGCGGTTTTACTGGAAAATACCGGCTTGCCTGCTGCCGGCTGATCGAGTTTTAGCATCGAGACAGGTTTAATTTCGCCATCGTCTGCAAACACCGTGTAGGCGCGTGCCAGTTGCAATAAATTGACTGAAATGCCGTGTCCGTAGGACATGGTGGCCTGCTCGATAGGCTTCCAGTTTTTCGCATCGCGCAGCATACCGATCGCTTCACCCGGGAAGTTGCTGCCAGTGTGATGCCCGAAGCCTGCATCGAAAAATGTTTGCCAGAGCACTTCCGGCTCCATCGACAAGGCGATTTTCGCCGCGCCCACGTTGCTCGATTTCTGTATCACCTGAGAGACGCTCAGCATCGGTTCGGCATGGGTGTCGTGAATTTTTTTATTGCCCACCGTAAACACGCCGTTTTCGGTATTGATCATCGTCTCAGGACGCACTTTGCCGACATTCAGCGCGGTGGCTATCGTGAACGGCTTCATGGTCGAGCCAGGCTCAAACACATCGGCCACGGCGCGGTTGCGCATCGCCTGCGTACTCACACGCGTGCGGTTGTTCGGATTGAAGCTCGGATAATTGGCCAGCGCCAGCACTTCGCCACTTTTCGCATCCAGCACCACGATCGCGCCCGCCTTGGCCTGATGCTGCGCAACGGCGAGCTTTAACTCGCGATAGGCCAGATGTTGAATCTTACTGTCCAAACTCAATGCAATATCGCCACCGGGCTTCGGTGGCGTGAGACTTCCGGCATCCTCGACGATGTGCCCTCGCCTGTCCTTGATCACGCGCTGACTGCCCAGCTTACCGGCGAGCTGATCTTGCAACACCAACTCCAACCCTTCCTGTCCGTTGTCGTCCTGTCCGGTAAATCCCAGCATTTGCGCAAATTCCTCACCGGCCGGGTAGTAGCGCCGATATTCATGCTGCAAGGATATTCCCGGCAAATTCAGTTTGGCCACACTGCCTGACTGCTCAGGCGGCAACTGCCTTTTCAGAAACACGAAATCCCGCTTCACATCGGCCAGATGGTCATGCACCTCATTCACCCGCATGCCCAGCGCCTGCGCCAGCTGCTTCAATTGCTGCGGGCTGATTTTTGTTTCGTTCGCATCGTCGATCTTGATGTCGGACGGGCTGGCCCACACCGATTCGACCGGCGTGCTCACCGCGAGCGGCTCGCCGTTACGATCGGTAATCATGCCGCGATGCGCGCTGACCTCAATGACACGGCTGTAGCGCTGATTGCCCTTTTCCTGCAAAAAATCATCCCGAATACCCTGAAGATAGATATCGCGCCCGACCAGCCCTGCCAAACACAGCAGCAACAATGCGAATAGCACAATCGCACGCCATCCCGGCAATTTCGCCGCGATGTTGTCGTTTGATTTAGCCGTATATTTCATGGTTTATGGTTTATTTCCGTTATCAAGAGGCGAGGCCTGCCCAACTCTGATCAATTTAACCTGTTCTTTTTTTGGCAACTGCATCTGCAGCTGCTTGGTTGCGACTCTTTCCACCCGCGCGGACGCCGCCAGCGTGCTCTGCTCCAGCTGCAACTGCCCCCACTCAATTTCCATCTGATGGGCGTGCTCTTTTTCCTGCTGCAATGCGATAAACAATTTTCTCGCCTGATGCTGTGAAGTGACCACGCTCAGGGCGCCCGTGATCACCAGAACCAGCAACAACCCCTGCAAAAATCCGTTACGCCACATCGCTACGCTCAGCCACCCGCATCACGGCGCTGCGCGCACGCGGATTAACATTCAATTCCTCCGGCCCCGCCTTGATCGCGCGCCCTATCAGGTTCAGTTTTCCCTTCGGCACTTCACTGGCGCGGATCGGGACATTGCGCGGCAATTTATCCGCATCATTCATGTCGCGAATGAAGTGCTTAACCAGTCGATCTTCCAGCGAATGAAAACTGATCACTGCCAATCGGCCGCCCGGCTTCAGGTGCGTGACGCACTGGGGCAGCACCTGCTTTAATTCCTCGAGCTCCTGATTGAGATAAATCCGTATAGCTTGAAAGGTGCGTGTCGCCGGATTTTTTCCGGTTTCGCGGGTACGTACCGTCTTGCCAACCAGCTCGACGAGCTGCCCCGTGGTCTGGATGGGTTGAATTTCACGCGCAACAATAATCGCTCTTGCAATCTGCTTAGCAAACCGTTCTTCGCCGTAATCACGTATAACCTCCGTCAGCAGACCCTCGTCCGCTGTTTCCAACCATTGCGCGGCGGTCGGGCCGCGACTGTTATCCATACGCATGTCCAAAGGCGCATCAAATCTGAAGCTAAAGCCGCGTGCGGCCTCATCCAGTTGCGGCGAAGACACACCCAAATCCAGCAAAATCCCGTCAACACATTCAACACCCAATTCGCGCAACACCGCTGCCAGATGGGTAAAGCCGCTATGCACCATCTTAAAGCGGGCATCCTGCCACGCCAGACCATGACTGACCGCGGTCATATCTTTGTCCAGTGCGATCAGGCGTCCATTTGCGCCCAGTTGCTGCAAGATCAGTGCGCTGTGCCCGCCCCGGCCAAAGGTGCCATCCAGATAGATGCCATCCGGTTTGATTGCCAGCGCCTCGACCGCCTCAGGCAGCAGCACGGTGGTATGAATCAGCGTCTCACTCACAGAGAGAATCCTTCGAGCTCTGCCGGTAACTCGCCCGTCATCAACAACAACGATGCCTGCTGCTGCGCCTGCCACTTGACCTCATCCCACAACTCAAATTTATTGCCCTGACCGATCAGCATCACATTTTTGTCGAGTGCCGCATAACTGCGCAGCACAGGAGAGATCAACACCCGCCCCGCACTGTCCATCTGCACATTCTCGGCATGCCCCACTAACAGGCGCTGCAGGGCACGGCTTCTCGGGTTAAATGCAGAGAGCTTGTTCAATTTATCGCGTATGGGCAGCCACTCAGGTTCGGGATAGACCAGCAGACAACCATCCGCGTCAGCCGTCAGCACCAAATTTCCGGCGCAGCCGCTCAGCAGTTCGTCGCGATACCTTGCCGGTATTGCGAGCCTGCCTTTGCCATCCAGATTAAGTTGTGCTGCACCTTGGAACATTCACCCACCCCCACAATTACCCACTTTTTACCACTTACACCCACTATATTGAAAAAACACCCTCTGGTCAAGCAAAAAACAGATTTTTTCTTTAAAAGACAATGAGTTAGAGCAGAATACTCGTGAAAATAAAATATGCTTATAAAGCAATGGATTGCGGAATTTTGCTAAAGTTGTTTATAACGAAGAGTCGGCAAAGTCACACCTACTAACGAGTGGTGATGACGAGGAATAAAATCTGTCGGGTGAGAATAAAACCTCTCGGAGGTCAAGCATTTATAAGGTCAGTTTTTATGGCCGCCTTACTTCTGACTGTAGCTCACCATGCGTATCGCATACAGCCTTGAAAGACACACCGCTCTCGAAATCTCCGAGACCTGCGCCGTCTGTGTTGCCGATGACGGCGAATCAGATACAACAAACATCTCGAAACAAGTCACCTCACTTACTAGGGTTTTTCCTAGGTAGCGAATAAAGGATACCCCTATAGCAATAAAGGATTAGCAAAGCTATGATTTGGCAGTATTTTTATCCATTGTTGTTCATAGATAAGGACATTCAGCTACGTTGGATTAACTGATTAACCGTGGCAGAGAAACGGGGTTTCTTAACACGCCTTTTCTTCTTGTGTGAGGAATGTGCAAGCAAAACTAAAGGTGCGTGCGCATACAACCGCAATTTTTCCAATCACAAAATCCCTCGAACGTGAAGGTGTCGCAGAAGTGGGAGAAGACGCGAAAACAGCTGAATGACTCAAGCAGAAGGATGTTGAAATGTTGCAGGGGTATCCCAAATTAGTCGATCCGGTGAATGCAGAGTTGCGCCTCTCGCATTTACATCGACGGCTTGATGAATACCGCCCAAAAAAATAATTAACCCAATGTGCGCTAGCACACGGAACTGAAATTTTTATTAGTGCTTAGTATCCACATCGCATGAGAAATGAATTAATGCATGTTTAGCTACGCGTATGCAAAAGGAGATCACAGGTTACCGATCCCGCTTGATTTTGAAGTTTTACCATCAGATCGATTTTCGGCAATGAGCGCTCCTACTCACCGAGTAAAATTACCATGAAGATTGAAAACCTTACATCATTTCTATTAGGCATCGACTCAATGCTTAAAAGAGGAAGCTTGAAGAGGCTTTTGGTGGCATTGATGTTTCTATGTTTTGTGGCGCCGGACGCGCGGGCTGCGACTTGTTCCAGCCAACAAGCAGGGAGTTGGAGTAATGCTGCCACTTGGAGCAACTGTGGTGGCGCCATGCCAGGCTCAGCCGATACAGCTTCGATTTCACATGCGGTCTCACTCGATAGCAACAGAACCGTAAGCGGCATTACCATTAATAGCGGCGGTAAGCTAACTGGATTTACAGTTACGTTAAATCTCAACGGTAATTTAACCGTCAGCGCCGGTGGCACGTTCACCGGCGCCGGCTACGCACCCAATGTCAACATCAAAGGAAATTTAACCAACTCGGGCACGTTTGATCCCGGACAAGGGACGTGGACATTTAACGGCACGACCGTGCAAACTATTTCCGCAGCAAGCAATTTTTATTATGTGACCTTGAATAACGCCGCTGGCTTAACCATCAATGGCAACTTAACGATTGGTTACACTTGGAATGATGGCTTATTAACGCTTACTGCCGGAAAATTAACCACCGGTACCAATCAAGTCATTTTTGCGAGAACCTGTGACCGCAGCAACGTGTACCTCAGTCGTCGGGTGGGCAGCTGGATTAACGGTAACGTCACGCAACTGATGCCGAACTACAACGCGACCTGCGTATTTCCCGTCGGCGACACGAAAAACTATGCGCCGGTGACGGTATTGCCTTACTGGCGCAACGGTAATCAACCACCGTCAGGATCGTTGACTGCGCGTACCGATAGCGGCGACCATTTTGATACCCTCTTGGGAAAATCAGGCATTAACCCGGCAAAAAGCGTCAACCGCTACTGGTCGCTTTCTGCGCCTAGTTTGAGCTATGTCACCAGTCAGTATCAGGCAACCTTTCAATACTGCAATGGCGTGGCGGGGATAGATTGTACGGTGAATGATGTCGACGCGGCGGCAACTGCCAGTAGCTTCATTGTCGCTCAATTGGACACGACGGCATGGCTAATACCCGCACTCGGGACAGCGACAACGAATACCTTGCAGGCAAAGGATCTAAGCCGCTTTGGTGATTTTGCCATAGGCGAAGAAGGTGCCGTCTCTGCCATTGTCGCCCAATACCGGATGGATGAGCCTAGCTGGAACGGCACCGCCGGTGAAGTATTGGATTCTTCCGGCAAGGGCAGGAATGCGACGGCAACAGGTGTGACCGGCAAACCTAATACGGCTAACACATCACCGGCAATCACGGGCAATCCTGGAACTTGTGGATACGGTGCCTTTGCGGGAGGAACCAGTGGTCAGATGGTTTCAATCGGTAACGTCGATTTGGGGCTTGGAAATGCACCTGGCATGAGTGTTTCTGCATGGGTAAAGTGGGGAGCGGTTCCATCCTCATCCGTGTCTCAATGGGGAAATATCATAACCAACTGGACCACCAATAGTGTTGATACCGGCCAATTCTGGCTGCAACACAGCCAAACCAACAGTGTGTTTGAGTTCGCTGCGCGTACATCTTCTGCTCGAAGCTATGTGCAGTCCAGTACGGCTCCGGTTATGGGTAGTTGGTATCACTTAGTAGGTGTCTATGATGGTTCATTCTTGCATATGTACGTGAATGGCGTTATGGAAGACAAATCCAACGTTACTTTGACGGGGAATATTGTCCCGTTCAATTCATCTTTCATGACGAGTATCGGCAATAATGCGGCTACTAATAATGCGGCTACTAGCGGTCGATCTTTTCCAGGTAACATAGATGAAGTTCAAGTATTTAATATCGCCTTGACGCAAACTGCGATTAATACCATTTATAATCAAAAAAATGTTTGTAGGCAGCCTAGCGGGCTTGATCACTACGAACTTTCTTTACCCGCCACCGGCATTGCCTGCGTACCCGCCACCGTGACGGTGACAGCCTGTGCTGACACTTCGAGTCCCTGCACCAATAAATATACGGCGGCAAATGGTCAGACTGCCACACTCGCAACCAGTGCCGGTACGCTGGGTGCTACCTCCGTGACCTTTGATGCGACCGGCAAAGCGACCACCACACTGAGTTATCCCGCCGCGACCAATGGCAGAACTGCAACAGTTACACTTTCTAGTGCATCGTTCGCAGCTTTAAATTCACCACAGTGTTGTCCTAATGGGGCGAGTTGTACCGTCGCTGCGAGTTGTTCTACAACCTTTAATACGGCGGGACTGATTTTTTCAGCCTCGCCTGCAACAGCGGCCGCGCCAGGCGGAATAAATTCTACAATTCCTACTCAAGTGGCGGGAACCTCTTCCGGTCAATACTATTTGCAGGCCGTGCAGACCAATACCACGACCATGGCTTGCAAGGCCGGATTAACCGGCACTCAATCGGTTAATTTTGGCTATCAGTGCAACAACCCCGCAACATGCTATCCATCTAATTTGATGAGTATTGACGGCGGAACGGCGACCACGGTTTCTCGCAATAGCAACGGCGTTGTGACCAGCTTCACACCGGTCAACTTGACTTTTGATGCTTACGGGAATGCACCTTTAACTTTTTTATTCAGCGATGTCGGTCAAATCTCACTATTCGCGAATGCAACGGTCAATTTAAACCGTATTACTGGGTTGTCTAATGCTTTTTTGGTTAAGCCAAATAACTTTTCGGTAATCCCTTGTGCGACAACGAATAGTGGCGTTTGTGCTACCACACCACCGGATCCCGGGCTAACAGGAGGTGGCAGCATATTTGCCAAGGCAGGAAATGCTTTCAATACAATCAGTCTGGTGTAGTTTTTCCAGTGAGTTCAGCACATCCTGAAATTTATCACGATCTTCCGGGGCAATAAACTCAGTGACGTGCTTACCCGCCATTTCTTGCGAACGGTATCCGAACAGATTTTCACAGGCAGGGGAAAGATAGGTGTAAATCCCGTTCACATCAAATCTCGCTATCATGTCACTGGAGTTGTTCGCCAGAAACCGGTAGTTTTCCTCGTTTTGCGCCAGGGCGTGAAAGGTGAGCACCTCGATCACGGCACGCGCCAATGAGTTTGCCGCTTCAACTTCTATCTTCGACCACGGTGTAGATTTATAACGGAAGGTTTCCTCCCAGGTTGAAAATGATTCGCGCGGAGAATTTGCTATTTGTCCACTTTGCTTATGGATAATTTTGTCGGGCTTTCCCGCCCATTTGACTGTTTTGCCAATACCGCTGCGGAACCAGGCGATGTAACTCTGCAGCGTGTGATCTAGCGGCGCGATCATCAAGCCGCAGACAATATCGTCATAGATTTTTAAGTTGGGGAGGATTGAAGACAGGCTATTCGTTTGAAATACATCCTGCGGGGAGAGCATTTTTAACCAATTATCAATCTCATTTTCCTGCTCATCGTTGGGCGTACCCCCTATTTGATAGCGCTTATCGCCGAGCTTGATGATTGCACCATCAGCCTGTATGAGTGACAGCAACTCTCTTTGAAGTATCTCAATCACAGTACCAATGTCACGATTCTGCCGAAATTGTAGCGTTATTTTTTCCAACAACAACCTGATCTGTTCGTGGAACGTTGTCTTTGCGTTATTTTCCAGATTGGACAACTTCATAGAAACCGTCCTGCCGATGAATTCGTCCAGTTCACGTTCTCGCATCGGGATATATTTCGGCGTAAAGTGATGGCAAGTGATTAGCCCCCACAATCGATCATTCTGGATTAATGAGATGGTCAGTGTTGCACGTACCCCCATATTACGCAGATTCTGCAGATGGACAGGCGAGAGTGTGCGCAACGCCGAATAGGTCATATCCAACGGCAAGCCGGACTGCAAATGCGGAGCCGGCTGAATGCACACCGGGATGTCGTCGACATCCGCCACCAGACGAACTAGGTTTTTGGTATAAAGCCCGCGTGCTTGAGCTGGAATGTCAGTTGATGGGAAGCGATTTCCCAGATAAGACTCAACCTCATCTGCACGGCTTTCTGCAATGACCTCGCCATCCCAGTTGTCATCAAACTGATACATCATCACCCGGTCGTAGCCCGTCAGAAGTCGAATGTGCTCGACAACTTTTTTAGTGTATCTAGCCACCTCCTCTTCGGCGTCCAGTTGCCATAGAGCATCACGAATCGGGATGAAATATTTATGAAAAAAATCATCCTGATTTTTTTCCTCTTGCTCGATCTCCACAAGCCACAAATCACCAGATCGGGAGATTTGTGCATCCAGATTTAACGTCTTGCCATTACGCACAATGTCGAAAGCGGTAATTGCAGTACGGCGCCAATTTCCGGAATTGAATATGTCTCGTATGCTTTGTGCCTGACGCTCGCCAACCAGAATAGAGAATGGCTTGCCGAGCAATTCTTCGGGCGTGTATGAACACCATGCACCAACATTCTGGCTGACATGACTGATGAGCAGTCCTGCATCATCAAGCGCTAGCAAAATACCACCTGATTGAATCTGTCCTACCTGATTAATCGCTTCGCGTTCGCAATTTTTCAGCGCCTCTTCAATATCCTGAGCGCTAATGTCTTGATTGATAATAGTCATTGAGAACCTCTTTAAACTTGTTAAAGACGAACAATGCGGCATCCTCAGCGGCTTTGCACTGTTCTGTTCTGCCTTGTATTGAATCAGAAAAATGGCAAAATTCAGCCCATTTTTCCGACGTTTTATCACCATAACCGTTAAAGAATCTCGCTCCTTGCGCTTCTGAGTATTGAAAATTATTTTTTAAATGCTGCGAAACGACTTGGCCTCCCAGTGAAGCGCCTTCAATTGGGTACAGCACCCCAATCAATTGACCGACATTTTCAATTTGTGGAATTTCAATACCCTGTGCGGGCAAATTTGCGTCAATTAAGGGATCTTCGTTGAGGAAGATAAGATCGTCCCGAATCCAGGGCAGCTTTAGCCTGTCAGAATAATCAAATTGAACCGTGTGACGCTGTAGAAATTCAGCAATTCTCATCTCCAGTTTTTCATAAAGATGAAAATAGGCAATCAGGACAGTACGGTAGGTCGATACGGGGTAATTTCGGCACGTCAGCCCGACCAGCAGTGGGTGATGATTGATGCGCACATGAAAGGGATGTGTGTTGAGGCCGACCGAAAAGTGACCCAGTTATAGGGGTTGTGCCGACCCAA
>JBAXJT010000031.1:0-30846 GCA_037137715.1 Nitrosomonadales bacterium
ACATTTTTTTATCCTCTTTGCAGTGTATGCGCTGCCATAACGACGTAATGATATTTTTGACAAATACTACCATGCAAAACAACAATCAGTGCATGGTTAAAATTCGCATCTCAATGATCGGAATTGACGACAGGCAATTCAAAAATAAAGGTACTACCTGTGCCCTCACCTGCTGATTCAGCCCAGATGCGACCATCGTGATGTTCAACGATGCGTCGACATAAAGCCAACCCCATGCCGGTCCCTTCAAAACGCGTCCGCGACTGTAAACGGCTGAAGAACTGGAACAGGCGATCGGCTTGCTTGGGATCAATCCCTACGCCATGATCCTTGACACTGACACGCCAGACTTTATTTGCCACGGCAGAGTCGATTTCAATCCGGGGCACTTGCCCGGATTCACAGAATTTGATGGCATTGCCGATCAGGTTTTGAAACAGTCGCGTCAGTTCGTCACGGCTGGCGAAAAGTAGCGGCCATACCCCGTTGAATTTAACTTGAGCTGCGGATTCTGCAATCATCGGAGTCAGAAAACTCAGCGCCTCATCAAAAGCCGCACGGCTCTCTATCTGCTGTTTCGCCTCAGTTTTCCGGCCAACGCGAGAATAATCAAGCAGCGAGACAATCATCGAATCCATACGCTTGGCGCCATCGAGTGCAAAGTTCATATTCAACCGGTCGTCCTCATCCAGGCGATCTTTCAGGCTATGTTGCAGCAATTGCAGATGACCGCTTACCGCGCGCAACGGTTGGCGCATATCGTGCGACACGCTATAGGCGAAGCGTTCAAGATCGGCGTTAGAGCGATTTAATGCATCTTCGATCTGCTGCCGCTCGGTGATATCGCGCGTGACGGCCAGATGAACCCGCTTACCGTGTTCTTCCATCGGTACGGCATGCGTCTCCAGCAGGCGACGACCGCCTTTTAAACCCAGCACTTCGAATTTCAACTGCATCGCGTCCCCTGCGATCACCCGCTGGTGCATATGTATAAACGCCTCGCGATACTCAGGGGCAATCACGCCGATGACAGGTCGCCCCGCAACCTGTGCCAGCGTATCGGCTTCAATCATCTTCAAACCGGCCGGATTCATCTGGGTCAACAAACCCTGTTCGTCGACAATTTTAATGCATTCAGGCTCATTCTCAATGACGGTGCGCAAATGGGTTTCGCTCTCCAGCAATCTTGCTTCAGCCAGCTTACGCTGCGTAATATCGACCACCGAACTGATGAAATACAGCGCAATGCCGTCCGTATCACGTAGCAGTGCAACCGACAGATAAACCCAGACCAACTCGCCATCCTTGCGGATATAGCGCTTTTCCATTTCATAGTGATCCGCCGTGCCTTGCAGCAAATGCTGCACCTGTGCCATATCCGCTGCCAGATCTTCCGGATAGGTAATCTGCCCGAAGGAAAAATGCTGCGATAACACTTCCGCTTGCGTATAACCGATGATGTCGCAAAACACCCGGTTGATTTGAATAAACAGGCCATCGGTGGCGACTTGCGCAATCCCCACCGCAGCATGATCAAAGGTCGCGCGATAACGCGCCTCGCTCAGGCGCAATGAATCTTCCGAACGTTTGAAATCACTGATATCGCGACTGATGCCGAAAATGCCCGTCACCGTTTTTCCATCATCGGCAAACACCGGCCATTTATTGGTGCTGACCCAACCGGGCCTGCCCTCCGCGTCATAATAAGGATCAATCCGGTTGATGATAGGCGTCCCGGTCCTAAACAGCGGTAACTCTTCCTTATAATAAATTTGCGCGACATCTTCGGGAAAAATTTCCAGATCATGCTTGCCTATCATCTCGCGCCAGCTTGTATGCCCGGTAATACGGGCCAGCGTCTGACTGCAAAAGCGAATCCGGCTGTCGCGGCCCTTGAAATAGATAAAATCGGTGGTGCTCTCCAGCAACGTTATGAAATCCCGGTTTAATATCTGCAAGTCCTGCACGGCTTGCCTGCGGCGGCGCTCGCCCCGGTAGAGCATACCGATCAGAAAAATTGAAATCACCAGAAATACGATCGACAGTCCAACCAGTTTTAACGAGGAATTACGCCATGGTGCCAGATAATCGTCGGCAGAAAATCCCACCGTGATGTAGAGCGGATGCTGGGATACTTTCCGGTATGAGTAGGTTCGTTCAACACGGTCTAAAATCCCGGGCACCCGATAGGTTCCCGCCGCAAGCCCTGCATCGAGCAGTGCTTTTAACGGCGGACTCATGGTATTTTTCCCTATCGACGCTTGCGTTGACGCAGGTTCAGGATAACGCACGATGATATTCATGCCGGCATCCCGGAGATTGACAATGCCGTGCGCCCCCACATCGAGATGCGAAAACGAGGCCGAAATTTGTTCTAGCGAAATCAACGCATAAACAACGCCTGCGAATGAGCCGTCCGGATGATTGAGTCGGCGCGCAATCGGCAGTACCCATTTTTTGTTGATGCGGGCAAAAATCGGTTCAGAGACGAATAACTGTTCGACGTTTTGCGACTTGAAATAGATGAAATGTTTGCGATCATTAATATCGACATTTGAACCGGGTAAAACGCCCGAGCCGTAGGTGACGATACCGGCTTCATTGGCAATACGCAGACTATCAATTTCCGGCAAGCGTGCCAAACGTTTTGCCAGAAACGCATTGAGCGCCGCCGGATTGATTCCGCCGCTGCCATACTGACGGTTCACTTCATCAACTACCGACAGCATAGAGACATCAATTTTTGCAATCGTGCCTGCAAAACTCTCTTCCAGAATATGCGCCAGACTCTGCGTCATTTTCTCGGCACTGCTCTGATATTGCTGGTGACTTTGCAACAAAATCAACCCGACCAGAAAAATCATCGCCAGATTCACCAGCACGGCGGCCGCCACCATCTGAGCGGAAAACCGTGTAGGCGCAACAGGACTTGTGTCGTTTAGCATGATAACGGCCTTTAATATTGTTACAACGCTGTCACACCCGTCTGCGACAGGCGCGCCAACCAAACTGCGGCAGGTTCAGGACGACCATATAAATAGCCCTGATGAACAATCTGCCCGCGAGCATTCAAAAACACCGCCTGCTCTTCTGTTTCAACGCCTTCGGCCACCACCTTAAAATGCAGGTGCTGCGCAATCGACAAAATCGTTTCAACCAGCGCGGCATCATTAGGATCGGTCGTACAATCCTGTATAAAGCTCTTGTCGATTTTTAGCTCATGGATCGGCAGTCGCTTAATATAGGCCAGACTCGAGTAGCCGGTGCCGAAATCATCGATGGAAAAATGGATCCCCAACGTCGACAACAGCGTCATCTTGGCAATCACATCACCAATGTCGCCAATCACAATACCTTCGGTCAATTCCAGCACCAGATGACTGGGGTCAGCGCCACTCACATTCAATTGATGCTGAATCTCGCTGACAAAGTCTGCCTGCTGAAAATGACGCGGGCTGATATTGACCGACAGCCTGATTGAACGCCCCTCCGCATCCAGTTGAGCCAGCAATCGACAGACAGCCGAGAGCATCCAGCGATCGAGTGAGACGATCAAATCGGAGGACTCGGCTAAGGGAATAAACAGGCCAGGCGGCGTGAGGCCCCGCGTCGGATGCTGCCAGCGCACTAGCGCTTCTGCGCCGACCTGCACGCCCGCCGCGTTCACCTGAGGTTGTAAATACAGACGTAGCTGATCATCCAAAATCGCCAAACGCAGCTCTGCCTCCAACTGGAAACGCGCTCTGACCGTCTCACCCATCAGTGATTCAAAAAACATGGTGCGAGAGCGCCCCTCGGCCTTGGCATTGGTCATCGCCACATCCGCCTGGCGCAGCACATCAATGGCGGTCTCTTGCGGCGTATCGGGCAGCATGGCAATGCCGATACTCGCATCGACATGAATAAACTCGCCCTCCATTTCAATCGCTTGGCGCAGCGCAGCGCGCAATTTTTCAGCCACCGCCAGCGCCTCGCGCCCCGCTTTTTCACGCGGGATATGTAATCTCGGCAGCAGCACGGCAAATTCATCCGAGTCCAAGCGCGCCAGCAGATCATCACGGTGCAGCGTCTGGCCCAACCGGTCGGCCACCGCGCGCAGCAACGCATCGCCGGTTGCCAGTCCGCGCGCCTCGTTGATTTCTTTGAATCGATCCAGATCGATCAGCAATACGGCAGCAAAATAATCATCTCGTTTTGCGCTCACCAAAGCCTGCTCCACCTGACGCAAAAACAGCGCCCGGTTAGCCAGGCCCGTCAGCGGATCGCGCCAGGACAGTTCTTCAACGGCCGCCTGCGCTTGTTTGATCTCGCTCATATCGGAAAACACCGCGACATAGCTGCTGGTATTGCCCTTGGAATCTTTAATGGTGGTGACCGACTCCCACTGCGCGTACAACTCGCCATTTTTACGACGATTCCAGATTTCACCGCACCACTGACCGTTTTTAATCAAGTCTTGCCAGAAGTCACGGTAAAAAGCCTGTTTGTGCAGCCCGGATTTATAGAGTCGGGGATTTTGACCAACTACCTCGGCTTCGCTGTATCCGGTAATGTGGGTAAATGCCGGGTTCACCGCAATGATCGTGCCTCTGACATCGGTGACGACAATCGCCTCCCCTGTCGTCTCAAAGACCCGTGAGGCCAATTCCAGACGCGCTTCGATGGTCTTGTTCTCGGTAATGCCGGTAATAAAACCGTGCCACAGGATGCTGCCATCCTCCTGTTTTTCAGGTCTTGCATCGCCGCGGCGCCAGCACACGCCTTGATCCGGCAACAGGATGCGATACTCGTGATGCCAGGGCATCAGGGTACGCGCAGACTCTTGTATTGATGCGGAAATTCCGGCGGCATCTTCAGGATGCTGAAAGGCAAATACCGCAGTGGCATCTTCGCGCACCTTCTCAGGCTCAACCCCATACAACTCGAGCATCGCACGACTGGCGAACGGAAAACTCATACGACCGTCGACATCCAGCCTGAACTGAAAAATCAGCCCGGGCACATGATCGGAGAGTTTGTGCAACAAATCGTGGCTTTGCTGTAAATTCACCGACAACAATTTTCGCTCGATCGCATAACGAATCGCGCGCACCAGTGCGTTGGTATCGAATTGCCCCTTGATCAAATAATCCTGCGCGCCGGCTTCGAGCGTCTGCAACGCAAAGCCGGTATCGTCGTGACCTGTGAGCACCACCAAGGGCATCTCGGATGCCTCATCGCGGATGCGATGCACGGTGTCAATTCCGTTAGCGTCAGGTAAGGATAAATCCAGCAATATCACGTCAAAGCGCTGTTGTTTAAGCGTTTGTAACGTGAGCGCCAGCGTCGTCACCCAAACCACGCTGAACAACGGTGAACTGCTGGCCCTCAGCGATTGCTGGGCCAGATTCGCATCCGCCGGATCGTCCTCCACCAGCAACACGGAATATTGTGCGTTCACAGCCGCCTCCCGTGCACATAGTCCGTTAATAATGCAACAGACCGGAACGAAAATTTATTGATAGTCATATTGCTTGAACGATGATTTTTATTTATAAAATCCCTAAAATCGGCTCGTTCTTTCCTCCTAGCCGCATGGTATCAGAGGGCACGAAATTTGCGTTTTTTAATTGCAAAATAGCACAAGGATATTCCGTTTACCGCTGCCTTGAATACCGCATAATTGAGCAACCATCACTCATCATCTGAGCGCCGAATTAGCAAGCGATGTTCGTCGCGTGGTAAGCTTCCAACATAAAGACGGTTTATTTATAAATCCGCCGATAATTTTGAGATTCCCGAATATGATTCTGCGCGGCCCGCATCGACCTGACCTGCTCAAAAGCGAAACACTACCCGACCTGCTCGACGCCACTGCGACGCGTTTTCCCGACAAAACAGCGCTGATCTTCGGCGATCAGTCAATGAGTTACGCCGAACTCAATCAGGCGGCGGACCAGATTGCCAGCCACCTGATTGCTGCAGGGGTCAAACCCGGTCAAGTCGTCGGATTATGGTTGCCACGCGGACTCGAACTGCTGATCGCCCAGGCCGGCATCACCAAGGCGGGTGCGGCCTGGTTGCCGTTTGATGCCGATACGCCGGCGGCACGCATAGAAGCCTGCCTGACCGATGCCAACAGTCCGGGACTGCTCACCTGCCGTGCGCTATCGACATACCCCTTCACACATTCACTGTGGATCATGGAAGAGATGCAGGCGACCGGGGATGTCGCCTCGCCTCGCCGCAGTGCTGACTTCACCCCCGATTGTCCGGCCTATGTGATCTATACCTCAGGGTCGACCGGAAAACCCAAAGGGATCGCGGTGAACCACCGCAGCATCTGCCATTTTTTACGCAGTGAGAACGAAGTACTGGGCGTTCATAGTGAGGATCGCGTCTATCAGGGGTTCTCGGCCGCCTTCGATATGTCTTTCGAAGAAATCTGGATCTCCTATCTGGTGGGCGCGACGCTCTGGCTTGCACCGCGCGACATCGTCGGCGACCCGGACGCGTTAGCTGCCGCATTAGATACCCATAAAATCAGCGTATTACACGCGGTTCCCACCCTGCTCTCGCTTTTTCCGCGCGACATTGCCGGTTTACGGCTGATCAACCTGGGGGGCGAGATGTGCCCGCAGGCGCTGGTCGAACGCTGGGCAACGCCGGAACGTCAGCTTTTTAACACCTACGGCCCGACTGAAGCGACAGTCTCGGCAAGCCTTGCACAACTTCATCGCGGCGAACCTGTCACCATCGGAAAGCCTCTGCCCAATTACGGCCTGATGGTCGTGGATAACGAGATCAAATTACTGCCTGCGGGCGAGACGGGCGAGCTTTGCATCATCGGCCCCGGAGTCGCCGATGGCTATCTTGGCCGCCCTGATTTAACTGCCGAGAAATTCATCAGCAATCCCTATGCGACAGACGCACACGAAGCACGCCTGTATCGCACGGGCGATCTGGCGCGCATCGACGAGGCCGGCAATATTCAGTGTCTGGGGCGCGTCGATGACCAGGTCAAAATTCGCGGTTATCGTGTGGAACTGGGCGAGATCGAGGCCGTGCTGGCAAAAGAGACCGGCATTGGCGCTGCCGCCGTGATCCTCAAAACGCTGGGCGATGTCGAACAGTTAGTCGCTTATTTTGTCGCAAGTGCAGGTGCGGCGCCTCTCCCGGCCCTCCTGCGTAAAAACCTGAGCGCTCAGCTGCCCCCTTATATGGTTCCGGCGCGCTTCGAATCAGTGGATTTGATGCCGCGACTGACGTCGGGCAAAGTCGACCGCAAGGCGCTGCGCGCACTGCCGTTAACCGATAGCCTCATCGAGGATGAATCAGACCTGCCTGTGGGCGCGGCCGAAATCGCGCTGTTTGCCGCCTTAAAACCCCTGTTTCCCGGACAAGCCATCCTGCGTTCGGCGGACTTCTTTACCGATCTGGGCGGACATTCGCTGCTCGCCGCACGACTGGTCTCCAAGCTGCGAGAAGATGCTCGTTTTGCCAACGTGACGGTGCACGATATTTACTGTGAGCGGCGGGTAGCTTCGATTGCCGCTGCGCTCGCCAAAAAACAAATCACGGGGGCTGCGGCCGTCGCCCGGATTGTCGAAACGCCAAGACTGCGCCGCATCCTGTGTAGTCTTGCACAAGCGGCCACACTCCCCCCGCTGGTTTGCCTGAAAATGGCGCAGTGGCTCTCCCCCTTTTTCACCTATCACTATTTCACAGGCGACGAAGGGGACAGCATGGCGCGCGCCATCTTAGCCGCACTGCTGGTGTATCTGCTCGCCAATTTTGGCAGTTTTTTGTTTGTCATCCTGGCCAAATGGCTGGTGGTGGGCCGGCTCAAACCCGGTCGCTACCCGTTATGGGGGGTGATGTATTTTCGCTGGTGGCTGGCCGACCGCATCTCCGACATCCCGCCGCGCCACCTGTTGTCAGGCTCGACGCTCAACGCGATGTATCTGCGCGCACTGGGTGCGAAAGTCGGCAATGACGTGCTGATCGGCGCGCTGTTCATCCGCGCCCCTGATCTTTTGAGTATCGGTAACGGCGTCTCAATCGGTTCGGCGGTCAATTTTGAAAACGCGCGCGTGGAGCGAGGCGAACTCATTTTGGGCCAAATCACCATCGGCGATGAAGCGGTAGTCGACTCCTACGCGGTAATGGAGGGTGACACTTCGCTCGGTGATTACGCCCATTTAGGCGGCCTGTCCTCGCTGACATCGGGGCAACATGTGCCGCCGAAACAGCACTGGGATGGCTCCCCGTCCAATTTTTCAGCCGATATTGATCTCAGCGCCCGCCCGCCTCGTCAGCAGATTTCGGCACTGCGCCGCATGATAGAAACGCTGTTCTATTTTCTGGGCGCGAACCTCGTTGCCGTGGTGTTCTTCCTGCCGGTATTCCCAAGCTTCATCCTGATCGACTATCTGGATGTACGCTGGCTCAAAGATGTGGATGCGCACCATGCGCCGATCAGCGCCTTCTTCACCTTTTTGATGCTGTCAATTCCTGCCAGCGCCGTGCTAGTACTGGCCACTGTGCTGGCCTCGACGGGGTTTCGCTATCTGGTGCTGCCCAAACTTCAGGCCGGCACCTGGTCGGTGCACAGCGCGGTGTATTTTGGCAAATGGTTGGGTAACCAGATCCAGGAATCCAGCCTGTTTGTCTTGCACGGTTTATATGCCACCGTTTACGCACCGTGGTGGTACCGCCTGCTCGGCGCCCGCGTCGGGGCCGGCACTGAAATTTCAACCGCGCTGGGCGTCGTGCCCGATATGCTCACCATCGGCACTGACAGTTTTGTCGCCGATGGCGTGATGCTGGGCGATGAGCGCATCGAAGGCGGCTGGATGAGCTTGCGCGCGACGGTGATCGGCGACCGCACCTTCCTTGGCAACGGCGCCTTTGTGCCCGATGGCAGTGTGCTCCCTGACGATGTGCTGATCGGCGTGCAATCGAGCGTGCCGGAAAACGCCCGCATGAGCGCAGGAGATACCTGGGTTGGCAATCCACCGATCAGTTTGCCGGCTCGCGAACAGTTTAAAGACTTTGATAGCCGACTGACCTTCAAACCCAGCCTGATCCGTCGTCTGAGTCGCGGCTTCGTCGAAGGTCTGCGCATCGTGATGCCGATGGCGGTTGTCATCGCAGTGGGTTATCTGACCGTGGATCTGGTGATGCCTCTTGCGAGCGCGGGGCGCATCATTGATACCGCACTGGCACTCGCGCTGGCAGGATTTTTATACGGCATCGGATCGTTTCTATTTGTCGTGCTGATCAAATGGCTGATTATTGGTCGTTACCGCCCCCGCTCCGTGCCGATGTGGACCGCTTTTGTCTGGGCCAGCGAAGCGATCACCAATCTATATGAATCCATCGCCGTGCCCAACTTTGTCGACTTTTTGCGCGGCACCCCGATGTTACCGCCCTGTATGCGGCTGCTCGGGTGCAAAACCGGTCGCGGCATTTACATGGACACCACCGCGTTCACGGAATTTGATTGTGTGAACATCGGCGATTACGCCACACTGAATGCCTTATGCGGCCCGCAAACGCATTTATTTGAGGATCGCATCATGAAAATCGGTCAAGTTAGCATCGGCCGTGGCGTCACGATCGGTCCGCGCACCATTATTTTATACGACACGCTGATCGGCGACGGGGCATCACTGGGGCCGCTCAGTCTGGTCTTAAAGGGTGAAAACATTCCGGCCGGCACCCGATGGATAGGCTCACCGGCAGAACCCTGGGCCGTTTAACCGGCGCGCACATAACATAATTTATTTAATAAAATCAATATGTTAAATTTTATTGGCAAACTCGTTGAGCTCAATTCAACTATCCATAAAAATCTGAGAATCGACGACGCTCAGCTCGATTATGGATGCACGCGCGATTGCACCGCCTTGCCCATCACCTTTGATGAGTTCACCCGCGCAGCTCAAGAATACCCCATCGCTTTCATGCGCGACGATGACACCCAATGGTATCCCGTCATCCTGCTCGGTCTACCGGGCACGGGCAATCTGTTGCTCAACGCTGAGGGGGGATGGCAGGCCGCCTATATCCCGCAGGCCTTGCAGCACTACCCGTTTGTCGCTAGCCTGCATCAGCCCACAGCGGTTCATCTGGACGAAACCTGCCCTGCGCTGAATTTGGCAACGGGTGAACTGCTGGTTGATGCGGATGGGGTATTACAGCCCCGCGCAAATGCCGAACGACAATTTTTACAAGGCTACGCTGAACTGCTCGCACAAACACGTCTGATGTCAGCGCAACTCGATCAGCTGGATGTATTGTCGCCCCTCACCTGCGACGGTGCAGAACGCGATTTTCCCGGGATGTACACGATTGATGAGTCCAAGTTCAAGCAACTGAGTGATACCGCCCTGCCAAGCCTATTCCACAGCGGTGCTCTCCAACTGGCTTATTTGCAACTTGCCTCACAAGATCGTCTGACCGCCCTCATCCACACGGCTAACAGACAACGGGCGTCAAACGCTGACAAGGCACGGGCTGAGTCACGCAAGACTGAACAATCCCTCAAAAAACCGGTACTCAAAGCCAGAATTCAGGACGCAGCGCCGCTGACCACCTCGCCTGAAGATCAAAAGGAAATACAACGAAAACAAGAGGTTGTAAAAAAACTGGCCGATGAAGCCTATCAACTGGCGCAAGCACATAAACAGCGATACACGCAAAGTACCGCCGAAATCCCCTTACCACAGGAATCACCCGCACCGGTCGATACGGGTATCCATACGCACACACGCCCCCAATGGCGATGGATTGTGCCTGTCGTGGCCGGCGCCGCAATTTTTAGCGCGTATTTCTGGACGGGTGAAAAAAATGAAACCAGCCCCTCGACACACATAGACGCCACACCGGTGGTTACCGCCCCCGCGCTGAGCGATCCCATGAGCGCTGCCATGCTGCGCCTGGAACCCGGCAAATTCGAGATGGGATCAACGGACGGCGATGCAGACGAAGAGCCTGTCCAGCAAGTGAATATCAGCATGGCCTTTGAGCTGGGCAAGACGGAAGTCACACAAGCACAATGGCTGAGCGTGATGGGTAGCCTGCCGGAAAAACTGTCCTTTAAAAAATGCGGCGACGCCTGCCCGGTCGAGAATGTCAGCTGGAACGATGCGCAAGGCTTTATTCTGAAACTCAATACCCAATCGGGAAAATCGTACCGGCTGCCCAGCGAAGCGGAATGGGAATATGCCTGCCGCGCGGGCAAAAACCAGCGCTATTGCGGCGGCAACAATCCGGATGATTTAGCCTGGTATAACAACAAAACGCCCCATCCCGTCGCATTGAAACAGGCGAATGCGTGGGGGCTGTATGACATGAGCGGCAATGTATGGGAGTGGGTTGATGACTGTTACCACGCCCATGCGGTGCAGGGCGATCACAAGCAGACGTGCGAGGCACGCGTATTGCGCGGCGGTTCATGGTCGAACGATGCGGACACCCCGCGTGCGGCTAATCGCTACAAGCGTGCGGCAAGCGAGCGAGTCAACAACAACGGCTTCCGGCTTGCCAGAACCCTGCCATAAGCGCAACCCGTACACTGTGAGGCCGCCCCTTTTAGTCGCGCAGAACTGGCCGGCATGCGAAACGCACCTTGATCCGGACGGTATCAATTTAGTCATCATAACGCTGCCCGAGGGCATCAACAGAATTGACGCACGAACGCTGGCACGCGCCGCAGTGCTGCAAATCGCACGCGTGCTAAGCACTGATACCACCCTTCAGTTGATTGAAAGCCCCAGCGGGCCGCGCCTGAGCGACACACGGTTGCAGGTCAGTTTAAGTTATGCGGGAAACCGGCTGCTCATCGGTCTAGGCCCGCATCAAAACCTCGGCGTTGACCTCGTCAAAATCGACGCCTTGCCCGATATTGATGCGCTGGCCCGTCTGTATTTGCCCGCAGCATCGCGTCTCGCCCTTGCTCGCACCCGCGAAAATTTACGGGATGGCGAGTTTGCATCTTTCTGGGCGCAAATGGAAGCCTGCTGCAAAGCAAGCGGCTTGCCGCTCGCGGAAATCAGCGCTGCACGCGAACTGGTTTATGGGCGTTGCAAATTGTTCGCCTGTCAGCCCATAGATGGCTACCGGATAGCGGTGGCAGTGAGTCAATCCTGATTAAGTAGCGCTTCAAACTGTTCAATCGGCACGGGCTTACTAAACAGATACCCTTGGTAGTGAATACATCCCGCATTATGGAGAATTTTTCGTTGCTCTTCCGTCTCAACCCCTTCGGCAATGACATCCAGTCCAAGGCTTTGTGCCATTGCAATAATCGTACTCACAATAGCTTTATCGCTGCTGTCGACCGCAATATCGCGCACAAACGACTGATCGATTTTGAGCTGGTCGAGCGGCAGCCGCTTGAGGTATTGCAAGGAGGAATAGCCTGTGCCGAAGTCGTCCAACGAAAACAGGACACCGATTTTTTTCAGGGTGCCCATAATGACAATAATCTCTTCAATGTTCTCAAACAACATGCTTTCAGTAATTTCCAGCTTAAGCAAGCTCGGTTTGATGGCGTGCCTTTGAACGAGAGATTGAACTTGTGCCGCGAAATTAATTTGGCGGAATTGCTTAGCACTTACGTTTACTGACAAAACGAGATCGCGGGTTAGCGTACCCGGCTCCCAATCTTTGAGCTGGATGCAAGCCGTTTCAAGCACCCATTGTCCGATGGGCAGTATTAACCCGGTCTCTTCTGCCAACGGGATGAACTGGGCCGGCGACACAAATCCGCGTTCATGATGCTTCCAGCGTATCAACGCCTCCGCGCCTAAAAATCGACCTGAATCATCCACCTGAATCTGGTAATACAACTCGAATTGAAGCTGTTCGATTGCAATGCGTAACGCACTCTCGAGCGATGCTCGTACGCAGATATTTGCCAGCATCTCAGGGGCGAAGAACCGCAAGCTGTTGCGACCCGATTTTTTGGCTTGGTACATGGCGATGTCGGCCTGTTTTAAAATTTCATCCATCGACTGAGACTGCTTGTTGAACAGCGTCGCGCCTATGCTGGGCGTATTCAGGTATTCCTGATTTTCCAGCCTATATACTTGATTGAGCGTCAATAAAATATTATGGCCAACCAACCTAGTCTGCTCGGCCGCTTCCAAGGTTTCATTGCTCAATTCTTCCAGTATCACCACAAACTCGTCTCCGCCCAGACGCGCCACCGTATCGCCCTGGCGCAAGCAGGACTCAAGTCGCTTTGCGACCTGTTGCAGCAGTATGTCGCCGATATCGTGCCCCAGCGTATCATTGATTACCTTGAAGTTATCAAGATCGATAAACAGCAATGCGCCGGACAGGTCGCTACGCTTAATGGACGACATCGCCTGATGCAATCTATCCTGCAAAAGTCGTCGATTAGGCAGACGAGTGAGCGGGTCGTAGAAAGCGAGATGCTTGATTTGATCCTCTGCCGCCTTGATCAGACTATTGTCAGAAATCGTTGAAACATAATTGGTGACAACCCCGTTTGCGTTCTTGACGGCCGTGATCGCGAGTTGTTCAGGATAAATTTCTCCACCCTTGCGCCTGTTCCAAACCTCGCCACGCCATTCCCCCGTGCTGTTAAGATTTTCCCACATTGCGGCATAGAAGCTCGCATCATGGCGTCCCGACTGAAGCACGCGCGCGTTTTTTCCGACAACATCTTCAGCCGTGTATCCGGTGATATAGGAAAAAGCACGATTCACTCTCAGGATGGTGCCATTTGCATCCGTGACACTCATCCCCTCCTGAGATTCGAAAGCGGCGGCGGCAATGCGCAGTTCAGATTCAGCACGGATATGCTCGCATTGATTTCAATATCAAGCGTTTCCTTAATTTTATCTGCACTCGTACCATCCGCAAGCAGTTGCAATCCTTTGCGCATGAATGGCAAATCGATATCCTGAGCATTAACTTCCAATTGAACCAAACCGAGTTTTCTGGCGGTTGTTCCCCACTCAGTGATTTGCTCTATCAATTCATGGCTGACATATCGAGGCGGGAAAAACACCCATGTCAACATGCCTAAGCCAGTCCAAAATGTTTTAAACGGCGTTTGTAGCATAACAGCCCCAAACGTACCGCCGAGCACGAGTATAAATGAGGCAGTCTGAACAAATGAACTGATCCTCCCACCCTCGAGCAGAACTCCTATCACTATGCACATTAGCGCGAGTGGTAAACCAAATATGCTATTAAAGTCAAATCGTTGCATGACATTCTTTCGAGAATAAAATTGAAATTCTTGCCTTGATCATTCGCTTTGGGTTACCAGCTATTGCCGCTGCGCCAAGACTAACCATCCGCAGCACTAGGACAATGATTGCGAGATATATCAGATTTTCCCTACTTAGGCTAGTGATTTTAAAATCGGTCGGAATTGGAATATCTATTTTCAGGATTAAATATTATTCATGCCAAATTAATGCCGATGTAGTCATGCCCGCCTCCGTTCAGAAAGCGCATTATTGCAGATAAAGCAAGCTGAAAAAATACCGGCCCAACCTAAGAATATCACTAGATAAAATCAGTACTCTCTAATAGCGTAATCCTGCGTAATCTGTGCATAATGTAAAGTGAGCTTGAACACTGGCTCAACTTGACTTTTAACAATTTCACCTCAAATTTGACCACGATCATTCATGAATAAAGCCCGGCTCACAGGCACTGAAGCGCCCCTGAAAATCTCTCAGAAACAAACAACACCACGCCTGACAGCGGAACTGACGCGCGGCTCACCGGGCTCGCCTAAACTTCATCAGTTGCTGACAGACGCCACACATCGACAGACGCAGCTACCTCCCAGCGTTAACAAGCAGGCTTGACCTGATTGCTTGAGCAAATCCACATGCCATCAATCAACCTTAAAGACAAAAAAAGATCCGTACTCTTTCACCTGCTCATCTGGTTTGTGCCGTTAGCATTGCTTGTCATCCTATCGGCGGTGTATTTTTATAAAGCAGAAGGACAGAGAGAGTTTATTGCTCACAGCCTCACTGAAAATGCAAAAATCGCACTCGCTAAAGGGGCCGTTGAGCAAACTTTGGAAGGGATATATAGCGATACCTATCTCGTCGCACAAAACCTGACCTTACAAGAACTCGCAACGAACACGTCATCTGATTTAATGTGGCGTTTTTTGCATGATTTGCGTCTTATTTCACAAAGCCGCAAACATTACGATGAGATCAGCTGGATAGACGAAGCCGGCATGGAGCGGGCACGTGTTCATTTCAACGGTAATCATACCAACCTCATCCCCGTTGAAAAACTGACCAATAAATCCACGACCGACTACTATACCCAGGCGCTCAAACTTAACGCCGGCGAAATCTACGTCTCCCCCCAAGACTTCAATGCAGAGCCGGCAGAATTTTCACACGGACACATACTGCGCATCGCAACGCCGGTAGTCGACACCAATGGCGATAAACACGGCGTGATCGTATTCAACTGTCTGAGCGAGCACATGATCCAGAAATTTAATACCTCAACCCTAGCAGGCGATGACCACGCCATGCTGGTCAACCGGGACGGGTATTATCTGGAAAAATCACCGGCGATCGATGCGAGTCAGACCTCTAATATGCGATCAATGGCGAACACCGCAGTATGGCAACACATCATCGGCACCCCTCAGGGCCAGTTTATGGCGGCGGACGGATTATGGACATTCGAGACAGTTTATCCTGCCGGCATCAACCCAATCAAACGCGTGGCCTATACGGCTGATTTCAGCCCGACGCAAAACCTTGAATGGAAAGTGGTCAGGCATATCGCCCCAGACCAGCTATTTTCACGCACACGTGCACTAAAAACGGGGCTGATCGAAGGGAGCGCACTCCTGCTCGCCTTAATATTTTTTTCCAGCCTAAAACATGCTCGAAATCATGTCAGAGTGAAATTAGCCGAAACGGATCTACGTATCGCCGCGACCGCTTTTGAATCTGAAGAAGCCATGATCATCACCGATGCCAATGGGGTAATCCTGAAAGTAAATCAGGTGTTTACCGACACCACCGGATACACGAGCGAAGAAGTCGTGGGGCAAAATCCCCGCCTGCTCAAAACGGATCAGCACAGTTTGGAATTTTACGACCAGATGTGGCGGGCTATTAAGCAGGCCGGTAAGTGGCAGGGAGAGATTTGGGATAAACGCAAGAACGGCGAAATTTATCCTAAATTGCTCAATATCTACGCGGTTAAAGGTAAAAACGGTGTTGTCACCCATTACGTCGGGTCTTATACAGATCTGACTGAACGCAAAATGGCCGAAGAAAAAATCATCAGCCTGGCGTTCTACGACACGCTCACAGGCTTACCCAACCGCCGACTGCTGCTCGACAAACTCAATTACGCGCTGGCCTCCGGTCTGCGCACCGGAAAAAATGGCGCACTGCTCTTCATTGATCTGGATAATTTCAAAACCCTGAACGATACGCTAGGACACGATATAGGCGATTTACTGCTCAAACAGGTCGCGCATCGTTTGAAATCCTGCGTACGAGAAATCGATACCGTGGCCCGCATCGGTGGCGATGAATTTGTTGTCATGCTAGAAGACCTGAACAGCGAATCGACTGAAGCTGCTGCGCAAACCGAAGCCATCGGGGAAAAAATATTGGACGCGTTAAGGACGCCGTACCAGTTGCTCACACACGAATTTTACAGTTCGGTAAGCATCGGCATCACCCTGTTTAGCAACGATGGCCAGTCGCAGGAAGAACCGTTAAAACAGGCGGATATTGCGATGTATCAAGCCAAAAAATCAGGGCGCAACAAGCTCAGATTCTTCGATCAGCATATGCAAGACGCCATCAGTTCGCGTGCCAATCTTGAGGCGGAACTGCGCAAAGCGCTTGAAAATGAGCAGTTACAATTGCACTACCAGATTCAAATAGACAGCGCGCACCAGGCTATCGGGGCCGAAGTATTGCTGCGCTGGATTCATCCGGTGAAAGGCATCATTTCACCTGCGCAATTCGTGCCCATTGCCGAGGAAACCGGTTTGATTTTACCCATCGGTTTATGGGTACTTGAAACGGCCTGCGCGCAATTGAAAAAATGGCAGAATCAAGCTGCGACCGCTCACCTGATACTGGCCATCAACGTCAGCGCCCGTCAGTTCCACCAGAGCGGTTTTGCCACAGAAGTGCAATCCGTCATCCTAAAATACAACATCAATCCGGCGTTGTTAAAGCTTGAACTGACCGAAGGTATGCTGCTCAACAATCTGGACGATACGATAGACACCATGCGCAGTTTGCAGGCGTTCGGCGTGCAGTTTTCCCTGGATGACTTCGGTACAGGTTACTCATCACTGCAATATTTAAAGCGCCTGCCGCTCGCGCAACTGAAGATCGATCAATCCTTCGTGCGCGACCTGGCAACCGACCACAGCGATCAGGCCATCGTGCGCACCATTATTGCAATGGCGCACAGCCTGAGTCTGAATGTGATTGCCGAAGGCGTAGAAACCGAAATTCAACGGCAAATCCTGCTGGATAACGATTGCTCACACTATCAAGGCTATTTATTTGGCAAGCCGGTGCCCGTTGAAGCGTTTGAGGCATTGATCATAAGCCAGTCCAACGCCCCTCGCATTTAACGGTTCTCAAATAAACAGTTGATGTTGAATCGAGTAGCGCACCAGTTCGACGACATTATTCAATCTCAACTTCTTGAGCAAATTGATTTTATGCGCACTGACTGTTCTATCACTGATAAATAATTGACGTGAAATATCGTCATTACTGAGTCCTTCCACAAGCAACCGGAAAATCTCCTGCTCCCTGCCGGACAACCCCGCCAATGATGGATTAGATTCTGGCATCGAACTCGCATAAGCGAGCTCTTCTGCCATTAAGGGCGTGAGATACTTACCTGTCTCGACAATTTTATGAATCGCGTCCAGCAGTGTTTTCGGCGAACAATCTTTGCAAATATACCCTGAGGCACCGGCCTGAATCGCACGCGAGACCACTTTAACTTCGTCATGTGCCGTGAGTATCAGTATCAGCAAATCGGGATAATTCCGTTTGATGCGCTCAATCAACAGTGCGCCGTTCTCGCCCGGCATATCAAGATCCAACAACACTAAGTCGACCGGTGTCGTTTGCAACATAAGCATCAATTCTTCACCGTTGGCCGCTTCCCCCACGACCTCGATGCCCGGCGCGCCTTCGAAAAGCTGCAACAACCCGGCCCGAACCAGTTCATGATCATCCGTTACAATTAAGCGCACTTGCATAGATTCCCGCCTCAAGTTACCCGCAGGCGCCATTATTTCATGAAACTTACACCTATAGTGCTATGAATGTTTCAGTCGGCATCAAATCGGCTATTATCCGAAGGTAAAGTTTAAATTGCGATGTCTTTGCACAGCAAAATTTAAGCCGTGTCTAGTCAACCATGAGAAATGACTCATCCGTTTCTCATTACAATCCAGCGGAGTCGTTTATGCCTTACCCGAACAGCAGTTTAGCCAACAACCCCTCACTCTACGGATTACGGATTCTACTCGCAGAAGACCATGTATTTAACCAAGACGTGATCACCGACATCCTCAACACTGCAGGAGCCGCTGTCTGTCTCGCGCAAAATGGACAGGAGGCGCTCGATTTATTGCGACAAGCGCCGTTTGACTGCCTGTTGCTGGATATCCAAATGCCTGTGATGGATGGTTTTCAGACGATAGCGCAAATCCGTGCCGACCCGATGTTAGCTAACATGGCCGTGATAGCGATGACGGCCAATGCCTCTGAAGAGGAACGCTGCCGATCTGCCGGCATGGATGATTTTATCGAAAAGCCCTTCGAGCCTGCCCGTCTGCATAGAATGATCGCCGGCTTATCGCCAATCACGGCGGCGCACACGCTGGTACCAAAAAAGGCCATCGACCTGTCTGTGCTAGCGAACTGGATAGGCGATGACCCATTAAAATTACGCCCCTTTGCCGAAAAATTTTTAAATTCTGCGCGTCAGGATCTCATCGAAATCGACGCTGCACTCCACAACGAAGATTTTTCAGCACTCGCAACCTTAGCGCATCACCTCAGTTCGCCAGCCAGAATGGTCGGTGCGAGCCCCTTTTTTGACTTATGCCGTGCATTGGAAAAAAATTCGCTGACGACGCGCGATATCACCGTTGCTCATAACCTGATTCGCCAGATGCACGTTGCGCTGGATCACATCACACAGATCATCCGTCAGGAATTAGCGTGAGCGACCGTTAATCGCCCCTTCATTTCCTGATAAACTCAATTGAGCACTATCTGCCGGGCACACTCAGCTAGTTCATCCGGCGTCATAAAACCTGAATAAAATTGCAGCGGCCTGCCCATTCGAACGGCTTTATCCTGCCAGAGTGGATTGTAGGGCAGCAAAGTGACCTGTTGAATATCGTGAGTTCGTAAAAACTCACCAATTGCGGCAAGATTATCCGCTGTCGCGGTGATATTGGGCACCAGCGGCACTCTGACGACGACAGGCACGGCACTTTCCTGTTTTAAACGCAGCAAATTAGCAAGAATAGGACGATTTGACTGCCCCGTGAGCCGCAGATGCCCTGCGTCATCCATGATTTTCACATCGAAGTAAATGCGATCCAGATAAGGCAACAGGTAGTGCTCGAAGTGCGCGTAGTTGAAAAAACCGCAGGTCTCAATCGCCGTGTTGATGCCGTCGTTTTTAAGACTGCTCAGAAATGCACCGACAAATCGCATCTGATAAGTAGGCTCGCCGCCGGAAACCGTCACGCCGCCGCCGGTTGAATCAAAAAATGGACGGTCGATCAAGACGCGATAGCGTAATTCTTCCAGCGTATAGCAGCGTGAGCCGCCGGGCATGCACTGATGTTCCCCGCGCGCCTGACCTTCCGGATTCTGGCACCAGATGCAGGCTAGCGGACACCCCTGAAAAAATACCGTGGTACGAATACCGGGGCCGTCTTCGCTGCAATCGCGCTTGATGTCAAATACCCGGCCCTGCAAGGCGTTCAATGCGCGATCAGGCGCTGCACATCGGCTGCGATGGCGCCCAGCTTGAACAGATGCCCGACATTGCCCGTGAGTTGCACCTGATTTTTCAGCAGCAGCCCGACAATATCGACATTAGCCTGCCCGATCAGACCGAGGATGGTTTCACTGTCCCGAAAATTAATCACCAGATCAACCTCGCGCGCCTTAACATCGGCCTCATCCTCATCGAGCACGGAGGTTTGCACCACGGCAAACGGATCAAGACACGCGCCCCAAGGCATATTGCGATACAGACGCTCAGGGCGCGGACAAAATTTCAGCAGCACATTCATATTGTCCCCTGCCTGCCGCGTGCGTATCATAAATCGCCCCTGATAATAACGCACCCCGCCAGCCACCATCGGATCAGTAATCTCAAAATTATCTGCAAAAAAGGCTTGCGCGCGCCGCGACTGAGCTTCATCGAGCAAGCCGTCGCGCAAAATAAAACTGAATCCTAACCGCAACGCCAGCGCCATGCCTTCGGCGACCATGCGCCCGCCGGTTTGTGAGAGCATCCCCTTCAAGCGTGCATCGCCTTGCATACCGGAATTAAGGGTGTGAAAAATTCCGGGGGTCAGCTGAGGAAAACCGGCATGCATGTGCGACTCCTTAAAATTGAAGCGACAGACTATGAGCGGCATGCTGCTCGGTGCCGTCCTGCAAGGCGAAATTAGCCCGCGCGATGATTTCCGTGCGCATCTGCGGACTCAAGGTGACGAAATATGCCGAGTAACCGGCCACGCGGATCATCAGGTCTTTGTAGGGCGCCCGTGCCGCCAAAGCGCCTTCGCCTTCCATTGAGGCGGCCTTGTCCGCCGCCACCAGTTCGCCAATGGAGGAGACGCACAGTTGCACCAACACCCCGTTGTGATCGGTGAAGGTTTTCATGTAGCGCGCAAACAGTTCGATGTCCGCTGACCGATCGGCCTCTCCGCGCGTCGTCAGACTCAGGTTGTAGGTGTAGCCGTTTTTAACCGCATCGCTGTCAACTGCCGCGACAGACAGCATGTGATCAAGCGCCATGACAGGCGAACCATCACGCTTGACGATCCCGGGACAGGGCGTGATGCCTGAGGCAAATGCCTGCCCTGCGCGCCTCAAGTTTGGCGTCGCCTGTGTCAACATGCCGAAACCGGCATGATTGGTCATCGACCAGTAGCCCGTCAGATAGCGCCCGCCCCGGTGAGTTCGATATGAATAGAACACCTCATGGATCATGCGGGTCAATTCCCTGGAATACTTTACCGCCAGACTGTTATCGTAAATACCCTGTTCGGCAACACCGGCGCCGTAATGCGCGGTATGCTTGATCGCCTGGCTAATTTCCGCCAGACGCTCAGCGCTAAGTATCGGCAGTGAAAGGGCCGTGTCAGGATGAAACCAGCGGCGCATTTTCTCAAGATAATTTGCCCAGTCGTGCGACTCACGGCCCGTGTTGACAAGTGAAAAATCCGACGCCATCGCAGACAGCAACTCGGCAGCGCTCACTTTGCCGCTAAACACCAGTTCATCCAGAATACAGAACGTATCGATGACATCGGCTAAACCAATGATAGCCACGCCGGCTGAATTGTATTTCGCACCACCTGCGGCCACGTCGCGAAATTTTGCGCCCTGCTCGCCCGGCAGATTGGCAGGGCCCGTGAACAGACCTGACAAAAACGGCGATGCGCGCTCCCTTGCCATAAACCTGCCCAGATAATTATTGTTCTGTACCGCATGCTTCGCCATCTGATTTAACTGAAAGCGAAAGGCGCTGACAAATTCCGCCATACAGCTCATCTCAGTCAACGGAGCTGACGTGTAGCTCAGTTGACCATTGAACAAATCAGGATCCGCCGCCCCCGTCCCGTCGGAGCGATGTTTGCCGCCGAACAACGCCAACTCGAGTACCGCTGGCAATACGAGCAGGGTTGAACCTGAATTGCCGTAATGCTTGCCCGGCGCGTTCTGCTCGATGCAACCAATCGACGCATAATCACAAGCATCCTGCATCGCCTCTTCGGCACTTACCCCGGTATGGTCAGCATAATAAGCGGCCATGCTCCTGATGACCGGAATATCGCCATGCAGTGCAGGGGTTGCGCGCGTTGCGATATTGACCTGGCAAATGCGCCTAAGATAGGCATCCATGACCTGAACCGTCAAGGGATTCCCGTGCGCATCCCGGTGATGCACCTCTGCGTGATAGCGGGCGTGCACGTTGGGATCGCGAATGCTCAGCAGCTCCGTCGCCTTCAAGATGATGTAAGTCATGTCGTTGACCGCATCGACGACGCGGCCGTTTTCGTATCGAGTGCCGCCCACGGTGAGCGCCTGATTCGAACCGCTACCGGCAAACAAGGTCTCCGACCCTGACGTTGACAGCGGCACATGATCCGAGCAGCGCAAAAAGAAATGACAGACTAATTCGACCGCATGCCGGGTATAGGACGCCCTTGCCTCATCGCTGCCTAGTTTTTGCCACTCCCTTATGTAATAAGGATTGAGCAGCTGATCTAAGCGGCCTAATGAGAGCCCGAAATTGGTATTTTCCTGCAACAGTAAATGGTAGCAAATCCAGATTGCAGACAGCGCTTCGTGCAGGGTATCGGCAGGCTGTGCCGGCACTTTTCGGCAGATGCGTGCGAGCTCCGCGTTTCCGGCCGCTTCAGCCGCCTCCGCCAGATGCTCCGCATAGGTGATCGCGCCTTCAAAGGTACCGATGACGCCTGCCAGAAACTGCCGTGACGGCTCATTATCGGCCAGCAAAAGATCGCGCCCCATCTGCGCTGCCAGCGCCTCAAGGCCATACTTTAATAATCTGTCCCAGTCAGGCACGGTGTGCGAGACGCAGGTGGATTTGTCCGACAAATAAAACGCCACCCGCTCCATCAGTTCCTGACACTTAGGCGTTTCCCCCGCCATTTTTTTAAGGGCAGGGTCGATGGCATCGCCGTTCACTTCATCATTGCAGGGATATTCTCCGGTGTCGTACGCCGCCGCCCGCGCCGCTTCCTGAACGGGCAACTGCCGGTCCAGCCAGAACGGAAAAATTTCCTTATTTAACCGTTGCGCTACGTCAGGACGGATGTTGAACGGATTTTGCCGGCGGGTTGCTATTGAATTGAGTTCTGGCCAAATGCAGTAACCGATGGTATCCATATAGATGACAGGCCCCACAAAACTGCTGGTGGTCTGCCCGGGCAAAAAATCGGCGGCGCGTACCAGTGCCTTTTTATGTTCAAACACATGACGCACGGCGCGTGCTCGGCGCACTTCAGGCGGCAGGCTTTGCGCCTCAGGGGTGCGCAAATAGCCGGTCAAAAGACGCGGCAACTCATCACATATTTCCGGCACTTCATCGAACAGGCGATTGCGCCAGGCCTTGACCACCGGAAAATCACTGAGCGAGAGGCGGCTTAACGATAAATCGGACAGCGTTTTGACCTGATTAAAATCTGAATTTTCAATAGGGAATACGCCAACGGCCCCTTCTCCTCCCTGACTCTTGCAACCCGTTCCCGTCGTTTGCATATGCCCCCCCCGATTAGACTTACCTGCACGCGTTGCGAATCTTAATTCTTACTGACAATGCGTCAATATGCCAAAAGGTCTATGCAATTTAGACTATTGCAATAATAATATTACCGTATATACTATTAATCATTGCAACATACGACATTAAAAGGAGAACATCATGGACCAGCAATTTTCACCCGGCCTGCTCTATGCGGTCGCACCTGAAGACTTAAGAGAACTGCATTTGCAGGATGAATCTGCAACCGTCGAATGGGAAGAATCAGAATCGACGATCAACGCACTCACTCATGCGGTATGCGATTTCTTTCATAAAACAGCAAAATAAGGCTTGAGGGCAAGGCTGAACGCTGTGATATGCTCATCCACATGAAAAATATCTCAGATCACTTAGCCTCACTCTCCCTCACCGCCTGGGTTGGCAGCCTGTGGGCCATCGGCTATCTTGCCGTGCCGGTTCTGTTTCACGCGCAACCCGACCGGCAGCTGGCCGGTATGCTGGCAGGACAGATGTTTACCGCCTCAGGCTATCTCGGGCTTATTTTCGGCAGCTATTTGTTATTCTATTTTTCCCGTCAGTTTGGCCGCCTGCGTGAGCCGAAGATATGGATCGTCGCCGTCATGCTGCTCCTGACGCTGATCATTCAGTTTGGCATTCAGCCTGTGATGAGCGATTTAAAGTTACAGGCCGCACCGATGAATGTGATGGACAGCGCTTATGCCGGGCGCTTTAAATTGCTGCACGGCCTCTCAAGCATCGCCTATCTGATAGAGAGCCTGCTCGGCCTGCTGCTGGTCATTAAGGGCTGCCGGCCTAACCACGCCGCGCCTGAACAATGAATACGCCTATGCCGGTTATTTTCGTCTCACACGGCGCACCGGATGCCCTGTTAAAATCGGCCGATACGCGCGCCTGCTGGCGCAGTCTGGGTGAGCGCATTGCAAAACCGGTGTCGATACTGGTGATTTCCGCACACTGGGAAGCGTCTGTTGCCACGGTCAGTCAGGCCGCGCAGCCCGACACCCTGCACGACTTTTCGGGGTTTTCCCCTGAACTTTACCAGATACAGTATCCCGCACCGGGCGCACCTGTTCTGGCCGAACAGGTTGTCGCACTGCTATCGGCCGCCGGCATCGACATAAAACGGCATCCCGATCGCGGGCTCGACCATGGCGCCTGGGTGCCGCTGTCGGTGATGTATCCCGATGCGGATGTGCCGGTCACACAACTCTCGCTGGTCGCACATGAGAGCCCCGAGGCGCATAGTGCGATCGGACGCGCCTTAGCGCCGCTGCGTGATGCGGGTGTGCTGATCGTCGCCTCAGGTTCGATCACGCATAATTTTTCCTGGCTCGACTGGCATGCCTCAGAGCAAAAGACGCCGGATCACCGGGCGAGCACATTTGCCGACTGGGTCGCTAACCACATCTGCGATCAGGCGGCACTGCTCAACTATCGCAGCGTGCCCTATGGTGCAGAGGCACACCCGCACGACGATCATATTCTGCCGCTCTTCGTCGCCTTAGGTGCGGCACATGGCGATACGCCGACACGTTATCAGCCTAACTTTACCTATGGCAGCTTATCCATGGATGCGTATTTTTGGCCGTGAAACTAACCCCCGTCACCGGATAAACAACATTGAGGCGGATTATTTATCCGCTTATATCGCGTGGCCCGTGGTAATAAAGGTCAGTGCATGATTGCCGCTTCTGATTTCGGCGTGCACGGCCTGCACCATAGGCGGATTGGTCGCAACCGCCGCATCCCATTGAATGACGAAGTTCGCCCCCGAGCCGCCTTCAGACTCCTTGCGTTCGACAAACAGCTCTATGGTGCCCATCGGCTTGATCACGGCAGGTTTGCTCAGATACTCGTTAAGCAAGCGGCCTTCCGTGTTGTAATACCGCGCCGAAATAATTCTGACCGGAGTTTTAAGGCTGGTATTGCGCAGGCTGACCAGCGCTGACAACTGAACTTTTAGCGGTGCCCCGTCAGTGCCCATGCGGTCACCGTGCCAGATATGCGAATAGACCGGCAAATACAAAGTTTGACCGGCAGAGAGTTCATCGGCCAACGCCGCGCCGGATAAAACCAGCAACAGCCACGCATACCCGTAATTTTTCATTTCATTTTCTCCCGTGATGATTCATCTGAACGCTACTCCCAATGCCGCACGATCAACTGCAGGGTTTGCGCGCCCTTATATTCATTGATGCTCAAACTGTACACGGCGTGTATGAATTCCGGCAGCGGCTCGTTATGCCCGAACAAGATCGCGTCGATCGTTTTCCCCTCATCGGTGGCCAGTTGCAGCTTCAGGTGCTTTTCGCCGACTATGCGCTGATTTATCACCTCGAAGTCGTCGTCAAATTGAGGCGCAGGAAAGCCCTGACCCCAGACCTGCTCATCCAAAAGTTTCGCAGCCGCCAGCGTCATGCCCGATGAATCGAGCGGCCCGTCCGTTTCGATGCGCTGCAATAAGTCGTTCGGCGTGAGCAACTCGCAGGCGACCTGCTCGAAAGCCGCGACAAAGTCGTCAAAGTCATCCGCATCGATAGAGAGGCCGGCGGCCATGGCATGACCGCCAAATTTCTTGATCAGTAAAGGTGAGCGCTTGCTGACAAGGTCTAGCGCGTCGCGCAAATGCAGTCCTGCGATGGAGCGCCCCGAGCCTTTAAGCTCCCCGTTATTCGCGCGGGCAAAGGCGATGACCGGCCGGTGAAATTTATCCTTCAGACGCGAGGCCAGAATCCCGATCACCCCCTGATGCCAGGTCTCATCAAATAAAGTCAGGCTGAAATTATCCTGCGGATTGACCGTATCGAGCACCGCCAGCGCGCCTTCCTGCATGTCCGTCTCGATGCTGCGCCGTTCGCGGTTGAGCGTATCGAGTTGTGTGGCAATCTCCAACGCGACCGACTCGTCATCGGTGAGTAAACCGTTGATCCCCAGACTCATGTCATCGAGCCGCCCCGCCGCATTAAGTCTCGGGCCTACGGTAAATCCAAGATCGAGGCTGACAATTTTATCGGGGGATTTTTTGGATACCTGCAGCAGCGCATTGATGCCTTTGCAGGCGCGCCCGGCACGAATGCGCAACAGCCCCTGCTGCACCAAAATCCGATTATTCTGATCGAGCCTGACCACATCGGCGACCGTGCCCAGCGCGACCAAGTCGAGCAGTTCGGGCAATGTCCGTCCCTGCGCCTCCGTCAGTTGCCCGCGATTGCGCAATTCGGCGCGCAAGGCCAGCAACACATAGAACATCACACCCACGCCTGCCAGATGCTTGCTGGGAAAATCGCAGCCTGGCTGATTAGGGTTCACGATGCAGGCAGCATCGGGGAGCGCATCGCCCGGCAAGTGATGGTCGGTCACGAACACCTGCATGCCTAAACGGTTAGCTTCGGCCACACCGTCTACGCTGGCGATGCCGTTATCGACCGTAAGCAGAATGTCGGGGTGCTGTTGCAACACGCGACTGGCGGGGACTCCGCCAGCCGATTGCGGGAGCAACTGCTTTGCCGCAACGCTTCCTGAGATAGGTTCTTCACAACCGTATCGGAGCGGCAATTCATGGGCGAGGCGGACAATCTCCGGTGTGAGGCCATAGCCGTATTCGAAACGGTTCGGCACGATAAAATCGATTTTCGCGCCAAACGCGCGCAGCCCGCGCACAGCAACCGCACAGGCCGTTGCGCCATCGCAGTCATAATCGGCAATGACTAATAGTTTTTTTTGCGCCGCAATCGCATCGGCTAGCATGACGGCCATTGTTTTGGCATTTTTCAAATGTTCGAACGAGACTAGGTGCGCGAAAGTCGCGTCAAGCTGGGCTTTATTTTCGATGCCGCGCGCTGCAAAAATTTTCGCCATTGCAGGCGAATAGCCGTCATCGGTCAAATGCTCAAACGCGATTGCCGGAATTTCCCGTGGGGTGATTTGTGTCATGGTGTGCCAAATACGCTGAAGTTGATTCAAGTTTAACACCCGCCTGCATCAAAATATCGCATTTCTGCCCGGATGGCGTCGCTACGAACTCGTTTTTTTCGGTCAGGTGCGCTAAAATCATCATACTTTTTTAAGTCGGATCGATATCGTGGCGCTAATAGTACAAAAGTACGGTGGTACATCAGTCGGCAGCACAGAGCGCATCAAGAATGTCGCGCGGCGCGTCGCAAAATTCAAGGCAAAAGGTCATCAGGTGGTCGTTGTGCTCTCCGCGATGAGCGGAGAGACCAATCGACTGATCGGTCTGGCGCGTGAAATTCAGGCCAATCCGGATCCTCGCGAGCTGGATGTCATTATTTCCACCGGAGAACAGGTCACGATCGGCCTGCTCACAATGGCACTCAAGGAACTGGGCGTCAACGCGAAGAGCTACACCGGTGCTCAGGTCAAAATTTTGACGGACGATGCATACACCAAGGCGCGCATCGTCAGCATTGATGAGCAAAGCATACGCGCGGATCTGGCCAATGACTGTGTCGTGGTCGTTGCAGGCTTCCAGGGCATGGACAAGGACGGCAATATCACGACCTTGGGACGCGGCGGTTCAGACACCACCGGGGTTGCGATTGCTGCAGCCTTGAAGGCTGACGAATGCCAGATTTATACTGATGTGGACGGCGTATACACCACCGACCCGCGCATGGTTCCCGAAGCGCGTCGCCTGAAAAGCATCACATTCGAGGAAATGCTCGAGATGGCAAGCTTAGGTTCCAAAGTGTTGCAGATCCGCTCGGTCGAATTTGCGGGTAAATACAAGGTCAAGCTACGCGTGTTATCGAGCTTCGAAGAAGAAGGCGAAGGCACACTGATTACTTTTGAGGATGAAGACAAAATGGAACAAGCCATTATTTCCGGTATCGCATTTAACCGCGATGAAGCCAAAGTTAACGTACTGGGCGTACCGGATAAGCCTGGCATTGCCTACCAGATTTTAGGCCCCGTCTCTGACGCGAATATCGATGTGGACATGATCATCCAGAACGTCGGCGTCGATGGCACGACGGATTTCTCTTTCACCGTGCATCGCAATGAATTTACCAAAACGATGGATATCCTCAACAATGAGGTGCTACCGCACATCGGCGCGCGAAAAGTGATCGGCGACAACAAGGCCGCCAAGGTATCGGTCGTCGGCGTCGGTATGCGCTCTCACGTAGGGATCGCCAGCAAGATGTTCCGCACACTGGCCGAAGAAGGAATTAACATTCAAATGATCTCAACTTCCGAAATCAAGATCTCGGTTGTGATCGACGAGAAGTATCTGGAACTGGCTGTGCGTGTATTGCACAAGGCCTTCGACCTTGATCAGGAAATTGCATAATTAAATTGACAGGATCGCGATAAGTCCATACAATGCGCGGCTTCGGAGAGGTGGCCGAGTGGTCGAAGGCACTCCCCTGCTAAGGGAGCATCCGGGGATAACCTGGATCGAGGGTTCGAATCCCTCCTTCTCCGCCAGTAGTAGAAGTTTAGAGGTTAGTGTTTTAACCTCATGTTTGCGCCCGTAGCTCAGCTGGATAGAGTACTTGGCTACGAACCAAGGGGTCGGGCGTTCGAATCGCTCCGGGCGCACCATATCGGTATAAAACTAGGCACTTGATTTTTCAAGCTGCCTTTTTTTATTTGTTGCATCGTTTCAGCCAACGCCACATAACTGCCTTTGATGGTCGCGGTTTTTTCTTCCACCACGATTTCATCCACCAGCGCATTCAGATAGCTTTTAGCCAGCGGTGAACCCTTCGCCAGCAGCTTTTCCCGCAATACCTTCCCGAATACGTCTACCTGACTCGCTTTCAAGTAATCACCTGCCGGTATCGCAGTATCGCGACGAACTCCCGCCAATTCAATAAATATTGCCTCGCGGGAAGTTTTTAACTGCTGGCAACGACGTTGCGTTGTCTCATCCAATTCAACAATGCCGGTTTCAATCGCATCAAGCAGGCGTTGCTGACGTTTTTCAACATCCCTCATCTGCGAATTTAATTTTCCGATCTGCTCCTGCTGACCATTCTCCGATGACTGAATACGTTTGCGCAGTTCCTCCATCATGATTTTCAAGCGATCTGGTGAAAAAACCTGCTCGGACAACTGACTCAAAACCAGCTCATCGAGTTTTTCCATCGGCAGATTGCCACTCGTACAGGCATGATTACCTTGGCTATGTCGGCTAGTGCATTTGTAATATTTATACTTTCCGCTTTTCCCCGTGACTAACGTCATGGCATGATCACAGACGCCGCATCTCAATAATCCTGTCAGCAGCGTCGGTGAAGAGACTCGGCGCGGCGGCACCACACCAGGAGCACGAGATTCACGCTTTAATCTGACACGCTCAAAAGTAGCGGCATCAATAATTGCAGGAATCGTTGTTTTAACCCACTCCTCCGGTGGACGTTTTTGGCCGGTCTTGGAATCGATCACATTAAAATAATAATCTCCCATGTAAAGGGTGTCAGAAAGTAGCTTGTGAGTTTTATGAACATTCCATGCACAACCGCGCATCAGCAAATTTTGGCTCGTCAAATGCTTGCCGATTTCCTTGCAGCCCATCACCCGCCCCTCAAATCCGTTCTGATATAAGTCATATACCTGACGGACGATACTGGCCTCCCCTTCATCGATTGCCAGCTTTTTCTTACTTCTCCCACGACTGGCCGATTGCTCTGTTGCCACAGACTGATAACCAAACGGCGGTTTTGCACCATTGAAATAACCTTGCCGGGCGTTTTCCTTCATTGAGCGTGATACGTGCTTAGAAATCTCTTTGGATTGATGCTCGTCAAACATGCAGATGATACGGCGCATCATTTCGCCGCCAGCGTCATCGCTGGTTGGTTGTGTGATGGATATGACCTTAACCTTGTTCTTGGCAAGCTTGCGTTCATAGACGCCAAACTCAATGCCATCCCTAAAAAATCGTGACAGGCAGTGAATGACGATAAGTTCGAATGCAGCCGGTTTCACCAGTGCATCACTGATCATTTTCTGAAACACAGGCCGCTTGTCATCAGTGGCCGATGCGCCAGGCTCCACATACTCATGTACGACCAGATGACCGTTCGCTGCCGCCCATTCACGAAGCTGGCGTAATTGATCGGGAATTGACAGGTCGTTGTCAGCCTGCCGTGTTGTTGATACGCGTGCGTATAGCGCTACATGCATAAAATGCTCTCCATAAAGTAAACCGTACACCCCAGAAGGCTGTGATGTACGGGTTGTATGAGGCGGAAATTGTCAACCTAGTTGTCGCCTGACTGCCTGCGATTATGCTGCCAT
>JBAXJT010000032.1:0-30315 GCA_037137715.1 Nitrosomonadales bacterium
AAATGGCAGCATAATCGCAGGCAGTCAGGCGACAACTAGGTTGACAATTTCCGATGACGTACCGCTTTCCTGAATCGATTTCAAAGAGTCTAAGCGTCTCAATCAGGAACTGCTGCACTACCTCGGAGAATAAAAACGCACCACATTGCGCCCCGCATCCTTGGCTTGATACATTGCCATGTCAGCCCGCTTCAATACTTCATCTTGCACCTCGTCGTGATTGTTAAACATTGCAACACCAACACTTGCAGTGCAGCAATGGGTTATTAGCTTCTGTCCAATGCCATCAGGAATAGAAATCTCATAAGGCGCACCCAGTATTACCAGTATCTTTTCAGCCACGATAGCGGCATGTTGTGTGGCCTCAACTTTGTCTGCCTCAAGTTCATTAAGCATCACCACAAACTCATCGCCACCAAAACGCGCTACGGTATCCATTTCACGCATGCTATTCGCAAGCCTACTTGCCACCCCAACCAACAACAAATCACCTACACCGTGTCCGTACAGATCATTCAAGGGTTTGAAATTATCCAGGTCAATGAACATCACCGCCCCATAGAGCCCTGTTCGCTTGCTTAGCGCAAGTGCATGAGCCAGCCTGTCGTTTAACATACGGCGATTAGGTAAGTTGGTAAGCGTGTCGTAAAAGGCAAGGTTGCGTATCTTTTCGTCAGCAAGCTTCTGTTCTGAAATATCAGTAACAATGCCATTCCAGATGCAACCGCCATCAGGTTGCGGTTCGGGTTTAGATTGAATCCTCAACCAGCCAGTCTTCCCGTTAATGAGCGTTCTGCCTTCCCAGTAAAAGGGAGCACGTGCTTTCACAGCCTCACTGTTTCGAAGCATAAATTCCGCCCTATCTTCATGATGGATAGAGCAAATTTGCGCATTGGGATCGCCTAATAATTCTTCAGCAGACATTCCATACAATTCACAATATTTGGGACTGACGTACTTGAAGGTGTAGCTGTCACTAGCATCTGTATAAAGAACAAATACACCGACGGGAATGTTGCTTACCAATCTATCATATTGATTTTTTATGGATTTTAAATTTGTTTCTGTTTGTTTTCGTTCAGTAATATCCAGATTGAAGCCTTGGAAATATTGGAATATACCCCGTTCATCAAAGACAGGAACTGCGTGACAGATAAAGTCACGGTAAATCCCATCATGCCTTCGCAGCCTGAAATGATTGTCGTGCTCTGTTTTGGTTTGCCAGTTAGCCAGCCAGATTGCAGCGCTTTCTTCTATATCATCCGGATGAACAGCGGACACCCATCTTTCTATCGTTAGACACTCCAGGGGGTTCTGCCCCGTGTAATCGAACCATTCTTTATTTGTATAGGTGTATCGAGTTCCGTCAAATGCCCACATGTGGATTTTGTTGCTATCAAGTATGGTTGATAGTCTTTTCTCGCTTTCACGCAATTTTATTTCAGATTTTTTGCGCTCAGTAATATCACGGCAAAAAACGATGAACTCTCCGGCTTCAGGCAAAAAGGTTGTTGATACATCAATATGTATTAAATGCCCGTCTTTATGTCGGTGCTTCGTTTCGAAGGCGAGTGAACTCTTCAAAATAATCTCATCAATCCGCGCTTTTACATCTTCAGGCTTATCTTCAGAATCAAGCTGGCTGATGTGCATACTCAACAATTCGTCAACTGAATAACCAACCATGGTGGCATACGCTTGATTGACTTCTCGAAGGAATCCCTCGCTGTCGACTCTCCAAAAACCATCATGGGCAGCTTCAATAATTTCCTTGTTGCGGATAGATTCTGCATCAGATTTTTTGCGCTCGGTAATGTCGCGCGTTACGCCGCGGATTTCATAATCACCCGTTCGTTTGTTCAGAAAGTAATTTGTAGTAACTTCAGTCCAGACTGTTGAGCCATCTTTACACGGTTGCTCAATTTCGTTGAAATAAAATTTATCAAGGCTTTCAGTGCTCGCTTCTATGGCTGCTATGCGTTGAGTGATAATACCTCTGACATAGCCCGCCCCTTCAGGGGTTAATGCTGCATCCACCGGTTCCGCCATCACTTCTTCCGGGGTGTACCCACGCAAGTTGAATACTGCAGGGCTGACATATAAAAAGCGCAATGTGCGGGGACACATCGTCCAAACAACCTCATGTGCATTTTCCGTGAGCAGACGATACTTCTCTTCACTTTCAAGCACAGCAGCTTCGCTGCGCTTACGCTCAGTGATATCCGTTGCATAAGCTACGTTATATTCAAGATTGCCAAATTTTACATAGTTGGCAGAGACCTCAACAGGAAAGACCTCACCATTCTTACGTGTGTGTACCGTTTCAAAGCGCTGTACTTTGTCCTGTTTGAGTTTTTCCCAATGGTCATTCCATCGTTCAATAGGGAATAATGGGTTGAGGTCAGGAATGCTTAGTTGGAGTAACTCTTCCTTGCTGTAGCCGAGCGTCTCACAGGTATTTTTGTTGACGTAATGAAAGCGGGCATCGCTCCCCAGCCAGAATATATCGATCGCGGCATTGTCCATTGCGAACTGCGTGAACAAAAGAATCTCTGTCGGTTGATTCAATGTCGATTTAGTCGTGTCGTCCATCCATCCGCCCTCAAGAAAATAGTGGGCATAGTGTCCACTTCAGTAATCCCGCTGACCATTTATCAAACCAGGTCCGGTTATTTTGCGTCATCACCTTCCGATGATTTTGCCATTTCAGTTTCCGGACAGTAGCAGATTTGAAAAGAAATGAATATATGCCGACCACACGTCAGAAGTGGGTATAAAAAGGCGTACCGGCACCGAATATATAAATCACCAGCGCATCATGAAATATCGTTATGTGGATAAATACAGCAAGTAGCTACAGACTGCGTGCCTCTTCGCGCTTTCGCAGCACGCGCCACAGCCATACACCCGACAGCAGCAAAGCGGCGATTCCCGCCCACAGCGGCCAGAGCACAGGCTGATTCCACTGCGCACGCAACGCGTCTCTGGATTTGGCATCCAGACGCCAGTATTTGAGCTTATTGTTCGCCATGACGCTGGGTTTGACGTTATGCAGCCAGCCGTGTTGCAGCACGTAATTCTTCGGATGATAGCCCCACAACCAGGGCGAATCGCGGCGCAAAATTTCCAGCATCTGATCGATGATCGCCTGCCGCGCCGGACTGTTTTCCATATTTTTCATTTTCAGGAACAAACGGTCGTAGTCGGGATTGCTGTAATTGGCCGCATTCTCGCCCGAGTAACTCACCTTACCCTGCGGGCCGTGCAGCAAAAACAGGAAATTTTCCGGATCGGGATAGTCGGCATTCCAGCCGAAATAGAACATCTGCGTGTCGCCACGGCGCACCTTATCCTGAAAGCGGTTGTAATCGGTGCTGCGCACTACCAGTTGCACGTTGAGCTTCTCGAACTGCTTGCGCATCCAGTCCAGACGCGACTTGTTGCCGACGCCGGTCGCGGTGGTATCCAGATTGATCACCAGCGGCTGATGCGTGTTGCTATCCACCCCGTCCGGATAGCCCGCTTCAGCCAGCAGCCTGCGGGCCTCAGCAATCGGCTTTCTCACAGGCTGACCACCGACCCAGTCGTACACCACCTTATTGATGCCCGCCTCCCCTTCACGGTAACCGAAGATACCCGGCGGAATCGGCGATTGCGCAGAAATTCCCCGTCCGTTGGCAAAGATGGAAACGAATTCTTCGAAATCCACCGCAATTGCAATCGCCTGTCTTAACTTACGGGCACGCTCCGAACTGCCGCCCACCACAGGATCAAGCCAGTTAAAACCGGTATACATGGTGGACGTGGCGACCGAGGTGGAGAGCGTGATGCCCTGCTCGCGCATTTCATCAGACACGCTGGCGTCTCCGCCGACACTCACCTGCACCGCCTGATCAAAACTATCCGAACTGATGCCGGATGCATCGAAATACCCCTGCAAAAACTTGTTCCAGTAAGGAATCGTCTCCTTTTCCAGCGTAAAGACCACGCGATCGATCAGCGGCAAATTCTTGCCCGCATCCACCAGCAATCCGGCATTGGCATCAGACGCTTCGCCCTCTGCCGGATAGCGTTCGCTGTCGAAATAAGGATTTTTAGTGAGCACCATCCGCCGGTTCGGATTATTTCCAGACAGGTAAAAGGGGCCGCTCCCGACCGGCCACCAGTCCAGCGACAGGTTGCGCTCGCGCATCCCCGCCTGCGCATAAAAGCGCTCGGCCTCGGGCGGCATCGGCGCAAAAAACGGCATGGCCAGCCAGTAGGCGAACTGCGGGTATTTGCCGTGTATCGTAATGCGGTAGGTAGTGTCGTCGACCACTTGGACGCCAGACAAGGGATACGCTGACAGATCGAGAAAGGCATCGGGATTCTTTTTCAGCGCCTGCTGCAAGGTGGCCGCATACTCCTTTAACCCGACGATGTACTCGCTCATCACACCAAAAATCGGTAGATGCAGCTGAGGATTAGCTAACCGTTTGATTTGATTTATATAATCAGCTGAAGTCACGACGCGCGTGCCACGATGAGGAAAATCGCCCGGCACGTGCACATCGCCCAGATCAGCAGGCGTTAAATGATCGTACTCCAGACGTCCATCATTCGTGCGTGCAAAGGCCGGATGCGGCTGATAACGCATACCGGGCTTGATGTGAATCTCATAGACGCTGTAAGCGATTTTTTCCGCCGTCGCATCATTCGGCAGCGCCTGATGCTGCGCATCCTGATAGGTGACAGTCGGCATTGCGCTTGCGGCCTGCGGCACCAGTTGATACGGACGTTTCAGATAGTGATATTGCAGCGGCGGCGCGTAGATATTGCTGATGAACTCATATTCGTTCTCGCTGTAGGCCTGTGCAGGATCAAGATGTTTGGGCCGTTCGGTGAACGCGGTGTACAGAATAGACTGACCGGCCTCGGCGGCGGGATAGGGGTTATTCCACTCATCACATGCGCTAAGCAGTAAGAGCAACAGGATTCCGGCAAGAGATTTCATGGCGCGAGAGTGTAGCCGAACACGGCAGTCATTGCCATCTAACAAAAATAGCAGTAGAGTACAAGCCTCACAACCCCCCGAGGAGTCCTATCATGGCCATCTCAAGTGTAAATATCAATCCGCCCGGCAGCGGTCAGACGAACAGCCCGATCAATCAGATCTTTAGCAATCAGACGCCGCCGGTTACCGACAGAGCTAAATCCAGTGCGGATACCCCGCCCTCGACCATCGTGACTTTGTCCGCACAGGCGCAAAAATCAAGCCAGACCCAGACGAGTGCAAACAGCCTGACTTACAGCATGCCGAAGACATCCAACGATCGCGATAACGGTTCTGCCAGCAACGTAAAATCGGTTCCTAAGGAAGCGAACGAAGCAACAGGAATTCAGTTTATAGCAGGCGAATCTAAGGGCGGGCGGATCAGCACTTACGCCTGATAACGGGATGCGCGCCAGAATTGCCGCATGAGGTTTAACAACGGTAGCTTATGAGCGCTAGTTTCGACATACCTGAAGATACCCACGAGCTCAATGCCGAGCGCGAAGCGCACGCCGGTACGCGCGCGCGGCTAAAACTACTGGAACGCTCGCTGCTGCATTTTGTACCGCGCGACATCATCGCCTTTCTTGGCAAAACCAGCCTGATTGATGTCGAATTGGGCGACCAGATCGAGAAAAACATGTCTGTCGTGTTCACCGACATACGCGATTTCACGTCGCTGTCGGAGAGCATGACGCCGCAGCAAACCTTCAGCATGATCAATTCCTACCTATCCGTGATGAATCCGGTGGTCAGCGCACACCACGGCATCATCGACAAGTACATGGGCGATGCGATCATGGCCCTGTTCCCGACGGCGGCCGACGATGCGCTGGCCTCGGGCCTGTCGATGCTCGCGCGCCTTGACGAATACAACGCCGGACGCGAGCGCGCAGCCTACGCACCGATCCGCATCGGCATCGGCATCAATACCGGCGTACTGATGCTCGGCGTCATCGGCGGCGGCAACCGAATGGAAGGCACGGTACTGGGCCATACGGTCAATCTTGCGTCCCGATTGCAAACGCTGACCAAAACGTACGGCGCGCCGCTATTGATCAGCGAACACACCTTGTACAGTCTGTCGGAGCCCGAAAAATTTCTGGTGCGCCATCTGGGGCGCGTCAAAGTCACCTACAACACCAACGCCGAATCGATCTACGAAGTATTCAATCACGACGCACCCAAAATCAGGGAAGAAAAATCCAGAACCTTGCAAAAGTTCGAAGAGGCGCTCGCCCTGTACCACACCCGCTCGATTGATCGCGCACAGCCGATGCTGGCCGAAATCGTACGCGACAATCCCGACGATATTCCGGCACGCGTCTATCTGCAGCGCTGCACAGATTACCTGTCAACCGGCCTCTACACCGGCTTGGAAGACCCGAGCGACGAAGCCGTCCGTCAATCCGGGGTCGGGCACAACGAAATCGACAGCCACCATCAGGATTTAATGCGCCTCATCGCCGCGCTGCGCCACGCGGTCATCCATCGCCATGACACGGTGAATGCGCTGATCGCCAAACTGACAATCCAAATCGAGGAACATTTCGATTTCGAAGAGCAGCTGATGCATACGCATCACTACCCTTTTGCGGCCGACCATATCGCCCAGCACCGCTCGTACAAGCACTTTTTTGAAAAACTCGGCAATGAAATCAAAACCCTGACATGCGACCCCTGGTATACAGGCTACCGCATCAAGCTGTTTTTGTCGGACTGGCTCTTGAATCACACGGACCGGGACGATCGTCATCTGGGCCGGTTCCTCCACGAACATGCTATGCTCGACTCCCAGTCAGATACCCAACAAAATTAAGGCGCGCAAGGCCGGGTACGATATACACCCACCACACGAACGGACACCATGCAATCTGACGTACCAACGACAACTATCGAACAGACCAACACGACGCTCTGCAACCTCAGCCAGTTTGCCGCGCTGCGCGTGTCAGGTGATGATGCACTCTCGTTTTTGCAAAATCTGCTGAGCAACGACATCCGCGAGGTCACTGAGACACAGGCACAATACTCAAGTTTCAACACAGCCAAAGGCCGCATGCTGGCAAGTTTCCTGATCTGGCGCGATGCGGATGATTATCTGCTGCAACTGCCCGAAGTTCTAGCCGATGCGCTGCGTAAAAAACTCGGCATGTACGTATTGCGCGCCAAAGTAAAAATCACTGATGCACGCCATGAAGTCGTCTCGCTAGGGCTTTCGGGTTGTCATCCCGCGCTGCCTGCTGTATGTCTTGAACTACCGCTGATGGGCGTGATTGAGTCAGCGGAATTGGCGTGCCGCATCATCAAAATCGGCGAAAACCGCTTCATGCTCAACAGCACACCCGAACAACAGCAACAGCTTGTGGCCGCCCTCAATACACCCATCGTCGACAGCGATACCTGGGACTGGCTCAACATCCGCGCGGGAACGCCAGTGATTGTGCCCGGCACACAGGAACAGTTCGTGCCGCAAATGGTGAATTTCGACCTGATCGGCGGCATCAATTTCAAGAAGGGCTGCTATCCCGGACAGGAAATCGTCGCGCGCATGCATTATCTGGGCAAGCCCAAACGCCGCATGTATCTGGCGCATAGCCCAATAGCAGCGAATCCGGGCGATGAATTGTATAGCGAGGAGATGGCGGATCAGGCCTGCGGCATGATCGCAAATGCAGCCCCGGCTCCTGGCGGCGGTTTTGATGTACTGGCCGTGCTACAAATCACGAGCCGCGATGCACATCCGGTTCATTTGCACTCATTGCAAGGACCCGTCCTCGCCTTTGAAAGCCTGCCCTACCCGCTGCCATGAACCTGCCGGCTGCGCTATTTACCGGCGATAGTCTGTTGCTGGCCAACTATGCCTTTGCCTTTTTGCTGTATCGGGCCGCTCGCTGCGCGCCCTGGCAAACCCTGTTCAAAAATTCCGACATGTTCAACGCATTGATCGGGCTGATTTTTTGCACCGCTGTTTTCTGGCAAATGAACGCGGGCATCCGTCCCGGTTTTAATTTTCACCTGATCGGCGCAACCCTGTTCCTGCTGATGTTCGGCTGGCCGATTGCGCTGATTGCGCTCACCCTGATCATGACAGGCAGCTGGCTGTACTCGGGGCAGGAAATCTCGACGCTGGGCATCAACGGGCTTTTGATGCTGTGCGTCCCGATGGTGTTCGGCGAAGCGCTGCTGCGATTTTGCCGGCGCTATTTGCCGAAAAATTTCTTTGTGTTCGTGCTGGTTAACGGATTTGCCTGCGCGGCATTGGCAAGCATGCTGATGATGGCGACCACCACACTGGTATTGCTAGGCCTCACCCACTACACCTGGCCGGAAATCCAGTATCACTACCTGATTCCCGCCCCCATCCTCATCTTCGCGGAAGCATTCGCCACCGGTGCCGTGATCACCGCCTTTGCCGTCTCGCGACCGGAAGCGGTGATGAATTTTAGCGTGGCCGATTATTTAACGGGCAAGTAGCTTGAGTCGCATTTTGATGTGGGGTAGCCCCGCATCCATAAACACGCACCCTTCCTCGACAAATTCAAAGCTGTGATAGAACGGCACCGCATAGGTCTGCGCATCGACATCAATCTGAGGATAATCATGTGCGCGCGCATAATCGAGTAACGCCTCCACAATCGCCGTACCGACCTTCTGTTTGCGCCATTTTGCCAGCACGGCAATGCGCCCGATGTGACCGTCCGACAGCATGCGGCCGCAGCCGATCGCCTCGCCCTGCGCGCTCAGCACCAGCGCATGACGACACTGCTCATCCGCGCCATCCCACTCCAATTCAGGTGCAATCCCCTGCTCATGGATGAACACCGCCTCGCGGACGGATTTAAGTAGGGGCTCGCCATCGTGCCAGCAAATCAGACTTACGCTAAAAGGATTGCTCATCGGACTCTTTCTGATCAGTCATTCAACAATTTCAACCTGCGTACCTGCCGGCACCAGATCATACAACTCAATTAAATCCGCGTTCCGCATCCTGATACAACCGTGCGAACGCGCCTCGCCTACCGGTTCAAAATCAGGCGTACCGTGAATATAAATATAACGGCGCATGGTATCGTTTTTCCCCAGCCGGTTAAAGCCAACTTCGCAACCGGATAGCCACAGGATGCGCGTCAATATCCAATCACGCTGAGGATATTGTGCGCCCAGCGCTTCGCTGAAAATTTCACCGGTCGGCCGGCGCCGCACAAAAACGGCATTTTCCGGGCAGCCTGTGCCGATTTTAGCGCGAATGACATGCCGTCCGCGCGGTGTGCAAAAACTGCCGGACAACTCACCCGCGCCCTTGACTGCCGTGGAAATCAGATAGCGGCGCAGCACGAAGCCTACATCATCATGCAATTCAAGCTGCTGAGTCTTGATGTATATGCTTATTTTCATTTATCTTTTTCTGCTCACGTCGCTGTGCAAAAAAACGACTCAAGGTAGCGCCGCACTCATCAGCCAGCACCCCACCCGCAACGACAGTATGGTGATTCAAACGCGCTTCGGTGAACAGGTCCAGCAAACTGCCGCACACGCCCGTCTTGAAATCTGACGCACCATACACCACCCGCCGGATACGCGCATGCATGATCGCACCGGCACACATCACACAAGGCTCCAGCGTGACAAACAAATCGCAGCCTACCAGACGATAATTACCCAAATATTGCGCCGCTGCGCGCAGTGCCTGCATCTCAGCATGCGCGGACGGGTCGTGAAGCGAGATCGGCGCGTTATAACCGCGCCCGATGATGACGCCATCTTTCACCACCACAGCGCCAACGGGCACCTCTCCTGCATCTTCAGCCAGCGCCGCTTGTTCCAGCGCTGCCTGCATGTAATCTGTATCCATCATAATATCAACCTGTAAATCACTGGGATTTTCAGCAGTCATTGAAGAAAAAATGCCGCCAAGTATAACCACAGTCACGCACAGCAAGCCAAAAATCTGCAATAAAACTGATTCCACCCATGCAAAATTAACGTGACAATGCTGTCAAAAAAGACGAACTGGGATAGAATCACGGCAGGTAAAATATACGAGCAACCCATCATGCCAAATAGCATTAAAAAACTGCTCATCGTTGACGATAGCCGGCTCTCACGACTGATGATCCGCACCTTCATCCTGGCAAAACGCCCGCAATGGCTGATCATAGAAGCGAGCAGCGGAGACGAAGCGCTCCCCCTCGTTGAGATCGAACTGCCTGATTTCATCACCATGGATATCAATATGCCCGGCATGCTGGGTACGGATGCCGCAGAACAAATTCTCGACAAGCACCCTAAAATTCGCATCGCCATCTTCTCGGCGAACATCCAGGAAACGCAACAGACGCGCGCCATCGAACTGGGCGCTCGCTTTGTCTCTAAGCCGGTGACCGAAAAAACCGCCTTGCAAGCACTCGACCACTTCGAAAGTGCTATGTGATTTCCCTGTCCGAATTACACACCGATGCGCTTTGCGAGATTTTCAACATTGGTGCCGGGCGTGCCGCCTCCAGCCTGAGTGAAATCATCGGCGAAGAAGTCCAACTATCTGTTCCGCATGTGCAGTTATTCCCGTCCTCGGAAATACATGCGCAGACATTACCGCTGGACAGCGCGCGAGTCGGCGCCGTCAGACAGCACTTCAGCGGTCCGTTTGACGCCATAGCGATGCTGTTGTTCACCGAGGCGCGCGCGCTGGAAATCGTACGCGATATGATGGGAACTCATGTCAGTGTCGCGGAGTTGGCCGAGTTTGAGCAAGATGCAATGTGTGAATTGGGCAACATCATCCTGAACGCATGCCTCTCTGCGATGGGCGATTTGCTCGGACTATCGCTACAAAGCACGCTGCCCCAATACTCAGTCGATGCCCCCGAAGCGATCTTGCAAAAACTTATCGGTGAAATTGACCAACCTGTCATGATGGCGCTGCACATCGACTTGAAAATAGAGAAACGTCAAACGCAAGGTTGCCTGGTTTTCCTGCTCAGCACCTCATCGTTAAAAGAATTTCTCGCTCACATCGATAACTTTATCACCGGCATTTAAATACAACATGAATCAACGCACTCACACCCAGAACATGATCTGGCACTCGATCTGGAATGCGGTCAATACAGGATTGATTCTGATCGACGCAAAAAGCGTGGTATTGCTATGGAACGACTGGGTATCCGAACACAGCGGCATTGATGAGAAGCACGCGGTCGGACAGTCGCTAGAAACCCTGTTTGCAGAGAGTTTAGGCGCTTCCTTCAAGACGGCCATGCAAAATGCACTGGCCTACAAGCTGCCGGTGGTCTTGTCCAGCGCGCTGCATCGCTCACCGCTGCCACTCTACCCGCTCCCCTGTACACGGCAAAAACAGCAGGCACGCATCCATCAATCCATCACCCTCACGCCTATCATCACACCGGATGGCGCCCATCAATGCCTGATTCAAATCACCGACACCAGCGTATCGTTTGCACGAGAGCATCTGCTCAAGTTGCACTCCAGACAACTGAGTATCGATGCAACGACGGATAGCCTGACAGGTGCGTATAACCGTCGTTACTTTGACGAACGCTTCAAGGCGGAATTCGGTCGCGTACACCGGCAGGGCACGCCGCTTTCCCTGCTGATGCTGGACATCGATTATTTTAAGGACTACAACGACTTCTATGGCCACCCCGCAGGCGACCGCGTACTGATCCGTATTGTCGAATTGATCAAGTCTCAGCTCAACCGGACGACAGATGTCGTGACACGCTATGGCGGAGAGGAATTCGCCATTTTACTGCCCGACTGCGAACTGGAAGGGGCCTATGCAGTTGCCCAAAAAATACAGAGTGCCATGCTGGAATTAAATATTCCTCACGCAAAATCGAATGTTACCGATCGCGTAACGCTGAGCATAGGCATTGCCACCCACTCGATCAGCAGCAATTGCGATGCGAATTTCCTGCTCAACACGGCTGACACCGCACTGTATACAGCCAAACACGACGGACGCAACTGCATCCGACATCTATTTACCCAGAGCGAAATGTGCAAAAACGCGGCATACCTTATCGACATCGGACTCTGAAACACGTGATTTAAACCTTAAAATTCTATAGCACAATGGCAACATTTTTTGAAAGTTGAGCCATGACAGAGAAACAAATCAGCGATTTCACCCTACCCGCAACAGATGGTGCGACCTTCACACTTTCATCCGCACGTGGCCAACATCTGGTGCTGTTCTTCTATCCTAAGGACAACACCCCCGGTTGTACCACCGAAGCGCAGCAATTCCGCGATTTACATGAAAAATTCAGACAGGCGAATTGCACCGTGGCCGGCATTTCACGCGACAGCCTGAAATCGCATGAAAATTTCAAAGCCAAATTCACACTGCCTTTTGAGCTGCTGTCCGATACCGATGAAACCGTGTGCAATCTGTTTGGTGTCATGAAACAAAAGATGATGTACGGCAAGCAGGTACGCGGCATCGAACGCAGCACCTTCGTGTTCGACAGTCAGGGGATACTGCGCCATGAATGGCGCGGACTCAAGGCAGACGGGCACGCACAGGAAGTTTTGGATTTCGTCTCAACACTCAACTGAAGGAAAGATCATGCCGAAGCTCAAAAAAGCGGTATCCGATACCAAGCTGTTTGTTCTGGACACCAATGTATTGCTGCACGATCCGACCAGTCTGTACCGCTTCGAGGAACACGACATTTGCCTGCCGATGTTTGTACTAGAAGAGCTGGATAACAAGAAAAAGGGCATGACCGAAGTGGCGCGCAATGCACGTCAGGTGAGCCGCTTCCTCGATGAAATTGTTAACGATGCGCCGCGCAATATCGACGAGGGCATCGCGCTGCAAACAGATATGCACAAAAACAGCACCGGAAGGCTGTTTTTGCAAACCAGCTTCATCAGACAGGAACTGCCGCACAATCTGGAACTGGGCAAAGCCGACAACGCGATACTAGGCGTGGTGATTGGTCTGCAACATCAGCACCCGACGCGCTCGGTGATTTTAGTCAGCAAAGACATCAACATGCGCATCAAGGCGCGCGCGCTGGGGCTCGAAGCTCAGGACTACTTCAACGACAAGGTGCTCGAAGACACCGATCTGCTGTACAGCGGCGTACTTGAACTGCCCGAAGACTTTTGGGACACCCACGGGCGCGACATGAAGTCGTGGATCAAAGACACTCACACCTATTACCAGATCAGCGGCCCGCTCTGCGGTGCGCTCTTCATCAACCAGTTCGTCTACAAAGAAGACGATGCGCCGTTTTACGCCATCGTACTGGAGCAAAACGAGAATACGGCACTGCTGCGCACGCTCACCGACTACACCAGCACCAAGCACAACGTCTGGGGCATCGTCGCGCGCAACCGCGAACAGAATTTCGTGCTCAATTTGCTGCTCGACCCTGAAATCGACTTCGTGACCCTGCTAGGTCAAGCGGGCACGGGTAAAACGCTGTTGACGCTGGCCGCAGGTCTAATGCAAACGCTGGAGAGCAAGCTGTATTCTGAAATCATCATCACCCGCGTGACCGTGCCGGTCGGTGAAGATATCGGCTTTTTGCCCGGCACCGAAGAAGAAAAAATGACGCCGTGGATGGGGGCGCTCGATGACAATCTGGATGTGCTCAACAAAAACGACGAAGAGGCAGGCGACTGGGGGAAAGCGGCGACACGCGATTTGATCCGCTCGCGCATCAAGGTCAAATCGCTCAATTTTATGCGCGGCCGCACTTTCCTGAACAAATACATCATCATCGACGAGTCGCAGAATCTCACGCCCAAGCAGATGAAGACGCTGATCACGCGCGCGGGCCCCGGCACTAAGGTCGTGTGCATGGGCAACATCGCGCAGATCGACACACCTTATCTGTCCGAAGGCAGCTCAGGCCTGACCTATGTGGTGGATCGTTTCAAAGGCTGGGAGCATGGCGGTCACATCACATTGCTCAGGGGCGAGCGCTCGCGTCTTGCGGATCATGCAGGCGATGTGCTGTAAATCTAGAAAAAGCAGAGCTCCACGAAAGACACGAAATACACTAAATAAATCAAAATCTTACATACGTATATGCAGTACGTATTTTAGATAGCCGTTAAATTCATTCAGTTTGTTATTTTTCGTGTTTTTTCGTGATTTTCGTGGACAAGGGTTTTCCAACAACAATGACTTCTCACATTACAAAATCAGACGACGAGTGGCGCGCCGAACTCTCCCCTGAGCAATATCAGGTGTGTCGCCAATGCGGCACCGAACCGCCGTTCAGCGGCATCTACTGGGATTGCCATGATGCGGGCGTCTATCGCTGCGTCTGCTGCGATCACGCCCTGTTTGATGCGGCTACTAAATTTGAATCAGGCTCAGGCTGGCCCAGTTTCTGGCAGCCGATTGAAGTGAATAGCTTGGCCACCAGCAGCGATACCAGCCACGGCATGCGCCGCGATGAAGTAAAATGCGCACATTGCGGCGCCCATCTGGGCCACGTTTTTCCCGATGGCCCGCAACCCACCGGATTACGCTTTTGCATTAATTCCGCCTCACTGACCCTAGACAGACCCTAAACCATGAAACTGTTGTTCGATCTTTTTCCCGTCATCCTATTTTTTATCGCCTTCAAATTTCAGGGCATCTTTGTCGCCACTGCCATTGCCATCATCGCCACCATCGCCCAAATCATCTGGACAAAATACAAACACGGCAAAGTGGATGCGATGCTGTGGGTGAGCTTTGCCATCGTCGGCGTGTTCGGCGGCGCGACTTTGTTGCTGCACGACGAAACCTTCATTAAATTCAAACCCAGCGTACTGTACTGGTTGTTTTCGGTGATCTTGCTAGGCTCCAACCTGTTCTTCAAGAAGAACCTGATGCGCTCCCTGCTCTCCGAAAAAATGGCATTACCCCTACGCGTATGGGATAGACTGAATTTGAGCTGGAGCCTGTTTTTTCTGGTACTGGGCTTCATCAATCTGTATGTCGCCTTCAACTATTCGACCGACACCTGGGTCAATTTCAAGCTTTTCGGTTTCACCGGCATGATGCTGGTGTTCATCATCGGTCAAAGCGCCTGGCTTGCCAAATACATCGATGAAAAAAAGGAGTCCAACTGATGTGGTACGCCATCACCGGAACCGATGTACCTGACAGTCTTGCGGCCCGCATTCAATCGCGCCCCGCTCATGTTGCACGATTGCAAGCACTGCAAGCCCAAGGCCGGCTGCTGCTGGCCGGCCCCTTCCCTGCCGTCGATGCCGAAGACCCGGGAACAGCCGGCTTTACCGGCAGCCTGATCGTAGCTGAATTCACCTCCCTATTGGAAGCCCAAGCTTGGGCGGACGCGGATCCCTATGTCAGCGGCGGCGTCTACCGCGACGTTGCCGTGCGCCCGTTCAGAAAGACGCTCCCCGCATGAGTCGCATTGAAAAAATGAAAGTACGCCTGGCGGCACTTGATCCGACCGTCGTGAATATTGTCGATGAAAGCCATAAACACGCAGGGCACGCGGGTGCACAGGGCGGCGGCGGTCATTATTTGTTACAAATTGTCACGCATAAGTTTACGAGTAAGGGTACGTTAGCGCGCCACCGTATGATATATTCCGCGCTGGGCGAGATGATGAAGGATGACATTCATGCACTCAACATACAGGCGAATACCCCGAACGAAATTTGATTATCCATTTGAATTTTTCTCTCAAGGACTAAATATGTTAAAAACAAAGCAATTTGCAACGCTGGCCATCTTGGCAGCTCTGGCGATCAACCCGGCGTTTGCCGCAGATAAATCCGCCGCAGTGGTCAACAAAGTCGTGATCAGCCAGGAACGCGTTGAACTGAACGTCAAAAATGCGCTCGCACAAGGTCAGGCTGACACACCGGAATTGCGCAAGGCGATTTTAGACGACTTGATCAACCGTGAAGTGATGGCGCAAGCGGCCACGTCAAGCGGACTGGATAAATCAGCCGATATCGTTCAGCAAATTGATCTGGCAAAGCAAACCGTGCTGATCAATGCATTCGTTCAAGAGCAACTGAAAAAGAATCCCGTCACCGATGCACAATTGCAGGCAGGATACGAAACACTGAAATCAAAGCTGGGTGATAAGGAATACAGCGCACGCCATATTCTGGTTGCGACCGAAGCAGAGGCACGCGACATCATTGCTCAACTGGGCAAGAAGGCTAAATTTGAAAAACTGGCTGAAAAATCCAAAGATACCGGCTCGGCTGAGCGCGGCGGTGCTTTAGGTTGGACCGTACCGAAGAATTTTGTTGAGCCGTTCGCCAATGCGCTGCTGAATCTAAAAAAGGGTGAATACACCAAGGATCCTGTACAAACCCAGTTCGGCTGGCACGTCATCAAACTGGAAGATATGCGCGCGCTGAAAGTTCCTTCGTTTGATGAAATCAAACCGCAGTTGCTGCAACGCCTGCAACAGCAAGCAATCCAGAAGATCATCACGGACCTGCGCGCTGCTGCAAAAATAGACTAACGCTTATTCTGCAGACTGCAAAAACGGGACACCTTCGGGTGTCCTTTTTGTTGGGCGTCACGATTGAATCACAAGGCCAGAGGCAACCTAGCCGAAGTATATAGACATTAAGACATATTGACCGCTCTACCACCCAGCACTTACCCTGCTCGTCGTTCGCGCTGCCTCAAAAACGAGGTTGCCAACTTCACTACAGGAGTCATCATGGCCGACTTTGCATCTGCTTACACCGCAACCATGCAGGCCGAGGGCGGCTATGTGAACGACCCGCAGGACCCCGGCGGCGAAACCTATCAGGGAATCGCGCGCAAACTCAATTCAAAATGGGATGGCTGGATTTTAATCGATCGCGCAAAGCAGGAAAGCACCTTCCCTGCCAATCTCGATCGCATGACTGAGTTACAAGACAAAATCAAAGCCTTCTTTGAAATCAACTACTGGGACAAGGTACGCGGCGACGACATGACCGATCAGCGCATCGCCCAGTCTATCTTCGACTTTGCTGTCAATGCCGGCACTTACACCAGCGCAAAACTGGCACAGCTCACCGTAGGCGAAAAACCGGATGGCATCATCGGCCCTGAGACACTTAAAAAAATAAATTCCACAGATCCCGGCACTTTTCTGGCGCTATTTTCGCTGCATAAAATTTCCCGCTACCTCAGCATCTGTGAACAGAGGCCGGACAGCAAAAAATATTTCTTTGGCTGGGTCAAACGCACACTGGAAGGGGTCGGATCATGAACAACGATGCAAAACACGCGCTCATTTCTATGAGTGGCGCTACGTCGCAACAGGAGGAAAAGGAGTTGGCCAACGAACTCGCCAGAGCAGCAATCCGGCAGGAGACACGTCAAAGCGTACCAGCACCTGCCAACGGGAGCGAGGCTGAACGGCGCAACCGTGAAATCGAACCGTCGGGCTGGCTGGCAGCGAACGTCAACGCGCTGCTCGCGTTCGCCATCATACTGCTGACCTTCTGGATGTACTGGTACATTGTTTTCAGCGGCGATGAGAAGGGCAGCATTCTGGCCCAGCGTCCGGAAATGAAGGACATCATCATTTATATCTTAGGCGCACTCACCACGGTCGCCACGCAAGTCATATCCTACTACTTCGGTTCCAGCTCAGGCAGCGCCGACAAAAGCCGCGCACTGAGCACGATCGCCAAACGGCGATAAACCTATAAAAAGCTTGTTGTCCACGCAAGGTTTTTTGCGATTTACTGTCTTTGGCAGTATCCCTGCGAGACCCCTTGCCTGGATGAAATGCTTTTTATAGGATGAACGCAGCTGTTCAGGCGCAATTCCGGCGGGGTGAACACTTCGTCATTGGAAAGGTTGGCGATACAGGTCAGCACGTCCGGATTGCGGCCCCGCAGTGTAAAGCCGGCCTGATTCATGATTCATCCTCTTCGCTCGGGCTGTCATCGCCCGCCAGTTCGCGTTCGATCTGCTCAATGCTGGGCAGGCTGGTTTGCAGTTCGGCGGGCAGAGATTCGAGCAATTTGTATTCGGCTATGCCCATCGGCTGCGATTTATCGCCTAGGGCATATTCGGCCACGATCTTGTTTTTGCTCTTGCACAGCAAGAGGCCGATGGTTGGGTTGTCGTGCTCGCTTTTGACCTGGCGATTCACAGCAGTCAGATAAAAACCGAGCTGCCCCAGATGCTCGGGCTTGAATTTTCCGGCCTTAAGTTCGATTACCACATAGCAACGCAACTTGAGGTGATAGAACAACAGGTCAATAAAAAACTCATCGCCCCCTACGTCCAGCAACACCTGCCGCCCGACAAAAGCAAATCCCGCACCCAGCTCAAGCAGAAATTCGGTGACATGCTTCAACAAAGCGTGTTCGATCTCGCGCTCCTGCGCCTCGTCGGTCAGACCAAGGAAGTCGAAGCGATATGGATCTTTCAGGGATTCGCGAGCCAGATCGGATTGCGGCTTGGGTAAACTGGCCTCGAAGTTCGTGACCGCCGTGCCGCTGCGCTCCAGTAAGCCAGTTTCGATCTGCATCCCCAGAATATTTCGCGACCAGTTGTGTTCGATGGCTTTAGCCGCATACCAGCGGCGCTGCGGCTCAGTCTCCAGCTTATCAAGCAACACAAGGTTATGCCCCCATGGCAATTTGTGCAGCAGCTGTTGCACAAATTGAATATCTGTCCAACACCGGGCAAAGGCTCGCATGTACTTGAGGTTGCGTACAGAAAACCCCTGCATATCCGGGAAGCTGATGCGCAGATCATGCGCTAAGCGATCCACCACTTTCGCGCCCCAGCCTTGTTTGTTTTGCCGAATCAAAATGGCATTGCCAATTTTCCAATACAACAAGACCAGCTCTAAGTTAACAGCTTGCGCTGCACGCTGCTGCGCCTCGTGAATTTGCGCTTTCAGTTCACCTAGCCAGTCGCCGTAGCCTTCGGGCGGCGCGGTCATGCTCACTGGTTTATCGCTCACGTGCTCAATCTTGTCCATGCGCATTCTCCCCCAGAGCAGCCAACTCGCTCACAGCCATCTGAGGCCAGGTCTTTGTCGGCATAAAAATCTCGTGTTTGCCCAAGTGGGCAAAAAGAGTCCCTTCCTGACTGTAGACCGATGAACCGGTAAGAACATCAAAACGGAAGTCGCGGCGCTGGTATTTCCCCTTGCCCAGATACCCCCATTCGGCAAAGGAAATCGGCTCGCCAGTGCTGACGCACATGGTCAGGGCATCGCCATGAACCAGATTTTGCGATAACACGTAGCATGCGGCACGGCAGAGATCATCTGACTCTTGCAGATTTAGGTAGTCGGCGAAAATTACCAGCATGTTCTCGCGGCACTCTGCGATGTTGTCCGCAAGAAGTTCGATCCCATAGATGCACATCAGCGCCAGAAGCGCATAGTGCTGCTTTTCGAAATCGGATTTTCCAAACTTGTGCTCGACGACAGCGAGCTTGCGCTGCAAGACTTTGATTATAAAGTTGCCGCTTCCGCATGCCGGCTCCAGAAAACGCGAGTCTATGCGCTCCGACTCATCCTTCACGAGATCGAGCATGGCATCCACCATCCATGCGGGTGTGAATACTTCTCCGTGGTCAGCGACGCGCTTTCGAGATTTGATCAGACTCATAGGTAAAAGGCTTTTTGCGACAATTGGTTGGCTGCTGGCTGACAGATATTCTATACGCCATTGGCAGCTTTACTACAGCGAGCAGGCGATCATGTTCTGAACTGTGACGGACTGGGTTAAACCAGACGCTCAAATATTGCGATGCTTTTTGATTAAATCGTGCGCCAGTTGAATTTCTTTGGCCTGTTCGGTGGCCATCGCAACCATATCGGCCGGCATCCCCTGACCGATCAGTTTATCAGGGTGATACTGGCTCATCAGGCGGCGATAGGCGCGCTTGATCTCCGCATCCGTGCTCTCGGGCGTGACACCCAGTGCTTTGTAGGCATCCGCCAGCGCATCGGCAGAACTGGCCGCACCCGCGCCGAAATGAGACTGGTTCAGCACCATGTCGAGTATCTGTCTGAACGCTGCCTGATCGTAACCTAACTTGCCGGCAATCTCGGTGAGCAGCGCCTCTTCCGCAGGATGAAAATGCCCGTCGGCCAGCGCCATCACAATTAAGTACACCAGCAACACCTGCTTGAGATTTCTGGTACTCCCGCAGATCATCAGAAACCGTTTGCAGGCAGGCTCAATGTCGAACGCCGGATCCGCCCCCTGCTTAAACCAGTCAATGGCCTGTTTGCGATGTTCCGCCGTCATGCCCAGTTTTTGCATGAATTCTTCGACGTGAGTGATTTCATCCTGCGTCACCACGCCATCTGCCTTGGCAAGTTTCCCCATCAGCACGAACACCGTTTCCAGAAACACGCCCTGACGCAGCGCATTTTGCAGCGGGTTCATCGCACCCAGACCATACGCCTTTAAGCGGTCGAAGAAAGATCCGACAAATAGGCCGAGCAGTGCGCCAAAAAAACCTAAAAAATAAAAACCCGCAACAAAACCGATGAACTTAAACAAGACAAACTCCAAAGTAATTGAACCTGTGACCGCTATTATACCGTTTCGATGAAAAATCACGTGTTCCGCGTGATGCTTCGCTCTGTTTTAGAACTCGCATGTTAAAATCGGCCGCAATGATAATTCGCAAGACCGCCATGACGATTCCAGCTCAGTTCGAACGCACCCAAATCCTGATCGGCGACGAGGGAATCAACCGGCTCGCCAGCTGTCACGTTTTCGTAGCCGGCATGGGCGGCGTGGGATCGTATTGCACAGAAGCGCTGGCGCGTGCCGGGATCGGCCGCCTGACACTGCTCGATCACGACGTGGTAGTCACCAGCAACATCAATCGCCAGCTGCCCGCCCTGCTCTCTACCGTCGGACAGTCCAAGGCAGAACTGATGCGCGCGCGCATTGCCGACATCAACCCGGACTGTCAGGTCACGCTGCTCAAAGTATTTCTGACCATCGACAATGTCAAAGAATTACTGCCGCCCGATTGCGACTATGTAATTGATTGTATTGATTCCTTATCCTGCAAGGTTGCACTGGTGGCAGAGAGTTACGCTCAGGATCTCAAGATCGCCTCCAGCATGGGTGCTGGCAACCGGCTTGATCCTGCCTGCATCAAGCTTGCCGATATCAGCCAGACCGAGATGTGCCCGCTGGCCCGCCAAATGAGAAAACTGCTGCTCAAACACCACAACATACGCCGCGGCATCCTGACCGTCTACTCAGACGAACACCCGAGCCAGCCCTTACCACCCCAGCCGACCTCACAGGGGCGGCCCCGCGCGGTCAACGGCACGATCAGCCACATGCCGCCGCTGTTCGGCTATATGCTGGCCGGTGCCGTCATTAAAAATTTGCTGGAAGCATAGCCTTTTTCTGCGGTGCTTAACGGCGGCGGGTAATCCGCCGCCCTGACTTTTACTTTTGCAGCGTTGCCTCTTCAATCAGCACCTTATACAAATAACCCGCGCCAAAGTCCTTGTCGTTACGCACCACGCCCTTCACCGTTACGACATCGCCCACCTTGGCCTGCTTCTGAGTCGTCACGAGAATATCATTACTCCCCTCGCTGCCAGTACCATCGCGCAGGTGCACCCAGTTTTTCCCCATAATGCCCGCGTTATATTTAACAACCTTGCCGCGAACCACAACTTGCTTGTCCTTCAGCGCCTTCGCTTTGGTCACAATTTCAGCAACCGTATATGCATTTGCACCGGTAGCACGAGACACCTTCACATCACCAACATCAACCGGTTTAGCGGCATGTGCCGCGCTGACGCCCGCGCCACCGAGCGTACCGAAGATAATGGTTTTAAAGGTTTTTTTCAGCGACTTACTCTCAAAGTCACTCATCGTCATCGCGTTTTCAATCACGACCTGAGCACCCTTCGCAACCGGCGCTTTGCCCACCGCGGCCCAAATTTCCCCCTCGCTGGTTTTCAAACGCAGGTAGGTATAACTCTCAACCTCCTGCACTTCCAGCACTTCGCCCTTCACAACACTCAATCCGGCAGGCGCATCGCCAGCGAATCCCAGCGTACTAAAACACAACATAGCAATTGATAACAGCGTTTTCATAACCTATTTCCTCTAAAAAATTAATCTTGTGAGCATATCAGCAATCGGCACCCAACATGGCAGTGTGTTTGCCGCTTGAGGTTAAATTTCTTTGATCGCCCGGTTACCCGTCCGGTTGGAATAGCGCGTCAGACAATTGTGCACCTCGATTTCGATACGTGCACTTTTTCCGCCATAAACGCGCTCCTTCAACCAGACGACCTCTTCTTTCACGGCTGCATCGCCCGCGACCGTGGTGTGCCAGCATTTTTTTTCGCCATCCCAGCGATAGCCGCGCGCTTTTAACACATCCTTCGTATCGAACGACGAACCGGTGGCAAAAACCTGATAACTTTTCTGCGCCAGGCCATTCAGAATCGTTTTTAAAACCAACTGGCCCGATTTAGGCAACGGCTGCTGCAATATTTCCAGCAGCGCGTAGCAGTCCCCTTCGGCCCGGTGCGCCTCATAGAAAAAACCGTACTGGTATGAAATGTAATCGAGCTTGGCAGAACCGATTCCTTCCGCGCGCCAGTCTACCTGGGCAAACGAACATCCCCAAGGCAGCGTCTCAAAAACGGACAGGCGCTTTTCGAGAAATACCCGGTCGAATTTTGAATTATGGGCAATCACGATACTCACCCCGTCGAGGAAGGCCGCCACCGCCGCATCGTCGATGCGTTTTCCCTGAACCATCTCATCGGTGATGCCGTGCACCTCGGTCGATTCAGGCGGAATCGCCATCCCGGGATACTCCAGTTGATCGAAACTGCCCAACACGCGCCCAGCCTCCCCTGTATCAGGATCGTATTCGAACAACACCATGCCCAGCTCAATGATGGCATCCTTCCCGGAATTGATCCCGGTGGTTTCGGTATCGACAACGACCCCTCGCAACATCTCCCGGCCCGCAGGTTCGCCAAAGGTGGTGCGGGGCAGGATGCGCCGAATGATTTTAAAATCAGGATGTGCATCGAGCAGGCGAAGCGCCTCAGTGGTTTCTCTATTAGTCATCAGCGCATTCCTTTATGTATTCATTTTCCATGTTCCCTGCTCCACCCCGTCCAGCGTCCATTCGCCGATGCGGTAGCGTATCAGGCGCAGGGTCGGAAAACCGACGGCAGCCGTCATGCGGCGCACCTGACGATTTTTCCCCTCACGGATCGTCAATTCGAGCCAACTGGTCGGAATCGCTTTGCGCGCCCGCACCGGCGGATTGCGCGGCCAAAGTTCGGGCGGTGGTGCCATCAACCCGGCACCGGCCGGCTGGGTCATCCCGTCTTTTAGCAAAACTCCCGCGCGCAAGGTATCCAGGGCGGCAGAATCCGGCACGCCTTCCACCTGCACCCAGTAAGTCTTGGGCAATTTGTGCTTAGGATCCGTGATGCGATGCTGCAACTGACCATCGTCCGTCAAGACCAGCAGCCCTTCGCTGTCGGTATCCAGTCGTCCGGCAGGATAAAATTCGGGAACAGGAATATAATCGGCCAGCGTCGGATGCAGACCATCCTGGCTGAACTGGCAAATTACGCCGAACGGCTTGTTGAACAGCAGTATGCGTCCCATTGAAGTTCCAAAATATAGCAAGCTGGCATTTTACCGCGTCTACTGGATCGCTAAACCATGAATAACGGCACCCGTTGACAAAATCTACCCCTCTAAAGAGAAATAACATGACAAGTCAGAAAATTATTTACACGATGGTCGATGAAGCACCGGCTCTGGCGACCTATTCACTGCTCCCTATCGTACAGGCTTTCACAAAAGCAGCAGGGGTTGCCGTTGAGACGCGCGACATTTCACTGGCAGGCCGCATTCTTGCAAACTTTCCCGACAAACTGACGCCGGACCAGAAAATCGCCGATGAACTGAGCGAACTGGGCCAGCTCGCACTCAAAGATGAAGCCAACATCATCAAGCTGCCGAATGTCAGTGCCACCCCGCCGCAATTGAAAGCCGCGATTGCCGAGTTGCAGTCGCAAGGCTTTGATATTCCTGATTATCCTGACGAACCGCAGGACGACACCCAAAAAGCGATCAAAGTCCGCTACAGCCGCGTGCTGGGCAGCGCGGTCAACCCGGTGCTGCGTGAAGGTAATTCAGACCGCCGCGCAGCAGGTGCCGTCAAACAATTCGCCAAAAACAACCCGCACAAGATGGGCGCATGGAGTGCGTCATCCAAGACCCATGTCGCGCACATGAACGCGAATGATTTTTACGGCAGCGAAAAATCGACCACGGTAAGCGAAGCGTGCACCGTGCGCATCGAGTTTACTGGCAGCGAGGGGCTAACGACTGTTTTGAAGGAAAAAATCACCTTACAGGCAGGCGAAGTGATCGATGCGGCCGTGATGAGTCGCACGGCACTGCGCGCGTTTTATGCAGAACAGATCGCCAGCGCAAAACAACAGGGCGTACTGCTGTCGCTGCATCTGAAGGCGACCATGATGAAGATTTCCGATCCGATCATGTTCGGCCACGCCGTGACCGTTTACTTCAAGGACGTATTCGACAAGCACGCAGCGGTCATTGAGAGCTTGGGCGTCAACGTCAACAACGGTCTGGGCGATCTCCTGAGTAAAATCGCCAAGCTGCCTGAAGATCAGCGCGCTGCCATCGAAGCCGACATTAAAAACACCTATGCCCTCAATCCGGAACTCGCGATGGTCAATTCCGACAAGGGCATCACCAATCTGCATGTACCGAGCGACGTGATCGTCGATGCCTCGATGCCCGCGATGATCCGCGATTCAGGCAAAATGTGGGGCGTGGATGGCAAACTGCACGACACCTGCGCGATGATCCCTGACCGCTGCTATGCGCGCATTTATCAGATCGTCATCGAAGACTGCAAAAAACACGGCGCTTATGATCCCACCACCATGGGTAGCGTACCGAATGTGGGGCTGATGGCGCAACAAGCCGAAGAATACGGTTCACACGATAAAACGTTCGAGATGAAGGGCTGCGGCACTGTTCGCATTATCGACACGACAGGCACAACGCTGCTCGAACAAAAAGTTGAGACCGGCGACATCTTCCGCATGTGTCAGGTCAAAGACGCACCGATCCAGGACTGGGTCAAACTGGCCGTCGGGCGAGTGCGTATCACGGGCACTCCGGCTATTTTCTGGCTGGACGCGCACCGGGCGCATGACGCACAACTGATCACAAAGGTCGAACGCTACCTGAAGGATCACGACACCACAGGCATGGACATCCGCATCATGACGCCAGAAGCGGCGATACAGGTATCGATTGATCGCATCCGCCAAGGCCTGGACACCATTTCAGTGACCGGCAACGTGCTGCGCGATTATCTCACCGATCTGTTCCCGATTCTTGAATTGGGCACCAGCGCAAAAATGCTCTCCATCGTCCCTTTAATGAGCGGCGGTGGCCTGTTCGAAACGGGCGCCGGCGGTTCCGCCCCCAAGCATGTACAACAGTTCCAGCAGGAGGCCTATCTGCGCTGGGATTCGCTGGGCGAATTTTTAGCACTGGGCGCATCGCTTGAACATCTGGCACTGAAATATAACAACCCCAAAGCCCGTGTGCTCGCCGAAACGCTGGATGTGGCCAACGGCCGGATTCTGGAGAATAACCGCTCGCCTGCTCGCCGTGTGGGTGAGATCGACAACCGGGGCTCTCACTTTTATCTGGCACTGTATTGGGCGCAGGCGCTGGCGGCCCAAACACAAGACATTGAGATTCAGTCGCGCTTCACAACCCTTGCAAAAACGCTGACGGACAACGAAGCGGTAATCAATGCAGAACTGATCGCGGCACAGGGGAAACCTGTCGATATGGGCGGCTACTACCACCCGGACTTTGCCAAAACCTCAAAGGCCATGCGCCCCAGCGCGACCTTCAATGCAGCACTGGCTACCATCGCCTAAGCCGTTCACAACGGGCAACAAAAAAGCCCGGCTAGCCGGGCTTTTTATTCATCGCAAACCTTAAGGTGCCTGGATGTTGGAGGCTTGATTGCCTTTAGGGCCTTTGACCACTTCAAAGGTGACCTTCTGGCCTTCTTTGAGTGACTTGAAACCGCTCATATTGATCGCGGAGAAGTGCGCAAACAGGTCTTCGCTGCCATCATCCGGCGTAATGAATCCGAAACCTTTTGCATCGTTAAACCATTTAACTGTACCAGTTGCCATGTGATAACTTCCTTAACAAAAAAGAACGGGGTCCCCCGCGAAACTGTTTGAATCCAAGACCGCACACGGCAAAACCAGTACTGCAGCTACATTGACTCAAACGCCAGTTCGTATTTAACCCTCACCAGACCGCATTTGTCAAACGGTTATTTCAATTTACGGAACAAGCTTGAAAAAGCATCGCTAATCATCTGGCTTACCCCCCATACAAAGTGACAAAATACCGCCATGTCAAAACAAAACGACAGCAGCACGCTACTCGCCCCTGAACGCGCAGCAATCAAACCGCCTGGTATGTACAAGGTGGTTTTGTATAACGACGATTACACCACCATGGAATTTGTCATCGACGTCTTGCAGCGTTTTTTCGCGATCAATAACGAGCGCGCACAACAACTGATGCTCCAAATACACAACAATGGTTCGGCAATTTGCGGAGTGTACACACGCGATGTCGCTGAAACTAAAGTTGCCCAAGTCACCGAATACGCGCAGCAAAATGAGCATCCACTGCGATGCGGCACAGAGGAAATTTAAAATGATTGCCCAAGACCTGGAAGTTAGTTTACATCTGGCCTTTGTCGAAGCACGCCAGAAGCGTCACGAGTTCATCACCGTGGAGCACTTGTTGCTCGCCATGCTCGACAATGCCTCCGCCGCACAAGCCTTACGCGCCTGCCATGCCGATATCGAAGAACTGCGTCAGGTGATGACAGAATTTATCGACGGCAACACGCCGGTCGTGCCCGGCAACAGCGATATGGACACGCAGCCCACGCTCGGCTTTCAGCGCGTGATTCAACGCGCGATTCTGCATGCGCAATCGGCCAATAAGAAAGAAATCTCCGGCGCGAACATCTTAGCTGCGCTATTTGGCGAAAAAGACTCCCATGCGGTGCATTTTTTAACCCAGCGCAACGTCAATCGCCTCGATGTCGTCAACTACATCGTTCACGGCAGCGGCAAAGAAACACCGGTCAGCGCCCCTGAACCAGCCGTCGAACAGGCACCGGTGGACGCAGGGGTGTTGAAACAATACACGGTAGATCTGAATGCGCAGGCACTGGCCGGACAAATTGATCCGCTGATCGGACGCGAGCCTGAACTCGAACGCGTCATCCAGACACTGTGCCGTCGCCGCAAGAACAATCCGCTGCTAGTGGGTGAAGCCGGCGTCGGCAAGACCGCCATCGCAGAAGGCCTCGCACGCCGTATCGTGGAAGACAACGTGCCGGACATCTTAAAAGATGCGCATGTCTATTCGCTGGACATGGGCGCGCTGCTTGCCGGTACAAAATATCGCGGCGACTTCGAACAGCGCCTGAAGGCCGTATTAAAAGAATTAAAAGAAGCGCCCAATGCGGTACTGTTCATCGACGAGATACATACGCTGATCGGTGCGGGTTCAGCCTCCGGCGGGACGATGGATGCGTCCAATTTACTCAAGCCGGCGCTATCTTCCGGCGCATTAAAGTGCATCGGTGCTACCACCTATCAGGAATATCGCGGGATATTCGAAAAAGATTCCGCCCTGTCGCGCCGGTTCCAAAAGGTTGATGTCCCTGAACCGTCGGTTGAGCAGACCATCGAGATTTTAAAAGGCTTGAAATCGCGCTTCGAGCAGCATCACAGCATTAAATTCAGTGCAGCCGCCATCACCAGTGCGGCCGAACTCTCCGCACGCTTCATCAATGACCGTCATTTGCCCGACAAGGCGATCGACGTGCTCGATGAAGCCGGTGCTGCACAGCGCATCCTGCCCAAATCTAAACAGAAGAAAGTGGTCGGCAAACACGAGATCGAGGAAATCATCGCCAAAATCGCGCGCATTCCGACCCGCACCGTATCGCACGACGACCGCAATGCGCTGAAAAATCTGGATCGAGATCTCAAAGCCACCGTATTCGGCCAGGGAAAAGCGATCGACGTACTGGCGCGCGCCATCAAAATGTCGCGCAGCGGGCTGGGTAATCCGCAAAAACCCATCGGCAGCTTCCTGTTCTCAGGCCCTACCGGGGTGGGAAAGACCGAAGTCGCCCGCCAACTGGCCTTTGCGATGGGCATGCCGCTGCACCGCTTTGACATGTCCGAATACATGGAACGGCACGCCGTGTCCCGCCTGATCGGCGCACCACCCGGTTATGTCGGTTTCGATCAAGGCGGTCTGCTCACCGAAGCCATCAGCAAGCAGCCGCATTGCGTTTTGTTGCTCGACGAAATCGAAAAAGCGCACCCCGATGTGTTCAACATCCTGCTGCAGGTGATGGATCACGGCACGCTGACCGACAACAACGGCCGAAAAGCCGATTTCCGCAATGTCGTAGTGATTATGACCACCAATGCGGGTGCAGAAGCGCTGGGTAAGGTGCAAATCGGCTTCACCAAATCAGCCTCAGGCGGCGATGAAATGGCGGACATCAAGCGCATGTTTACGCCGGAATTCCGCAACCGGCTGGATGCCATCGTCTCCTTCGATCCACTTGATAAAGAGGTCATCCTGCGCGTCGTCGACAAGTTCCTGATTCAGCTCGAAGAACAGTTGCACGACAAGAAAGTGGATGCGATCTTTACCGATGCGCTTAAAGTCTATCTGGCCGAAAAGGGTTTTGACCCGCTGATGGGTGCAAGACCGATGGCGCGCCTGATTCAGGACTGCATACGCAGTGCCTTAGCCGACGAACTACTGTTTGGCCGCTTAGCCAGTGGCGGCAATGTCACCGTGGACGTCAAGGACGGCAAGGTGGTGCTGGAATTCGAAGAAGAAGTCGTCACCGCTTAAAACTCAAGAACGGGGTGCCAGACACCTGAATTCGCTATGTAGAATTTTTAGGCCAGCGCCCGCCTGCCGGCCTGAGTACGTGCACAGCGCTGCTTGCATGGGCCGTGGAAAACTGGCGACCGGAAGATTTATCCGGTCACCGCCAAATAACAGTCTGATTAAAAATGACAAATTTAATTACAGATAAGGTTACAGCGCAACGGCGTACCAGGTAACCACGTTATTGTTACATCCAGTACCAAATGCCCGCCCACCATAAGTGTGTACACCGGTAACAGGATCAACGGAATCATATACGGTCATACCGTTATCAATTTTATTGTCGACTGCAGTCACTGTATCGCAAGGAATATTGAAAAAAACAATGGCGTTTCGCGAAGACGCATTTGCGTTTGCATGTGTAAAATTTACGACCAGTCCATTTGCTGTTGCAGCAGAAACCAGATGCACGGGACCATACTTAGTCATAACTCGGCGCAGCAGGTCAGTTTGAATTTTGCCGAGCAAACCGGCTTTATAAAGCTGCAACGGTGCTTGTGCAACCTCATCACTACTTATTGTTGCTGCACCGCGATTTAGGTCCCCAGGTGTATCGTTGATGGCTCCGTCTATGACGCCGTTACCGATCGTTCCTCCTGTCCCCTCTACAAGCACTGGAGTCGAATTAATATCTGTAGCCGGGGATGGCAAGTCGCCAGGCAGATAGCTGTAGTGTTGCTTAAAATAAGCGGTTGAAGTGGTCAAGTCGTCAATAATGGCGATCACGTCATTAGTTTGCGTACTGCCGATCACACCCTGACTGTTCATAATACCGGTCAGAAGAAGTCCGATGATTAACAAAACAATGGACAATTCGACCAGTGAAAAGCCTAGCTGTTTCATGGTTTGTCTCGTTGCAGCGCGTGAGCGAACAACGTAATGCACCACGTTGCAACAAGGGCTGTGAATATCGCCGCACCCAAAACTTCATAGCTGCTGCGCTGCGCGATCAGACTGGGTGCTGCCGCGATCCACATCAACAGCAAAGTCGGTGCGGGAACAAGATAGAGCGTGTGAAAAAATCGAGTTTTCATGGTGACCTCATGGGCAAGTTACAGGTGTAGCGGGTGTGCCGATGTAACCGATTGGAATGCCTGTTGCTCTACAATTCGTTAGCGTTGTAATTGCACATTGAGGAGTTCCACTTTGTGAACAAGTTGGAGAATCCCCTGAAGAACATACAGGTCCTAACCCCCGGTGTCAGACTAGTTGTCGCCTCAAAAAATTTAACTTTGAGGTGTGGA
>JBAXJT010000033.1:0-30160 GCA_037137715.1 Nitrosomonadales bacterium
TCCTGATAAGGTTGTTGCACTGGGTGCTGCGATCCAGGCCAATTTGCTGGCCGGTAACCGTACCGGAGACGACTGGCTGTTGCTTGATGTGATTCCGTTGTCGCTGGGCTTGGAGACGATGGGTGGCTTGGCTGAAAAGGTTATTCCGCGCAACAGCACCATACCCACGGCGCGCGCACAGGAATTCACCACGTATAAGGACGGCCAGACGGCTATGAGTCTGCATGTTGTGCAGGGTGAACGGGAGCTGGTGAGTGATTGCCGCTCGCTTGCGAAATTCGAATTAAGAGGCATTCCTCCCATGGTGGCCGGGGCCGCACGCATTCGTGTGACCTTTCAGGTTGATGCAGACGGATTGCTTAATGTGGCGGCACGCGAGATGACAAGTGGTTTGGAGGCGGCGATTGTCGTTAAACCTTCCTACGGCCTGTCGGATGCTGAAATTACCCGCATGCTGCAAGATTCTACACAGCATGCACAGGACGATATGCAGGCGCGTGCACAACGCGAGCAGCAGACCGAAGCGAATCAGCTGTGTGATGCGGTGCAAAATGCGCTGGCGCAGGACGGTGATTTGCTGGATCTTGTTCAGCGTGCGCATATCGAAGAGCAAATGGCACGACTGCGAGATGCGCTGCAAGGGGGCGGTCAGCCGTTGATTAAACGCGCCATGACAGCCTTGAATGAGGCAACCGTCAGTTTTGCGCAGGCGCGTATGGACAAGAGCGTGACCCGTGCACTGGCCGGCAAAAATATTTCTGATCTGGATACCAAATAATGACGCAAATCATCGTATTGCCGCATGAAGAGTTATGCCCGAGCGGGGTGTTAATCAATGTTGATGCAGGAATTTCCATTTGTGATGCGTTGCTGCAGAATGGTGTCGATATTGAACACGCCTGCGAAAAATCCTGCGCCTGCACCACCTGTCACGTCATTATTCGTGAGGGATTGAATTCTCTTAATCCGGCTGATGAACTCGAAGACGATATGCTGGACAAGGCCTGGGGGCTGGAGCCGAATTCGCGACTGTCCTGTCAGGCACTGGTGGCCAACACCGATTTGGTGGTCGAAATCCCGAAATATACGATCAATATGGTGAAGGAAGGCTGATATGAAATGGATCGACGTGCGCGACATTGCCATTGCGCTGGCTGAAAAATATCCCGACACCGATCCGCGTACCGTGCGTTTTGTCGATCTGCATAATTGGGTGGTCGAGCTGGACGGATTTGCAGACGATCACGGTCACGGCGGCGAAAAAGTGCTCGAAGCGATCCAGGCGACCTGGATAGACGAGGCTGAATAAGATGTTTAATTTCTGGCGGCGTATTTCGAATAGCTGGTTGTATCTGGCAGGTTTCCTGTCTGCAAGTGGTTTGATGGGATTCGGTTTTTATCTGCAATATGTCAAACATCAGGATCCTTGTCCGTTGTGCATGGTGCAGCGCGTGATTTTTATCGGGATTCTGGCGCTGTATCTGATTGCTGCAACGCAGGGTCCGAAACGTTTGGGCGCACGCATTTATGCGGCGCTGATTGTATTGCTTTCAGCGTCCGGTGTTGCGGTCGCTGCGCGACATATCTGGATACAGCATTTGCCTAAAGATCAGGTTCCCGCCTGCGGGCCGGGGCTCGATTACATGTTAGAAACCATGCCGATGGCTAATGTGTTGAAAGAGTTGATGCATGGTTCCGGTGAATGCGCAGTACGCGGCTGGACATTCCTTACCTTGGGCATTCCTGAGTGGTCGTTGTTATGCTACCTCGCGCTGGGCGTCTGGGCCGTGCTGATCGCGTTGCGGGGAAAGTGACGCGCGGCCTTGGCAAACCAACCGCAATAAGCGGCGAATGCGCACAACGTATTTTAGATTTTGGCTCGTGGCAATAATTCGGGGCTTGTTTCTTTGCACCACCGGAAACACCATTCAGGAGGCGTCGCTGTGAGATTCAAACGATTCGTTGTACTGTTTTTGGTATTATTCGGACTGTCTGATGCGGCTTTTGCGCAGGTGTATTCATTCGGTGTGTTGCCGCAGCGCAGCGTGGTGTTGACTGCACAATATTGGAATCCGATACTCGATTATGTGCAACGCAAAACGGGTATTGAACTTACGTTAAAAGTGGCGCGCACTGCGCCTGAGTCAACTGAGGCAATGGAGAGGGGCGAGTATGACTTCGTCTATTCCAATACGATTTTTCACCCCAAAATGGCGCAGGCGAATTATCAGGTCATTTTGATGCCGCGGGATGAAGCCATCAAAGGCCAAATAGTGACGCTGGCCGATTCGCCCATTAGAACACTTAAAGAAATCGACGGGAGAGAGGTTGGCTTCCCCTCACTGAGTGCGTTTGTGGGATATGCCGTTCCCATGAATCATTTGCTTGGTCAAAAAATAACCGTGACGCCCGTTTTTGGCGGCAATCAAGAAGGCATTATGGGGCAGCTCAAGTCAGGTAAAGTCCTTGCTGCCGGTGTCAATAATCAGGTGATGGCGGCTTTTGCAGAACGTGAAAACATCAAATACCGCATTCTTTGGGAGTCTCCTCCCTTTAATAACCTGCCCATTGCCGTACATCCTCGCGTCCCTAAAAAAATAGTGGATGCAGTCAAAGTTGCGATTGACAGTATGGAGCGAGAGTCAGAGGGTGCGAGAATTCTTGAACGCTCCGCTCAGGTCATCGGGCAAAAATCTCCATACGGATTTCAACTGGCCTCGCCATTGGACTATAAGAGTTACAAAGATTTCTATAAGCATTTATTGCTACAAGAAAGCAAATAATGTTTGATTACTGGAATCGATTGCCTTTTATCGGAAGACTGCTGTTTACCGCCAGTATGGCGCTGTTGCTGGCCGGTGCCGTGATGTTGTTCGTGTCGGCCAGGCAAGAAGCTTTTGAAGTCAGATCTGACCTGGAAAGTGCATTAGTGCAAGAATTGGAGTTGTTGCCGACAGCCTTGGCTGAGACCGTGGTGATTGGCGATTACGCAACGCTAAAGCAATCACTGGAACGTTTCGTTGCACAACCGCTGATCAGTTCGGTCGAATTTCAGGATGCCGCTGGCGCGCACCTGGCTAGCTCGGACATCTCACATGATGCCAAGGCACCCGACTGGTTTTTATCCCTATTTAACTTTTCTGATGTCAAAGGACGCGCGAGTATCGTTGTAGGCGGTAAAAATTATGGTGAGCTGACCGTCACGCTCACTGCAAATGACTTATCAAACAGGGCATGGTCACGGCTTAAAGGCCATCTGGGGATTTTGTTTTTAGCGATTGTGCTCGATTTTATTGGAATCTGGTTGGTGTTGCGTCAAGGCCTAGCACCGTTAAAAAATCTACAGGCCGCCACGCATGCGATCGCCGCTGGTAATGTTGATATTCATCTTAATCTGGCGGGGAGTGCAGAATTACGCGGTGTGATTGAGTCTTTCAATGCCATGGCCGCGTCGGTGCAAGCCTCTCAGGAAGCACTGCGTCAATCAAAGGAACAACTTCAACTTGCCATTAATGGCGTGAATGACGGTATTTGGGACTGGAATTTGTTGACGAATGATGTTTATTATTCGCCGAAATGGAAGGAAATGCTGGGGTATGCCGATTTTGAGCTGCCTAACATCTTCGCAACTTTCGAGGGGCTACTGCATCCTGATGATAAAGAACAGGTCACTCAAATCATCAGCAGCTACCTGAATGATGAGATAAAGAGTTACTCAATAGAGTCACGCTTCAAGCATAAGGATGGATCCTGGCGCTGGATTCTCGCACGGGGTATGGCGTTACGCGATGAGCAAGGCCTGCCTTATCGGATGCTCGGGTCGCACACCGATATGACTGAGCGAAAGCAACTGCAAGAGGATTTACGCAACAAGGTCAATTTTATTGACGCGATTCTTCAGTCGGCGGGAAGTTTAATTGTGGCGATCGGCCGTGACGGGGCGATTGTCCAGTTCAATAAGGCTGCCGAGGACTTTACCGGATATACGTTTAGTGAAGTGGCCGGGCAGCCGTTCTTTTGGAGCCGGTTTCTTTTGCCTGAACAGCAAAGTGGCGTGACAAAAGTTTTTGAATCAGCGCTGTCCGGAAACATCAAAAAACGTTATGAAAACTATTGGGTATCGAGGGACGGGGAAAAACGTCTTTTTGATTGGTCCAATGCGGTGGTTAACGACAACGAAGGCCAAATGCAATTTCTGATTACGATCGGGGCTGATATCACCGAACGCAAATTGCATGAGGAAGATCTTAAACGTTCCAATGACGAGTTGGAACAATTCAGCTACAGCATTTCGCATGACATGCGCCAACCCCTGCGCATGATTTCAAGTTACATGCAACTTCTGGAAAGTAGTCTGGCAGGCGGACTCGATGACTCAACGCGTGAATACTTCAGCTTTGCCATTGAGGGGGCCAAGCGCATGGATAAAATGATGTTGGGTCTGCTGGAATACTCTCGCATAGGACGCAAGGGTGAACCCTCTTCTTGGGTGGAAAGCCGTCAGCTACTGGACGATGCCTTATTGTTTTTGAGACCTGCGGTTTCAGAAGTTAATGCACAGGTTCGTATTGAAGGCGAGTGGCCCCGCGTCTACGTCAGTGAGGATGAAATACTGCGCCTTTTGCAAAACCTGATTTCCAACGCCCTTAAGTTCCGCACTGCGGCGCGCACGCCGGATGTGCTGGTCACAAGTGTCATTGATAGCAAGGCATGGCACGTGTGTGTCAGCGACAACGGGATCGGTATCATGCCGGACCAGATCGGGCGTTTGTTCCATGTCTTTCAGCGTTTGCACGCGCGCAGTGAATACGAAGGAACGGGTGTCGGATTAGCGCTCTGCCGAAAAATTGCTGAGCATCATAATGGAAGCATTCACGCTGAATCAGACGGTGAGGGGTATGGCAGCAGGTTTTGCGTCGACCTGAATGTCCCTCATGAGATAGCAAAGTCTGGGACGTGAAGCGCAATCAGCACAACTAATTTGTGAAACCCGCTCGCGCAGTCACCGGGCGGTTTCTTGTTTTCAGGCGCAGAAACGGAATGTTTAACGAATGCAGCCGTTTCAATCGGGGGTGTCGTGCCGTTCACTGCGCCGGTACTGACCAGTTGTAGCCTTGCACAATGCCGCGCGGGTCGTATTTGATTTGCAATGATTTGAGCTGTGTCCCCGAGACGTTGGAGAGTGTACCAGCAGCAAAATAATAGGTCCATTCTTCATAGCGCGCGCCATCGGTTTCAATTCTAACGCCCGTGCTGCTTGGCGCACCGAGCCAGCTGCGGACATCTGTCTGTGAGGTCGTGCCGCGGGTTACTTTGTTTGAAAAGGCCATGACGTCAAAATCATTGCCGACATGAAAGGCGGTCGCGCTGCATGCGGCGATCAGCAGCAGCGTGATTGAGATGAAAATAGTTCGCAAAGTGTGTGTCATGGCGCGCTCCTCGTTTTATGTTTCACTGATCCGTGCTGCTCAGAATACTCCGTTTTTGTGATCGAGGTCAGGAACCTTAGTTTGTGGCTTATGCCGGCGACTTGCAGGATGCGCTGTGTCAGGCGGCGTACGAAAACGTCATCCGTTGCCGTACAATACGCGGCATGAACATCAAAACTTTCCCCGATAGTCCCTACCGTTTACATCAGCCTTTTGAACCCGCAGGTGATCAGCCGACGGCCATCGAACAGCTGGTCGAAGGCATCAACGACGGTCTGGCATTCCAGACTTTGCTTGGGGTGACAGGTTCGGGTAAGACCTACACCATGGCCAATGTGATTGCGCGCTGCGGGCGTCCTGCGATGGTGATGGCGCCGAACAAGACGCTGGCCGCACAATTGTATTCCGAGTTGCGCGATTTTTTCCCGGAAAATGCCGTCGAGTATTTCGTCTCCTATTACGACTATTATCAGCCTGAGGCTTATGTGCCGTCGCGCGATGTGTTCATCGAAAAGGATTCGGCGATCAACGAGCAGATCGAGCAAATGCGGCTGTCCGCGACCAAAGCGCTGCTGGAGCGGGAAGACTGCATCATTGTCGCGACGGTATCGGCGATTTACGGTATCGGCGATCCGGTCGATTACCACGGCATGATTCTGCATCTGCGCAACAATGAGAAGATGCACCAGCGCGAGGTGATCAAACGCCTGATCGAGATGCAATATGACCGCAACGACATCGATTTTAGCCGTGGGCGGTTTCGCGTCATGGGGGACGTGATCGACGTGTTTCCGGCGGAAAGTAGCGAGTTGGCGTTGCGCATTACCTTGTTCGACGACGAGGTGGAAACGCTGTCGTTGTTCGACCCTTTAACCGGCCACATCCTGCAAAAAGTGCCGCGCTACACCGTTTATCCATCCAGCCATTACGTCACGCCGCGCGCAACCGTGTTGCAGGCAATCGAAACCATTAAGGTGGAACTGGCCGAGCGCATCGCATTTTATATAAGGGAAAATAAACTAGTCGAGGCACAGCGCATCGAGCAGCGTACTCGTCACGATCTGGAAATGCTCACCGAGATTGGCTTTACCAAAGGGATTGAAAATTATTCGCGTCATCTGTCGGGTAGAAATCCGGGCGATCCGCCGCCGACCCTGCTCGACTATCTGCCGCCGAATGCGCTGATGTTCCTCGATGAAAGTCATGTGATGATTCCTCAGGTTGGCGCGATGTATAAGGGGGATCGGGCGCGCAAGGAGAATCTGGTCAACTACGGTTTTCGTCTGCCGTCCGCCATGGATAACCGCCCGTTACGGTTCGACGAATTCGAACACATCATGCGCCAGAGCGTGTTTGTCTCAGCCACGCCCTCCGTGTATGAGGCGGAGCATGCGGGGCAGGTGGTAGAGCAAGTGGTGCGCCCCACAGGACTGGTCGATCCTATTATTCTTGTGCGACCTGCGATCAATCAGGTGGACGATTTGATGTCGGAAATACGCTTGCGTATTAATGTTGGCGAGCGCGTGCTGGTCACGACTTTAACCAAACGGATGTCGGAAGATTTAACTGACTACCTGTCTGAGCACGGCATCAAGGTGCGCTATCTGCATTCGGATATCGAAACGGTGGAGCGCGTGGAAATTATCCGCGATTTGCGTCTGGGGGAGTTCGACGTGCTGATCGGCATCAATTTGCTACGCGAGGGGCTGGATATTCCTGAGGTGTCGCTGGTGGCGATACTGGACGCAGACAAGGAAGGCTTTTTGCGCTCCGAGCGCTCGCTGATCCAGACCATCGGCCGTGCGGCGCGGCACCTGCATGGTACGGCGATTTTATATGCCGACAGAATTACCAACTCCATGCAGCGCGCGATGGATGAAACGGAACGCCGCCGCATCAAGCAAGTGGCACACAACCTTGAATACGGTATCACCCCGCAGGGTGTGCAAAAGCGCATCAAGGACATCATCGAAGGCACGTATGAACTGGACGATGCCCGCCTCAACCAGAAGGCTGCACAGGAGCAGGCTAAGTATTTGGCGATGAGTCGTGCGCAAGTCACCAAAGAAATCAACCGGCTGGAAAAAGAGATGCTGGCGGCGGCAAAAAATCTGGAATTCGAGAAGGCATGTGAACTGCGTGACCAACTGAAAAAACTGCGGGATAACGTGCTGCTCTCGACGCTGTAGATGGTTGTCCTCAAGTGGAAAGAAGGCCTGCGTGTAGTGTAGGGCGGACGTTCCTGTAAAGGAATAGGTAAAATCGCGTCTATGGAAAAATCTTACCTGTCCGACGAAGCTGCTCGGAAATTTTATCTGGATGCCATTGCCGACCGTTCTGTTGAAAAAAGGCTGCGCTCGGCAAATTAACCAATGTAGGCGCTATTGCGACCGCTATCGGCAAAGAGGTGCTGCTGCTCGAAGAAGTTATTCTTCAGGCATCGTATTTGGCGCATGTGCATGATTTTCATGGCCAGAATGGATTCAGGAAGGATGCTAACCCGGTTATTGCCGAGGATATTCCACTGGCGCTTACCGTAATAAACGGAGATAAGTCGCCTCAGTTTACGGGCGAGTTATCCTGTGTAGAACTGCCATTGGTGAGATTCACCCTGATCATCAAATGGGTGACGTACAAGGTAATTGGGGAGGTCAGGCCGGGCAGGAGAAACAGAAATGTTGCAGTCTATAATTTTTACAAGCGGTAAAACGGCTCACGGTACGGGATACTTACGCCCCCCGCTTAACGTCCTTGACGGCCCCGTGAGCTTGTCCGCATTATATGTAAACCCGACTTTCGGCGCAACTCGAATCGGGATTCAAGCAGAAATGCAGGGCGCAATCGTTATTGCGCCGGATGAGATGAGTTTCTCTATCTCTATGCGGCACCCTTCGGTTATTGCGCCCTACAAGTGCTATGAGGATACGGGCATATTTGAATGTCCGCGTGGGCAGTGAATCCTGCCCACCCTGCGTGTTTTTGGTTCAATCAAAGCAGCGGAACAATCATTAGGGCTACGATATTGATGATTTTAATCAATGGGTTAATCGCAGGTCCTGCGGTATCTTTGTAAGGATCGCCGACGGTATCACCCGTGACAGCCGCTTTGTGGGCTTCAGAACCTTTGCCGCCGAAGTGGCCTTCTTCGATGTATTTCTTGGCGTTATCCCATGCGCCGCCACCGACCGTCATGGATATCGCGACAAAAATGCCGGTGATGATGGTGCCGACCAATACGCCGCCCAGTGCCTGAGGGCCCAGCGTCAGGCCGACCACCACGGGGACTGCAACCGGCAGCAGAGAGGGTACGATCATTTCACGAATCGCGGCTTTAGTTAGCATGTCCACGCAGGTGCCGTATTCCGGTTTGCCGGTGCCCTCCATAATGCCGGGAATTTCCTTGAACTGGCGGCGTACTTCGACGACCACAGCACCGGCCGCACGGCCAACCGCTTCCATGCCCATCGCACCGAACAGATAGGGAATCATGCCGCCGATAAAGAGGCCCACGATCACCATGTGGTTGGATAAATCAAAAGTCGTCACGACACCCAGCTTGGCATCCAGTGCATGGGTGTAGTCGGCAAACAGCACTAGCGCTGCCAAGCCTGCCGAGCCAATCGCATAACCCTTGGTGACGGCTTTGGTGGTGTTACCCACGGCGTCCAGCGCATCGGTGATGACGCGCACTTCATCGGGTAGTTTGGACATTTCCGCGATGCCGCCGGCGTTGTCGGTGATCGGGCCGTAAGCGTCGAGCGCGACGATAATGCCCGTCATCGAGAGCATGGCAGTGGCGGCGATGGCAATGCCGTACAGACCCGCCATCGAATAGGCGCCCATGATCGCCATACAGACCACGATCACCGGAGCTGCGGTGGATTTCATCGAAACGCCCAGACCCGCGATGATGTTGGTGCCATGCCCCGTGGTGGACGCTTCGGCGATGTGGCGTACCGGCGCATATTCGGTGGCGGTGTAATACTCGGTGATCCATACCAGTGCGGCGGTCAACAGCAGGCCAATGACGGTCGAACCGTACAGCGCATTCACGCTATATACGCCGTTATCTCCCATGATCCATTGCGTTAGCGGATAGAAAGCGATCAGCGCCAGAACGGCGGATACGGCAAGACCGCGATACAGCGCGTTCATGATTTTGCCGCCGGGACGAGCCTTGACGAAATAGGTGCCGACGATCGAGGCGATAATGGAAAAACCGCCCAGCACTAGCGGATAGATTACCGGGTTACTGCCCGCATTGGCCATCAAGAGTCCGCCTAACATCATGGTGGCGATGATGGTGACAGCATAGGTCTCGAAAAGGTCAGCGGCCATCCCGGCACAATCGCCGACATTGTCGCCGACGTTATCAGCGATGACAGCAGGATTGCGCGGGTCGTCCTCGGGGATGCCGGCTTCGACTTTACCTACCAGATCGGCGCCTACATCCGCGCCCTTAGTGAAAATGCCGCCGCCTAATCGCGCGAAGATGGAAATCAGAGAACCGCCGAAACCTAAGCCTACCAGCGCGTGGGTGGCGTCCGACATGGATGCGCCGCTGTTGATCAAAAATGCGTAATAGCCCGCCACACCCAGCAGGCCTAAACCGACCACCAGCATGCCGGTGATGGCACCCCCTTTGAAGGAGACATCGAGCGCTGCATTGAGGCTTTCTTTGGCGGCTTCCGCGGTGCGGATATTGGCGCGCACCGAGACGTTCATGCCGATGAAGCCCGCAGCGCCCGAGAGTAGTGCGCCGATGGCGAAACCGGTTGCGGTTTGCCAGCCTAAGGCTGCGAAGATGACGATAAACAGGATGGCGCCGACGACGGCGATGGTTTGATATTGGCGGGCCAGGTAGGCGGAGGCGCCTTCCTGAATCGCGGCGGCGATTTCCCGCATTCGCTCACTGCCGGTGGGTTTGGCGAGGATCCATTTGATTGAAAACACGCCATACAAGATTGCAACAACGGAGCACAACAGCGCAAAGCCTAGACCACCTGACATGATTTTCTCCCTGAGTTGAACCGCTAAAATAAACGCCACCCGGTCAGTGTTTCCTGACTGTCATAATCATAGCAGCATCGGAGCGCTGCGCGAAACTATGTCATCTGATTTAAGACGGCCAGACCTGCGGCTGCGATTTGTCCGTCTTCAGATGAGCGCACCCCGCTGATGCCTAAAGCGCCGACCATTATGCCGTCGATCAGCAACGGCACGCCGCCTTCGGCCGGGATGACGCTGGGCAGAGCCAGATGGATCAGGCGGCCGCTCAGCACCGCATCTTCCGATGTCTTAGTCGCGCGCCGGAAGGCGATCGCGGCATAAGCCTTGGCAATCGCCGTTTCGACGCTGCCGAACTGGGTGTCGTGACCGCGTTGCAGATACAGTAGATGACCGCCGTCATCCACCACCGCGATGACGACGCGCCAGTTATTGCGCAGCGCTTCCACATCGGCCGCCGCCGCAATGCGCTTGGCATCAGTCAGCGTCAGAACAGGTTTGGTAGACATGATCATCGTGTCAGTGCAGCGAAGATGTTGTTACAGATGTCGTTCACGCTGCCTACACCGGCAATTTTGACTGAGACGGGAGCGGCGGTATCTCCCGTTGCCGCCCAGGACTGGTAGTATTCCACCAGTGGCTTGGTCTGGTCGTGGTACACATTCAGGCGTTTGATCACGGTTTCTTCAACGTCGTCCGGACGCTGTACCAGTTCTTCGCCGGTGACGTCATCTCGTCCTGCGACCCTGGGCGGATTAAAAATCGTGTGATAAGTACGGCCTGACGCCGGATGTACGCGGCGACCGCTCATGCGCTGAATGATCTCGCTGTCGGCTACGTCGATTTCAACCACGAAGTCGATTGGGATGCCGGCGTCTTTCATCGCTTGTGCCTGCGGGATGGTGCGCGGAAAACCGTCGAACAGAAAGCCGTCTTTGCAGTCTGCATCCTTGATGCGTTCTTTGACCAGATTGATGATGATGTCGTCGGAGACCAGACCGCCCGCATCCATGATGCTCTTGGCCGCCAATCCGAGCGCAGAACCTGCCTTGACCGCCGCGCGCAGCATGTCACCGGTGGAGATTTGCGGGATGTTATATTTTTCCTTGATGAAGGTCGCCTGAGTGCCTTTGCCCGCTCCTGGTGCACCTAAAAGTATGACGCGCATGGTATTTCTCCTTTAATTAGTCGTTAGTCGTTAGTCGTTAGTCGCTAGTTTTTTATGTCTGAATGGGCGTGCGCAGCACACCACACCAAAACTAAAAGCTAGCTACTAGCAGCTAGCAGCTGAAAGGTTGCTATTGCTGCTTGCAAATCTTCTGCGGTGTCAACGCCGGCCGGTGGGGCGGAATCTGCGATAACCACACCGATTTTGTAGCCATGATACAGCGCTCGCAATTGTTCGAGCGATTCATATTGCTCCACCGGTGTGGTCCAAAGCTGACCGTAATCGCGCAAAAAACTGGCGCGATAGGCATAGATGCCGATATGTCTGAGCACGGGCAAGTCGGCCGGCAAGCCCTCTCCTGCGGCAAAGGCATCGCGAGGATAGGGGATGGGGGCGCGGCTGAAATACATCGCATTGCCCTGTTTGTCGAGCACGGCCTTGACGATGTTCGGATTGCGCATCGACGCTTCGTCGTGCAGGGCGTGGCAGGCGGTGGCCATCGCACATTCCGGATGTTCGTGCAGATGCTGCGCGACCGCGCGTATCAGTTCCGGCGGCATCAAGGGCTCATCGCCCTGCACATTGACGACGATCGTGTCATCCGGCCAGCCCTGGCGCTCGACAACTTCTGCGATGCGATCCGTGCCGCTGATGTGGGTGTCGCGCGTGAGGCAGGCTTTAAAGCCGTGCTCATGCACCACATTGGCGATTGCGTGATGGTCGGTGGCAATCCAGATATGCTGCGCGCCGCTTTTGGCGGCCTGTTCTGCAACGCGCACTATCATTGGTTTGCCCGCGATGTGGAGCAGCGGCTTGCCGGGCAATCGGGTGGACGCATGGCGTGCCGGGATGACGACGTTGAACGCGATCATGGTAGTCTCAACTTAGCGTGCTTCGGCTTCTTCGGGCGTCAGTTTGCGTGCTTCGTCCGCCAGCATCACCGGAATACCGTCGGCAATTTTGAAGGCCAGGCGGTCAGCGCGGCAAATCAATTCCTGTTCAGCTTTGCGATAAATCAGCGGGGATTTGCACAGCGGGCAGACCAGAATATCGAGCAGTTTAGCGTCCATGAGTGGCAATCTTTCGCAGTAGTTGATCGGTCAGAGCTGGGTCAATCAGGGCATCGACACGCAATACCCAATATTTATCATCAGCGAATGCGGCGCATTTTACCGCATCTTTTTCAGTCATGAGTAGTGCATCGCAATCCTGATAAATCAGTTCGCCCGATGTGTAGGGGTGATGGTCGGGAAATGCATGGGGCGTGACGGTCAGCCCCAGTGTGGCCAGATGGTCGAAGTAGCGTTGCGGGTGGCCGATACCGGCGATTGCGTGCACGCGTAACGTCTTGAAATCAAATGCTGTTGCCGTTTTTGTCGGATCGGTCAAATTGTAGAAAATGTCGCCCGATAGTTGCATTGAATACTGGCCCGGATTGGTTTTTCCACCGTTGACTACCACGGCATCGACGGATGCCAGTCGTGAAACGGGTTCACGCAAGGGACCTGCGGGGAGCAGATAGCCGTTGCCGAAACGGCGCACGCCGTCGATGACGACGATTTCCACGTCGCGCTGCAGACGGTAATGCTGCAGACCATCGTCGCACAGGATAACGTCGCATAAAGGATGCGCTTGTATAGCCGCCTGAGCGGTGGCAACCCGGTCACGCCCCACCCAGACGGGGCAGATGCCGCGCTGTGCCATCAACTTGGGTTCGTCGCCGACCTGCTCTGCGGTACTCTCGGGGGTGACGGCCTGCTGCTGTGTGTGTCCGCCGAAGCCGCGGCTGATGATGACAGGATGATGGCCGGCATTTGCTAGTTGTTGTGCGAGTTTCAGGGTCAGTGGCGTTTTGCCTGTTCCGCCTACGCTGATGTTGCCGATGACGATCACCGGCACGGAGAGTTTAAAGCTGCGTAGTACACGGCTTTGGTACAGCGTGCGGCGCAGGGCTGATATTGCGCCGAACAGCCAGCTTACCGGCAGCAGGATCAGGTGTCGCCAGTTACGCTGATACCAGTGCGCCTCGATTCCCGCCATGGCGGCTAGTTCGCTTCGTTCTGTGTGGCGAAGGTGATGCGGCCAAAGCCTGCCTTGCGGGCGGCTTCCATCACGTTGATGACCGCCTGATGCGGCGTCTTGGCGTCTGCATTGATGACGATCACAGGATCGGTCTGCGAGCCTGCAGCCGTTTTAAGCGCGGCGGCTAACGCGCTGATATCGGTGAACTTCAGCGTGGCGTTGTTGATCGCATAATGGGCTGTGGCATCGATGGCGACGTTGACCGGCTGCGCGGTCTGAGCTTCCGCGCTGCCGCCCGCCTGTGGCAGGTTGATCTGCAATTCGGAATATTTGGCGTAACTGGTGGTGACCATCAAAAAGATCAGGATGACCAGCAGTACGTCTATCATCGGAATCAGATTGATTTCCGGTTCTTCACGAGTGCGTCCGCGTTGAAAATTCATCGTTTAACCTTTGCGCTGACCGTGCACGATTTCGACCAGTTTAATGGCTTGCTGCTCCATCTCTATAGTCAGGCTGTCGGCCTTGGCGCGGAAATGACGGTAAAAAATCATGCTGGGGATTGCGACGATCAGGCCGAAGGCGGTGTTGTACAGCGCAACAGAAATACCGTGCGCCAGAATCGCCGGGCTGTTGCCGGCCGCTGTTTGGGCGCCGAAAATTTCGATCATGCCAACCACGGTGCCGAACAAGCCCAGTAAGGGACTGATCGATGCGATGGTGCCAAGCGTGGTGAGAAAATGCTCAAGATCGTGTGAAGTCGCGCGTCCTGCTTCCTCGATCGACTCTTTCATGATTTCAGGCGTGCTCTTGATGTTTTTGAGGCCAGCGGCAAAAATGCATCCCAAGGGTGAGTGTTTGGCAAGTTTAGCCAGCATGCCTTCGCTGACGCCGCGTTGCTTGAGTTCTTTGACCACTTCATCGAGCAGGCCCGGCGGTGCAATGCGACTTCGGCGCAAATAGATGAGCCGTTCGGTGATTAAACCAGTAGCAATGATGGACGCAAAAATCAAAAACCAGATCGGCCAGCCAGCCGCTTCTACGATTGCAAACACGGGTATTCTCCAAATGTGCTTAAATTGCCAAAACCGCGCCGCTTTAAAATTGCAGGCGAAGGATATGCCAAGGATTGATAACGCGTAACTGTAGCGTGTCGCGACCGGTTGAGCAAGACATCTCAGATTCTTGTTAACAAGATTGCGCTAATCCCACGTTATCAAAGCGTATTTTAGTTTACCCACAATATCTGTGGATAACTCTGTGGATAAGATTGCATACCCAGGCTTTAAAGCGGTGAGCTATAAGGGTTTTTCTTACGCTGCCTGTTTTTTGACAAGATTAATTATTCTTTTAAATCAATATGTTAGTGTAAGTGTAAAGGTTTTGTTACGGAAGAATGCTCGCTATGCGGCATGTTCTCTGGGTTTGTGAATAATTTTGGATTGTCAATATGTCTGAACAGCTATTTTTAGATACAAAACCGCGCGTGCTGCAGGTTTTTGAACTCACCCGTGCAATCAATCAGTTACTGGAGGGTAATGTGCCGGCGCTGTGGGTGCGCGGGGAAATATCCAATCTGGTCAAAGCAGCATCCGGACACTGGTATTTCGCGCTCAAGGACGAACAGGCGCAGGTGCGCTGCGTGATGTTTCGCCATAAAAATCAATCGCTGGACAGCACGATTACCAACGGGAGTCAGGTTGAGTTGTTCGCGGTCGCCTCTCTGTATGAGGCGCGCGGTGATTTTCAGCTGACCGTCGAACAACTGCGGCCGGCAGGATTAGGTGTGTTGTATGAACAGTTCGCCAGGCTTAAACAAAAACTGGAGGATGAAGGCTTGTTCGATGCGGCACGCAAGCGTCTGTTACCGGCGTTTCCACGGCGTGTTGGGATCATTACCTCACCTCAGGCCGCCGCATTGCGCGATGTGTTGACGACTTTGAAGCGGCGGCTGCCGGGCGTGCCGGTTATTTTGTACCCGACGCCGGTGCAAGGCGCGGGCAGTGCGGAAAAAATTGCCGCAGCCATCCAGACGGCCTGTGAGCGTAATGAATGTAGCGTGCTGATCCTGTGTCGGGGCGGCGGCAGCATCGAGGATTTGTGGTCGTTCAACGAGGAAGTGGTCGCGCGTGCCATCTTTGCCAGCACCATACCGATGGTCAGCGGGGTGGGGCACGAGACGGATTTTACCATTGCCGATTTTGTGGCTGACGAGCGTGCCCCTACACCGACCGCCGCAGCGCAGCGTGCTGTGCCTGATCGCGAGACGCTGCTCAAAGGTTTGCGGGATACGGCGCAGCATTTATTGCGTTCGCAGCGCAACCGTCTGCAAAATGCCATGCAATCGCTCGATTATCTGCAGCGTCGGGTGGTTCATCCGGCAGAGCAATTAAAGCAAAAATCGACCGTGCTCGATCAGATGCAACAGCGTTTACAGCGCAATTTTTCGCACGGACTGCAGCAGGAACAGTGGCGCTGCAAGTCGTATGCGCATCGGCTGCGCGGTGCAGGCAGCGATTTTCACCGCATGCAGGATAGACTCAAGCATCAGTCGGCGCGTCTGGTACAGGCGGTGCAAACCGGACAAAGCTGTAAACAGGTGAGACTAGCGACGGCAGGCCAGCATCTGGGCTTGCTCAATCCAGATCAGGTGCTGGCACGGGGCTATAGTCTGGTGCAGGATAGCGCGGGGCGACTGGTCTGTGGTGCCGAACAGCTGGCGACGGGCGACGCCTTGCGTATCACCTTTGCCGCAGGATGGGCGAAAACTGAAGTGACTGAGTGCGGGCGTTGAACCTATGCTCGCAGAATTGATGGATAATTCGCGACTGAATCGAAAAACTGCTGTTAGGAGTGCATATGAAACTAAGTCTTTGGCCAACGCCTTTTTACTACAAATTTGAAGAAGATTTAGAGAGCTTCGACAGCGAGCCTTGCCTGATTATCGCCAATGACGGGCAGGAGTATTTTGGCGATTTGATGCGCTTTGCGCCTGAAGAGGGCGTGTTCAAGATTCAGCCTTTTAACGGGGGGATTTCCAGGCTGAAGGAAGAGTCAGTCAATTATTTGAGACTGTTGCATCCGGTACACCTGATTAAAATTTCCGGGCTGCTCAACGATACGCATACGATTTACGGGGCGTCTGAGAAACAGGCGTGCTCGATCGTGTTTGTCAACGATAAGCGGCTGGACGGTGAAACCGTCGGTTTCGCCATCGATAAAACCGGGCTGTATCTGTTTTTGGTACATACCGAAGATTCGGTGATCCGCTGTTTTATTCCGGCTGTCTCAATCAAGCACTACCAGATAGGCAAGAAAATCGGTCAGATGTTGATTGAGGAAAAAATTGCCACGCACAAAGAAATCAATTCCGGGCTAGAAAGGCAAGATCAGTTACGCCATCAGCGACTGGGCGAGTATCTGACCAATGAGCAGATAGTCAGCTCCGAGCAACTGGTCGCAGCACTGGGGCGGCAGTCGGGCACGGTGCTGAAACTGGGCGATATGCTGGTCAATGAAAACCTGATTACCCCTGAGGTGTTGCAAGAAGCGCTCGCTAAACAGCGCACGGATAAAAAAGTTGCCTTAGGCGAAATTTTGATCAACATGGGGGTTGTGAACACGGAAGTTGTTCAGAGCATGCTGGCTAAAAAGCTTGGTATTCCCTTCGTCAACGTGCGGAAGTTTTTTGTCGAACCGTCCACCTTTCATCTGGTGCCGATCAATTTCGTCACGAAGTATTCCATTTTGCCGCTCTATCATACGGATCACTCGCTGATCGTGGCGATGGAGAATCCCTTGCTCTGGGAGCCGCTCAATGAACTACGTGTCATCACCCATCTGACCGTTGTGCCTGTGCTGGCGGCACGCGAAGATATTATTTTTGTTATCAATGAGTTGCGCGGAGAGAAAACCAGCCGGCAGAGAATTGATGAACTGGCTGTCGGCATGACCTTCGATGGGGGCGGGGAGGAGTCAGGCGAAGAGCTGGTGGCTGAAACGGATAATACCCTGGTGGGACTGGTCAATAAGATGATGCTGGACGCCTACGATCAGGGGGTGTCGGACATACACATCGAAACTTACCCGGATAAGCGCAATACGCAGGTCAGGTTTCGCCGTGACGGGGTGATCAGCAAGTATTTCGAGTTTCCGCAGGCCTTTAAAAAGGCGCTCATTTCCAGAATCAAGATCATGGCGAAACTCGATATTTCCGAGCGGCGCCGCCCGCAGGACGGCAAGATTGAACTTAAACTAAGCCATGATCATAAAGTCGAATTTCGCGTCGCGACCGTGCCAACGGTCAACGGGCTCGAAGACGTCGTCTTGCGCGTGCTGGCGGGTGCGAAGCCTATCCCGCTTGAAATGATCGGGCTGCCGGCCGATGTATTGACACGTATGAAGGAACTGGTCGAAAGGCCCTACGGGCTTTTTCTGATTTGCGGGCCGACCGGATCGGGTAAAACGACGACCCTGCATTCCGTGCTCGGGTTTATCAATTCACCCGAACGCAAGATCTGGACCGCAGAGGATCCGATTGAAATTACTCAGGAAGGACTGCGTCAGGTTCAGATCAACGCCAACATAGGCTGGACCTTTGCCGCTGCCATGCGCAGTTTTTTGCGCGCCGATCCTGATGTCATCATGGTCGGTGAAATACGCGATATAGAGACGGCAAAAATCGCTATTCAGGCATCGCTCACCGGACATATGGTGTTTTCCACCTTGCACACCAACAGTGCGGCTGAGAGTCTGGTGAGACTGCTCGATCTGGGGATGGATCCGTTTAACTTTTCCGATGCGCTGGTCGGCATTCTGGCGCAGCGTCTGACACGGCGATACTGTCAGGAATGCCGGGAAATTTACACCGCGACCGATGAAGAAATTAAAGCGCTGGCGGAGGAATGTTGCACCGGAACGCCGCAGGTTCCTGAGCAAGTGATACAGAACTGGCGAAAAAATTATCTCAATACGGAAGGGAAGTTTTCTTTGTACGCTGCACACGGCTGTCGCGAGTGTGAAGGTTCAGGCTATAAGGGGCGGGTGGGGCTGTACGAATTGCTGGAGGCAACCCCCCCGATTAAAAAGCTCATTCAACATCAGGGGACGGTTGAGCAGATTCAGACGGTCGCGGCAGGACAGTGTCTGCGCACCTTAAAACAGGCGGGCATTGAACTCGTGTTGCAAGGGCAGACGAATATTTTGCAGATCAGGTCCGTCTGCAATTAGCGCCGGATGACAGATCCTGCACCGCATAAAGTTGGAGCATTGGTGCCGGACGCGTTAAAATCCGCCTTTGCTATCCTTTTTGGCTTTTTACCGCGAATGAATTCATGAAATTTTGTCTGGCCTGCCAACAACCCTTTGCCAATAACGACTGGCGTTGCCCCGCCTGCGGGCACGTTCCGCCCGAGCGCGGCAGCTTTATGGCGTTCGCGCCTGCCCTAGCCGAGCAGAACGACGGGTTTAATCCTGATACCTTCCAGCGTTACGCATCGGTTGAGGCCGGGCACTTCTGGTTTATTGCCCGCAATGCGATTTTGCAGGACTGCATGACGCGCTATTTTCCGGTTCGTCAAAATATTCTGGAGATAGGCTGCGGTACCGGTTTTGTGCTGGCGGGTACAAGACGGATTTATCCGGATGCAGCCCTCTCAGGCAGCGACATTTTCACCGAGGGGTTGGAGTTTGCCAAGCAACGCGTGCCGACGGCCACTTTGTTTCAGATGGATGCCTGCGCGATTCCGTTTTGCGAGGAGTTCGACCTGATCGGCAGTTTTGATGTGCTCGAGCATATCGAGGACGATCAGGCAGCGCTGGTGCAGATGTATCAGGCCTGTCAGACAGGGGGCGGGCTGATCTTGACCGTGCCGCAGCATCGCTGGTTGTGGAGCAGTACGGACGATTATGCTCATCATAAGCGTCGCTATACGCGCGCCGAATTGCTCGAACGCGTGACCCGCGCGGGATTCAAAGTCGAGTATGCCAGCTCCTTTGTGGCGCTTTTGTTGCCTGTCATGCTCGCATCGCGCCTGTTGCAAAAATCGGCGGATGCGGCGGATCAAATGGATGCCGGATTTAAAATTGGCAAGCTGGCCAATACGATCTTGGGCGGCGTGATGAAGGTGGAACGGTGGTTGATCTCCACTGGCATTTCATTCCCGCTTGGCGGGTCATTGTTGCTGGTAGCCAGGAAAATACGATGAGCCTTTTTGCGAGTAGGAAATTGTGGTGGCTGGTGGCGGTGGTCGGCGTGATCTGGTTTGCCAATCTTGAATACCGTACGCTGATCAAACCCGATGAAGGGCGCTATGCCGAGATTCCGCGCGAGATGGTGGCGTCCGGCGACTGGGTGACGCCGCGGCTGAATAATTTAAAGTATTTCGAAAAGCCGCCGCTGCAATACTGGGCGACGGCTGCCGCCTATACCGTGTTTGGCGAACATCAATGGACATCGCGCCTGTGGGCCGGGCTGACCGGCTTTGCGGGAATCTTTCTGGTCTGGTTCGCAGGTACGCGGTTGTTCGGGCGGGAAGCGGCCGGCTTTGCGGCGGTGCTGCTGTCGGGCAGTATGTTGTATGTGATGATGAGTCACATCAATACGCTCGATATGGGCGTGACGTTTTTCATTACGCTGGGGATTTTTTCCCTGCTGCTGGGGCAGAGTGCGACCGATGTCAGGCAGCGGCGTAACTGGATGCTGCTGGCGTGGGCCGGCATGGCGCTGGCGGTCCTGTCCAAAGGCTTGATGGGCATCATTTTGCCGGGTACAGCGGTGTTTATCTATTGCCTAGTGCAGCGCGACTTTACGGTGTTAAAACGCATGCACTGGTTAGCCGGCTTGTCGGTTTTTCTGCTGATTACCGCGCCCTGGTTTTATCTGGTGATGAAGGCGAATCCCGAATTTTTCGGTCGCTTCTTTATCTACGAGCATTACACGCGCTTCACCACCAAAGACTTGGGCCGCTATCAGCCGTGGTATTACTTTGTGCCGGTTTTGCTGGCCGGTATGCTGCCCTGGACGGTGCTGATGATCGATGCGGTGTTGCGTGCTGTTTTCGGAGCTAAAGATCAGTCGTTTGAACGCCCGTTTAATGCCGCACGATTTTTGCTGGTCTGGGCTGTATTCATCTACTGCTTCTTTTCAATCTCCGGATCCAAGCTGCCTTCTTATCTGTTGCCGATGTTTCCGGCACTGGTGCTGTTGATGGGGCAGCGTCTGGTGCAGATGCGCGAGCGGGTGTTGTTCTGGCAAGTCTCGCCTATCGTGCCGGTCGCGATCGCCTTTTTAGTGCTGGCGCTCAATGTGGACCGCTTTGCCGATACGCCGACACAGATTGCCCTGTATCCGGAATACCGTCCCTGGTTGGTGGCGGCCTCTTTAATGCTGTTGTTGAGCCAGTTGTCAGGCATGGCGCTTTTGTGGCGCAATAAGAAGTGGCCTGCGGTGCTGGTCTTATCGTTAGGCACGCTGCTCTCCGTGCAACTGGGGGTGTCAGGCTACAATACGCTGGCGGGCGAGCGTTCTGCGAAACATATCGCGGAGGCGATCCGCGCCGAGGTCAAACCCGACATCCCGTTTTATTCGGTGCTGACTTACGAGCAGACCTTGCCCTTTTATTTGCAGCGTACGTTTACCCTGGTGCAGTTTCAGGATGAAATGGACTTTGGCATTAAGCAGGAGCCTGAGCGCTGGATTCCGACGCTGGATGCCTTTCTGCCCGTATGGGAGGCACAAGTCGAAGCGCTGGCCATCATGCCGCTGTATGCTTATCCTCAATTGCAACAAATGGCCGGTGCCGGAAAAAAATTATCCATGAAAATCATCTTTCAGGACGGCCAATATATCGTGGTGAAAAAAATATGAATCTGGTTAGCTTCAGCATGATTATGGCGGGGGTGATGCTGAATGCAGCCGCCCAGATATTGATGAAAACAGGGACGAATTCGATCGGTTATTTCGATTTTAGTCTCGCCAACGTCGTGCCGATCGGCTGGCGGCTGGCGACGGAACCTCATATCATCGGCGCGATGGTCTGCTATGTGTTTGGCGTCGTGATCTGGATCCTTGCATTGTCGCGCGTACAGGTCAGTATCGCCTACCCCTTGCTGTCGATGGGCTATGTGGTGAATGCCGTCGCGGCCTGGTATTTATTTAACGAGTCCTTCAACCCTGCCAAAGTGATCGGCATGGGCGTGATTATTCTCGGTGTTGTCATTATTTCGCGAGCCTGAACGTCAAATACTTTTTCCACGAAAAATACGAAAAACACGAAAATCACGAAAAAGTAATAAGGAATTTAATCGCTGGTGTGGCTTGCCTGAGACAGATTTGATCGACAGCTTTTGTTACATAGAGCAGGTTGTTTTTCCTTGATTTTTGTTCGTGTATTTCATGCCTTTCGTGGACAGAAAGATTTTGATGTTTTTGTGGGGCTTCATTTTTTTGGATATTATCTCATGACTACTTTTCTTCCCTTTTCCAAACCGACGATTGATGAGGCGACGATAGCCTCGGTTGCCGATACCCTGCGTTCCGGCTGGATCACCAGCGGCCCCAAGGTCATCGAATTCGAAAAACAACTCTCAGCCTACTTTGGCGGTCGTCCGGTTCGTACTTTCAATTCCGGCACCTGCACCATGGAGATTGCGCTGCGGATCGCCGGAATCGGTGCCGGGGATGAAGTCATCACCACGCCGATATCGTGGATGGCGACCTCCAATGTGATCCTCGAAGTCGGCGCGACCCCGGTGTTTGCCGATATCGACCCTGTGACCCGCAACATTGATCTTGATCTCGTGGAAGCCGCGATTACCCCGCGCACAAAAGCAATTATTCCGGTGTATCTGGCAGGCCGTCCGCTCGATATGGATCGTTTGTATGCCATTGCGGCCAAATATAAATTGCGCGTGATCGAAGATGCCGCGCAAGCCATCGGTTCGACATGGCGTGGACGTCCTATCGGATCATTCGGTGATTTCGTCTCATTCAGCTTTCAGGCCAACAAAAACATCACGACTTCCGAAGGCGGTTGCCTGGTATTGAATACGCCGGAAGAGGTCGTGCTTGCCGAAAAATATCGCTTGCAAGGCGTGACGCGCAGCGGTTGGGACGGCATTGATGTCGACGTGCTGGGTGGTAAGTACAATATGACCGATATTGCAGCGGCGATCGGGCTGGGGCAATTCTCCCATTTGAACGACATTACCTCGCATCGTCGCGCGCTGGCGCAACACTATTTCAAGGTGTTGGGGCCGGATTTCCAGGTGCGCACTGGTGCGCAATTGCCGCCTGCCGAATTTGAAAACACCAACTGGCATCTGTTTCAGATCGTGCTGCCCGATACCATCACGCGGGCTCAGTTTATGGAACGCATGAAGGCCTTTAATATCGGTGTGGGCTTTCATTACGCCCCGATTCACCTGTTCACACTGTACCGGGAGTTGGGTTTCAAGGAAGGCATGTTTCCGATTGCCGAGCACGTCGGACGTCAGATCGTCTCGCTGCCGATGTATTATTCATTGACCAAGGCTGATGTGGAACGCACCTGTGATGCAATGGTCGCGGTGCTGGGGTAATTATTCCACCAGCAGGGTCACGACAACGCGGCGGACGCAGCAGCATTTGTACTTGGGAACATTCAGTTCGTTCAACATCATCAAACAGGCGAATGTCGTTGGGAAAATTTTCAACCCGGAAGGCCAAAACGGATGTATGAGCTAAAAAAAAGACTGCTGGCGGCTTGGATTTTGTTTGGCTGTGGGATCCTCGTTACGCTATGTGCTAGCTTCTATGTCAAGCACGGCATCGAGCAAGCCGTCTTTAAGCAACTGACATTTTCCTGCGACCAGGCTACGCTTAAAATCCAGGATCGGCTCAACACCTATGCCATGATACTTCGCGGTGGCTCAGCCCTGTTTGCCGCGAAAGACGCCGTCAGTCGTGACGAATGGCGTGCTTATGTGAGTACCTTGCACGCTGACCAGAATGTTCCGGGGGTGCAGGGCATAGGATATTCCCAACTGATTCCACAGGGTCGGCTTGCCGCTCACCTTGCTCGAGTTCGCGGCGAAGGATTTCCCGACTATACCGTACGCCCAGTCGGTGAACGCGCTATCACGACTTCGATCATCTATCTAGAGCCTTTTCGAGATCGCAACTTGCGCGCCTTTGGTTTTGATATGTTCTCCGAACCTGTGCGTCGCACCGCCATGGAACACGCCAGAGATAGCGGCGAGGCAGCACTGTCGAGCAAGGTGACGCTGCTGCAAGAAACAGCAAAGGAAATTCAGGCCGGTGTACTGATGTATTTTCCTGTCTATCGCAGGGGCGAAATTCCTAACGCACTAGAGCAGCGACGGGAGGCACTGATAGGCTGGGTTTACAGCCCGTTTCGCATGAATGATCTGATGACTAACACACTTTCTGACTTATCAGACAGAGAGGGGCGTGCTATTGATTTGCACATTTACGATGGGAAATCCCAGTCGCCAGCCAACCTACTGTTTGACAGTACCCCATCCAACACAGCAAAGTTTAATTCGGCGCTCCATCTGCGCCGCGTCATCCAATTTGATCAGCATACGCAGTGGGTGCTGCAATTTGACGCGATTGCTACGGCCTTGTCGTTCGATTACACCCTCGCCTGGGTCACCCTGATCACGGGGCTTGCAATCAGTGGTCTTTTGTTCGGCCTGATGTTATCGATCGTCAACACAAGAGCCAATGCGGCCAAGATAGCCGCAGGACTCACATCAAAAATCAGCGAGATCAGCCAGCGTCACACGCTCGCTGCAGATTCCGCCCATATTGGTGTGTGGGATTATGACGTCAAAGAAAACCGCCTGGTTTGGGATAAGTGGATGTACGCACTGTACGGTGTGTGTGAAGAGAATTTTAGCGGAGCCTACCAGGCATGGCAACAAGGTCTGCATCCGGATGACAGTGTGCGCGGGGACAGGGAGATTAACGACGCCTTGAGTGGTGAGCATGCATTTGATACCGAATTTCGGGTAGTCTGGCCTACGGGGGAGGTGCGCTACCTCAAGGCCGCTGCCATGGTGTTACGCAACGCCGAAGGTGACGCTTTGCGGATGATTGGGGTCAACTACGATATTACAGACAGGAAGCGGAGCGAGTTTGCGCTGACAGAGCGAATGGAGCAATTGAACAACATCTTTGCCCTATCGCCGGATGGTTTCGTATCATTCGATGATACTCAGCGTGTCAAGTATGTCAGCCCGGCCTTTACCGAAATGACCGGATTGAGCTTCAATGAGATTATCGGACTTGATGAGAATCAGTTTACCGAAAAAATGGCCGCCATTTGCATCTCGTCCCATACCTTCCGCAGTCTGGATGATTTGATTTTCCTTAACGCCGCGGACGTCAGCAACAAACCCCAGCGTGAATTAATCGAACTGATCGTTCCCGCCGGCCGCACACTTCAAGTGAGTGTGCGGACCAACAATAACGTCCCTGTTTCGAAGATATTACATTTTCGCGATGTCACCTATGAAACCGAAGTCGACAGGATGAAGAGCGAATTCCTCTCCCATGCAGCGCACGAATTGCGTACGCCCATGTCCAGCATTCTTGGCGGGAGCGAGATATTGTTGGAGCTCGAACTGGATGCGCCCACCCAGCGCGATCTGCTGGAAACCATACACCGTCAATCGTTATGGCTAGTCGAGATTATCGACGGGTTGCTGGATCTGTCCAGAATCGATGCGCGTCGCGGACAGGATTTGACCATTATTTCTGTCGATATCGCCGAGCTCGTGCAGGATACGGTGACGAATATGGCGGTCGCTGACGAACGATGGAAAATCATGCTTGATCTGCCGCCGGGTGGTATCTTCGTCCTGACTGATATCGCTAAACTGCGGCAGGCATTGATAAACATTGTCAGTAACTCAATCAAATATTCACCGGAAGGTGGGAAAATTCGCCTGGCCATTAGCACCGTTCCGGGTAGGGTTGGCATCACGGTCAGCGATCAGGGTATCGGCATGACGCCAGCACAAATCCAGCATTATGGTGATCGCTTCTGGCGGGCAGACGCCTCAGGAAATATTGCCGGCACCGGATTGGGCGTGGCAATCGTCAAGGAGATTCTTTTGCTGCTGGGCGGCAGTCTGGAAGTTTCGTCGCAACCCGCTCAGGGTACGCAAGTGACTTTGTGGCTGCCGACACACACGGCATAAATCCCTTGCGTGAATGCGTCAATCTGATGCGCTTAGGAGCTGGCAGGGCAAGTGCTGCTATGTCGCAGATGTGGCAGGCCGTTTATTGTGTTGTCGGTTAGAATAGGCCCCTCGCATGGTTAAGTCATTTTCCTGTGCCTCAACTGCCTTGATGACGTTTATGACACAATTTTACGCCCTGGTCCCTGCAGCTGGTTTTGGTGCTCGCATGGGACATGAGTTACCCAAGCAATATCTGCCGCTGGCAGGTCATCCGATGATTTATCACGCGATCGCAACGCTGTGTGCCTGCGCGGAAATCACGACCGTGTTTGTAGTGTTGTCTGTCCATGACTCGCTGTTTGATACCTTTGACTGGAGCCGGTTTGGCGATAAGCTTCAGCCTTTATACTGCGGCGGCGAAACCCGTGCGGATACCGTGTTGAACGGACTTCTCGCGTCTGAACTTGAGCCGGATGACTGGGTTTTGGTGCACGATGCGGCGCGTCCCTGTCTTGCGAATGCGCATCTGACCAAGTTGATCAATGAATTAAAGGACGATCCGATAGGCGGAATTCTGGCGGTGCCCGTTGCGGATACGTTAAAGCGCGCGAGTGCTGACGGGCGTATACAGCAAACTGAAAACCGCGAGCAGTTGTGGCAGGCGCAGACGCCGCAGATGTTCCGCGCAGGTCTGCTGGCGCAAGCCTTGCAGCAATGTAAAATAGTGACCGATGAGGCGTCAGCCATTGAGGCGTTGGGGTTGCATCCTAAGCTGGTTGCGGGCGACTCAACGAATTTTAAAGTGACCTATCCGCAGGATTTGAGGATGGCCGAATTGTTGCTTGGAGAGAAAAAATGAGGATAGGTCAGGGGTTCGATGTGCATCAGCTGGTTGAGGGGCGGGCGCTCATCATCGGCGGTGTCACCATTCCGTATGAAAAAGGCTTGCTAGGCCATTCGGATGCGGATGTCTTATTGCATGCGATTTGCGATGCGCTGCTGGGCGCCGCAGCCTTGGGGGATATCGGCCGGCATTTTTCCGATACCGATGCCAAATTCAAAAATATCGACAGCCGCATCCTGCTGCGTGAAACGCTGCATCTGGTGCGCGGTGCGGGATTCCGCGTCGGCAATGTGGATGCGACCATCATCGCGCAAAGCCCTAAGATGGCGCCGCATATTTTTAAGATGGTTGAACACATCGCAGCGGATCTGCGCATTGAGAAGAGTGCCGTGAACGTGAAGGCCACCACCACCGAGAAGCTGGGTTATACCGGGCGCGGTGAAGGCATTGCCGCACAGGCGGTTGTCTTGCTGATTTCGGATAAGTAAGGTAATTCAAATACTTACTCACGCGGAGGCGCGGAGAAAAGCAAAGCCAAACTTGAGAAAAAAGTCATTTATTAGAATATGTCGTTTTAGTTTCTAACCGTCGTTTTGCTTGCTAGCAGTCGTTCTGGTTTTTGATTCGATTTGCTGATGAAACAACTAGCCATTCCACTAAGCAATCAGAAAACGGTTGCCAAGTGGCTGGTTATCCGCGTTCTCCGCGCCTCCGCGTGAGATTGCTTTTGTCAATTTAACCTGATTGTTTAAATGAAAATACTGGCTTTAGATACATCCACCGAATATTGTTCGGTGGCGCTCTGGCAAGAGGGTGCGGTGATTCAGCATTGCGAACTCGTCGGGCAGAAGCATTCCGAATTACTGATCGGGATGGTAAGTGCGTTACTTCAGGAGTCAGGCGTTCGTATGCAGGATTTGGACGGTATCGCCTACGGCTCTGGCCCCGGTTCGTTTACCGGCGTGCGCATCGCGTGCGGTGCAACCCAAGGCCTCGCGCTGGGGGCTGATTTGCCGGTATCCGGTATCTGTACCCTGCTGGCGCTGGCCGAAGCATCGGGCCGGGATCGCGTGATTGCGGCGCTGGATGCGCGTATGGGCGAGATTTATTGTGCCGCTTATCAAAAGCAGGAGGGCAAATGGATGGCCGTTTTTGAGCCCTGTCTGTGTAAGCCTGACGTGGCGCCATCCGTTGACGGTGCGGACTGGTTTGGCGCGGGCAGCGGATTTGCCGCGTTTACGGATGCATTGCAGGCGCGCTATGCAGGGCAATTGAACGGTGTGGATGGGGCCGCCATTCCGCAAGCCGCGGCGATCGCAAAGCTGGGTGCCGGGCAGTTTGCCGCAGGACTCGGTGCAGATGCGGCAGCCGCGCAGCCGTTTTACCTGCGTGACAAGGTGGCCTTGAAGACGACTGAGCGGGAGCAATTAGCCCGCGCCTCGCGGATCGATAATTAATCATGGGACCTGCATAGCGTCATGCACTTTCTTCGTTATTGCCTGTTAATTTCCCTCTTGTTTGCGGGGTTGATGTCGCCGTCCTGGGGGCAGGAAAAGCCGCACGTGTTGCTGTTAAATTCGTATCACCACGGTTTAAACTGGACTGACGACGAAACAAAAGGGGTGCGGGACGTTCTCGAAAAGAGTGCGCTTCCCGTCGAATTGCACGTCGAGTACATGGACACCAAGCGGCTGAACGACGAAGTTCATTTTAAAAACCTGCGCCAGTTGTTCGAATACAAGTACCGGCGCACCCGGTTTTCCAGCATCCTCGTGACTGACAACGACGCATTCAACTTTCTTCGTCAGTATCGGGATGATCCTGTTTTCGCGGGCGTCCCGGTCATCTTTACAGGGGTAAATTTTTTTCATCCGGACATGCTGTCAGGGTTGCACGGGTTCACTGGCGTCGCCGAGACATTTGAGGCGGGGCAGACGGTCGGTGTCATGCAGCGACTGCATCCGGGCGTGCGGCGTATCGTCGTGATTATCGATGCCACCACGACCGGAGAGGCGATTCGTAAGGAAATGGAGCCGATGCTCGTGCCTTATAAGGGGCGCATCAACTTCGAATTCTGGAATAAGTTATCGCTGGAACAGTTGCGTGAACGACTGCCAAAGCTTGATAAAGACACGCTGGTGCTTTTGATGCCCTACGCCAGAGATAGTCTTGGCATCTATATCAGCTATCCTGATCTGGCCGCGATGGTGTCACAAGCGTCCCCTGTGCCGGTTTATGGTACTTACGATTTCTATATGGGGTACGGCATTGTCGGCGGTCGTCTGACCAGCGGAGAAGCGCAAGGGCGCGCTCTGGCCGACATACTTCAGCGGGTGTTGAGTGGAGAAAATCCAGATCTGATTCCGGTGACGACGGTTGCACCCAGTGAATTTAAGTTTGACTCACGGCAGTTGCATCGCTACGGCATTAACCCTTCCGGACTGCCGCCTGAGAGTCGAATTCTGTTCCAAACCTGGTATGAAACCTATCGAATCTGGGTATGGACAGGCGCGCTTGCAGCTTTAGTCACAATTTTGTTGGGCTGGGGGTGGATACGCTCCTATAAACTCGAACGGCGAAGCGCGGCGGCTCTTAAACAAAGCAAAGAGCAGCTCGAAGCCATTCTTAATTCGACATCCGAGAGCATCTTTCATGTGGATGCGAACGGCATTATTCTGGCTATCAACGACATGGCTGCTCACCGCGTCGGGCAGGAACCGCAGGCGATGATAGGCAAGAGCGCCTTTGATTTTTTCCCGCCGGAAGTCTCAGCCGGCAGGCGTGAAAACCTTCTGGAAGTATTTCAGACGGGCTTGGAAGCGCACACGGAAGATGTGCGCGATGGTCGCCATTTTTCGCTGAATTACTACCCCATCTTCGATAATGATAACAAGGTCAGTTCGGTCGTGGTCTATGCGGCCGATATTACCGGGCGCAAAAAGGTGGAAGTGGAGCTGGGCATAGCGGCGACCGCTTTTGAGTTGCAGGAGGGTATGCTGGTCACCGACGCAGACCGCGTGATCATCAGGGCGAACAGTGCTTTTACAACGATTACCGGTTATACATCGGATGATGTGGTTGGCAAAAAGCCGCGTATTCTGAGCTCAGGCCGGCATGATGCGTCGTTTTACGATGCAATGTGGCAGAGCATCGACGAGGCCGGCACGTGGGGCGGGGAAATCTGGAATTGCCGCAAGAACGGAGAGATTTATCCCCAACATCTGACCATCACGGCGGTGCGGGGTCTGCAGGGGCAGGTCACCAATTATGTCGCGGCTTTTTCCGATATCACCCAGATTAAGGGCGCGGAAGAGAAAATCAGGAATCTGGCCTTTTATGATTCGCTCACAGGCCTACCCAATCGCAGGCTGTTGCAGGATAGGCTTCAGCAGGCACTGTTGTCCGTTGCACGCACGGGTAAACAGGGGGCGCTGCTGTTTATTGATCTGGCGGATTCAACTCTGAAGTGCAACTTTTGTAAGTGAATTTAGGTGGTGAGCT
>JBAXJT010000034.1:0-29105 GCA_037137715.1 Nitrosomonadales bacterium
CGTCACAAATAAATAACCCTATCCAAATTAAGAAGTAAATCCAACGGCTTACCGCATCGCACGCGGCGTGGTAAAATGTCCGACTCATTTTCGCAAGCTACCTGCTATGACCCGACACCTGATTGAAGACATCATCCAGCAACGCATCCTGATTCTGGATGGCGCGATGGGCACTATGATCCAGCGCTACAAACTGACCGAGGCGGATTATCGGGGCGAGCGTTTTTCTCAGTGGCCGCAGGATCTCAAAGGCAATAACGACCTGCTGGTGCTGACAAAACCGGAGGTAATCCGTGCGATACACAGCGAATATCTGGCAGCGGGTGCGGACATCGTCGAGACCAATACCTTCGGGGCGAACGCGACGACGCTCAAAGCGTACGGCATGGCAGAACTCAACTACGAGCTGAATGTCGCCGGCGCACGCCTGGCACGCGAGGCGTGCGATGCCTATTCCACACCTGACAAGCCGCGCTTTGTCGCAGGCGTATTAGGCCCTACCGACAAGACCGCGACCATTTCGCCGGATGTGAACGATCCTGCGGCACGCAACATCAGCTTCGACCAGTTGGTGGCTGACTATTCGGACGCGACGCGCGGACTGATGGACGGCGGCGCCGATACCATTCTGATCGAAACCATTTTCGACACGCTCAACGCAAAAGCCGCGATCTTCGCCGTGCAATCGGTGTTCACCGAGCGCGGCACGCGCCTACCCATCATGATCTCGGGCACCATCACCGATGCGTCGGGGCGCACGCTGACAGGACAGGTGACCGAAGCGTTTTACAATTCGCTCGCTCATGCGCAGCCTTTGTCGATCGGCCTCAACTGCGCGCTGGGCGCGGAAGAATTACGCCAGTACGTCGCTGAATTATCGCGCGTGGCAAACTGTTACGTTTCGGCTCACCCCAACGCTGGTCTGCCCAATCCGCTGGCCGAAACAGGATATGACGACACGCCGGAAAATATGGCGGGCCACATCAAAGAGTGGGCTGAGAGCGGTTTTCTGAACATCATCGGCGGCTGCTGCGGCACGTCCCCCGCCTTCATCAAGGCCATCGCCGAGACAGTCGCAAATATCCCGCCGCGCAAAATCCCAGAAAATCCGGTCGAATGCCGCCTCTCGGGTCTGGAGCCGTTCAACATCAGCGACAGCTCGCTGTTCGTCAATGTCGGCGAGCGCGCCAACGTCACAGGTTCTGCCAAATTCAAGCGACTAATACTGGAAGGCAAGTACGACGAAGCGCTGGAGGTTGCCAAGCAGCAAGTGGAAACCGGCGCTCAGGTGATCGACGTCAATATGGACGAGGCGATGCTGGACGGCGAAGCCGCGATGGTGCGCTTCCTCAATCTGATCGCCTCCGAACCCGATATCTCCAAAGTACCGTTGATGATCGATTCCTCCAAGTGGAGCATCATCGAGGCGGGCCTCAAATGCGTGCAGGGCAAGTCCATCGTGAATTCGATTTCGCTCAAAGAAGGCGAAGAGAACTTCATCAAGTATGCGACGCTGGTTCGAAAATATGGCGCGGCAGCGGTCGTAATGGCGTTCGATGAGGACGGTCAAGCCGACACCTATGCTCGCAAAATCGAAATCTGCAAACGCAGCTATGACATTCTGGTGAACAAGGTCGGCTTCCCGCCTGAGGACATCATCTTCGACCCGAACATCTTCGCGATTGCGACCGGCATCGAGGAGCACAATAACTACGCGGTGGATTTCATCGAGGCCTGCAAGTGGATCAGGGCCAATCTGCCCTACGCCAAAATTTCCGGCGGCGTATCCAACGTGTCATTCTCGTTCCGCGGCAACGAGCCGGTGCGTGAAGCCATACACACCGTATTTTTGTACCACGCGATTCAAGCGGGCATGAATATGGGTATCGTCAACGCCGGTCAATTGGGCGTATACGAAGAAATCCCGCGCGAGTTGCGCGATGCGGTGGAAGACGTGGTGCTCAACCGCCATCCGGATGCCGGCGAAAAGCTGGTCAAAATCGCCGAGAGCGTCAAAGGCGGCGGCAAGGAAATCATCGAGGATCTCGAATGGCGTAAAGGCACGGTGCAGGAGCGTTTAACCCACGCACTGGTGCGCGGCATCACGACCTTCATCGTGGAAGATACTGAAGAGGCGCGTCTGGCAGCGCGTTTCCCGGTCGAAGTCATCGAAGATTCGCTGATGAGCGGCATGAACGTGGTGGGCGATCTGTTCGGCGCGGGCAAGATGTTTTTGCCGCAGGTGGTGAAATCCGCCCGCGTGATGAAACAGGCGGTCGCACACCTGATCCCCTACATCGAAGCGGAAAAACTGCGTTCGGGCGACACCAGTACCAAGGGTAAAATCCTGATGGCGACGGTCAAAGGCGACGTGCACGACATCGGCAAGAACATCGTCACCGTGGTGTTGCAGTGCAACAACTTCGAGGTGGTGAACATGGGCGTGATGGTGCCGTGCCAGCAGATTCTGGACGCCGCACGCGAACACAAGGTCGACATCATCGGCCTGTCCGGATTGATTACGCCCTCGCTGGAAGAAATGGCGCATGTCGCAAAAGAAATGGAACGCCAGGGCTTCAAGATTCCGCTGCTGATCGGCGGCGCGACAACTTCGCGCGTACATACGGCGGTGAAAATTGAGCCCAACTATCCTTCCGGCACGGTCATCTATGTCACCGACGCCTCGCGTGCGGTCGGCGTATGCAGCAATTTGCTCTCCGACACTTTACGTGACGACTATGTCGCATCGATCAAAGCCGACTACATTGAGGCGCGCGAAACGCATGAAGCCCGCCAGTCGAAAGCCGTCTACGTTACACTTGAAGCGGCGCGTGCACACGGCATGAAAACCGACTGGAATGCCTATACGCCGCCCAAACCGCAGTTTACCGGCGTGAAAGAACTGCGCGACTACAGCTTGTCCGAGATTGCTGAATACATCGACTGGACGCCATTCTTTCAGGCGTGGGAGCTGGCCGGACGCTATCCGAAGATTTTGCAGGATGAGGTAGTTGGTGAGGAATCTCGCAAACTGTTCGCCGATGCACAGGCGATGTTAAAGCAGATCGTCAATGAGAAATGGCTCACCGCCAATGCGGTGTACGGCCTGTTTCCGGCCAATACGGTCGGCAGCGACGACATCGAAATCTATACCGACGAATCCCGTTCTGAATTGGCAATGACCTGGCACAATCTGCGCCAGCAAACCAAGAAGCCGGAATCCATACCGAACTATTGTCTGGCCGATTATATTGCGCCTAAGGGCGTGGCGGATTACATCGGCGGATTCGCGGTGACGACCGGCATCGGCATCGATGCGCGTGTGGCCGAGTTTGAAGCGCAAAATGACGACTACAATGCGATTATGTTGAAAGCGCTGGCCGATCGTCTGGCCGAAGCCTTCGCCGAATTGCTGCACGCACGCGTGCGCCGCGAGTTCTGGGGCTATGCGAGCGACGAAGGCCTGGATAACGACGCGCTGATTAACGAAGCCTATCGCGGCATTCGTCCGGCACCGGGTTATCCTGCCTGTCCGGAACACAGCGAAAAGGGCCCGCTGTTTGCAATGCTTGATGCGCCGAATCGCGCCGGCATCACCATCACCGACAGTTTTGCGATGCTGCCTACTGCCGCTGTATCGGGCTTCTATTTCTCGCACCCGGAAGCAAAATACTTCGCGACCGGAAAAATCGACCGCGATCAGGTGGCAAGTTACGCCGAGCGCAAAGGCTGGGACATCGAAACCGCCGAACGCTGGCTGGCACCGGTACTGAGCTACTAACGTAGAAGAATCGCCGCTGATTACAAAGTGACCGAAATGAGTCATCATGTTGCAAAGCATTGAGTTCGAGATAAGGAATAAGACATGCCGACAATACGAGAAATTTCTGGTCCTTATCGGCTGTTCTTCTTCAGCTTTGATTGCGGTGAGCCTAAACATATTCATATTCAGCGTGAACGCAAAGTATGCAAATACTGGATGGAACCCATTGCATTAGCGAGCAACCACGGTTTTAACGCTGTGGAACTCAATTCAGTCAGGCAGATACTCAAGGACAATCGCATCAAAATACTGGAGGCTTGGAATGAACACTGTAGTGTTAATGGTTGAACCCAGAATTGCCGACCTGCGAATTACGGATGCAGAAATTACAGCTTACCTGATGGACGGCAGAACGGTCAGCGTGCCACTGGCATGGTCATGGCGCTTGAGCGAAGCTACGCCCGTACAGCGTAATCATTGGGAATTCATCGGTGATGGTATTGGCATCCACTGGCCGGATGTTGATGAAGATATCAGTATCGAAGGTATGCTTTACGGCGCTCCTGCACCAAGAACGCTGGCAGTGGTTTGAAGAGACGTGTACGCAGGGTTATGGCCTATCGGCCTAACGCAATCAGCGAGCTAATGGAAAGGTGTGTATGAGTAAATTGCGGATGGCGTATCTCGTTTTTGGATTTTTCTTCCTAAACTTTTCTGCCTTTGCTCAAGATTGGTATATCAATAAAGATTGGATTTTTATTGAAAAGGCACGGTATCAACTTGAAGATTCAGCGCTCATATGCCCTGGTTGGTCCAAAAAACCGGGGTTGATTTTAATTCCCCCTGGGGAGGAAACATACATGTGCCAAAGTCAAAGTTCATTTATTGCAGACCTGCTCGACCGAAAAATTTACCCCCAAGAACTCAATAAAAATGATTTCCACACTAATGACCAATACGTTTCGTACATAAAAGACACAGTTAAAAAATTACAAGAGATAGATTACGCTACGCTAGAAAGTTTTAAAGCTATGGTGGAAAAGCGCCGAGAGGCGCGTGTTCTAGCTAAAGCTGATAAAGACCTGAAAGAAGCTAGAGATGAATATTTGCGCGCATATTGGGCTGCAAAATCGCTTGCACTTATCAGCGAATTTGAAACTCGTTACGCTGATAATGATCCAGATGGATATATCACCAAGCTGGCAAGCCTCAAATCTCAGCTTGAACATCAAGAATATCTCGATATCCATGCACGCGCCGATACAACCGACAAACTAGTTGAATTCATTGAGAAATATGAGAACAACGACCCAAACGGGTTAGTCCCAGATGCTCGGAACCGCTTACCTCAGATGCAAAAACAAGAACGAGACGAACGGTATCGTCTTGGGCGTGAAATGATTGCTGAACAAAGTCGGAAAGAGCTTGACAATCTTTCATCAAAAATTGTTTGGTGCAATCACCAAACCTCAAACGCCTATCAAGCAATTGATAGGGAGCGAGAAATTGCGCAGGTTTCCGGGTACGAAAACAAATTGCTTATGAGGCAAGCTGGCGAAATCATCGTTAGCTGTCGAAATTCAGTAAGACGCGATTATGCTGCTTACCGCAGCAAAGGCGGGTTGAAGAGTCTCGCTGAATTAAAGTAGCTTAGCGAAAATCGCTGGGTTTGCTGTCGCCCCGGCTTTGTTATCAGCTGATTGGTTTGTTATCTCAGCTAACCACATGTTGATTTTATGAAGTCGTGACGACATTATGGCGTTTTCGTTAACTGAGGATAAATCATGAATTATTTGAGTTTAATCAATGAGGTGCGCAAGCATATTAGCGCTGGCGACAAAGCTTACACACATTTGTGGATGATAAGTTTAAGTAACGCCATTAAGGAAGTAGCAGGGACAGAACAAGAAGCTCAATTCCTATCGCTTAAAAAGGAGCTTGAAGATTTAAATCTGCCATTTATACAGCCACTACCTTATGGCTCAACAGCCAAGTAGTGCGCAGTATTTGTGTAAGATGCAATACCTTCAAAACAGTCATGAGGTGAATGATGCAGATCGCAAAACAACAGGTTGCTACTATGCTTCAGAATTTACCAGAGGATTGCTCGCTGGAGGATATTCAATATCACCTTTACGTGATTGAGAAAATCAAGAACGGTGTAGCCCGGGCAGAAACTGACGGTGCAATCTCACAACAAATGGCAGAGCAGCGCATGGCAAAATGGATAAGCGAGTAAGTTGGTCGCCAGAGGCGCTGGATGATGTTGATGCCATCGCTGCGTATATCGCGAAAGATTCGCCATTTTATGCTTCGGCAGTAGTGCAAAAGCTATTGGCTACCGCGCAAAGCCTTGGGAAATTTCCGTATATTGGTGCGATTGTCCCGGAAATAGGCGCGTCAGAATTCCGCGAGCGTTTTGTTTATAGCTATCGTCTTATTTACCAGGTAACTACCGAACAAGTGTTGATTGTCGCGGTGATACACGGGAGACGGTTGCTAACTCCAACGCTGATTGGCTTGGGACAAGCCTAAACTTGAAAAAACTAATAACGGGTGTAATGCGCTACGCCCTCTGTCGAACTCAGGACGGGCTTGTGGCACTCTTTAATAATCAACCACAAAGGAAACATCCAACGTGAATACCCTTATCAAAATCGACACAAGCTTGGGCGAAGGCGCAGAGGCTCAAGCAGGACAAACCGTCATCGTGCATTACACCGGCTGGCTGTATGACGATGCCGCACCGGACAATAAGGGCAGCAAGTTCGACAGTTCGCTCGACCGTAACGACCCGTTCGACTTCCCGCTAGGTGCCGGGCGCGTCATTCAAGGCTGGGACGAGGGTGTTGCGGGCATGAAGGAAGGTGGAACACGCACGCTGCTGATTCCGCCTGAAATGGGCTATGGCGCACAAGGCGCGGGCGACGATATTCCACCGAATGCAACGCTGGTGTTCGAAGTAAAACTGCTCAAGGTGATCAGAACTGAAATCGTGGATACCGCAATTGGTGAAGGCGCAGAGGCGCAGGCGGGACAAACGGTGACCGTACATTACACGGGCTGGCTGTTTGATAAAAAATCTCCTGAAAACAAGGGCGTAAAATTCGACAGCTCTCGCGACCGCAACGACCCGTTCGAATTCCCTCTGGGCATGGGCCGTGTTATTTCCGGATGGGATGCCGGCGTACAAGGTATGAAGGTGGGCGGCAGCCGCACACTGACCATTCCACCGGAAATGGGTTACGGACGCAGAGGTGCAGGCGGTGTTATTCCTGCAAACGCGACGCTGGTGTTCGATGTCGAGTTGCTCGGCCTGCGATAAACTTCAATTTTTGTAAGATTACTTCGAGATAAATAATGAAAATGATTTCCAAGCTGGCTATTGCCCTGCTTTTGGCGGCTGCCTTTTCAACAACCGCGTGCTCTGAACAAGCCGCACCCCCCGCACCTAAAATGGAGAAGAGCAACATGAGTGAACTGATCAAGAACGACATCAAACTGGGCGAAGGCGCTGAAGCTGTTGCCGGACAAAACGTATCCGTGCACTACACAGGCTGGCTGTATGACGAAGCCGCTGCCGACCATAAAGGCAAAAAGTTCGACAGCTCACGCAATCGCGGCCAACCGTTCGAGTTTCCGCTCGGCGCAGGTCACGTTATCAAGGGCTGGGATGTCGGCGTTGCAGGTATGAAGGTCGGCGGTCAGCGTACATTGACCATCCCGTCCGACATGGGCTACGGTGCGCGCGGCGCGGGTGGCGTGATTCCTGCCAATGCAACGCTGGTCTTTGATGTGGAATTGCTGGGTACAAAGTAAACCTTTCTGCCTGAACTGGCGTAGAATTCTTCGCCAGTCAATACACAGGAGTGTCGCATGTTCCAGATTCGTGTTCACGGGCGCGGCGGGCAAGGGGTAGTCACCGCTGCCGAGATGTTATCCGTCGCGGCATTCGAAGAGGGACGCCACGCGCAAGCCTTTCCCAGCTTCGGCTCGGAGCGCACCGGAGCACCGGTCGTGGCTTTCTGCCGGATTTCAGATAAAGAGATTCGCTTGCGTGAACCGATCATGGAGCCCGATGCAATCATCATTCAGGATCCCACCCTACTCAGTCAGATCGACGTGTTCGCCGGATTAAAAACAGACGGCTACGTGCTGCTCAACTCGCACCACAGCATCGAGGAGTTAGGACTCGCCGAACTTATCAAAGACCGGCAATCTGAACGATTCTGCACCTTGCCGGCCACTGAACTTGGCCTCAAGCATGTCGGACGCCCCATCCCTAACGTACCCCTTTTAGCCGGATTCGCGGCCCTCTCCGGCATCATCCATCTTGAATCGGTCATTCTCGCGATCAATGAACGATTTAAAGGCAAAATTGCAGAAGGCAATATTGCTGCGGCAACGGAAGCCTATCTGCTGGTAAAACAGATGATGGAGAGCGCACATGCTAAAGCAAACTGAAGGTTCAAAAGCGGTCGCCGAAGCCATCGCGCTATGCCGCCCTGAAGTGATCTGCGCCTATCCGATTTCACCGCAAACGCACATCGTCGAAGCACTGGGCGAGCACGTCAAATCAGGCGAACTCACACCCTGCGAATTCATCAACGTCGAGAGTGAATTTGCCGCAATGTCGGTCGCCATCGGCGCCTCCGCTGCTGGCGCGCGCGCCTACACAGCGACCGCGTCGCAAGGCTTGCTGTTCATGGCCGAAGCGGTCTACAACGCATCGGGCTTAGGCCTGCCGATCGTCATGACGGTCGCCAATCGTGCCATCGGTGCACCGATCAATATCTGGAACGACCATTCAGACTCACTCTCGCAGCGCGATTCGGGCTGGATGCAGCTGTTCGCCGAGACCAATCAGGAGGCGGTCGATTTGCACATACAGGCGTTTCGACTGGCAGAAGAACTCTCCATGCCGATAATGGTGTGCATGGACGGTTTCATCCTGACCCATGCCTTCGAGCGCGTGGATATTCCGGAACAAGCCCAGGTAGATGCTTATTTGCCGCCGTTTGAGCCGCGTCAGGCACTCGACCCTGCCGAACCGGTATCCATCGGCGCGATGGTCGGCCCCGAAGCCTTCATGGAAGTGCGCTATCTGGCGCACGCCAAACAGATGCAGGCCATCGAGCGTATTCCGCAACTGGCTGCCGAATTCAAGGAGCAATTCGGCCGGGACAGCGGCGGGCTGATCCGTACCTATTGCACAGAGGACGCTGACACCATCATCATCGCCATGGGCTCGGTGCTGGGCACTATTAAAGACACGGTGGATGAGATGCGTGCAGAAGGCCATAAAATCGGCGTGCTGGGCATCATCAGTTACCGCCCCTTCCCACTCGAACAGGTCAAGTCGGCACTGCTCAACTGCCGCCGTTTCGTCGTGCTCGAAAAAAGTCTGGCAGTCGGCATGGGCGGCATCGTTGCAACCGATGTGCGTATGGCGGTGACAGGCACCGGCCTTAAAGGCTTTACCGCGATCGCGGGACTGGGCGGTCGGCCGATCACAAAAGCCTCGCTGCATAAACTGTTCAGGGAGGCCGAAACCGAAACGCTGCCACCTGTCACGTTCCTCGATCTGGACTGGGATGCGGTTAACAAACAGCTGGCGCGGGAGAAACAAACCCGCCGTTCAGGCCCTGTCGCCGAGAACATCCTGCACGACAAAGGCCTCGTTTCAGCAAAGTTCGGTTAAGGAGATCAGCATGGGATTTCAACCAGTAAAGTTCTATCAGACCGGCACTTACACCGTGGGCAATCGTCTGCTCTCCGATGCCGAGCGCAGCGTGCAGGGCGGCGAGTTGCGCAGTAATTCAATCAACTCCGGTCACCGCGCTTGTCAAGGGTGCGGCGAAGCGCTCGGCGCACGCTATGCGATCGATGCTGCGATGGCCGGCAGTAACAATCAACTCATTGCCGTGAATGCCACCGGCTGTCTGGAGGTTTTCTCAACGCCCTACCCTGAATCCTCATGGCAGGTGCCGTGGATCCATTCGCTGTTCGGCAATGCGCCGGCGGTTGCAACCGGGGTCGCCGCAGCAATGAAAGTAAAGGGGCGTACTGAGGTGCGCGTGGTGGCGCAAGGTGGCGATGGCAGCACGACGGACATCGGTTTTGGCTGCCTGTCCGGGATGTTCGAGCGCAACGACGATGTGCTGTATATCTGCTACGACAACGAAGCCTATATGAATACAGGCGTGCAAAGATCGAGCGCGACGCCACCTGCCGCCCGCACCGCCACCACCATGCCGGTAGGCGCAGAACCCGGCAACCCCTTCGGACAAGGCAAAAATCTGCCGGAAATCGCGATGGCGCACGGCATTCCCTATGTCGCCACAGCGACCGTGGCTGACCTGCGCGATCTGGAATACAAGGTGCGACGCGCCATGACCATACGCGGCGCGCGCTACATTCACCTGTCCGTGCCCTGTCCTTTAGGCTGGGGAACCGCCTCTTCCGACACCATCCGCATCGCGCGACTGGCTAAAGAGTGCGGCATGTTCCCGGTGTTTGAGGCCGAATATGGTGAGGTCACGGGCGTATCGAAAATCCGCCATCAGGTGGCAGTTGAAGACTATCTGAAGCCGCAAAAACGCTTTGCGCATCTGTTCGGTAAGACGCCGCATCCTGAAACGGTGGCACGCATTCAGGCGATCGCCGACCGCAACATCCGTAAATACGGCTTGCTCGAAGAAGGAGGAAATTAACATGTCCAACCGACCTTTTGCGATCACTTTAAAGCCCGGCACGTCGCTTGCCAACCTGACCGGCACCTGGCGCACCGAGCGCCCCGTCTATCTTAGCCGCCTGCCGCCGTGCAACAACGCGTGTCCTGCGGGCGAAAATATTCAGGGCTGGCTGTTCCACGCGGAATCAGGCGACTACGAACAGGCCTGGCGCGTGCTGGTGCAGAACAATCCGCTACCGGCCGTCATGGGACGCGTCTGCTACCACCCTTGCGAGAATGCGTGCAATCGCGGCCAGCTCGACAGTTCGGTCGGCATCAATTCTGTGGAACGCTTTTTGGGTGACGAAGCAATCAAGCAGGGCTGGAAATTTGACGCCCCTCTGCCCGCGACAGGAAAACGCGTGCTGGTTGTCGGCGCCGGGCCTTCGGGCCTTTCAGCGGCCTACCATCTGGCGCGCATAGGGCATCGTGTGGAAATCCACGAAGCCGGGCCGCTGGCGGGCGGCATGATGCGTTTCGGCATTCCGAAATATAGGCTGCCGCGCGAGGTACTGGACGCCGAAGTTCAGCGCATACTTGATTTAGGCGTGACGCTAAAACTGAATACCCGCATCGAAAATATCGAACTCAGCATGAAAAACGGCGGTTTCGATGCAGCATTTTTAGCGGTCGGTGCGCATATCGCCAAACGCACCTATATCCCGTCGGGGGACGCGGCGCACATCGTCGATGCCGTCTCAGTGCTGCGTTCGATGGAAGGCGAGGAAAAACCGATGCTGGGTCGCCGCGTGGTGGTATATGGCGGCGGCAACACCGCGATCGACGTGGCGCGCACCGCAAAGCGTCTTGGAGCGACAGAAGCCATCATCGTCTATCGCCGCACCCGCGAAAAAATGCCCGCGCATGATTTCGAAGTGGAAGAAGCGCTGCAAGAAGGCGTAATGATCAAATGGCTGTCCACAATCAAACAGGCTGAAGTAGGCAGTCTGACCGTTGAAAGAATGGAGTTGGACGAACATGGCGTGCCGCAGCCGACCGGCGAATTCGAGACTATGGAAGCCGATTCGCTGGTGCTCGCGCTGGGCCAAGACGTCGATCTGTCACTGCTCGAAGGCGTATCAGGCCTTGAGATCATCAACGGCACGGTGCAGGTATCCAATAACATGATGACCGGTCACCCCGGCATCTTCGCGGGCGGCGACATGGTGCCGTCCGAGCGCACCGTCACCGTGGCCGTCGGTCACGGCAAAAAAGCGGCCCGCCATATTGATGCCTGGCTGCAGGGCGCAAAGTTCGAACCCGCCGCCAAGTCAGAGATCGCCACCTTCGACAAGCTCAACCCGTGGTATTACTCCGACGCCGACAAAACGGTGCGGCCGATGCTCGACATCATCCGTCGCCAGACCAGTTTCGACGAGGTTCAAGGCGGACTTAACGAGACCAATGCCTTGTTCGAGGCGCGCCGCTGCCTGTCGTGCGGCAACTGCTTCGAATGCGACAACTGCTATGGCGTCTGTCCCGACAATGCGGTCATAAAACTCGGGCCCGGCAAAGGATTTCAGTTCAATTACGACTACTGCAAGGGCTGCGGATTGTGCGTGGCGGAATGCCCATGCGGTGCGATTGCGATGGTGCCTGAAGAAACCTGATGGGTCTGGTTTCTCAACCGCTGCTGGTCACCATCCTGATGCTGGCCATCTCCAACCTGTTCATGACCTTCGCGTGGTATGGTCATCTGAAGAATATGTCGGCATCGCCCTGGTATGTGGCAGCACTAGTCAGCTGGGGCATCGCGCTGTTTGAATACCTGATTCAGGTGCAGGCCAACCGCATCGGCTATACCGAACTTAATCTTGGCCAGCTGAAAATTCTGCAGGAAGTCATCACGCTGCTCATGTTCGTCCCGTTTGCGGTACTGTATATGAACCAGCCGTTAAAATGGGACTATCTGTATGCCGCTTTCTGCATGATGGGCGCGGTTTATTTTATTTTTAGAAATTGAAAACGATGAGCAAACCAACACATATACATATCCTCGGCATCTGCGGCACGTTCATGGGCGGCATCGCGGCGATCGCCAAACAATCCGGTTTCCGCGTCACGGGGTGCGATACCAACGTCTATCCGCCAATGAGCACACAACTAGAGGCGCAAGGCATACAACTCATCACAGGCTTTGGCGTGGAGCAGCTGGCACTGACCCCGGATATCTACGTCATCGGCAACGTTGTCACACGCGGCAATCCGCTGATGGAAGAAATTCTCAACCGCAATCTGCCCTATGTCTCAGGCCCGCAGTGGCTCTCTGACACACTGCTAAGAGACAAGTGGGTACTGGGCGTGGCGGGCACGCACGGCAAAACCACCACGGCGTCAATGCTTGCCTGGATACTGGAACATGCAGGGCTCAATCCCGGCTTTCTGATCGGCGGGGTGCCGCAGAATTTCGACATCTCGGCACGCATCACCGAATCTCCCTTCTTTGTCATCGAGGCCGACGAATACGATACGGCCTTTTTCGACAAGCGCTCCAAATTCGTGCACTACCATCCGCGCACGGCAATTTTGAACAACCTTGAATTCGATCACGCGGATATTTTTGCCGACCTTTATGCCATCGAAACCCAATTTCACCATCTGGTGCGCACCGTACCCGGCAATGGTCTGGTGGTCTCAAATGGACGCGAAGCCTCGTTGCAGCGTGTCATTGAGCGCGGTTGCTGGACGCCGGTAGAGGCGTTCGGTTGCGACACCGGCTGGAACATCGACGCTGAAAATATAGTGACGCTCAATGGCGTTGCACAAGGCATGCTTAACTGGGAATTACTGGGCGAACACAACAGGATGAACGCGCTGGCAGCCTTGGCCGCCGCACGCCATGTCGGTGTGCCGATCACACTGGGACTGGCTGCATTGAGCGAGTTCAAAAACGTCAAGCGTCGTATGGAAGTGAAGGGCGTCGTTAATGGCATCACCGTTTATGATGATTTCGCCCATCACCCGACCGCCATCGATACCACGGTTGCGGGCCTGCGTCACAAGGTGGGGGCTGCGCGCATCCTGGCCATACTGGAACCGCGCTCCAACACCATGAAGCTGGGCGTTATGAAGGACGCCTTGCCCGGCAGCTTAAAGGATGCCGATCAAGTGTTCTGCTATTCGGGCAATCTGGGCTGGGATGCCAAGAGCGCGCTGGCCGTGATGGGCAACAAGGCTGTTGTCATCGATGATCTGGATGCGCTGATCGACGCCATTGCAAAATCAGCCGTGCCTGGCGACCATATTCTGGTGATGAGCAACGGCGGTTTTGGCGGCATACACGACAAGCTGCTCAAAAAACTGGCGTAGTGCCCGACTTGAATGCCGGCTTTCTGGCAGGCATTCAGGCATGTTGACCATCTGAATATAGCACCTTGCGGTTGTTGGGCAATCTGGCTGTTCTTGCGGCTTCCTCTGATTTCAGTGTGCGTGTTAAGAACCCCGTCTTTCTGCCACGGTTAAATTTCCTTCCAGCGAATTAATTGACAATGCTGCATGTGCTGTTTTTATTGTCAACTCAGAAGAAGAGTTGCTGGCAGTTGCCAGTTTCGATTGTTCTACAGATTCAACTGATAAGGAAGTGCACATTTAATCAATTGGTTATAAAGCCCTTCGACAAGGCTCTCCTGAGCAACGTTCGTTCCTTCCTTCCTTCATTCGACTGGCTCAGGCGTGTGCCCGAACATAAGTTTATGGGACGAGCGGAGTCGAAGGAGAGAGTCCGACCATAAGGTCTATGGGGCAAACGGTTGATTTATTCAGCGAGTCCCCAAGGTTTTTGCGTGTCGAGCGGCTAACAGAGCGCGCCGTCATCGATGATTTTTTCCCAACATCAGTTGACGCTTTCGGCCGGACTCAACAGCCCGGCCGCTATGAAATTCAACCGACTTAGTGGATACCCGTGAGTAATTTGGTAAACGTGCTGACATCGCTGTTGCCAGGAATAACGACGGCACCAAATTTTGTGCCCTTCATCGTGCCTTGATAAGAAGTCAGGTCCAGACCGCTCTTGACGTAGCCTTTCCCGCCGGGTTCATGGCAATTCACGCAATAATCGTGAAGAATCGGCTGCACATCTCGTTTGAAGCTAATCTCGCCTGGCACCGCAGATCCGGTTGCGGCCTGATTTGGCGCAACGGTTTCGGCCGGTGCATTGAGCGAAATCGCAGCCAGCATCGCCCCGCACAGCAATATTTCAATTTTCATACTACTTCCTCCGTTACAACCAACAGTCACATCACAATGCAGAAATATCAATGAATCCAAACAACCCGGCGTAGCGGCGCTACCGCAGAACAACGACCACTAAAGAACACGTTGAATCGTAGTCTCACTAATCCATGTTTTATATAGGGGCATCATCTATTCTCTATCTAGGAAAAACCCCTAGTAGTCAGGGTTATTTGTTTCGCGATGCTGGTTGTAAGCATGGGCTGCGGCTGCAGTTAGGTTTACGCTGAGCGATTGCATGGATTGCAGACCGGCCCTTTGCTGCATCGGAACAATTGGACAGAGTTGATGTTCGCATCAAGAACCGAAGATGGCTGTCGTTATGGCAAGGTTGAACGAACCGTATTGCAGAAGCGGGGGGGGATTTCATTGAGGCAACCTGATGCCTTGATCAGCATCGACGGCGCGTGGACTTTTTCTGAGACTTGAGAAAACCTGCTTAAGCCTGTTTTCTCAAGTTCAGTTCCAATAAATTACTGCAAGCTGAGGATAAACTTGGCCATCGATTGAATCTCATCATCCTTTGCACCCAGCCCTTTGGGAGGCATATTACCCAGCTTCCAACCGAACGCACCGCCTTTGGTGATGTTGGCAATCAATGTTTTTTCAGCATCGGCTTTGCCCGCATACTTGGCAGCAACGTCCTGGAAAGACGGACCAACCATTTTCTTTTCAACAGCGTGGCAAGCACCACACTTCGCCTTGCCTTCCTTCGGCATATCCACTGCCAGCGCATTGCCGGCCATCAACAAACCTGCAACTGCTATACCTGCAACGATAGATTTCATATTTTCTCCAATGCGAATTAAATAAATTTGACTACCTGTCCGATTGGCACGCTATTTTTGACAGCGTGGTTGTGCGAAGCGGATAGGTGACATCACATCCTAGACTCGAAAAACCTTGATAGATATAGGTGAATTCTCTATTTTTTATCTAGGCCAAACCCTTAGGTGGAAAAATTAGCCGCCTGCCGAAAAAACTATTTGATGACCGATTCAGAATGTGAAAACTTTAGCGTGGCGTATCGAATCAAGTCGGCGCTGTTCTTCAAATTCAATTTGAGTCGTATATTGGCGCGATGAGCTTCTATGGTTTTAATGCTGCGATTTTTAATGCGGGCAATTTCCTGAGACCCCAAACCGAAAGCAATCAGTTGCAAAATTTCAATTTCACTGGGCGTTAACTGGTTGATCAATTGTTCGGATTCAGGTTTTCGCTTTATATTTCGATTGAGAAATAAAGCCGTCATAGCAGGGCTCAAAAATATATTTCCCTTCAGAACCTGACGGATCGCCGCAATCAATATTTCACCGGGTTCTTGTTTCATCACATAGCCGAGGGCACCCGATTTTAAGGCTCGTTCGGCGTAGACTCTCTCGTTGTGCATTGAAACGACAAGGATAGGCAAATCCGGAAATTGAAGGTTCATTTTATGGATCAAATCAAGGTCTGCCACCTCACTGAGCGTTAAGTCCAGCAACACAATGTCAATTTTCTGTTCTGTGTCCAGCCGCGCCAGAGCTTGCTCGGCACTTTCAGCCTCGGCAACCACCTCTAAATCAGGCTCTGAATTAATCAGCGAAGACATGCCTTGCCGAACCATGGCGTGATCATCCACCAGCATCACTTTTGCCTTCACGTTGCTCATACCAAACCCTTCTTTTCCAGCAGCACTTCCGTGCCGCCCGTTGCGGGTAAATTGAATTTCAGTGTAGCGCAAATCAGATTGGCACGGTATTGCATAAACTTTAAGCCCATTCCCTGTGACGCTTCACGCTGTATCTCAAGGCAGGGGAAGCCACTGCCATCGTCTCGTACCGAGATGCAAAGAATATTGTTAATATGGGACAGTGTAATCGTAACCTGCTGCGCACCACTATGACGCACAGCATTATTCACCGCTTCCTGAACAATTCTGAAAAGATTCAGCTCCAGATTCGCATCGACAATATCAACTTCGCTGTGACAAATAAACTCACAAGCCAAATTATGCGAAAAGGAGATTTCGGCTGCATATTCCGTCAGCGCAGCCATCAGTCCGCTAGTCTCAAGTTCAAAGGGAACCAACCCATGCGCAAGCTTTTTGCACTCAGCAATCGCCTTGCGTGCCTGAGCCGAAATGAACGCGATATCTGCTGCCAAGGCTTTCTCATTCGCAGTAGCGGTTATTTTGTTTTGCATGGCCGTAGCCTGGTAGGCTATGGCCGAAATAATCTGCCCCACATTATCATGCAGCTCCCGTCCAATTGAACGCTGAAACTCCTCGGACATGGATGCAAGTGAATGTTCCATGTGTTTGCGCTGGCTTATGTCGCGCGAAAATCCAACTGAACCGAGCAGTACGCCCTGCTCATCAATGACCGGCGCCTTGTAGGTTTCAAACCATTTCCTCACTCCGCAAGTCAGGATTTCTTCCTCGAAATTTTTCTTCTGGCGCGACTTCATCACATCAAGGTCGTCGGCCTGGTAGATTTCCGCCAGATCAGGCTGAGCAAAGTCGAAGTCATTCTTGCCTGTCACTTCATCGGCACTGTTTGCGCCAAAGACACGGACAAAGCCATCATTGACAATCAGGAAGCGGCTCTCGGTATCCTTGAGCCAGACCGCGAAGGGAAAGTTATCGAGCAAGGCGCGCTGATAACGCTCTTTCTGCTTAATCTCGACGAGCCTTTGTTCGAGTTCGACCTGCTGGTTGCGCATCGTCCGGAAGATCAGAATATAAAAGGCAGGAGAAGTGAGCGCGGCGAGCATGATGGGATCGACAATAGCCCATACATCCAGAAACAACTTTCCGGTAATCCAAAAGATCAGCAGCATGATTAACAGTTCGACCGCCAGTACGATTACAACCATCGCGGTCACCAATCTCGCGGGGGTATTCAAAAACGTCGGCATTCTTTTCATGATTTAACAAGCCTCTTGTTAGATACGGATTTTATGGTGGCTTCTCTGTGCGGAACAGCGGGCAGCCATTCTGGAATGAAGGCTACGCTCATCGCGGCAACAGGTATATCGCCAATATTGAATGGATGCACCTACCAGTTGAACAAAAAGGTGATCGCCGCACGCACCATGATGGCGGTAGTTAGCCTGCGAGCGAACGGTCTTATAGCTGCATAGTCAGCGATGGCACTTCGTTCAGCATGACACTGATACGGACAATGTCAGTAATGTCTGACGTTGCGATTACTACTCATGCGTCAAGTACAGACCGGAAAATAGAAAATAGGTTCGCACATTGCAATCCAGCGCTCGCTGCACGACAGACCGGAACCATTATTTAGCAGCGGTTTGGTAGCGATTTACGCGTCCTTATCTTCCAGCCCAAGTTCCTGAATCTTGCGGGTCAGGGTGTTGCGGCCGATGCCCAGCAGGGTGGCGGCTTCGATGCGGCGACCGTTGGTGTGATGCAGCGCTTGCAGAATCAGGGTGCGTTCAAACTGTGCGACAAGGCCATCCATAATTCCCTCGTCGCCGCGCTGCAAGGCCGTTTCGACCTGGCTGGCCAGTGCGCTGCTCCAGTCGGCGACGGCGGTAACTTCGCTTATCTCACGCCATTCCGGCGGTAAATCAGCTATCTCAATCAGCTGTGATGGCGTCATCACGGTCAGCCAGTGGCACAGGTTTTCCAACTGCCGGACATTGCCCGGAAAATTTTGCGCGCTCAAGTGCTGCAAGGTGGCGTCGCTAAATTGCTTACATTCCACCGCCAATTCTTGCGCACTTTTTTGCAGGAAGAATTTCGCCAGCAGCGGGATATCTTCGCTGCGCTCGCGCAACGGGGGCAGGCGCAGACGGATCACGTTGAGTCTGTGGAACAGATCCTCACGGAACAATCCCAGCTTGACCCGTTCCTCGAGATTCTGATGCGTCGCGGTGATGATGCGCACATTCGCCTTGATCGGCTGATGACCGCCGACACGGTAATAGTTGCCATCCGACAGCACCCGCAGCAAACGGGTTTGCAACTCCGACGGCATATCACCGATTTCATCGAGAAACAGCGTGCCGCCCTCGGCCTGTTCAAAACGACCATGCCGGACGGCGGCCGCACCGGTAAAAGCCCCGCGCTCATGGCCAAACAGTTCGGATTCGAGCAAATCTTTAGGAATAGCGGCGGTGTTGATCGCAATGAAGGGTTTTTCCGAGCGCGGACTATGGCGGTGCAGGGCGCGCGCAACCAGCTCCTTGCCTGTTCCCGATTCGCCGTTGATCAGGACCGTCGCGTGGGATTGTGACAGGCGTCCAATGGCGCGAAACACATCCTGCATAGCTGGCGCATGTCCCAGAATATCGGCAACAACGTCAACTTGGCCTATCTCGGCTGCTTTTCGATGGCTTTGTTCTAGTGCGCGACGGATTAAATCGACCGCATGATTGATGTCGAACGGTTTGGGCAGGTATTCAAACGCGCCGCCCTGAAAGGCTGAAACGGCGCTTTCCAGATCGGAATAAGCCGTCATGATAATGACTGGAATCAGCGGATGTCGTTCGTGTAGCGTTTGCAAGAAATCCAGCCCTGAAATGCCTGGCATGCGAATATCGCTCACCACGACTTGCGGCACGTCGTGGCTCAAGGCACGCTGCGCCTCATCGGCTGATTGAAAGCTCTCAAATTCAATATTGGCACGCGCAAGGGATTTTTCCAGCACCCAGCGTATCGAGCGATCGTCGTCAATTATCCAGACAGGTTTCATAAGGCTCCCGCACCACTTCTTTCATGTTGTTCAAAATCACAGCCCTTTCAACACCGGCCACTTGCGACTCTCTACTTACGTCTAGCCGCTTACGTCTGCTTGCAACGGTAACATCACGGTAAATCGCGTACAACCGGGCTCGCTTTCGAATTCTATCGTGCCATGATGCTGGCTGATAAAATCCTGCGCCAGCGTCAGCCCCAGTCCATGCCCGTCCGCGCGCCCTGACACCAAAGGATAAAATATCTTATCGCGCAATTCCGGCAGTATGCCGGGCCCGTTATCGATAATCTGCACCATCACCGCCAGTCGGTGGCGCTGTTTGAACAACGTCACCTGCCGCGCGATACGGGTGCGTAAAATAATCATGCCTTGCCCTTGCATCGCCTGTACGGCATTGCGTACGATGTTGAGGATCACTTGTATCAATTGCTCTTTGTCGCCGATCAGCGCAGGCAGACTGATGTCGTAATCGCGCTGTATTTTCAACCCTTCCGGAACCTCGGCCATCACAACCGAGCGGACACGTTCGAGCACCTCGTGAATATTCAGTGCACTGTGTTGCCGGTTCCCTTGCGGCGTCAGCAATTTCTCCATCAAACTGCGCAGGCGATCCGCTTCCTGAATAATGACCTGGGTATATTCATGCAACGCCGGCCTGTCTAATTCCTGCTCGAGCAACTGCGCCGCCCCGCGTATCCCGCCCAGCGGATTTTTAATTTCGTGCGCCAGATTGCGCAACAGCAGCCGGTTGGCTTGCGTCTGGTCGAGCATTTGCTCTTCACGCGCCAGCTTGAGCGGCCTGTCTACCGGGTGAAATTCCAGCAACAACTGTCCGGTTTGCAACGGGGTGACGGTACAACGCACATGCAACTTATTGTGCGTATGCGTCACCAACATCAGGTCATGTTCGATATAGCTGGCATTATTTTCAAGGGCTCGCGACATCGCAATATCGAGCCGCCCGGCATCGCTAAACAGCTGTTTGAGCGGATTGCCAGACAGATTTTTACCGCTCACCTCAAACAGGTTTTCCGCAGCAGGATTGAGATAAATCACACGCGACAGGTCATCCATCAGGATGACGGCTGTCGCAAGATAATCGAGAGTAAGATGAGGGAAGTTAGGCATAGTATTTATGAAGCAACAATCATGCCCGAATTGTCCGTTATTTAAGTTTGGCTAATTCAGTCTTGAGTGCAGCAATATTTCCCTGATGCAATTCGAGCTGGCGGGTCAGCCCTTTGACTTTATCCGCATCTCGATGCGCCTCGGCCACCTGCAGGCTCTGTTTAGCCGTATCCAACAAGCCGAGTTCAACTTTTAGCTCATCGTCGAGGATCTTGCGACGCGATCCATCGCGCCCCTTCTGAGCTTCATCCGTCACACGGGGGAAATCATTAGGGGAGGGCGCAGCCCTTGCATGATTGGGTGCAGATTGAACCGGCGCGGACAGCACGATGCGTTTTCCGCCCTTAATTGGTGCACTGGAATAAGTGACATGCCCGTCTGCGTCGACTGATTTGTAGATATCTGCCAACACCAACGACGGGCTGAGGCACCACAGTAAAATCCAGAACTTCATTATGATACTCCCGCAAAATAGCTGAACGAGTATAGGGCATGCCTCTGCGCGTGACAAACTGTTACTGACTATTTGACGATCCGCCCTCGAGCGCTCTGGTAATCACGTCCATCGCCTTGTCTGTTGCCCCTTGATGTGAGGCGACGAACTGCACGCCTTGCTGGCGCATCGCAGCCAATCTATCTTCATCGCAAAGCAAATTCCCCGCAACCTGAAACAGCTCGGTAGCATCATTCACCCGGACCGCAGCCCCTGCCTCGACGGCCAGTCGGGTGGCATCCGTAAAATTATAGGTGTGCGGGCCGACTAACACCGGCGTGCCGACCGAGCAGGCTTCGATCAAATTCTGTCCGCCGAAGGGCAGCAGGCTGCCGCCGATATAGGCAACATCGCAGGCCGCATAATAGGCAAATAGTTCGCCCATGCTGTCGCCCAGCACCACCTGAATATCGGATGCGACGTCCCTGTTTTCGCTTCTGCGCTGATAGCGCAGGCCGCGACTGGAAAGTAATTGTGCGATCTCGTCAAAGCGTTGCGGATGGCGCGGCACGATGACCAGCAGCGCGCCCCCGGCCTGCCAGGCATCGAGCAACAAGGCTTCCTCTCCCTCGCGGGTGCTGGCGGCGAGCAAGACCTTTCTTCCCGCACCGAACTGCCCGCGCAACGCAGCACCCAGCGCCAGCATTTTAGAGGGAGGGGCGATGTCGAATTTCAGATTGCCCATCACCGACACTGACCCCGCGCCCAGCTGGATTAAACGCGCCGCATCATCAGGCGTTTGCGCAGCGATGGCGTCAAGTTGCCGCAACGCATTGCGCGTCAGTTGCGCTGCGCGCGCATAGCCTCTTGCCGATTTTTCAGACAGGCGCGCATTGAGCAGCAGCACAGGCACTCCTGCCGCATGGGCTTCATGGATCAAATTGAACCAGATCTCGGTTTCCATCAGGATGCCAAGATCTGGCCGATAGTGGCGCAAAAAGCGCCGCACCGCAAAAGGATAGTCGTAGGGCAAATACACGCGCAACACCTCATCGCCGTACAACTGCTCGGAGGTTGCGCGCCCCGTCGGGGTGGTGTGCGTCAGCAAAATTTGATGATCAGGATAGGTCGCGCGCAGTTTTGCGATCAGGCTCACCGTCGCGCGCGTCTCGCCGACCGACACCGCATGCAGCCAGATGACATGCTTCGAGCTGTTGGCCTGATAAAATCCGAAACGCTCACCCAAATGCTGCAAGTACTCAGGCTGGCGGCGCGAGCGCCGTAGCAGCTTCAAAAAAATGAAGGGCAGCAGCAGCCACAACAGCAATGTGTAGAGGAATCTCACCAGTGTTTCGCCACTGAAGCATCGGCGCAGTCCACCTGAATGATCTCACGGTCATCCAGCCGCATCGCGGTCAGCGGCCCGCCCCACAGACATCCGGTATCAAGCGCAACGGCATTGGGTTTGATCATCAACCCCAGTGCCGACCAGTGCCCGAATATCACCGTTGCATTGGAACTTGCACGCCCGGCGACATCGAACCAAGGGCGATAGCCTTCCGGGATATTCTGCTGCTCCGCCTTGAAATCAAATTCCATTTTGCCCCGTTCCGTACAGATGCGCATCCGGGTCAGTGCGTTGGTAATCACGCGCAGCCGTTTATAGCCGGTCAGTGCGTGATCCCAAGCATTGGGCTGATTGCCATACATATGGTCAAGAAAATCAACATAATCAGCGCCTTGCAACGCACTCTCGACTTCGCGAGCCAAACCCGCCGCCTGCGGCACCGTCCAAACCGGCAACAGCCCCGCATGCACCAGCACAAATTCGCCCTCGACGTGCAGCAGGCGCTGATGACGCAACCAGCTCAGCAATTCTTCGCGATCCGGCGCGTTTAGAATCTCGTCCAGCGTATCGCCCCGGTGCAACCTGCCCTGACCGTAGGCAACGGCCAGCAAATGCAGATCGTGATTGCCGAGCACCGTGATCGCGGCTTCCCCCAGCGATTTGACCAACCGCAATACCTGCAACGAATCCGCGCCGCGATTGACCAGATCGCCCACCAGCCAGAGTTTATCGACGGCCGGATCGAAACGTATTTTTTCGAGCAACCGTACCAACTCTGTGTAGCAGCCCTGAATATCTCCTACCGCATAGATCGCCATGAGCAAACACCTGTTAAAATATCGCTAAAGATTAGCAGATTAACCACTCTGCCCCATTACTCGCAGACCATTTACCTCACATGCCAAATATTGCCAAGAAGTTTTACCCCGAAATCCAAGGTATACGGGCAATTTCTATCATCGCGGTCATTTTGTTTCACTTCGGCTTCCATATCCTGCCGGGCGGCTATGTCGGCGTCGATATGTTTTTCGTCATTTCAGGCTATCTCATCACGCAGATGATCGCCGGCGAACTCGCACGCGGCACTTTTTCTATCGCCCGTTTCTACAAAAATCGCGTCGTCCGCTTGCTGCCCAATCTGTTTTTGATGATCGCAGCCTCGGCGGTCATCTCCTATTTCGTATTAAAACCGTACGATTTTTTTCAGTACGCCAAGAGCCTGCAATTTTCTGCCGTCTACCTGACCAATATGGTTTTTGCACGCCAGCAGGGCTATTTCGATATGTCTCGCGATGCCAAACCGCTGCTGCATACCTGGTCGCTATCGATTGAAGAGCAATTTTACCTGATCTTTCCTCTTTTTCTCATCCTGCTCTACAAGTTCAAGACGCACCGGATCGCGGCAATGATGGTGATCGCCGCGGCATCGCTCTGGATCCGCTTCAACTATATTCAACATTATTTGCCGACCGAGGGATTTTTCTCCTTTGCCGGACGCATCTGGGAATTTATCGTCGGCGCGCTGGCAGCCCTGATGTCGGTCGAAATCAAAAACCGGCTTCTCCATAACGAGGCCATCTCGCTGGCCAGCCTCGCGCTGATCGCAGCTTCATTGCTATTGCTAGACGAAAGCGCCTCCCCCTTGCTGCTCTTCATTCCCTGTCTTGCGACCGCACTGTTCATTTTATCCAGCACGAACACGACAGCAGGCAAATGGTTAAGCGGTAAGGCGCTGGTGTTTATCGGCGGACTGTCTTATTCGCTCTACCTGTGGCACTGGCCGCTGATCGTTTGGTTCCACAATGCCGATTACGGTTTGAACGATACCGTCCAGACAGCACTACTGCTGTTGTTGACGGGATTGATTGCCTATTTAGCGTGGAAGTACGTTGAAGAGCCCTGCCGCCAGCGACGCGAAAAATTTAGCGGAAAATCCGTCGCCCTGCTGACCGCAAGTTTTGCCGTATTTTGCATCGCAACGGGCATGTATGTTTATGCAAAAGGCGGCATGGAAGAGCGCTTCCCGAGCTGGGTCAGCGCAAAGCGCAATCTGGCCGCTTTCGATTTTAAAGCCGCAACCGGCACGCAAATCAATTACCCGGCCAACTGCCTGATAGGCGATGATCCCGAGGCCATCCTGAAGCATTGTGCATTTGGCGACTCAGGCGCGGACAACCGCTTTCTCGTGCTGGGCGACTCGCACACCGCGGCCTGGTATCCAGCGTTTCAGGCAGCAGCCGAAGCAACCCATGCACAGGGCGTGCTGGTGACCTTGCCCGGTTGCCCGCCGATTTTTGGCATCAGCAGTTATGACGGCGCAAAAAACATCTGCGCAGAAGGGTTTGATCGGCGCATACGTGCTTTAATTGAGACACGTGCCTTCCGGAAAATTTTTCTAGTCGCCTCGTGGAGCATGTACACCGAAGGCGACCCAAACAATCAGCCGAATCACTTCATCTCGGATGCCGCGACGTCCTCTCAGGATGCGGCGTCCAGCAAAAACGTAATCGCGCGCCACTTGACGGACACACTACGCCTGATGAAAGCACAGGGAAGCGAAGTTGTCATCGTACACAGCGTGCCTGTATTGCCTAAAGTCATCCAGAATCTGCCGGTAGATTTCACCCAGCCGCTCGCGCAGATTCGCCGGCAGAATCAGTTCATGACGGAATTTGCGCAGCAAAATCCGAATACGGCTTTTATCGATCCTGTCAGGATATTTTGCGACGAACAAAACTGCCAAACCCGACGCAATGGTAATATTCTCTACGTCGACAATAATCACATCAGCCCGGCCGGTGCCGCCTTGCTCGTCAAACTGATCGAACGTGAACTTCAGTTCACCAGCAGAGAAGTTAAGACACGACCTAAGATGAACGGATACTAATGATCAAGCAATTTTTGATAGCAAAAAAAATCAGTGCCACGGGTTTCGTCCTGTTATCGCTCAGCATCCTGCTGTTGTTTATTTTTTCCCTGCCTCACGCGATGGCCGGAAGAAAGATACTTTTATATCTGACATTTTTCATGGCAATCCCCATATTTTGGCGGGGATTGCGGAACAATTCAAAGCAACTTCTGCACGCCACCTTGCTGTTCTTCGCTTTGCAACTATGGATGTTGGTCATTACATTTTTTATTGCCGATCAGCCTTATGCCTCATTACTTGAATGGAAGGGGCAATGGTTAACAGTCGCGATGTGCTACGTAATAGGCGTAGGCATAGCGTGCACGTTAATGGAGTCTGCAATCCAGGCCCCTCGTGTGACGGCCACCTTGATTGTTGTAGCCCCCATCACCATTTTTCTAAGTCTCAATGCAATCGCTATGATTCATGAGATGGTTTTGGCAGGAAAATTTCTCCCGAATCAACTTGGAATAACCGATGAAAAAGGTGTCACCAATTATCTGATTGCCCTGATGGAGCCCATACTTATTGCTGACATGTTGGGACGCCTCGTTAAAGGCGTTAGACTGATTCCCGTTCCCAACTGGGTAATCTCATTGGTGCTGGCACTTGCGTTGTTTTCACTATTCGCGGCTTCATCCCGCAACGGACTGATTATCATGATGCTAGCCTTCATGCTGGGCGCCGCTATGGTATTTATCGAATCAAGGAAAAAATACTCGCCTTTGAAATTGATTAGCTCTGCACTGGCTACGCTGATTTTAGTTGCTACCATTTCATTCATCAGTTACAAAACCGACCCGAGATGGGCGACTTTTGTTGAAACTATCCCTATTGCGTGGGACATAGATAGCGATTTGCGCTGGTTAGATAGCGGAGTAGCGGACGTCCCCTTAACGGCCAGCGGAAAGCCGGTGGATATTTCAGAATATTCTCGGATCGCCTGGGCACATGCCGGATTGCGCATGTTGGCCGAGCACCCATGGGGTATGGAGATATCCAGAGAAACGTTCCGCAATCTTGAACAAAAAAAGTATGGGCAGTCCAATATATTTCATAGCCACAATGCGTGGATAGATTTTGGCTTGAACGTGGGGATTCCAGGCTTAGTGCTTTGGGCGGGCTTTTTGCTTTTTCTCATCAAAACGGGATGGCGCGCCTGGAAATCGCATCATGATCAACTGGGGTTGGCACTGACCATTATGGTCGTCATGTTTATGCTACGTGGACTTCTTGACTCGACTTTCCGCAATCAAATCATCGAGCAATTTATGCTGACAGCAGCCCTGTTACTTACAACGCTGCTGTACAAACATCGAGATGACTCAAATGACACATGAACCAACAAAAGAAAAATGGCTGATTCTGTCCCACGCTTTCAACATGGACGGGCGCGCTGCCAGCCAGACTATCACTGACAAGATTCCTCATTTAATCAAATTGGGCGTCACACCGATCATCGTCAGTGGCATTCTGGGGAGAAAAGATACACAACTGGAACATCATCAAGTTCTGTCTGCACTGCCCGTAGGGCTGAGATTCGATTTGCGACATTTCTTTCGGAATCGCATTCACAACCGTGCGGCCTACCGACTGGCGATGCTGCTCGCCACGATGGCACTCATTCCGTTCTACCTAGTAGAAAAAATATGCATCCCCATTGAAACCACCTGGTCCTGGTCGATTTCCGCATTCATAGTGGGCCAGCGCATTATTGCGAAGCAACGGCCTACGCTGATTTATTCGACAGGTGGCGCATATTCCGCACATCTTGCCGCCTACTGGCTATCCAAACGTTATGGCATTCCCTGGATTGCCGAAATTCACGATCCAATGATTTATGAGTCACAGCCGATATCGGCGACTCGTAAAAAATTTGCCGCCTGGCTGGAAAAAATTATCTGCACACATGCGGATACGGTTTGGTGGTTTACTGAAATGGCAATGCAGCGCGCAAAAGCCAGACACCCCCAACTGGCCGACCGGGGCCATTACGTCATTGCCGGTGTCGATGCACCGGATTTCAAAAAATCACCCTATACGCGACAGAAACACTTTGTTATAAGCCATTTCGGCTCGCTCTCTGTCACGCGCAACGTACAGGATTTTCTGACTGCGCTCACTGTATTTTTGAACCGCGATCCTAAGCGGATATTGCAAGTCAGATTTCACATTTATGGCGGGAGCATGGATGCCGTATCCGCCAACGCGATCGAAAAATTCCCTTATCATGAAGTGATTCAAAATTTCGGACGCATCGAAAATGATCCGGTGTCAGGAGAGAGTGGCAGGATTCGAGTCCTCAAGTTTATGAATTCCGTTGACTGTTTACTTTTACTGCACGGGACAGATCCATTTTGTGAAGAATATATCCCTTCAAAATATTTTGAATATTTATGGACACAAAGGCCCGTGCTCGGCCTGATTCACAACAATCCCCAATTAACGGGGATGTTGCGTGAATTTAACCACTGGGCGACCGATGCGCAAGATACCGATGAAATCGTTCAGGCATTAGAAGAACTCTATACACGCTGGCAAACGGATACGTTGAAGGACAATGGCATCGCCTCACCATATACGACGTATAACGCGGTTCAGGCAATTTATGGTTGGGTTTCCAGTATCAATACAGGAAATAAACTTTTGCCACATGGAGCTAATTCTAACCATTGATGTTTTTCGGAATTAGCCATATAGGCATCAGCATTCATTAGTGCAACTATTTTAAAGAATCGAACCATGAAAAAATTTGTTTTGTACTGTAAATCGTATAGCAATGACGTATTACGTGTAAAGCGGCTTGCGGAAAGCATTGAACAAAATAATCCTGAAAACATTCCTTTTTATGTGTCGGTTCCAGAGTCAGATATCGTCCTGTTTCAAGATGCGCTCGCGGGAAAAAATATACAACTGATCAAAGATGAAGATATTATTCGTGCTAATCCAGCACTAATATTAGAAAAAATTAAAGCCTTGCCCGGTTGGGTATCGCAACAAATCATCAAATCCGAGTTTTGGCGTGTCGGCATTTCAGAATCCTATCTATGCCTCGATTCAGATTGCGTATTTATCCGTCCATTACATCTCACCGATTTTATTTCCCCCGATGGTTATCCATATACTATCGTGCATGAGGCAAAAGAATTGCTGCAATTTTCAATCAACAATAAGATGGAAAAAGTATGTGAGGATTTTCACAAAGAACACCAGAAAATCATGGATATATTCGAACGCAAGGGCCGACATTATGAGTTCGGCCCATCGCCATTGTTATGGTGCAGAGACGTTTGGATCGCCCTTGATGAGCAATTTTTGCAGCCCAGAAAAATGAATTTTTATGACGCCATCGTGCAGTTTCCAGGCGAAATGCAATGGTATGGCGAAGCTATGTTGAAATACCACCCGTACCCACTGCTGCCTGTTGAGCCTTATTTCAGAGTCTATCACTATGAACGGCAATTCGTTACGGCAAGCCAGCAAGGTGAAACGATCAATCACCTTGCGAGGGATTACTTAGGAGTCTGCTACCAGTCTAACTGGGAAAAAAAATATGACTTTATTCAAAAGCCGCTCATGTCGAGAATCGCACGCTGGGTCCGCAGAAATATTTTTCGGCGATACAGATAGCTTGCTGAATGGCATTGTCAAAATAAATAACGATCATTATGATACAGAACTTAACTAGTCTCTTGTAATGTTATTCAATTCTTATACCTTCATATTTTTGTTCTTGCCTATAGTGCTAATATGCTTCTACAGGTTAGGCGCAATCAACTATGCCTATGCAGCAGGTTGGTTAGCTACTGTGTTGAGGCCGACCGAATATTGACCCAGCGTGCCGACTTTCGGTTGACCC
>JBAXJT010000035.1:0-27842 GCA_037137715.1 Nitrosomonadales bacterium
CGCTCGATACATTCCGTCCTAAAGGCGTTGCCGGCGTGACGATGTCCAGTGAAGGTGATATTGTGCTGATCCTCGACATCAAAGAATTGCTCAGCGATGTGCGTGGGAACTAAATGCAGTAAATTGTAAGTCGAGAGTGGTCATGTTTGTTGGCATTGAACGCCAGCCATTTTCGATTTTTCATGGGAGGTCTTTTTAGATGCCGGTCGTCATTGTTATTGTCGTTGTAGCTGTCTTGTCCCATTACGCGGCAGCTGTGTTTATGTCAGGGGATTGGGCATTGCTGCTGCATGGTGTGATTACACTGGCGGCCGTATCCTATTTGTACATTCATCAGCGTCAAGATGGTGTGACAGATTCTGTCGGTACCTTAGCGCAATCGATGAGCAATACCGCTGTTGATGGTTTGCTGGTGAATACGCACGTACATTTTTCTGCTCATTTTAGCGGTGCTAATCAGGATCTGTATCAGGTGCAGAATTTGATCGGTGATGCCATTGAGAAATTGATGGATAGTTTTAACGGGATGCATCAACTGATTGAAGAGCAGCGCGAAATTGGCCGTGAAGTGACGGCAGGTTCAGATTCAAGCCGTGACTCGGCGATGGCGGATCAGCTCAATGAAACGGCAGAAACACTGAAAATGCTGGTGGGCAGTATCATCAGCAACAGCAAGGCCGGCGTCGAGTTGATTGAGAAAATGGAAGCAGTCGGCGATCAGATCAAGGGCATCCTCGATGTGCTGGGCGAAATCGATGCGATTTCTAAACAAACCAATTTATTGTCATTAAATGCGGCCATTGAAGCGGCGCGTGCCGGTGAGTCCGGTCGTGGTTTCGCAGTGGTGGCGGACGAAGTGCGCAAATTATCTGATCGTGCGGCGCATTTTAGCAATCAGATTCGCGGCAATATTAAGCATGTGCATGAAGCGGTTGAGGAAACCGAAGTGTATATCAGTCGTATGGCGTCCCTCGACATGGGCTTTGCGCTTGAATCAAAAAACAAACTGGATAACAGTCTCAATTACGTGCAGCAACTCAATCAGAAAATGGCCGACGTGATTGTCAAACAGAATGAAATATCCGGTCGGGTTGATAAGGTCGTCGGCTCTGCCGTCACATCGCTGCAATTTCAGGATATCGCCGGTCAATTGCTGGGGCACTCCCGCATGAGGCTGGATACCATGCAAGAAGCATGGCAGCAAATTGAAGATTTGGCCAAGCGTGAACAAACCGGTGTGCCTGTGACCTCGGGTGAAGTTGAGCAGGTGACGCAGCGGATAGCCGGCTTATTTGCTAAAGCAGAACAAGTGAGTTCTCGCAATCCGGTGCGTCAGGATAAAATGGTGAGCGATGAGATCGAGTTGTTTTAATATTCTGTAAGGTGTGGACTGTTAATAATCTGCGCTGGTCGTGTGTTGATGCGGTAAATTTATTTTTTTTGGAGAGGTAACATGGCAAAAACGGTTCTTAGTGTCGACGATTCTGGCTCCATTCGTCAGATGGTTTCATTCACCTTAAAAAGTGCCGGCTATACCGTCATCGAAGCCGTGGATGGCCAGGATGGCTTGGATAAGGCTAAGCAAAAAACGGTTGATTTGGTGTTGACCGATCAGAATATGCCACGCATGGACGGTTTGACCTTGATCAAATCGTTGCGCGCGATGCCCTCCTATCGCAATGTGCCCATTTTGATGCTGACGACTGAGTCAGGTGATGCGATGAAATCTCAGGGAAAATCTGCCGGTGCAACCGGTTGGATCGTTAAACCCTTCGATCCGCAGAAGTTGCTGGAAGTGGTCAAAAAAGTCATCGGCTAATTTCTGAAAGCACTCCGTGAGCATTGATATTACTCAGTTTTATCAGGTTTTTTTCGAGGAAGCCGCAGAGCATCTGGCGACCATGGAGTCATTGCTGCTGAGTCTGGATGTGTCCGATCCCAGTCTGGATGAGTTGAATGCGATTTTTCGTTCGGCGCATTCCATCAAGGGGGGGAGTGGCACCTTTGGCTTCGATGACATGACGCAGGTGACGCATATTCTGGAAAATCTGCTGGATCGCTTGCGCAAACAGGAAATGAAGTTGACCGATGAAATGGTTAACGTGTTTCTGGAAGCGGGGGACGTGATACATATGCAGCTGGATGCGCATCGCGGTGAGGGCGTCGTCGATGCCAGCCGTGTAACGGCAGTCTGTGAAAAACTGGCCAGCCTGACCGCGGATACGCCATCGGCACACGCCGCAAAAGCCACCAGTGCAGCTGACGACAATGCTGACTTTGGATTTTTCGATGAGGTGACGCCCGCGCCCGCAGCGACGCCTGACGATTCCTACGGTTTCTTTTCGGATGAACCTGCCGTCGATGCCGGCTACGGGTTCTTTGATGATGAGCCGGTAGTGCCGGTAGCAAATTCCGGGTATGGTTTTTTTGACGAAGAAGCCGTCTTAGCCGGTGCCGTTGAAATTGCCCAAGCAGATGCAGCTGTCGCGCATGATGCCGCCCAAGGCTACGGCATGTTCGTTGATGAGCCTACACAGTTTCCCTCTACGCCGCAGCAGGCGGAGCAGGAAGCACAGCGGGGCTATGGCTTCTTCAAGAAAATTGTACCAGTGGTGGAAACGGCTCCCGAACCTGTCGCTGCTCCTGTTGTCGCTCGCAAAGCTGCTGAGAAGGCGGCGGCCAGCGCGTCAGGGGATACGTCCATACGCGTCAATGTCGAGAAAGTTGATCAACTGATCAATCTGGTCGGTGAATTGGTGATCACCCAGGCCATGCTGGCTGAATCGGCCGGCGGTATCGATGGCGTACTTTCGGAAAAACTGCAGGCCGGTTTGCATCAGTTGGAGCGCAATACCCGCGATTTGCAGGAAGTGATCATGTCGGTGCGTATGTTGCCGATTTCCTTTGTATTCAGCCGCTTCCCTCGTGTGGTGCGCGATCTGGCCGCCAAATTGGGTAAACAGGTGGAGTTAAAAACGCTGGGCGAGGGCACTGAACTCGATAAAGGATTAATCGAGAAAATCGCCGACCCGCTCACGCATCTGGTACGCAACAGTTTGGATCACGGTATCGAGTCGCCTGAAGCGCGTGTCGCTAAGGGCAAGCCTGCCAAAGGCACCATCACGCTCAAGGCATCGCATCAGGGCGGCAATATTGTCATCGACGTGTCGGATGATGGCGGGGGATTAAACCGCAGCAAGATACTCTCCAAGGCACGCGAGCGCGGTATGGTCGTGCGCGATGAGATGACGGACTCGGAAGTCTGGATGCTGATTTTTGAGGCGGGCTTTTCCACAGCCGATGTGGTCAGCGATGTATCGGGTCGCGGGGTCGGCATGGATGTGGTCAAGCGCAATATCGCCGCCATGGGCGGTCGTGTTGATATTGACTCGGTAGAAGGCATGGGCTCGCGCATCTCGATACGATTGCCGTTGACGCTGGCGATACTCGATGGGCTGTCAGTGGCAGTGGGTGAACAGACTTATATCATCCCGTTAGCGTACATCATCGAGTCGCTGCAAATGGCGGACAGCGATTTGCGTACCGTGAGCGGTGGCGGTCATCTGGTTCACGTGCGCGGTGAATATCTGCCGGTGGTCGCGCTACACGAGTTGTTTAAATTGCCGCGCACTGACGGAATAGATTCGCGTATTGTGGTGATTGTGGAATCGGACGGTAAAAAAGTGGCCTTGCTGGTCGATGAGCTGATCGGTCAACATCAGGTGGTAATCAAGAGTCTGGAATCCAATTTCCGCAAGTTGCCTGGTATTTCCGGCGCAACGATTATGGGTGACGGTAAGGTTGCATTGATACTGGATGTGTCGGTGATTTGTCTTGCGCCATCCAGGCACAATAAGCTGGAGGCATAGGGGTTTGTTATAATTTTGGTCAGGCCGCAGGCTTGAAATCAGCAAAGGGTGAGGTGAATATGGCAAATGATAGTGTGACATCCGGTATGTCCAATAATGAATTCCTGACCTTTATTCTGGGACAAGAAGAATACGGCATCGATATACTCAAGGTGCAGGAGATTCGCGGTTACGATGCGGTCACCGGCATTGCCAATATGCCTGAATTTATCAAAGGGGTGATCAACCTGCGCGGCATCATCGTGCCCATCGTCGATCTGCGTATCAAATTCGGTTTGCCTGATGTGACTTATGATGCCTTTACCGTGGTCATTATTCTGAATCTTGGCACGCGTGTGGTGGGGATTGTCGTTGATAGTGTCTCTGATGTGCTAACGCTCAAAGCGGATCAAATTCGCGCGGTGCCTGAATTGTCAGCTAAACTTGATACCCGTTATATTTTGGGTTTGGGTACGGTTGATGAACGGATGCTGATTCTGGTTGATATAGAACAGTTGATGCTGGGGCAGGAAATGGCGCTGGTTGATGAAGTGCTGGCATAAGCTGATTTTAAGAAAATAAAAAACTAAAAGTAGCGCGAAGGGGAGAAAAAATGCGTATCAATACACCGGTCACCAATAACGAAAAGCAGATAACTGAAGGCTCGATGATCGTCACCAAGACGGATCTGAAGGGCGTCATTACCTATGCAAACAAGGATTTTATTGAGATCAGCGGTTTTACTGGAGCTGAACTCGTCGGTCAATCTCACAACATTGTGCGCCATCCGGATATGCCGGTTGAAGCATTTGCCGATTTGTGGAAGACGGTGAAAAACGGTACGAGCTGGAACGGCATCGTCAAGAATCGCTGCAAGAACGGCGATTATTACTGGGTCGATGCGAATGTCACGCCGATCCGCGAAAATGGTCAGGTGACGGGTTTCGTTTCTGTGCGTCGTAAACCGACCCAGGAACAAATTAGCGACGCGGTTAAAACCTATGCGCTGTTAAAAGCCGGAAAAAATCCTAACGGCGGAATTAAAGGGCTGGTCGAAGGATTCAGGCATATCAGCATCAAGCAGCAGATCATTGCGACTATCGTTGTGGTGGCGGTGTTGCTGGGGGCTGTCGGCGCACTGGGATGTTATGAGCTGCAACTTGCCAACGATAAGTTCGACTATGTCGTCAACCACAAGGTGAAATCAGCGTCGCAAATTTCACGCATCGACGCGCTGATGCGCGAAAACATGCGTCAGTTGCAACTGGCAGCGATGCATGATCCCCGTCTGCCTGAGAGCAAACTGCATGACCATCCGATCAGCAAGCATCTGGATGCCGTCGCCGTTAACGCGGATGAAATTACAGCGATTTGGAAAGATTACAATTCAACGCCGTACAGCGCTAAGGGGACGGAACTGGCTGATGCGTTTAGCAAAGAGCGCGCTGCCTTCGTCAATGAAGGGATCAAGCTGGAAGTCGCTTTGCTCAAAGAGGGCAAGTTTGCCGATGCCAATAACATCATGGACAAATCAGTCGGTCCGCTGTTTGTGATTGCCAATGGTCGCGCGACTGAAATCATCAATCATCAGGCAGCCTCGATGCAAAAGGATGTTGTTAAATCAACAGAGGTATTTCAGTCTACGCGTCAATTGATGATGGGGGTCTTTTTGGCCGGGATGGCGCTGGTCGTGGCTATCGGCGTCATGTTATTCCGCAATGTGGTGCCGCGTATTCGTCACGTTGCCGAACAGATTGAACGTGCCGCGCATGGTGAATCGAATCAGCATGTGGATGCTCATCCGCGTCGCGACGAAGTGAATGCGGTCTTTCTGGCCTATCGTGCGCTGGCAACACGCATGGGTTTCGATGTGTCCGAATCCAAACGATTGTCCGATGAGAATATGCGCATCAAGATCGCGCTGGACAACGTCAGCACGGGTTGCATGATCGCCGACAACGACAGAAACATCATTTATGTTAACAAGGCGGTAGTCAAAATGCTGGGCGAGGCGGAAGCAGATATCCGCAAACAGTTGCCTAGTTTTAGCGTTGCTAATCTGGTCGGTACCAATATTGATACCTTCCACAAAAATCCGGCACATCAGGCGGGTATGCTCGCTCGTTTGCAGACTTCATATAGTGCACCGCTGCTGATCGGCGGTCGTTCGCTGGTTGTCACCGCTAACCCTGTGATCAGCGGTACGGGTGAACGTCTGGGTGCGGTGGCTGAGTGGGTCGATCGCACGAAGGAAGTGGCGGTCGAAAATGAAATTGAAAATATCATTGAAGCGGCGAATCAGGGCGACTTTACCCAGCGCATCATGCTGGAGGGCAAGGAAGGATTCTTCCTGCAAGTCGGGCAGAGCATCAACGGCTTGATGCAGACCAGTTCAGTGGGACTCGATGAGGTGGTGCGGATATTGAATGCGTTGTCACGCGGCGATTTGACGGAAACCATTACCAATGAATACTACGGTACATTTGGCCAACTCAAAGATGATGCAAATGCCACGGTTGAACAACTGACGCAGCTGATCAGTCGCGTGATAGAGTCAGCCGATACCATCAGCACGGCTTCCAAAGAAATCGCCAGCGGTAATACCGACCTGTCTCAGCGTACCGAAGAGCAGGCATCCAGCCTTGAAGAAACAGCCGCCAGTATGGAAGAGTTGACTTCGACTGTTAAACAAAATGCCGAAAACGCCAAACAGGCTAACCAGTTGGCGCTGTCAGCCTCTGATATCGCAGTCAAGGGCGGTCGTGTGGTAGGTCAAGTGGTCGGCACGATGTCCTCGATCAGCGAAAGCTCGAAGAAGATCGTCGATATCATCAGCGTGATCGATGGCATCGCGTTCCAGACCAATATTCTCGCGCTCAATGCGGCTGTGGAAGCGGCGCGTGCGGGTGAGCAGGGGCGCGGCTTTGCCGTGGTGGCGTCTGAAGTGCGTAATCTGGCGCAGCGCAGTGCGGCTGCCGCTAAGGAAATCAAGGAATTGATCAGCGACTCGGTCGAGAAGGTCGGTGCGGGAACCCGTCTGGTGGATGAAGCCGGGAAGACGATGGATGAGGTCGTTAACTCCGTTAAACGCGTAACAGACATCATGGCCGAAATCACTGCAGCATCCAGTGAGCAGAGTCAGGGTATCGAGCAGGTCAATACTGCGATCACGCAAATGGATGATGTGACGCAACAAAATGCCGCGCTGGTAGAAGAAGCCGCGGCAGCGGCTGAGTCACTCGAAGAGCAGGCTCAGGATTTGGCCGCTTTGATGAGTACATTTAAGTTGTCAGGGCACGGTCGCCCGATAGCACTGAGTGCGCCGGCACGGGCAAAACCTTCAGCCCCGGCACGCCGGTTGCCGGAAAAACGACCCCTTGAACAGAAGTCGCCTGCAGTCAGCCGTGCGCGGCCGGTTAAAATGCCGGATTCGGATGACGGTGACTGGCAAGAGTTCTAAGAAGCAGGATTGATGAGCGGGGGAAACCCCGGCTCCCGAACGCTATCCGTACTCCTCGCTCCTCCATCCTACAGGTATTTGATATGGCCGAAATGAAAGACCCCTCTCTGCGCGAGTTCCATTTCACCTCGCAGGATTTTCAGCGGGTGTGCAAGCTGATCTACGATCACGCGGGAATTTCACTGAGTGCCAGCAAGCAGGAATTGGTTTATAGCCGTTTGTCGCGCAGGTTGCGAGCGACGGGTATTAAGACCTTTGCCGAGTATCTCAAGTTGCTGGAGCAAAACGACGTAGCCGAGTGGGAGGCTTTCGCCAATTCATTGACGACGAATCTGACGTCCTTTTTTCGCGAGCACCATCATTTTCCTTTGCTGGCCGAGCAACTCAAGAAAATCGGCACTGCGCATCCGATTGTGATCTGGTGTTCTGCCAGTTCCACAGGCGAAGAGCCGTATTCGATTGCGATGACGGCCATCGATGCGTTCAATAGTTTTACGCCGCCGGTGAAAATTATTGCCACGGATCTCGATACCAATGTGCTCGATACGGCCCGTCGCGGGGTGTATGCACTGGATCGGGTGGAAAAGATGAGTGATGCGCAAATCAAACGATTTTTCTTCAAGGGCACGGGGGCGCAAGAAGGTTTTGTCAAAGTGCGTCCGGAATTGCAGAACATGATTACCTTTCGCAAACTTAATTTGCTCGATGCAACCTGGCCGATACGCGAGAAGGTCGATGTGATTTTTTGTCGCAACGTGATGATTTATTTCGATAAAGAAACACAGTTGGCTATTCTGAAGAAAATGGCACCCATCATGCGATCCGAGGGGCTGCTGTATGCGGGGCATTCCGAAAATTTTTATCAGGCTGAGGCTTATTTCAGGTTGCGCGGCAAGACGGTGTATGAGTTGTCACCGCAACTCAAGGCAGCGCAAGCTGACAAATCCTAACGGGCAAGATTCATGTCAGATCACGACTACGAAGAAGTTGTCTCCCCCAATATCTACTACGACCGGAATTTCGATGTCGAAGCGGTTAAAATTTTGCCGGGTGAATATTTTGTGACCGGCCGCGATATGGTTTTGGTCACGGTGCTGGGCTCATGCGTAGCCGCCTGTATACGCGATCGGGTCACCGGCATCGGCGGGATGAATCATTTTATGCTGCCGGACAACAAAAATGATGGCGGCAGTCCGGTTGGGCTGGCGGGGCGTTATGGTACCTATGCGATGGAGTTGATGATCAATCAAATGCTCAAATCGGGGGCGCGGCGTAGTAATCTTGAGGCCAAGGTGTTCGGGGGCGGCAATGTGCTGCGCGGGTTTACCGTGGCTAATGTCGGTCAGCGCAATTCTGAATTCGTTGTCAATTACTTGCGTGCTGAGAAAATTGAGCTCAAAGCGCAGGATTTGCTGGATATCTATCCGCGCAAAGTCTATTACTTTCCGGCAACCGGCCGCACACTGGTCAAAAAATTGCGCAGCGTGCACAACGATACGATCGTTCAGCGCGAGCAACAGTACATTTCGCGTATTCGTTCCTCTGAAATTCAGGGCGATGTTGAGTTATTTTAAACAGAATTAACCGGCGTTTGGATGACTGCCGGTCTAGGGTTATATGATGCAAAATGAAGCGGGCCGCAGAAAAATTAAGGTGCTGGTGATCGATGACTCGGCACTCATACGCAGTATTTTAAAGGAAGTGATCAATAGCCAGCCGGATATGGAAGCGGTTGGTGCCGCGGCCAATCCGTTGCAGGCACGCGAAATGATTAAAACGTTAAATCCGGATGTGTTGACGCTGGACGTTGAAATGCCGGAAATGGACGGGTTGGTTTTTCTGGAAAAATTGATGCGTTTGAGACCGATGCCGGTATTAATGATTTCGACGTTGACTGAACGCGGATCCGAAGCTGCATTGCGCGCGCTGGAACTGGGTGCTGTCGATTTTCTGGCCAAGCCAAAACTGGGCGTGGTCGAAGGTATGAACGCGTATGCCAATGAAATCGCGGCAAAAATTCGCATAGCCTCCAGGGCACGGGTTAAAAATCGGGTTATCGTGCCGACTGAGCAGAACAGTTTGCCGACATTGGGTTGTCGTATTAGCAGTACGGAAAAACTGATTTTAGTCGGCTCATCAACAGGCGGCACGGAAGCGCTAAAAGAGTTTTTGGTGCCGATGCCGGCCGATGCGCCGGCCATCCTGGTCGCTCAACATATGCCTGAAGCCTTTACCAAGTCGTTTGCCGACAGGCTCAATAGTCTGTGCAAAATGACGGTGACTGAGGCTGTGAACAATGAGCGCGTCCTGCCTGGGCATGTGTATATTGCGCCAGGTCACTCGCACATGTTGATCAAGCGCAGCGGGTCGAATTACATGATTGAATTGAACCAGTCGTCGCCTGTCAATCACCACCGGCCTTCGGTCGAGGTGCTGTTCCGTTCGGCGGCCGTCTGCGTGGGGGCGAATGCCATCGGCGTGATGCTGACCGGGATGGGCAAAGATGGCGCGGTGGGGATGCTGGAGATGCGCGAGGCGGGGGCTTATAACTTTACGCAGGATGAAGCCACCTGTGTGGTGTACGGAATGCCGCGTGCCGCGGTGGAAAATGGTGCATCGCATGAAGCCGTGCCGATCGGTGAGATGGCGCGCCGTGTATTGGCTCGTGTGATGAGCGGTGGCGTGAGAAACAGGCTATAACGCTTGGTGTTTGGTTTATCAATGTGGTTTTACAGGAGCTAAAATATGGCAATGCAGATCAATACCTCGACGTCAGGGGATAAGGCGGTCATTAGGCTTGCCGGGCGCTTCGACTTTAATGATCATCGAAATTTCAAGGTGAATTATGAGCCTTTGCTGTTGCTGGCGGGTGTTAAAACCGTGGAAATCGATATGGAAGGCATTGAGTATCTGGATAGTTCAGCGCTCGGGATGATGATGCTGCTGCGCGAACGTTCGCAAGCGGTGGGTAAGACGGTGGTGCTCAGCAAGCCCGGTAGCACGGTTGCGCAAATTCTCGATATTGCCAATTTCAGCAAGCTGTTTACGATTATTAAGTAAGATAAAGGGCGAATCTAATGAGCCCAGTCGGTTCACTGAATGTGTTGGCGGTAGACGATTCCAACACCAATCGACAATTGATGTCAGCGATGCTCAAAAAAATGGGGCATCGGGTCACGCTGGCCGAAGATGGCGTGCATGCGCTGGCCTTGTGCGATGTTTGTCGCCCCGATTTGGTGTTAATGGACGTGTCCATGCCGGTCATGAGCGGCTTTGATACCGTGCGTGAAATGCGCAGGCGGTATGCGGGATGGTTCCCGATTTTGTTTTTATCGGCGCAAACCAGCAATCATGAAGTGGTCGAGGGCTTGCATGCGGGCGGGGATGATTACTTGTTCAAGCCTGTCAATTATGAGATTTTGCAGGCCAAAATCCATAATTTTCAGATCAGGATAGAGCAGAATTTAAGCTTGCTTGAATATCACGCGCGCATCGAAGAAGAAACCGATACGGCGCGAGATTTTATTAAACAGTTCACCGCGCTCGATAAAATTCACGATCCGCTGGTGCGCTTCTTTTTAAAGCCTGCCGAAAATTTCAGTGGCGATCTGATTTCCGTCGCGCGCGGGCCGGATAATTGTCTGCATGTGTTGCTGGCCGACAGTGCGGGGCACGGCCTGACGGCGGCGCTGGCTGTCATTCCCATTACGCAGCCGTTTTATCAGATGACGGCCAAGGGATTTGCGCTGCCCGCGATCGTGCGGGAACTCAATCGCCGCGTGCGAGAGTATTTGCCGCTGCCGCGTTTTGTTGCTGCCTCTGTCCTGTCCTTAGATCCTGCGACCGGCATCGTACAGGTGTGGAACGGCGGGTGTCCGCCGGTCTTGTTGCTGGGGGAGGGGGCTGATATTTTGCACAGCTTTAATTCCCGGCATCTGCCGCTCGGTGTCGTCGCGGCTGACGAATTTGATGCCGGGTTGGAGTATTACAAATTAGTCGATCAGTCGGGTAGCTTGCTGATGTGTTCAGATGGCGCGACTGAAATCGACATGGGCAATGGTGTAGGGCTGGGGCAGGCAGGGATGCTGGCCGGAACGAAGTACTCGTCCGGTGGAACACTGTTTGATCGCGTGCAGGAAGTGATCAACGGCCATCTGGGCGGTTTGCCGCCCTTGGATGATATTGCATTGATCATGGTGGATGTGCCGCTTGTTGAGCCGCGCACCCCTGAGCCTGTCTTGCAGCGCGCGATCAGTAGTTCGCTTGAGGCACGTGAGGCAGGCTGTGGTCATGGTGTTGAACATTCGGTGTGGAAATTTTCTTTGATGCTGACCGCCCGGCAAATCAAGCATCTGGATGTGGTCCCTTTCTTGCTCAATATCGCCGGTCAAATTGAGGGGGGGCGTGCCGATGGTAAATTATTTTTAGTGTTGTCAGAACTGTTCAACAATGCGCTTGACCATGGTTTGCTCAAACTTGATTCGACGCTTAAAAATGAAATTGACGGTATGGAGACGTATTTCTTGGAGCGTGCGGCACGTTTGGCTGAGCTGGAACAGGGCCGTATTTTTATTCGCCTAGATAAATTAAGTTGCGGTTGCCTGAAGGTGTCGATGAAAGACAGCGGTGACGGTTTTGATTTTTCTGGATTGGTCGATATTAAGCACAATTTCCAGCGACACGGGCGCGGGATTGCACTGCTCGATAATATGTGCAGCGCGCTGCAATATTCAGGCAACGGGTCGGAAGTGGCAGCCTACGTGGGTAGTGTTATTCCGGATGCCGCCTAGGAAGGCTCGTTAAAATTTATGACGACGACACGCACAATATCACGCCGGTCGCAGGTTGCAGGCGACGCCGATTTCCATGTGTTGCTGGTTGAAGATCAACGCGCGCTGGCACAAATGGCCGCCAAGCTGCTCTTTGATCGCTGGGGCTGTCATGTATTGATTGCGACCAGTCTGGCGCAGGTGAACGCGATCATCGCGGAAAATAAACATACGTTCTTTGTGGCAGTGAGTGATTTGAATCTGCCGGATGCGCCGCGCGGTGAAGTGATCGATGTGCTGGTGAATGCCAAAATTCCTGTCATTGCAATGACAGGCATGTATGACGCGCAATTGCATGAGCGGATCATGAGTTGCGGCGTGATTGATTATGTTCTCAAAGACAGCATCAATTCGTATGAATATATCGTCGAACTGGTGGGCCGTTTGTTCAAGAATCGAGGCACCCGGGTGCTGGTGGTCGATGACTCGCAAAGCATGCGCGCACTACTGGCCGGGATGCTGACTATACAGGGGTTTCATGTATTGACGGCGTGTGACGGGGCCGAGGCGCTGACCGTCCTGTCCGGGCATAATGAGATCAAGCTGATACTGCTCGATCACGAAATGCCCGTGATGGATGGCTTTAATTTTCTGCTCGCGGTGCGCCGTAAAATCGCTAAAGATCGATTGGCGATTATTGGCATGTCTGGGACGAATAATCCACGCATGTCTGCGCAGTTTCTCAAGTTGGGTGCGAATGACTTTATTTGCAAACCGTTTAGCTATGAAGAACTGGTCTGCCGGGTGAATCAGAATCTTGAGATGCAGGAAAGCTTAGAGTCGGTGCGCTATATTGCCTATCACGACTATCTGACAGCGCTGTTTAATCGCCGCGCGTTCTTTGAGCAGGGGGGCGCACTGTTCGACGAGGCGATCAGTTTGGGGAAACCGCTGGCCGCGGCAGTGATGGATATTGATTTCTTCAAAAAAATCAATGATCTGTACGGGCATGATGGAGGGGATGCGGTGCTCAAGCAGTTTGCTGCGCTTTTAAAGGCGCATTTCAATGTTGAGCTGGTCGCCCGAGTCGGCGGCGAGGAATTTTTTCTGTTGTTTGTGAGTGCGGATGAGGCTTATGCCCGCTGTGAGGCATTTCGCCTCAAGGTTGAACAGTCAGCGGCGCTGTTCGGGCAGGCAGCGATTGTTTATACGGTCAGTATCGGTATCACAAAGCTGGTTTCACAAAGCCTCGATCATATGTTGAAGCTTGCCGATGACAACCTCTATCAAGCGAAGCAGACGGGGCGAAATCGCATTGTCTTGAACTGATTTCTATCTTCCATTGACCGCTTGCATAGGGTGCCGGGTCTGCTAAAGACCGCTTTGTTGCTTATTTACTTTACGTTTTGCATTGAACGTATTGAAAAGCAAGCTCTATTCCTGCTTATTCTCCTGATTAAGTGCTGTTGTTTTGCGTATAATCCGCATCACCAGCGGAGCCCATCATGGCAGAAGACAGCGATCTAGAAAAAACAGAACAGCCCTCACAGCGGCGACTTGACCAGGCGAAGGAAAAAGGTCAAGTCGCGCGTTCGCATGAGCTGTCGACATTTTCGATTTTGCTGGCGGGGGGCGCCGCGCTCTGGTTTATGGGTGCCTCGCTCAACGGTCAGATGGTCAAACTGCTGCACGATGCCCTAACATTCAATCAAGACATTGTTTTTAAACCGGAACTCATGATTCCGCGCCTCTACGATCTATCCATGGATATGCTGATTACCTTTGCGCCGGTGTTGCTGATGATGTTTGTCACAGCCCTGGGCGCGCCGTTGATTCTGAACGGCTGGCTGTTCAGTACCGAAGCCCTGGTGCCGCAATTTTCCCGTATGAATCCCATTACCGGCATCGGCCGGATGTTTTCCACCAACTCGTTGGTGGAACTGACCAAGGCGCTGGGCAAGGCGATCATTGTGGGGGGCGTGGCGACCTGGGTGATCTGGCATCACCGGGATGACGTGATACAACTGGCGAGCTTGTCGGTCACCACCGCCATTGCGCAGACGGGTTATCTGGTCACCGGCAGTTTTCTGGCGATCGTCAGCGGCATGTTGTTGATCGTGGCGATCGATGTGCCGTTCCAGTTGTGGAGTCATAACAAGAAACTGATGATGACCAAAGAGGAAGTGCGTCAGGAATCCAAGGAAACCGACGGGAATCCTGAGGTCAAGGGACGTATCCGCAGCATGCAGCGTGAAGCGGCGCGTCGTCGCATGATGTCGGCGATTCCGACCGCCGATGTGGTGGTGACCAACCCGACTCACTATTCGGTGGCGTTGAAATACAGCGACAAGGGCATGAGTGCGCCGCTGGTGGTGGCGAAGGGTTCACATCTGATTGCTCAGCGCATCCGCGAAATTGCACAGGAAAATAATGTGCCGATACTCGAAGCGCCGCCGCTGGCTCGTGCGCTGCACAAACATACCGAAATCGGCGACTCGATCCCCGAAGCGCTGTACACGGCGGTGGCCGAAGTGCTGGCCTATGTGTATCAGTTGAAGCGCTACAACACAGATGGCGGTGCGCGGCCTGAGCAGCCGGATAATCTGCCTGTGCCGGCTGAATTAGATCCCGGGGCCGTCGCATGAATATGACCTCGATTCTCACCTTTTTGAAAGCCAGCGTGAAACTGCGCAGCATGGCCGGCCCCATCCTGATCATTCTGATTTTGGCGATGATGGTGCTGCCCCTGCCGCCGATGCTGCTCGATGTGCTGTTCACCTTTAACATCGCGATTGCGGTGATGGTGCTGCTCATCAGCATGAACACCACCAAGGCGCTCGACTTCCTGTCCTTCCCGACCATCTTGCTGATCACGACCCTGTTGCGCCTGTCGCTGAATGTGGCCTCCACCCGCGTGGTGCTGCTCGAAGGCCACAAGGGGGGCGATGCGGCTGGTAAGGTGATCGAATCGTTCGGCCTGTTTCTGGTGGGGGGTAATTACGCCGTTGGTATCGTGGTATTCGCTATTCTGGTCGTGATTAACTTTATGGTGATCACCAAGGGTGCCGGACGTATTGCCGAAGTGGGCGCGCGCTTTACGCTCGATGCGATGCCGGGTAAGCAAATGGCGATTGATGCTGATCTCAATGCAGGTCTGATCGGTGAGGATGTGGCCCGCAAGCGGCGCGCTGAAATCGGTCAGGAAGCGGACTTTTACGGCGCTATGGACGGTGCGAGCAAATTCGTACGGGGCGACGCGGTCGCCGGTATCCTGATTCTGTTCATTAATTTGATCGGCGGGCTGATCGTCGGCGTGTTGCAACACAATATGGATATTTCGACGGCAGCCAGTCGCTATACTTTGCTGGCTATCGGTGACGGACTGGTGGCACAAATCCCTGCGCTGGTGATTTCGACCGCAGCCGGTGTGGTGGTCAGCCGGGTGTCCACCGAAGAGAATATCGGCGAGCAAATGATGGGGCAGTTGTTCAAACAGCCGCAGTTGATTATGCTTACCGCCGCGATCATCGGCATGATGGGCATGATACCCGGCATGCCGCATTTTTCTTTCTTGTTGCTGGCGGGCGGCATGATGTGGCTGGCCTACAATCTGTCCAAAAAATCAGAAAAAGGCGTGGAAAAGGAAAAAGCGGAGGTCGCCGCGACCCCGATTATCACCGAGGCGTCGGACGCCAGTTGGGAAGACGTGGCGCAAGTCGATGTGCTGGGGCTGGAAGTCGGCTACCGGCTGATCACGCTGGTGGATAAGGCGCAGGATGGTGATTTATTGCGTAGGATCAAAGGAATACGTAAAAAGTTTACCCAGGATATCGGATTTTTGCCGCCCTCGGTGCATATACGCGACAATCTCGATTTGCGTCCGAATGCCTATCGCATCACCTTGAAAGGCGTTGAAATCGGCAGTGGCGATGCCTATCCTCACCAGTTGCTGGCGATCAATCCGGGTAGCGTCACGGGGGAATTGATCGGTACACCGACGCGGGATCCCGCTTTTGGCTTGCCTGCAATCTGGATCGAAGCCGCGTTGCGTGATCAGGCGCAAATTATGGGCTATACCGTGGTGGATCCGGGGACGGTCGTTGCGACTCACCTGAGCAATTTACTCAGTACGCGCTCTGCTGAATTGCTGGGGCGTCAGGAAGTGCAACAGTTGCTCGATCATCTGGCTAAATTTGCGCCCAAGCTGGTGGAAGATCTGGTGCCCAAGACCCTGCCGCTGGGCACAGTGCAAAAAGTGCTGCAAAATCTGCTCGATGAAGGCATGCATATCCGCGATATGCGGACCATCGCCGAGACGCTGGCTGATAATGCGTCAAGAACGCAGGATCCTTATCAACTGACCGTGCTGGTGCGCGTGGCGCTGGGCCCTGCCATCGTGCAGCAGTTCTACCCGTCGGCGCAGGAATTGCAGGTGATTGGTATGGATAAGGAGTTGGAACACATCCTGATGCAGGCGATGCAGGCGAGTCAGAACGGCATGGGGATTGAGCCTGGCCTGGCCGACACGGTGCTCAGTGAATCGCGTGCGGCGGTGCAGCGTCAGGAGCAGATGGGCTTGCCGACGGTGATGCTGGTGCCCGCGCAGTTGCGCGATCTGCTGGCGCGTTTCTTGAAGCGCACGGTACCCAATTTAAGAGTTATTTCGCATGATGAAGTGCCGGACTTTAAAACGATCCGGGTTACGTCACTGGTAGGAGGAAACGCATGAATATCAGAAAATTCACTGCCGCGTCAGCGCGCGAGGCACTCAAAGAGATCCGCAGCGAACTGGGTGAAGAGGCGGTCATTTTATCGAATCGAAAGACCGAGCACGGAGTGGAAATTCATGCCATGGCTAACGATGAGATGGTGCGCTTATCCTCGGCCAGTAGTCCACTATTGAAACATCCGGCCAAGCCGGTCGACATTGCCAGCGTGTATCAGGCGTATGAAGCGGATGAGGCCGATGATGAGCCCTTTCTGAAACTGGGTAATAAAGGCAAACCGCAGGCAGCGATCCCGCCGGCTCAGCCTGCTGTTCAGCCGGTGATTCAGCCGCCCGAGCCACCCCCCGTTGAAGAGGCTTTGATCAGTAAGCCTTCACAACCCTTTATTTCGACGCCGGCCGGCGAAGCTGCGATTCTGGGCGAAATCAAGTCCATGCACAGCATGTTGCAAAAGCAGATTGAAACCTTGTCGTGGAACAATGTGCAGCAGCGCGACCCGCAACGGGCCGGCATGTTGCGCCGTATGCTCAATGCGGGGTTTAGCACGCTGCTCGCGCGTCAGTTGCTCGATAAAATGCCGGCGGGCAACGAAAAAGGTGAAGCCTGGATCAAGCAGATTTTGAAGCGAAATTTGCGCATCGCGGGCGTTGATGATGACATCGTGGTCAGAGGCGGTGTGTATGCGCTGATCGGCCCGACAGGCGTTGGTAAAACCACCACCACGGCGAAGCTCGCCGCGCGTGCCGTCGTGCGTTACGGTGCGGATAAGGTGGCTTTACTTACGACGGACAGTTACCGGATTGGCGCTTACGAACAGCTCAAAATTTATGGAAAAATTCTCGGGGTGGCCGTTCATGCGGTGAAAGGCGCGGATGATTTGCGTCTGACGTTAGCGGCCTTGCGTCATAAACACCTGGTTCTGATCGATACTGTCGGAATGGGGCAGCGCGACGAGCGCGTCGTCGAGCAAAGTGATATGTTTGATGCGGCCGGGGTGCAGCGTTTGCTGGTATTGAATTCGACCAGTGGCGGCGATACCCTGGAAGACGTGGTGCGCATGTATTACAGCAATAAGGTCATCGGCTGTATTGCGACCAAGCTGGATGAAGCGGCGAATCTGGGCGCAATCCTGGATGTGGTGGTACGCCACCGGTTGGTGATGTACTTCATGGCCAACGGTCAGCGCGTGCCCGAGGACTTACATCTGGTCAATATCGATATCCTGTTGCATCGCGCCTTCAAGCCAGCGGAAGAAAAAACACCGTTCACGCTCGATGCGCTGGAATTCCCGACCGTCATGGCCGATGCCGGTAATGCGGCGGTTGCCTCCGGCGAGGTGACCTATGCACTTTGATGTAGACGCTGCTCAATTGTCCGGTGAGCTGTCTCTGGCGCAGTTCGCCAGTCCGCAGCGACTGGGAGAGGATGATCAGGCAGAAGGCTTGCGACGGCTGCTGGTGGGGAATCGAACACAGGTGATCACGCTCGTTGCGGGTAAATCCGGTATGGGGCGCACCAGCGTCACGCTCAATCTGGCAGGCGCGCTGGCCGCAGCTGGACGTGATGTGCTGGTGCTCGATGAAAATCCTGCGCCAAATAATTTAACGGATAGTTTGGGGCTGTTTGCACGGCACGACCTGCTGGATGTGGTACAAGGGAAGTGTCAGTTGCAGGACGTGTTGCTGCCGGGTAAGGGGTATGCGATTTTACCGGTATCCCGTTTGATGCGCGCGCTGGAAAAATTGAATAGGACTGAACAGCAGCGGATGGAAAAAGTGTTGTCCGAAGTGAGCGCCGGTGTCGATGTGATGCTGGTGGATGCGGCAATGCTCTCGGCGCAAGGCGCGGTGTCGGCCAGTCTCGCCTCGGGCGTCAGGGTGCTGGTTGTGATGGATGCAACCGCCAGCGGCATCACCGAGAGTTATTCACTGATTAAGCGTCTGGCGCTGGAAAATGCACGGCAGCGTTTCGAGGTGGTGGTGAACAAGGTGGCCAATGAAGAGATGGCAAGACTGGTGTTTGGCAATATGGAAAAAGTGGCCCGAACGAAGCTCGCGGCGAGGCTGGAGTATTTAGGCTGTATCCCGCAAGACGACAGGCTAAAACGTTCTACTCAGCTGTCCCGTTCTGTGGTGGAATCCTATCCTGCCTCCAGTTCCGCAAAATCCTGCGTCGCCCTGTCACACAGCGTGTTGCAAATGACAATGCAGCAGGATGAAATGGAAGGCGGTATTGCCCAGATGATGAAAAATCTGATCCGGCAGTTGGCGCGCCAGCACGACATGTCGCCTGAATCCCTTATCAATTAATCATTAATGGCCTATGTATAACGCTTCCGGATTGCAGGACAAAAATCAGTGCCTGCGTGACTTTGCGCCTCTGGTTAAGCGCATTGCCCATCAGATGATGAGCAAATTACCGTACAGCGTGCAGATAGACGATATTATTCAAGCCGGTATGATGGGATTGCTCGATGCGGCAACCCGCTACGACGAAATCCACGGCGCTCAGTTTGAAACCTATGCAACGCAGCGTATCCGCGGCGCGATGCTCGATGAGCTGCGCAGTGCGGACTGGTTGCCGCGCAGCTTGCGTCGCGATATGCGGCGCATCGAACAGGGCGTGAGTCGATTGCAGCAAAAGCTGGGTCGTGCACCCAATGAAACTGAAATCGCCAATGAGCTTGAGGTGTCTTTGGTGCAATATCAGCAGATGCTCCAGGAATCGCGCGGGGCACAACTGATTTATTATGAGGATTTTCAGGATGAGGATCATGAAGATTTCTTCGAACGTTTTGAATTTGCCAATGATACGGATCCGCTGGCCTTGTTGCAGGATGACCGTTTTAAGTCTGAACTGGCCCGCGCGATCGATGTGCTGCCGGAACGCGAGCGTTTGTTGATGGCGTTAATTTATGAGCAGGAACTCAATTTGCGCGAGGTGGGGGAAGTGTTTGGTGTGAGCGAATCCCGTATCTCGCAATTGCATAGTCAGGCGGTGCTGCGTCTGCGCAGTTCGATGAAAGGATATTGATGGATAAGCTGACCGTGCTGGGCTTGCTAGTTGCGATCGTCGGTATTTTGTCCGGCCAGATTTTGGAGGGCAGTAATCTGAGTGTGTTATTTCAGGGCAGCGCCTTTTTGATCGTGTTTTGCGGCACGCTGGGCGCTGTGATGGTGCAAAGCTCTGCCAACGTATTTGTGACGGCAATCAAAATGGGTGCATGGGTATTTTCGTCGCCTAAATCCGCAGGTCCTGATTTGATTTTGCAACTGACCAGTTGGGGGACGCTGGCGCGCAAAGAGGGCATGCTGGCGTTGGAAGCCAGGATACCGGGGATTGCCGATCCGTTTATGAAAAAGGGCGTGCAGTTGCTGGTGGACGGGCACAGTGCCGAAAAAATTCGCGATGTCCTGGAGACGGATATTCAATCCTGGGAGCAGTTGCGCTGGCAGTCGGCGCGGGTGTGGGAGGCGGCAGCCGGCTATTCGCCTACGGTGGGGATTATCGGTGCGGTGTTAGGGTTAATGCACGTCATGCAGAATTTATCGGAGCCTGCTAAGCTCGGCAGTGGAATTGCTGTGGCCTTTGTTGCCACTATCTATGGCGTGGCGTTCGCTAACCTGATTTTTTTGCCGGTTGCGAATAAGTTGAAGGCTATCATCATGCAGCAGACGCATATGCGCGACATGGTGATTGATGGTCTGGGCGCGATCGCCAACGGGGAAAATCCGCGTTTTATTGAACTTAAATTGCAAAGTTATCTGAACTGATATGGCGCGCCGCCGCAAACGTGCCGAGCACGATAATCACGAACGCTGGCTGATTTCGTATGCCGACTTTGTCACCTTGCTGTTCGCATTTTTTGTGGTGATGTATTCGATTTCCTCTGTCAATGAAGGGAAATACAAGACGTTCAGCGATTCTCTGAACTCGGCCTTTTCTCAGTCAGCGGCTACCGTGGTGCCGAACACTCAGGGACAGTTGTTCAAAGTGCTGGTGGATAAGCGGGATGCGAGGATGTTGGAGCAGCAGCGCAAGATACAGGCGCAGATGAAGGCGGTCGATGCGAGTTTGAGAGAGGTGATGGGTCCCTTGATCGCACAGGGTTTGGTTGGGGTGCATCAGACCAAACGCGGCGTGGTGGTCGATATCAGTGCGAGCACGCTGTTTCGCGAGGGCGAAGAAAAATTGCAGCCGGGCGCTCAGGAAACACTGCATCAGGTCGCTTTGGTGTTAAGCCGTGAAAATCAGTCGGTTGAAGTTGAAGGTCATACCGACGATGTACCGATCAAGACGGCGCAGTTTCCGTCCAATTGGGAGTTGTCGTCGGGACGCGCCAGTAGTGTCGTCAGAACGCTGGTGTCATATGGCGTGCCGGAAAAGCGTCTGGCGGCAGTCGGTATGGCGGCTAATCAGCCTGTCGTGGCGAATGACACGCCGGAGAATCGCGCTAAAAACAGGCGGGTATCAATTACGATTTTGTCACCGGAGTTTGATCGTTCCAATCTGACCGATCCTGCGAGTCCGCCGCCTGCCGAACCGTCTGTTTCACAACCCGTTAAGCCGGCTGGACAAGAAAAACCGCCCGTTTCAGCTAAGCCACAGGGGCCGCCAGTTGAAAACGTGCCTGTCAAAAACTAAACGCTGCCGAGCGAGCGGCCTGTGCCCGCTGAAAAATTGGTTTGACCGTCCGGTCCGTATAAATTCGCCTGACTGACGGCACGCGTGAGTGCCGTGAGTGATTGCTGATTGTGGCGTAACTTCATCTGGATTAACTCGCCATTGATGTTGTTGAGTTGACCTGCCTGCACGGCCAGTGTGCAGATTTCCTGCCAGATCAGCAGACATTCGCGGTCATGGCTTTCAAACCATGCTTGAATAGTCGCGCTGCTTAGTGCGCCGACCTGTTTTTCCAGTAGCCGACGGCGAGTTTCAGCGAGCTCATTTAAACGCACGGCATCCGTCGATTTTTTCTCGGCAAGCATCAATAACAGATCAATGCTGTTCTCAGTGAGCAGTTGCTGCTCTTGCTGCAGCAGGTCGACAAAATTGCGAACAGCCAGCCTCTCGTCCGAGAGTGCAGTCATTAATGCTGTATGCCCTGTGTGTGACAAGACTTACGCCTGACTACTGATGAGATCACGTACAGACTGAATTAGACGGTCAGCGACAACACCAGAATTAACCTGGAATCGACCTTCGCTGATGGCCTGTTTGATCTGCGCAACCTTGTTCGCATCGATCACCGGGGTATTCGACATCGACGCTTCCATTTTGGAGAGCTGAGATGCTGTCGAGCCTAGCGATACGCTGGTGCCGGGTTCTTGTGCTGCCGGACTGCTCTTGGCGCCGGGTGTACGCGCGCTGGTTTCATTAATCAGTCCAGTCGGCGGTGAATTGCCTGGTTTTTCAATTTTCACGGTAATCCTCTCAATCTGGCGCCACTAAATTTGTAGGCGTTGTCCTCTTTATCGGATGATACGCGTAAAACTTTAGCGAAATTTACAATTGTTTGAAAAAGTTTTATTGCAGCTGAAAAAATATTCGATAAATGCAGTCCGGCAAGTGGATATTCTCGCTTTTTTCAGGAAAACAGGCCAGTGTTTAATGCATAATGTTCGCCTTGCGGCGAGGACTGGCTGCGCGAGACAGGCGGCTTGGGAGAGGCATGTTAAATATATCTGATGAAACGCTGGAACCGGAAGATTGGCAGGATTTTCGCCGGCAAGGTCATCGCATGCTCGATGATATGTTCGATTATCTGGAAAATTTGCGCGAGCGACCGGTCTGGCAGCCGATTCCGCCAGAAGTGCGCGATGTTTTTTATCAGCCTATGCCAACGCAGGTAGGCGAATTATCCGCAGCCCATCAGATATTTATGCAGGATATCTTGCCCTATGCGATCGGCAATGCCCATCCGGGATTCATGGGGTGGGTGCACGGCGGGGGGACGCCCGTCGGTATGTTGGCGGAGATGCTCGCCGCCGGACTTAACGCCAATCTGGGCGGCAGAGAGCAAATTCCCGTCGAGGTGGAGCGTCAACTGGTGCGCTGGGTACGCGATGTGTTCTCATTTCCGGCTGAGGCCAGCGGCCTGTTTGTCACCGGCACCTCAATGGCCAATTTAATTAGTGTATTAGTCGCAAGAACCGCGATGCTGGGCCGCGCGGTGCGCGTGGAGGGTTTGTCGGCTGTGTGTCATCTGACCGCCTATACGTCGGCCAGTGCGCATGTGAGCATCGCGCAAGCGATGGATATGGCCGGCATTGGTACGCTGGCGCTGCGTAAAATTCCGCTGAACGATCATTTTCAGATGGATACAGAGGCGCTCGGGCGCGCGATTGCGGCCGATGTTGAGGCCGGTATGACGCCCTTTTTAATTGCGGCAACGGCCGGTACGGTGGATGTCGGGGCCATCGACCCGCTGGACGAAATTGCCGCCATTGCAAAGCGTTGCGGGCTTTGGTTTCACGTCGATGGCGCGTATGGCGCACTGGGGATGCTGGCGCGTGATATTGCCCCGCAGTTGAAGGGCATCGAATGTGCCGACTCGATAGCGTTCGATTTTCATAAGTGGGGGCAGGTGCCCTATGATGCAGGCTTTGTGCTGGTTAGGGATGGCACGCTGCATCACGATACTTTTGCCTCCCCTGCGGCTTATCTGCAACGCGAAGTGCGCGGCATGGCGGCAGGCTCCCCGTGGCCTTGCGATTACGGCCCTGATTTATCGCGCGGCTTTCGCGCCCTGAAAACCTGGTTTACCTTGCAGGTCTATGGTTCTGAGAAACTAGGACGGGTGATTTCAAAAACCTGTGCGCTGGCGCAGTATTTACGCTCCCGAGTGGAGGCCGAACCGCAACTGGAATTGCTCGCGCCAGTGGTCTTGAATATCGTGTGTTTCCGTTATCGCAGTACGGATTTTCATAATGCACAGATCGTCCTGGCGCTGCAAGAATCGGGCATCGCAGCCCCCTCATCGACCACCCTTAACGGGCATCTCGCCATTCGTGCAGCGATCGTCAATCATCGCACGCAGGTGTGTGACATCGATGCACTAATAACGGCGACCTTAAAATTTGCGGCAGGCTTGCCACTGGAAAGAGAATGACTATGTCGGATGTATTGATTAAGGATGAATCCCTCATCGGTCTGGCTCACCTGATGCGCAGGGCGACATCCGGCGCGGACTTAGGGCCGCTGGGGACGGCGTTAATCGCGCGCGCAGGGGCTGACCCTCGTACGGCTGATGCCTGTGCCCTGATGGATTTATCCACCGTATTGCAGTTGCGCGGCAACCGCGAGTTGGCGCTGGAGATGCAGTTTCAGGCCGTGTCGTTGCAGCAGGTATATTCAGTTCCCTCACGGGATCCGCGACCTGCCTGCATCAGGCTGCTGGCGGTGATGGGGCCGGGGGATTTGATGGCAAACTCGCCACTTGAACTGTTACTCGAAGACCTGGATGTCGAACTCAATCTTGTCTATGTAACGCCGGAGTTTGATTTACCCGTTGTCTTGCCGCCGCATGATGTGCTGTTTATTGCCATTGCCGAGTCGCGGCAAAACCTGATATTGCTGGAGAAAATTCGCAGGTCGGTTGAGCATTGGCCGTGTCCTGTCCTCAATCGCCCCGAACGCATTGCACGCCTGTCGCGCGACCAAAATAGCGCACTGCTAAGCGGTATTTCGGGCGTGGAAATGCCCGCTACGCTGATCCTCAGTCGGGACGTATTGCAGCGCATCAGTTGCGGTGAACTTTTGATGTCCGGCGTGCTGGGCGATGGCGATTTTCCCGTCATCGTGCGTCCTGTTGACTCTCACGCGGGCAAAGGGCTGGAAAAGCTCGATGATGCAGCAGCGTTGGGCGGCTATCTGGCCCAGATGGCGCAGGATGAATTTTATGTGTCCCGTTTCGTCGATTATCGCAGTGCAGACGGTCAGTATCGTAAATACCGGATTGTCCTGATCGAGGGCGCGCCTTATGTGTGCCACATGGGGATCTCGGATCACTGGATGATCCATTATCTTAATGCGGGTATGGCCGAGTGTGCCGAAAAACGCGCAGAAGAGGCGGCATTTATGGCTCGGTTTGATGACGCGTTTGCGCTGCGGCATAAAGAGGCATTTTGGGCGATCAATGAGCGTGCAGGGCTCGATTATCTAGGCATTGATTGCGCCGAGACGGCGGATGGCCGTTTGCTGATCTTTGAAATTGACAGTTGCATGATTGTGCATGCGATTGATCCGGTCGATGTGTTTCCCTATAAACAGCCTCAGATGCATAAAGTGTTTGCGGCATTTCGCCAGATGCTGCTGCACGCTTCGGGCAAACATTAACGTGAAATCAGCAAATAGTTACCCCGCAGCGCTGCCGGATGTCGCGCAATTGCTGGTGTCCGGGGGGGATGCGCGTATTGCGCTTGATCCTGAGACGGGGCTGAATAAATATGGCTGTCGCCCCTATCCAGATCCTGAGCTGTTAGCGTTTGGCTCTTCTACCGCCTCGACGATCTCGCAGGACGGATTTTTGGCCGCCTGCCGTGTGCGTGAGGAATTGCTCGAAGCGCTGAATAAAGGGGCGTTCGAGGCTTGCTGTTTATCTCAGATGCAGCGCATCCGTCAGGCGTTGCTGGTGGAGTTGCAGTTAACGGATCTAAATGTGCAATTGCAGTTCGCCGCGTCCGGTACCGATGCGCATTGTGTCGCGGCTGGGTATGCCCGTGGCGAGCAGCCGCTCAGGGTCGTGATGGTTGAGGCGGAGGAGACGGGCAGCGGTGTCAAAACCGCCTTGCTGGCCACAGGTTGCGCGATTGATCTGGTGGCCTTGCGGGAGCCAGATGGCGCGCCGCGTCAGTTGGACGCGATCGACGAAGAGGTGAATGCGCGGGTCGCTGCAGCGGTCGATCGGGGGGAGCGCGTGTTGCTGGTGATGGTGGATCAATCCAAAACGGGACTCGTCGCGCCTGGCATCTCTTGTCTGATGCGCTTAGCGCAAGCGTATGCCGCCCGTGTTGCGGTGCTGGTCGATGCCTGTCAGTTCAGGCTCTCGCCGTACGCCTTACGCGCCTATTTGCAGCAGGGGTTCATGGTGGCGATCACCGGTTCTAAGTTTTTCACTGGCCCCTCTTTTTCGGCAGCCTTGTTGCTGCCTGCTGCATTTCATACCAAGGAGGCATCCGTGCCGGAATTTTTTGGCGTGGGTTTGTTGCTGCGCTGGGAGGCCGCCTTAGTCGAATTGCGCCGTTTTCATGAGGTGCCGCACGCCGTGATCGTCGAATTTTTGACCGCCTTTAAAGCGGCCATCGGGGCAAGACTGGCGCAGGATGAACACTTTGAGCCTTTAGCCGTTACGCTGCCGGATCGCACGGGCCTGCAGCTCGTGCCGAACTGGGACCATCTGCCGACGATCTTTCCCTTTTTGCTTAAAGGTGAATCGGGTTGGCTTGATCGCGAACAAACGCGGCAGGTGTACCGCCAATTGCAGGTGCCGGATTTACATGCGGCGCGCTGCCAGTTCGGTCAGCCGGTTGCCTGCGGGACGCGCGATGGAACGCCTGTGAGTGCGTTGCGCCTTTGCATCAGTGCACGTCAGATTAGCGATGCGGCGGCACAACATTCAATTTCGGCGGTGATCAAGGATGCGTTGTCGGCATTGGATCGTGCAGCTGCGCTCAGTGTATCGCGGATGTAGTCGCTGTCTGAGCTGAGCTCAGATGCTTTCGTTATCCGGATTGCTGGCAAATATGGCAGATGCGCTCGGATATTCGGTCGACTTTTCTTACGATGTCAGGATCGAAGGCGCTGCCGCTCAGTTGGTTTAAGCGTGCGTACACGGTTTCGTAATTAATCGGCTCGATATGATGTGAGCCACACAGTAGACCTTCAATATAATCAGCCACGGCAACGATGCGCGCCTCAAGGGGGATCAGGTGACCTTTTAAACCATCCGGATAGCCGCTGCCATCAAATAACTCATGATGCGATCGTGCAACTCGTGCGGCCATGCCGAGCAGATGATCGTCCGAGAACAAGATCGTTTCGCCCATCACGCAGTGCGTTTTAAAGGTTTCAAGCTCATCGCGTTCTAAGATGGATTCAGCGTGGGTCGGCGTACCGGTAGGCAGGGTTGCGATACCAATATCATGCAAGGAGGCTGCAAGTTCCAGAGACATACAATATTCATCGCCCAGTCCGGCTTCCATGCCCAGCAAGCCGGCAATTTTGGCAACGCGTGCGCTATGTTGATAAGCGGCCGGATCGCGCAATTTAAGCAACAGACTTAAATGTTCAAAGACGGCGCAGGAAGCCTCTGTTAGCAGGCCATTTTTTTCCATGGTCAACAGACCGTTGCATTGCGCACGCATTTTGACCAGATCTTCGGCGATCAGCAAATTCTGCTGTTCGCTGCGTTTGAGCTTTTCACTTTTGCTCTGGGATATCTGACGGATCAAAAATAATTCAAATTTATTTAACATGATAATTATCCTTGTTAATATGCACTGCAATTTTCCGGATCAGGTCACATCCGAAAATTTATTTTTTGTGTGTCGGGTATCGATCATATCGAGTAAATTAATCGGTGAAAAAGGTTTGACGACATAGGCATCGGCGTGAGCCGCAAATCCGGCATCCCGGTTTTCTTTCTGACCCAATGCGCTCAATAAAATCACATAGGTATTTTGCAACAGCGGGTTTTCCTTGATCTGACGACACACCTCAAAGCCATTCAAGCCGCCGGGCATCATCACGTCGAGCACGATGATTTCCGGTTTTAACCTGAGTGCCATTTCGAGTGCTTGGACGCCATTTTCAGCCTGAAAAAGTTGATAGCGACCGTCATTTAACGTCACCATCAGTAGTCGGCGCAGGTTGGCTTCATCGTCGACGATCAGTATTTTTGGCTGTGGGGCGAGTGCTTGATCAAACATAATTTCTCCATTTTTTTGTCCGTCGGCTGTGCGTTTGCTAGCCGCGCTCATACCCGCCGGCTTCAGCTTCGATCAGGGTGATATAGCGCGGGCGGGTTTTCATCGCTTAT
>JBAXJT010000036.1:0-26018 GCA_037137715.1 Nitrosomonadales bacterium
AAAATGGCAGCATAATCGCAGGCAGTCAGGCGACAACTAGGTTGACAATTTCCGGCACCATCACCACCTTGCAATGCGAAAAAATAAATTTGTGCCAGTACGCAGGCAAGCCGATTTTGGTAGTGAATACTGCCAGCAAGTGCGGCTATACCCCACAGCTCGAGAAACTAGAGGAGATGTACGGGAAAGACAACCAAAATGCTTTGTTGCTTCTAGACTTTCTATCTAATTATTTGAAGCAGGAATTCGCGAACAATGGTGAAATCGTTAAATTATAACCACATGATTCGCTGTTAGAATCGGGCCAACTTACAGGCAGGAGATGCACAATGCAAAGCGCGTTATTTCAGAGAACCCCGTTGTTATCAGGTACAGATATTGCGCTAAAACGTGAAGAAATATTATCCTATTTCCTCACTACTTTTGACCGTTATGAGCAATTGTTCGAATTGCTGGCGAGCGAAGAGGCTTACTATATAAAGCCCATTTCACTGCGTCATCCGCTGATTTTCTATCTGGGCCACACAGCGACTTTTTTTATCAATAAGCTAGTGCTTGCCGGTTTATTGACGCAGCGCGTCAATGCTTCCTTTGAATCTATTTTTGCCGTGGGTGTGGATGAGATGAGCTGGGATGACCTGAATGAGGTCAGTAATGCCTGGCCGACTGTAACCCAAGTTATGGCATACCGGCAGCAGGTTCGTCTAGCGGTCGTGCAACTGATACAAAGCTTGCCGCTTACTTTACCGATAGACTGGCAGCATCCCTGGTGGGCAATCGTCATGGGGATCGAGCATGAACGCATTCATTTGGAAACCTCATCAGTACTGATCCGCCAGCATGCGCTCAGTTTTGTAAAACCCCATCCCGCCTGGGTTGCCTGTCAAACATCAGGCCCGGCACCTGAAAACCAGATGGTAACTATCCCGGCCGGAGCGATACGGCTGGCTCGTGATGAGACAGCGCCGGTGTATGGCTGGGATAACGAATACGGTTTGCATGAAGCGGAGATTGCCGCGTTTGCCGCCAGTCGCTATCTGGTCAGCAATCAAGAATTTCATGATTTCGTCGATGATCATGGCTACGCGACGGATGCATACTGGGACGCGGAAGGCTTGGCGTGGAAGCAGTTCAGTCTGTCTGAACATCCCGCATTCTGGGTCAGGCAAGGCGATGCGTGGCATTTCCGATTGCTGGCCGAGCTGATCGCCATGCCGTGGAACTGGCCGGTCGAGGTTAACTGTCATGAAGCCGCTGCATTTTGCAATTGGAAAAAGGCGCAAACCGGTCTTGAGGTACGTTTGCCCACCGAGGATGAATGGCATCGGATGTATGATTTTTGCGCACCGGCGACGATAGCGGCGGATCATCCGGCATCGGCTAATATCCATCTTGATCATTATGCTTCGCCTTGTCCGGTCAACGAGTTTCCTCAGGGAGAATTGTTTGACGTGATTGGTAACGTCTGGCAGTGGACGCAAACGCCGATTTATCCGTTCGAAGGTTTCAAGGTGCACCCGCTGTACGATGATTTTACGACCCCCACTTTTGACGGACGCCATAACTTGTTTAAAGGGGGTTCCTGGATATCCTGTGGCAACGAGGCACAAGCGGGTTCACGTTATGCTTTCAGACGACATTTTTTCCAGCATGCCGGATTTCGTTATGTGATTGCCGACGCGCCTGTCGTTGTCGCCGCGTCGAATTATGAAACGGATCGCCTGCTGTCAGAATATGCCGAATTTCACTATGGTGATGAACATTACGGCGTGGCCAATTTCCCCAAAGCGCTGGCAGACATTGCGATCCGCGCCATGGCAGGCAAAAGCGCTAAAAAAGCACTCGATCTGGGTTGTGCGACAGGTCGCTCGACCTTCGAACTGGCACGCCATTTCGATCAGGTCACCGGCATCGATTTCTCGGCACGATTTGTCGGGGTGGGTGCGCAGATGGCAGAGCAAGGAATGTTGCGTTACACCTTAACCGAGGAAGGGCAGCTGGTCAGCTACAAGACGCGCAGGCTGGCCGATCTGGGGCTGGAAGAAACCAGGAACCGGGTGGGCTTCTTTCAGGGCGATGCTTGCAATCTCAAGCCGGTATTTAGTGGCTATGATTTAATACTCGCGGCCAACCTGATTGACCGTTTATATAGCCCGGTAAAATTTTTAGGTGCGGTGCATGAGCGACTCAATATGGACGGTGTTTTACTGATCGCATCCCCCTATACCTGGCTGGAAGAGCACACCCGTCGCGACGAATGGGTAGGCGGATTCAAGAAGAATGGGGAAAATTTCACTACGCTGGATGGCTTGAAAGAGATGCTGGGTGGACATTTTAGATTGTTGCAGGCACCAGTTGATGTGCCCTTTGTGATCCGTGAAACCCGGCGAAAATTTCAGCATTCTGTTTCCGAAGTCACGCTTTGGGAGCGTATCGCTTGAGCGTCGACTTCGATCAGTTGATTGATCGCAACGGCACTTCATCCGTCAAGCATGACGGCCGCGAGGGGTATTTCGGCACTAAAGAGGTACTGCCGCTGTGGGTGGCGGATATGGATTTTGCAGTGCCCGAGGCGGTAAGCCGTGCGTTGGCTGAACGCGTAGCGCACCCGGTTTATGGTTATACGCTCTATCCTGAAAGCAGCTATCAGTCGCTGATAGACTGGTTGAAAAAGCGCTACGACTGGCAAGTGCCGCGGGAGTGGATCGTGATGGCGCCGGGTGTGGTGCCGACATTGTTTGCATCGGTGCTGGCGTTTACCAAACCGGATGAAGGCGTCATTGTGCAACCACCGGTGTACTTCCCGTTCTTTTCTGCGGTGACAACCAATGCGCGCCGGCTGATCGAAAATCAGCTTGTGCTGAAAAATGGCCGTTACGAGATGGATTTTGAGCATCTCGAACGCTGTGCGGCAGAGGGTGCGCGCATGCTGATGCTGTGTTCGCCGCATAATCCGGTGGGTCGTGTATGGCGTGAATCTGAATTGCGGGAGGTGCTGCGTATCGCGCGTCGTTATGATATGACCATCTTGTCGGATGAGATCCACGCTGATTTGACTTACCCCGGGCAGACACACACGCCGCTGGCGATGCTCTCAGGCGACAGCGACAAGCTAATAACCGCCGTGGCGCCAAGCAAGACCTTCAATATTCCGGGGTTAGGCCTGTCTTGTGTCATCGCAGCGGATCCGGCACATCGCTCAGCGCTCAGGACGGTTTTTGAAAGTCTGCATATGGGGAATTTCAATCCGTTCAGTACCGCCGCTTTTGAAGCGGCCTATCGCGGCGGGGAGGACTGGCTCGATAGTTTGATGCGCTATCTGGCTGCCAACCGCGATTTTGTCAGCGACTATTTAACAAGAAATCTGCCCTCAATTCGTTTGATTCAGCCGGAAGGCACTTATTTGCTTTGGCTCGATTGCCGTGAAATGGGCTTGAATGATCAGGCCTTGCGTGATTTTTTTGTGCAACAAGCGGGCGTGGGCATGAATCCCGGCACGGTTTTCGGGCAAGGGGGCAGCGGCTTCATGAGATTGAATATCGCCTCACCCAGATCCGTGCTCGCCGAGGCACTGATGAGGATCTCACAGGCGTGTCAGTTAAATCTTTAGAAAAGCTGTTGTCCGAACGCGCTTAGCAAGAAGGTAAATTAACATTTATTGATGCACTACCAGGAGAGAACCCATGAAAATTCCATTCACCCTTAGCATCTTATTTTTTTCACATTTCGCGTATTCTGCAAATTGCCCGCCCATACTTGACCGGACGATCACCACGTTACAAGGAGAGAAGATTAATCTTTGCCGATATGCCGGCAAGCCAATTTTAGTGGTGAACACGGCAAGCAAGTGCGGCTACACCCCGCAGTTTGAGCAGCTTGAAAACATGTACGGAAAATATCAAACGCAAGGTTTACTCGTATTGGGCTTCCCTTCCAATGATTTTAATCAGGAACTTACGCACAATGGTGAAATCGCAAAATTTTGCAAGCTCACCTACAAAGTAAAGTTTCCAATGAGCGAACCTAGCAAAGTAACGGGTAAAAATGCTAGCGCGTTCTATAAAGTTTTAGCCAAAACAACTGGCGTCGAACCGCAATGGAACTTCCACAAATACCTCATCGCGCCTGATGGCAAAACGATTTACAGCTTCCCCTCCGAAGTTGAGCCGGACAATCCAGCCATACTCAATAAAGTCGTTGAGATGCTCAAGTAAATAGCGAATCGAGGATATATGCATTTCGGGATGTTTAAATACTCAATGTTAGTTGCGATGTGGCTGCCGGCGTTGGCTTTTGGCCAACCCGTCACCACCGTTGATCATGTGGACCTCACTCGTTACCTGGGTAGGTGGTACGAGATTGCCGCTATTCCACAATACTTTCAGCGGATGCCTGCAGCCTGACCGGCGCGTCACTGTCGAATCGACTGCCAGATAAAACAGCTGTGCCGTCGCTGAACGGGAGGCCGGCATGGGGTCTTGAACATCTGCGGGCTCTCATGCGCTAATATGAGCCCTTTAGCGGAGATGCTCAAATGAAATTTGCTGTGTTGTTAATGTTGGTCTGCGGTCTGGCGTTTGCTTCGGGTGCGCCTTGGTACAAATGGCAAAATAGCTACGATCAAACCATTATGTGTTCGCAAAACTCTCCTGGCGAGACCTGGCAGATCTATCAGGGCCCCTTTATGGAGTCCAATTGCAGGCAGCCCGGTAATCCTCAGTAGGCATGCCTAAGTATTTACTGCTCTTGCTGCTGCTCTGCGCCAACGCTTCTGCCGAATGGCAGAATGTCGGCGGTGATATGAATGAAACAGCTTACGTCGACACCGTTGTTCATCGCGATCGTGACAGAGTCAAAATGTGGGCGCTGTTTGATCTAAAAGCTGCGCACGCCTTTGGTGATATGGCGTATCTGTCGATGAAAATACAGCGCGAATATCATTGCCGGGACAAAAAATCCCGGATTGTCGCGATGCAGGCGTATGCGGGAAATATGGGCGCGGGCGAATTGATTTACAGCAATAATTCGCGTGAAAAATGGCAGAAGTTTCAATCTGACAGTGTTGAAGAAATGCTGTGGAATATGGCCTGTAAATCATCCTCGTAGTGTGCCGCCATGCTCAGTGAATGGTTGACCTATCTTGCCGCCGACTGCTCTGATTTTTCGCGTAAATCAGGTTATCTGCGGGAATCCATCGGTACCCGTTCGCGCTACCGGCGCTGTAAAAACGCATGGCAATCGCATCTGGAAAACAGCCGGTCCGCTCTGCTTGAATCAATTAATGCCTGCAGCAGTCATCGCACCGCGCTGGTGCTAGGATCCGGCGTGTTGCTGGATATTCCCCTCGCTGAACTTGCTGCACGCTTTGAAAATGTATGGCTGGTCGATCTGGTACATCTACCGGAAGTGCGGCGCGCCGTTCGGCGCTATGCAAATGTGCGCTGCATCGAACACGATGTCACCGGATTTCGGGAGCAGAGCGCGACACTTTTGGAGAGTCGACTGGATTTGCCTGATCCCGTGCAGTTTCTTGATGAGCTCAGGATAGACTGGGTGGCGTCGGTCAATCTGCTGTCGCAGTTACCTTTATTGCCACAGGATTGGCTGCGGGCGCATTTTCCAAGCATCGATGAACAGAAACTTGAGGCGTGGGGCGACAGGATCATGCAGCAGCATCTGGACTATCTCGCAGCCTTTAGTGTGCCGGTGTGTTTGTTAACGGATTATGTGCAAACGAGTTATGAAAAAAGCGGTGAAATTCTCAGCGTAGTTGATTTTTCAACACGGGTGCGCTTTGCCGGCACGTTATTAAAGACGTGGCGCTGGGATGTCGCGCCGCCCGGAGAAATTTCCGGGGGCACCGGAAGATTTCACCTCGTTGCGTCGATCGCGATAAGCTGATGTATTAGCTTTGCACCCAGGGCAGGCCCGCCGCACGCCAGCCGTCGACGGTGCTGCGGTGTTCATTTCCATCTTTGTCGCCTTCGAAGCCTTGCATCACGTTGTAGCAGTCGCGAAAGCCTGATTGCGTGGCGGCGATCGTCGCAGCGTTAGAGCGCGCTCCGCTGCGGCAAATGAAGAGTACCAGCGCTTCCTTATCGACTTGCTGGGAGAGAGACGCTGCGAAATTAGGATTGGGTTTCATGCCCGGATAGGTCATCCATTCGATTTCAACCGCATCAGGAATGCGTCCGACCCAGTCCAGTTCAGCGCGGCAGCGCACATCGACCAGTTTTGCGCCGGGCGCGGATTGCAGTATCTCAAAGGCTTCATCTGGATACAGCGCACCCTCGTAGGGCAGATTCTGGTCTTTTGCGCGCTGCTGAGCCGCTTGCAGTATGGAGGTTATCTTTCCCATGATGTCGCTTCCTTTGTCATATTTTCGGATATTGGTTTTGGGTATTCTTCAACGAATCGCACACAAATGTTATGCTGTGTATCACAGCAGCATACTAGCCCAATCGAAATGAAAAATCACACTCATCATTCACACACCGAGAAAGAAGCTTTCGAGCCTGCACATCCGGAGCGCTATGCGGCCGCACAAAAAAGCACCTGGGTCAGCATTGTTATCAACTTGCTGCTGACCTTGTTTCAGGTGGTGGGCGGTTTTTTCGCGCACTCGCAGGCTTTGATGGCCGATGGGCTGCATTCCTTGTCAGATTTGATGTCCGATGTGCTGGTGTTGTACGCCAACCGGCACGGCAACCGGCACGCCGATGCGAATCACCCTTATGGGCATGCGCGGGTTGAAACGGCAGCGACGCTCATTCTAGGCGTGTTTTTGGCGGCGCTGGGCGTCGGATTGCTGGTGGCCGCAGCAATACGTCTGCAGCATCCTAGCTCATTGCAGGCGGTGAGCCCCTTAGGTCTGGCGATCGCGGTGTTCGCGTTGCTCGCCAAAGAGGGGATGTTCCGCTATATGCTGGCTGTCGCGATGCGAGTGCGTTCACAGATGCTGGTCGCCAATGCGTGGCATGCGCGTTCGGACGCTGCATCGTCCCTGGTTGTGGTGGTCGGAATTATCGGTAACCTGCTGGGTTACACTTTTTTGGATCTGGTCGCGGCAGCGGTGGTTGGCGTGATGATCTCGCACATGGGCGGCAAGCTGGCGCTCGAAGCGTTGTCTGAACTCATCGATACAGGCCTCGATGCCGAAGAAGTCGAGGCGATCCGTCAGACATTGCTCAACACGCACGGCGTGCTGGGCCTACATGATTTGCGTACGAGGAAAATGGCGGATAACGCGCTGGTCGATGCGCACATTCTGGTGGATCCGAAAATCAGTGTTTCAGAAGGGCATTACATCGCAGAATTGGCGCGTCATGCGGTACTCAGTAGTCATCATGTGCTGGATGTCATGGTGCATATTGACCCTGAGGACGATATGCAGGCGTGCCACAATGCAAAGTTGCCGAGCAGGCCGGTTCTGCTGGCGCAGCTTGTCGAACAGCTTGGTCAGTCTGTCGTGCAGGATAATCGCGTGATATTTCATTATCTCGACGGGCAGGTGGATGTCGAGCTGTATTTAACGGCGGGTGAGTTGAGTGCAGAGCAGATTAAATCGTTGCAGTCGAACTGTGATGTGCTGGTAGGCGACTCAGCTTTGTTCCGTGCCATCCACGTCCACAGTAATCACGGCTTACTGCGCTGACTTTTTGCACCTGTTTGGGGCGTGCTTTGCACTGATTTGGTGCTATTTATTTTTGTGCTACTTGACAGGCTTATGGCACAATGCGAACTTGGTACGCAGATAGGGTAGCTACGCACGCTGCGTCTGGAATTTTTGTTGTAATTCACTGTTTGATTGATACTTTGGGAGAGAGTTATGTCGTTGTCGGCAAATGATGTGTTGCAAATGATTAAAGATCACGATGTTAAGTTCGTGGATTTCCGTTTTACCGATACACGCGGCAAAGAACAGCACGTTGGCGTGCCTGCGAAATACGTAGGTTTGGACAAGTTTGAAGAAGGTCATGCATTTGACGGCTCGTCGATCGCAGGCTGGAAAGGTATTCAAGCCTCTGACATGCTGTTGATGCCGGATCCTGCGACGACTTACCTTGACCCGTTCACTGAAGATGTCACATTGAACATCACCTGTGACGTGATTGAGCCTACCGACGGCAAGGGCTATGACCGCGATCCACGCTCTATCGCCAAGCGCGCTGAAGCCTATCTGCAATCCTCCGGCGTGGGCGATACCGCTTACTTTGGTCCTGAACCGGAATTCTTCATCTTTGATTCGGTTAACTGGAAGATCGACATGTCCGGTTGTTCGGTCAAGATCAACTCCGAAGAAGCCGCATGGTCATCCGATGAAAAGTACGATGGCGGCAATACCGGCCACCGTCCAGTGGTTAAGGGGGGTTACTTCCCAGTTCCTCCGGTTGACAGCCTGAACGACATCCGCGCAGCAATGTGTCTGATTCTGGAAGACATCGGCATTGAAGTTGAAGTGCATCACCACGAAGTGGCGACGGCCGGTCAGTGCGAAATCGGTACCAAGTTTGATACCTTGGTGCGTCGCGCCGATCAGACCCAATACCTGAAATACGTGGTGCACAACGTAGCTCACCAGCACGGCAAGACTGCAACCTTTATGCCTAAGCCTATCGTTGGCGACAACGGTTCCGGTATGCACGTTCACCAGTCGATCTGGAAAGACGGCAAGAACCTGTTCGCAGGTAATGGCTACGCCGGCTTGTCTGAAACTGCTCTGTACTACATCGGCGGTATCATCAAGCATGCTAAGGCATTGAATGCAATCACTAATCCTGGCACGAACTCCTACAAGCGTCTGGTTCCTCACTACGAGGCACCAACCAAGTTGGCCTATTCTGCCAAGAATCGTTCCGCTTCGATCCGTATTCCTCACGTCGCAAGCGATAAGGCACGCCGTATTGAAACGCGTTTCCCGGATCCTACTGCTAACCCATACTTGTGCTTCGCGGCATTGATGATGGCGGGTCTGGACGGTATCGCCAACAAGATTCACCCAGGCGACCCGGCTGACAAGAATCTGTATGACTTGCCACCGGAAGAAGATGCATTGATCCCAACCGTCTGTTCTTCACTGGATGAAGCTCTGGCTCATCTGGACAAAGATCGCGAGTTCCTGACTCGCGGCGGTGTGTTCTCAAACGACTTCCTGGATGCTTACATCACCTTGAAGATGGAAGAAGTTACGCGCCTGCGCATGACCACTCACCCGGTCGAGTTCGAAATGTACTACAGCATCTAAGCTGTAATGCAGAGCGCCGCAGTCAGGCGCAAAGATAAAAAAGCCTTGAGAAATCAAGGCTTTTTTGTTGTTTCAATGATGCAGTTAACGTGTATCACGACCGGTTTACCTCGCTTGCGACTCGCCCCATCATACCGATTCCTGACGTGCTTTCCTGACAGTTCCTATCGTCGGCCGGTATAATCAACGCTTGGCACTGGTGTAGTCGTTTGCTTTGATATAATGGCACGCTCGGCACGGCTCATTTTTAACTGGGGCTGATATCAGCCTCTATTTAACGGAATGAATGACGGGAATCGCTGGCATAGTGCGAACCGTTACAAATTAAAATTAACGTCGTGGCGAGATTGCCCCGGCAGTGTGTTTTTCGGCCCCTTTGCGGCGGGTATGAAAAACGGTGGAATTAAAAAATCCGTAGAGGAAACATGCATGGCGGTTATCGCCGTATTTAATCAAAAGGGTGGCGTGGGTAAAACGACCACCTGTCTGAATGTTACCGCTGCGCTGAGTATCGCGGAGTTGTCCCCTGTCGCACTCGATCTGGATCCACAGGGGCATTTGACGCTGGCGAGCGGCATCAAGAACGTCAGTCCTGACAAGAGCATGGCTGGATTTTTCAAACACAAGACGCCACTTGCAAGTCTGTTGCGGGATACACCGCGCGGCTGGCAGGCGATCCCTGCCGTGCTGGAGCTGGCTAAAATTGATGCGCTGCTGGGCGGCGACCCTCAGGCGGCTAATTTGCTCAAGCGCGGTCTCAACGAGGATTTGGCGCTGACGGGTGCCCCGATCATGATCGATTGCTGTCCTATGCTCGGCGTGTTGACGTTGAATGCGCTGCTGGCCTCGGATCGCGTGCTGATTCCGGTGTCGGCTGATTTCTTATCACTGCAGGGCGTGCATCGTCTTGACAGCGCATTGAACGTGCTGGAAACCAAACTCAAGCGCAAGATCGCCAGGCGCATTGTGGTGACGCGTTTCGATTCGCGCCGCAAACTGTCTTTTGAGATTTACGACAAGCTGAAAGCAAAATTCGGCGATGTTGTGTGCAATACGCGTATCAGCGAGACGGTGGGGTTGGCGACCTGTCCGATGCATGGTCAGGATATCTTCGAATATGCGCCGAAAAGCCCCGGTGCACTGGACTATCGGGCCCTGACACAGGAGCTTTGGGATAGCGACTTTTTTGTCTGAGCGATAATTAAGTGGATTCCAGTTTTAAAGTTTTCCCGTAATTTAAAGCAATACGTCCGAATGCATCGGATTCACTGATGCGCGTGACGGGCGCTGGCCGTATAATTCGCCCATCGTCATTTCGCCGTCTATCAATCATGTATCTCTGGATCAAGGCATTTCACATCATCATGGTCGTATCCTGGTTCGCCGGGCTATTCTATCTGCCGCGTATTTTTGTTAATCACGCAATGGCGAGCGATCCTGCCGATATTGCGCGTCTAAAACTGATGGAAGGTAAGCTCTATCGCTTTGTGACGCCGATTGCATGGCTCGCGATTGTCTCGGGGTTGTGGTTATGGCTGGGTGAGGGAATCGGTGGTGCTTGGATGCACGCCAAGATGGCACTCATCGTTTTGCTGTACGCCTATCATCATTACTGCGGTGTGCTGGTTAAGCGCTTCGCACTCGATCAGGATCATCGAAGCCATGTATTCTATCGCTGGTTTAATGAAATCCCTGTCCTCGTTTTGACCGCCGTGGTCATCCTCGTTACCGTAAAGCCCTTCTAAAATGACTGATTTTTTTGCTCCCTGCCCGCGCGGCCTTGAAACCGTATTGTTTAATGACCTGATCGACATGGGTGGGCAGAACGTGCGCCTGACCGAAGGCGGCGTCCATTTTTCCGGTGACTGGGCGTTGTGCTATCGCGTCAATCTGGAAAATCGCGTTGCCAGCCGCGTGTTGTGGCGCGTCAAGGAAGGCTGGTATCGCACCGAGCAAGATATTTACAAAGCGGTTTTCGATCTGCAATGGCAGCGCTGGTTTAACGTCACGCACACCATCAGGGTTAACACCACGGCGATCCGCTGCGCACTCAAAAGTCTGGAGTTCATCACACTGCTGGTTAAGGACGCAGTGTGTGATCGTTTCCGCGAACACTGCGAGGAGCGTCCCAGCGTTGATACTTTGACGCCTGATGTGCGTATCCATGTGTTCCTCGAAGATGAGAAACTGATGCTGTATCTGGATACCTCGGGCGATCCGCTGTTTAAACGCGGCGTGCGTCAAAACACCAATATCGCGCCGATCAGGGAAAATCTCGCTGCGGGCATACTGCGTTTGTCAGGCTGGACGCCGGGCACACCTCTGCTCGATCCGATGTGCGGCAGCGGGACTTTTTTGATTGAGGCGGTGCAGATGTCGCTGAATATTCAGCCCGGCATTGCGCGCAGTTTTGCGTTCGAAAAATTGCTTAATTTCGATAAGCCTGTTTGGCAAGCGATGAAAGCTGCAGCAATTGCGGCGCAGTTGCCTCCGAAACCGCTGGAAATCTACGGCAGCGATATGTACGGCGATGCGATGAAAACAGCCTGGCGTAATCTGAGCGATGCGGGACTTGCCGATTGTGTGGAGCTTAATCAGGCAAATATTCTGGAAATCTCGGCCCCCGCTGATCACGGCATTATGGTGGCGAATCTGCCCTATGGCGAACGGATGGGCGAGCTCGATGAGCTGGCAGAACTCTATCCGAAGTTAGGTGATGCCCTCAAGCGTAAATTCGGCGGCTGGACGGCCTATCTGTTCACTGCTGACAAGGCGATATTGAAACTGATGCGCCTGTCGCCTTCCAAGCGTACACCGCTGTTTAACGGTGCGATTGAGTGTCGTTTGCTGGAATACAAGATCGTATCGGGTAGCAACCGGCCGACCAAATGAGTGTCGGCTAAATTAGCCTAGCAGTATCCACAGCGTTTGCAGCAGCAAAATACCGACGATAATCGTCAGAAGCGTGTTGCGGCGCTGTTGCTGTTTCAATAGCATCAGCACGGCGCTCTCCGCATAAGGGAAAGGGTTTGAATTCAGGCGCTGATGCAGCAGGCGGGGCAGGAGCGGCAAGAGCGTGGCATAGCGCGGCGCTTCTGCCTTCACCGCCCTGATAAAGCCGCGCCAGCCGACCTGTTCGCTCATCCAGCGTTCCAGCCAGGGTTTAGCTGTCTTCCATAAATCGAGCTCAGGATCGAGCTGCAATCCCAGCCCTTCAATGTTGAGCAGCGTTTTTTGCAGCAGTACCAGTTGCGGCTGAATCTCGATGCCGAAGCGACGGGAGGTCTGGAACAGGCGCAGCAGCACGCGGCCGAAAGACACTTCGCGCAGCGGCCGGTCGAAGATGGGTTCGCACACGGCGCGGATTGCGGATTCGAGTTCATCCACCCGCGTATCGGCCGGTGCCCAGCCCGATTCGATGTGCACTTCGGCCACGCGTTTGTAGTCGCGCTGGAAAAAAGCGATGAAATTTTGCGCCAGATAATTTTTGTCGATATCAGTCAGCGTGCCCATGATGCCAAAATCAAGCGCAATGTAGCTGCCGTCTTTTGCCACTTGTACGTTACCCGGATGCATGTCCGCGTGAAAAAATCCGTCGCGAAACACCTGCGTGTAGAAAATCTCGACGCCGTTGGCGGCCAATTTCGGAATATCCACGCCGGCTGCGCGCAGATTATCGACCTGACTGATTGGCATGCCATACATGCGCTCCATCACCATCACGTCATTGGTGCAGTAATCCCAGAACATTTCCGGCACCAGCAGCAGTCCTGAATCGGCAAAGTTGCGCCGCAACTGGCTGCCGTTGGCCGCTTCCCGCGTGAGATCAAGCTCGTCGGACAGATGCTTTTCGAATTCTTCGATCACGCGGCGAGGTTTGAGGCGGCGTCCGTCCGCCCACAGCCATTCGATCAGGTCGGCAGCGACTTTAATCAGCGCGATGTCGTGCGCGATGGTCAGTGCAATGCCGGGGCGCAAAATTTTGACCGCGACTTCGCGACCGTCGTGCAACACGCCGAAGTGCACCTGGGCTACCGAGGCGCTGGCGACCGGTGTCTGCTCGAAGCTTTTAAACACGTCCAGTAACGGGCGTTTGTAGGTGGCTTCCAGCAGCGATACGGCAAGTTGCGAGGAAAACGGAGGCACCTGATCCTGCAATTTGGCCAGCTCGTCGGCCAGATCGGTCGGCATTAAATCGCGGCGCGTTGAGAGCATTTGGCCGAATTTGACGAAAATAGGGCCGAGTTTCTCAAGTGCCAGTCTTAAGCGAACCGCACGCGGCTGACTGATATCGCGCATGAACAACAGCAGGTTGAGCGGCGTTTGTAACCAGCGCATGCGGTGATGCGCCAGCATGAACTCGTCGAGCCCGAAGCTTAAGACGACAAAGATAATTTTAAGGAGGCGAAAAAAGCGCATGAGTCGTCTAATCCTTGTTCGACAGACGCTTAATGCGCTGTTCCAGTCTTGCCATATCGTCGCGCAGCGTATCAACCTGTTGCATGAAAGCGTTCAGTTGCTGAGGTTTGGCGATTAACGGCTGCTCTTCGGTGAAATACTCGGCTGCGGCTTGCGCGAGATTGAGTGCGGACGCACCAACGGTTCTGTTTTGAACGAATTGAACGATGCGTTCAGCCGTGATATCGCCGGTGACCGGGCTTAAGTCCTCAGCCGCATCCCAGTGAAGGTTGCGACTCAGATAGAAGATTTCGGATAACAAGGCCGCATCGCCGGAACTTTGAATGTCAGCATGCGCCAGTTCGTCGTGCAGTGCCAGACGCGGCAGCAGCGACGGGGCGATGATACAGACTGCATCCGTGCCGTCGGTTTCATTTGCCTCTGTCAGTGAGCCGTCCGGCAACACGGTATACTCAAACGAGAACGGCGCGATGTGAAATCGCGCCGTTTTGCCGGAAAACCGCATCAGCCTCTCATAGGCCCAGCTGTTCTGCGCGAGCAAGTGATTCAATGCTGACACAGAGAGCCGGGTGATCATGCTCAGTGCAATGTGGTTTGCTGGATGCCCGAGAGCAGCCAAACCGCTTTGTCGTCTTTCAGGTTTTTCTGAACGTGCCAGATTTCATCGACGTTTTCCGCAGCGCCATTGTTTTCGTTCAGTTGACCGGTGAAGCGAACGCTGGCAATCGCCCAGTCGCCTTCGTTGGCAACTTCCAGTAATTCGCCGTTGATTGCGATCACGTTAGTCGTCTGCGGCGTATTGTCGCGTTCGTGCATTTGCATGGAGATTTCAGCGAACATTTCCGGGGTCGTGTATTCGCGGATATCGTTCAGATCCTTGCGGTCATTTGCCGCTTGCAGACGGATGAACGAGGTCTTTGCGCTGCGCAAGAAGCTCTCGACAGGGAAGTCGGCGGGGATGTGACCTGTTACAGGTGCGGCAACCGCGGCCGTGCTACTGCCTGCATATTGCGGTTGTACGGGTTCCTGATACGCTGCACCCGCGCCGGCGTATTGCATGGACTGCATGGCCGGTTGCTGTTTTTTGCGGAACATCGAGATTGCGAACATCACAGCCGCTCCGGCGAGCAGCGCCATCAGAATGCCGCTCATTGCTCCGCCTAAGCCGCCCATGCCGCCACCTGCGAACATGGCACCCAGACCTGCGCCGATTGCGAGACCTGCGAGCGGCCCCATCCATTTGTTGCCGGTTGATGCGGGCGCAGCAGGTGCCGCAGCCGGTGCGGCTGCCGGTGCTTTTTGCGCTTGTTGGGGTGCCATGGTGCGCTGTTTGCCGGAACTGCTGCCGCCGCCAAAGCGTTTAGCTTCTGCGGTTGCGGCAAATAAACTCAAGCACGTTAAAGCGATCGTCAACATCATCCAAAATTTTTTCATGTATTCCTCATTCGTCGATTGATACAAAGCGGGGCGAAGTATAACAGCAACACAGGCGTTGCCAAAAGGTTGCGTGCCATCAGGCAACGCGATTCAGGATAAGTTCATCTGGAGATGAAGATTCCTTATTTGACGACTTTGATTGCGGTGACAAAATACTCCGTTTCGCCGAAACAGGAAGTCGGCAATCCCTTGTGCTGTTCGTAGGTGAGCGCGGTGCGCTGGCCGACCGCTGCATTGATTTGCTGCGCAACGGCCTCGTCGCGAACTGAGAAATTAAATTTTTCAGGAGCGGCACCGGGCAGCGCGACTAAAGACAGTTCGCCCTCCCATGTTTTGCACAGCCAGCCTTTGTGGGAGAGCTTTTGCATAAAGCCCGCGCGCTCTCCCTCGGAATAGCTCCAGTGCAGCGCGATCCAAAGGTAGGCTGCAAATCCTGCGAGGGTGAGCGCGATAAAGGCAAGGCCAAAGAACAGAGGTTTATTGGAAGTGGGCATCGTGATTCCTGCTTAAAAATGAGTTTGCATTATAGTCAGAATGGCGCGGGGCAGACAAAGCTGGCCGCAGTATTGCTGACAGGATGAATGAAACTGAGCGATTGTGCATGCAGCAGCAGGCGGGGTGCGCTCGCTATCTCCCCGTATAAGGCATCGCCTAAAATAGGGTGGCCTGCCGCCCTCATGTGAACGCGTAACTGATGCGTGCGGCCTGTCACGGGTTCGAGTTCCACCCGGGTGGTATCGGCCTCACGCGACAGCACCCGATAGCGCGTCAGCGAGGATTTTCCTGATGCCTCATCGATTTTGCGCAGCGGCCGTTCATTCCAGTCAGCGCCTATCGGCAGATTGATCTCGCCCTCATCGGGTTCGAGTTTCCCCGACACAATCGCTACATACTGCTTGCTGACTTCACGGTTGTGAAACATCGCCGACAACTGCCGCTGCATCTCGATGCCGCGCGCAAAAATAAGTAAGCCGGACGTTGCCATATCCAGCCGGTGCACAATCAGTGCATCGGGAAATATTACCTGTACGCGTGAAGACAGGCAGTCCTGTTTGTCTGCACCGCGCCCAGGTACCGACAGCAATCCGGCAGGCTTGTTGAAGACCAGAAACCATTCGTCGCGGTAGAGGGGGGCTATCATGCCTTGTCGTCAGCAACCGGTGGAGAGGGCTCAGTGACACTCGCGGTTGGCACCTTTTTGGGGCGGTTCTTGCTGGGGTCGGCAAAGCGGAAACGGCCGAACAGCACGCAGCCCTTCATCCCTAAATCGCATGGAAGGTTGTTCACCCGCGTGCAGACACCCTTGATTTCATGCGGGCACCCCCAGGAGCTCATCGGTGTTAAGCCTTTTTTACGAACTCGGTTTTTAACTGCATCGCGCCAATGCCGTCGATCTTGCAGTCAATGTCGTGATCACCGTCGACTAGGCGGATGTTTTTGACCTTGGTGCCGACCTTGACGACCGACGAGGATCCCTTGATTTTCAGGTCCTTGATGACAGTGACAGTATCGCCATCGACCAGCACGTTGCCGAATGCGTCCTTGAACACTTTTGTTTGCTCACCGGCCTCTGCTGCAGCCTCTTTTGACCATTCATGCGCGCATTCCGGGCAGACATACTGGCTGCCATCGTCATAGGTGAATTCAGAACCGCATTGTGGGCATTTTGGTAAACCGCTCATGGTATTTCCTGTCATTGATAGTAATAAAAATAGAATCGTTAATGGTAGTCGTCTTCGCGTTGATGGCGCGCTGCAAGTATGGTCACTGTACTTTGGTCTTCGATTTCAAACAAAACGATGTAGCCTGCACTGCCAAATGGAATCAATAATTCGCGCAAAAATGCATTTCCGCTGTCATCCTCCGCCTTGCGGCAGGTAAAAGGAAATTCTTCCAATAGCTTCATGCTTGCCGCAATCGTTTTGCGTGCGCGTGTCGCTGTTGGATGATACCGCTCGGCCAGGAAGGTGAACAATCTGCGCAAATCCTCACGGGCACCCGATGTGTAGCGAACCTTGTAGTTCACGTGCCCGACTTCGTCTTGGCAAGGATGTCGTCCAACTCATGCAACACTTCTTTCGATGAGAAATAAACGCCAGACACTTTGGCCGCATCGCGTGACGCCAAACCGCGTGCAATGAATTCCTTTTGCGTGCGTCGATACTCAACATTGCGACGCAATGAGTCTTCGACGAACGCGGAAAGCGTCTCGCCGGGGCGCAAAATATTCTCGGCGGCTAGTCGCAACTCAGGTTCTACGCGCAGCGCAGGCATAGTGGCGGTTTTCATGGGTGGCTTTGTGTATTGCAAATGTGATGCAAATTATCTTCAAAATAGGAGGAATTTGCAAGTGTCGTAGCATGGATGCCGCGTAGCGAAATCCGGTGGGAATCCCGGATTCCATCCCATCCGGGCTACGCTTACTCAATCCTCAATCCTGAATTACAGCTTGTATCCGCGATGCACCGCGACTACGCCGCCAGTCAGATTGAAATATTCAACGCGCTCAAGACCTGCCTCGACCATCATGGATTTGAGTTCTTCCTGTCCCGGGTGCATGCGGATGGATTCGGCCAGATATTTGTAGCTGTCGGCGTCGCCTGCGATGAGCTGGCCCATCTTGGGCAGCAGTTTGAAGGAGTACAAATCGTAGGCCTTTTCCAGTGGCTTTGCGACTTTTGAAAATTCCAGCACGATCACACGCCCGCCCGGCTTTAACACGCGCTTCATTTCGCGCAGTGCGGCATCCTTGTGGGTCACATTGCGCAGGCCGAAGGCGATGCTCACGCAATCGAAGTAGTTGTCGGGAAAAGGCAGGTGTTCGGCGTCGCACTGCGCAACCGGTGTGGCAATTCCTTCATCAAGCAGACGGTCGCGGCCCACGCGCAGCATCGCGTTGTTGATGTCGGTGAGGACAACCTGACCCGTGCTGCCGACCTTCTTCAGGAACAGACGTGACAAATCCGCCGAGCCGCCCGCCACGTCCAGCACGCGTTGACCCTGACGCACGCCGCTCACGCTGATGGCGAAACGCTTCCAGATACGGTGCAATCCTGCCGACATCAGATCGTTCATGATGTCGTACTTGCTGGCGACCGAGGTGAATACGCCCGCGACGCGGCGCGCTTTGTCTGTTTCGTCTACGGTCTCGAAACCGAAGTGGGTGGTTTTGCTCATCATTGTTCCTTTTTAAAAAATCCTGGAAAACGGGATTTAAAAATCCATTACTCACGCGGAGGCGCGGAGAAAAACCAATACAAAACCTCTTCCAAAACAAGCTGCTCGTTGAACTTAAAAACAGCAATTTTCCACGAAAGGCACGAAAAACTCGAACAAATTCATAGGGTTATCCAAGTGTAAACTATTGCCCATTTGGTAGATGGTTACAAGACCCTAAGATTTTGATTTATTTCGTGAATTTCGTTTTTTCGTGGATTAAAAGCCTTTTAAAGGTTGAAGCTAATTCGGATACTCATCTGATTTTGAACTTCTCCGCGGTCTCCGCGCCTCCGCGTGAGCAGGGTTAATCGCGACTCTCGCCGGCCGCTTCCAGTTTGTTCAAGTAATCCTGCCACATGCTGTTCTGGTATTCGCCCAGTTCAACAAGATAATCCCATGTGTACAAACCGGTATCGTGCCCGTCATCGAAGATCAGTTTGAGGGCGTATTGGCCGACGGGTTCGATGCCGGTGAGCATTACATTCTTTTTGCCGGTTTGTAGTACTTCCTGGCCGGGGCCATGGCCGCGCACTTCCGCGGATGGTGAGAATACGCGCAGAAATTCGAATGGCAGCCAATAGCGGGCGTCGTTATCGAACGTGAGTTCCAGCGCGCGGGATTGCTGGTGCAGGGTGATTCCGGTTGGATTCATAGCGATCTTATTTTTTTCAAAAGTGCGGTGGTGGATCGCTCATGGCGAAACGGAATACTGTGCACAGCACCGCCGCGGGCCAAAACCTCATCGCTGCCGACGATATTTTCAGGTTTCCAGTCGCCGCCTTTGACCAGGATATCGGGGCGGCAGGCGAGAATCAAATCCAGCGGCGTATCCTGATCGAACTGGACAACCAGACTGACGGATTCGAGTGCGGCGAGCACGGCCATGCGATCGTCTTCCGTGTTGATCGGGCGATCTTCTCCCTTGCCCTGCCGTTTTACCGATGCATCGCTGTTAACGCCGACGATCAGTGATGCACCCAGTGCGCGAGCTTGCGCAAGATAAGTGACGTGGCCGCGATGCAGCACATCGAAGCAGCCGTTGGTGAATACCAGCGGGCGCGGCAATGCGGCTACCCGGTGGGCTAGTTGTTCTGTGCTGCACAGCTTGCTTTCAAAGTCGGGTGCCGTATACATCAGTCTGCGTATTCGAAGAGTTCGACGACGCGTGATACGCCGCTGCTACCGCTGGCAACTGAACCTGCCGCATTTGCCTCTGCACGGTTGACGATCCCCATCAGGTATACCGTGCCGTTTTCAGTGACGACTTTAAAACTGTTGGCACTGAAGCGTTTATCGCCGACGAAGCGCGCTTTCACATTGGTGGTAATTAGGGCGTCGTTGCTGCGCGAGGTGAGCGAGCTGTTGCCGGCAATGACTAGTTCGTTGTAAATTTTGCCGACATTCTGAATCTTGCTGACGATGAACTCAACCTGAACACGGGCCGCCTCATCGGGAACTTCGCCGCTGATCAGGACCTTTCTGTTGTAGCTGGTGACGTTGACATGCACGGCGTTCTTGTATTGCTTGCCGATACGGTCGAACGCCTTGATTTCAATGCCTTCATCTTCAACGTAGGCACCGCCGGAGCGGCGATCCTGGCCCATCAGTATGCCGGCTCCGGCACCTGCTGCAATCACTGGGAAACATCCTTGCAAGGATGCTGAAATAAGTAGAATAAACAAGATGTTGCGCACGGCTATTCTCCCATCAATTGGTAGTCGATAATGTCGCAGATGCAATGCAAGACGAGCAAATGGACTTCTTGTATTCTCGCCGTGCTGCGTCCGTCTACGCAGATCGACACATCGCCTTCTTTGAGGATGCTGGCCATTTCTCCTCCATCGCGCCCCGTTACGGCCACCACGCGCATATTGCGGTCGTGTGCGGCATGGATGGCGGCCACGACATTGGGTGAGTGACCGCTGGTTGATATGGCGAGCAGACTGTCACGGGGCAGTCCAAGCGCGCGCACCTGTTTGGAGAAAATCAGACTGAAATCATAGTCGTTGGCGATTGAGGTCAGCACCGAGCTGTCGGTGGTCAATGCAACCGCCGCTAAACCGGGGCGTTCGATCTCGAAGCGATTGAGCAATTCTGCGGCGAAGTGTTGTGCATCAGCGGCAGATCCGCCATTGCCGCAACATAAAATTTTGCCGTCGTTGGTGACGCAATCGAAAAATAGTTGTGCGGCGGCGGCGATAGGCGCTGCCAGCGTGTCTTTGACTTTGAGCTTGAGTTCGGCGCTGTCTGTGAAGTGTTTGATGATGCGTTTATTGATGTCCATATCCGGTGCGCTATGAGTTCTGAAGTGAGATATTAACCGAATCAGGCGTCGAACGCATTCTTCAGCCATTGCACATGACAGCCTGCGGCGTCATCGATGAGCAGCGCATCAAAGCGACAGGGCGGCGTGTGATGCAGCTGAGCCAGGTAATGCTGCGCGGTGCTGATCAGTTTTCTTTGTTTGTGCACGTCTATGCTGGCGGCAGCGCCTCCGTAATCCGCCCGGCTGCGCTGCCTGACTTCGACGAAAACCAGTACGCTGCCGTCCTGCATGATTAAATCGATCTCGCCAAAACGGCTGCGATAGTTATGCGCGAGCAGTTGCAAACCTTGCTGCTGTAAAAATTCCGCAGCCAGCTTTTCCGCATCCGGGCCCTTCACGGCTTGAAGGTTACCGGGGCTTCCACGGACGAGGCATTTTTAAACTGATCCGGAAAGAGTTGTGCCGACTGAATCAGCGGTGCATCTGCCGCCTGTGCGTGCCCTTGATAAAACAGCGACGGTAGGGCTGTGCGGGCAAAGATTTGACCGTTCAGGCGGATTTGGCCGGTCACCCCGTCGAGCGGCTGTTTTGCCTTGTTTGATATCAGGTTGTTAATCAGTCGCCACGCGTCTATTCCCAGCGCGTAGAGTCGTTCCTGATCGCTACTCAGTGGCGGATAGGCGCGCGGGAAAGCCGCCACGGCGGGCAGTTCGGTTTGCATCAGCCAGGGCATGTCGACGAAACGGATGCCGTCAAAATCGAAGTTGAGCAGGGTGTCTTTATTTCCGCTGAACAGCTGCGAGGTGGCGTAGGCGGCCATATTGTTCGGAAGGTAGGGGCGTATGGTGCGCGATTTTTCAATATCGGTCGCAAAAAATGCCATCGTCGAAGGATTTGCTGCGACATCGGCAAATACCATGGTGTCGCCGGTGTATTCGATTTCACGCAAAATCGCCCCGCCCGAGGCAGTCCATTGTTCTTCGAAAGCAAATTGCAGGCGGCGCGCCAGCGGATCATTCGCTGTGATGATGATCGCCTGTTGCCGCCCCTGCTTTTTAGCTAACAGGGCAATCTGCCGCGCCTCAGCTTCAACCGCCAGTCCGAAAAAATACAGCTGGGGCGGTGCTGAGGCGTCGATGATGTTCAGTGCAAGGGTGGGAACGGGAAGGGTTTTTTCGTCCGCCAGCTGGCGTATGCCGTTACGGGTCAGGGGGCCGATCACGGCAACTGCACCGCTGGCGATCGCCATTTTGTAGGCGGCCAAGACGCTGCGGGATTCATCGTAATTGCTGTAGGCGCGCACCGGCAACCCTGTATTTTGCATCGCGGCGATGATGCCTTGTTGCACCGCGCGAGCTGCAGAGCCTAAGCCCGGTGCATCCAGGGGCAGCAGCAATGCGATATGGGGCACAGGGGGTTGTGCGGTCTCGGCGGTAGCGCTGGCAAATCCGCTCACGTATAGTGCGAGCAGGGCACAAAACCACTGGAGAGGAAAAATACGTTGCATATCGAACATCCGCAAAAGTTGGAACCCGCATTATATGTAGTTGCCACCCCGATAGGGAATTTGCGCGACATTACCTTGCGCGCACTCGATGTGCTGGCGGGGGCCGATGTCGTGGCTGCCGAGGACACGCGCAACACGTCGCATTTATTGAAGCATCACGGCATACATGCAAAACAGCTGATCGCGGTGCATCAGCATAATGAACGCGGTGCGGCAGAAAAGATGGTCGCCGCGATTCAGTCAGGGCAAAGCATCGCGTTTGTCAGCGATGCGGGCACACCCGCGGTCAGCGATCCAGGGGCGTTATTGGTGCAGGCGGTGCAGGCTTCCGGCCTGCGGGTGATTCCGGTTCCGGGGCCGAGCGCGGTGGTGGCTGCGTTATCCGCGTCCGGCCTTGCGGCAGCGCATTTTCTGTTTTACGGCTTTTTGCCCAATAAATCGGCTGCGCGCCGCACGGTGATGCAGGGGCTGATCAGTCATCCGTATACGCTGGTGTTTTATGAAGCGCCGCACCGCATTGTCGAATGTGTCGCTGATTTGCACGCGGTGTTGGGCGGTGAGCGGCAAATCGTGCTGGCGCGCGAAGTCACCAAGCTGTTCGAGACGATCCACGCTTGCAAATTATCTGAAGCCGAAAGCTGGCTGTTGTCGGATGCCAACCAGCAGCGCGGTGAATTCGTCGTGCTGGTCTCTGCTGCACAGCCGCAAGTGGGTTTGTCAGCCGAAACGCTGAGTACTTTGTCCCTGCTGCTGGATGAATTGCCGCTCAAGCAGGCCGTGCAACTGGCAACCAAAATTACCGGCGCCAATCGCAGCGAGTTGTATCAGCTGGCGCTGGAGATGAAAGACGCTGGCTAAAATGCTGCCGCCGCCCTTAATTGGTGCGCTGCTTGCCGATGCGGCCTGTTACGATCATCCGGTTAAAAAGCTGGAACTGATCGAGACGCATATCTCTTGGGTCGTCCTGACGGGGGATTACGCATACAAGATCAAGAAGCCCGTCAATTTGGGCTTCCTTGATTTTTCCACGCTGGCGCAACGCCGGCAGGATTGTCTTGATGAATTGCGTCTGAACCGCAGGCTGGCGGCGGATTATTATCTGGCTGTGGTGGCGATCAACGGTGGCGCGACGCCCCGCATCAATGGATCGGGCGAGGCTATCGAGTACGCGGTGAAAATGCGCCAGTTTCCGATCGACGCAACGCTCGATAAATTGGCGGAGCGGGGCGAGTTGGGGCAACAGCAGATTGACGCACTGGCCGCACGTCTGGCGCAATTCCACTTGCTTGAATGTGATCGCGCAACAGGCAGCAGTCCTTGGGGCGAGCCGGAAGAAATCGCTAGGCCGGTGGCTGAAAACTTTAAAGTCTTGGCAGCCAGGCTGGATGATCCTGCGGCCATTCAACGTCTGTCGGTATTGCAGGCTTGGTGCGCGACTGAGCATGCGCGTCTTATTCCCTTGATGAGGGAGCGCAAGAAAAACGGTTGGGTGCGGGAGTGTCACGGCGATCTGCATCTGGCTAATCTGGCCTGGGTGGACGGCAAACTGGTGATTTTCGATTGTCTGGAATTTAATCCTGCATTGCGCTGGCTGGACGTCATCTCTGAGGTGGCTTTTTGCTATATGGACTTGCTGCACCGCAAGCTGCCTGCGCTGGCTGCGCGCTTTCTCAATGGCTGGTTGGAGGTCGTCGGCGACTATCAGGGTGTGGCGCTGCTGCGTTATTACGCGGTTTACCGTGCGCTGGTGCGCGCTAAAGTGGCGGCGCTGCGCATGGATCAAGGCTGCAGCGCCAGCCGTGCTGAGATGAACGATTGCCTGCATTTGGCCGAACAACTTTCCATTTTCAGCGCCCCGCAGCCCTTGGCTTTATTTATTACCCATGGATATTCGGGTTCCGGCAAGACCACCTGCTCGCAACGCTGGCTTGAGCGGTACGGCATGATTCGGCTGCGTTCCGATGTCGAGCGCAAGCGGCGGGCGGGCATGTCTGCGCTGGATAAGAGCGGTCCCGGTGACGGGTTGTACAGCCGGCAATCGAGTATCGCTACTTACCACCATCTGGCGACACTGGCTGACGGGTTGCTAGCGGCGGGCTGGCTTGTGATCGTCGATGCCGCCTTTCTCAAGCGCGATCAGCGCGACCTGTTTCGCGATCTGGCCGTGCGCTGCGCCGTGCCGTTCCAGATTCTGGATTGTCAGGCGGCCCCTACCATTTTGCGTGAGCGGATCAGGCAGCGCACCGCAGAAGGTCTTGATGCGTCGGAGGCTGATTTAAGCGTGCTGCAATATCAGATGGATACCGCTCAGCCGCTGGGTGCGGACGAACCCGCGCTCAATGTCGCACAGGTACTGTCGGCTGAAAAATAGCCGTTTCACGGGGGATATCTTGCGATATCTTCACACCTCACCGACATTTTCGATGAGCGCGATTTCGTCTGAGGTGAGATCGAACAGAGTATAAACGACGCGGTTTAAGGCCGCTTCCTGCAATGTGATTTGGGCAGTGTGTTCGACCACAATGGCGCGCTGGCTGTTGAAATAGCCTTCCCAATCATTGCGCTCGACGAGTGGAATGTCTTGCTTATAAAGTTTTTTTATCTCGGCGCGAAACGCGGCAAAGTCGAGTTCCCACCAGTTGTTGAGCTTGGTGTTGAGCTTAATTCCTGGAGTCGGCGCAAGATCAGCGATGCGATTTCTGAATGCTACTTGGGTGTCGCGCCGCGCTTCGGCTGCCCGCTGGCAGGCTTCCGCAAGGGTGGCAATTTCCGCGCGTTGGGAATTGCTGGCGGTAGGGAATGGACATTTTTCAAGAACGTGTCCATGAACTTGAAAAAAGCCACCACTCATTAAGGAGGCTGTACTCCGAATAAAAAACCAGTTTACCGAGCTAATCAATATACCGAGTTCGAAATAAGACACATCGGGGAAAATATTTAATGCATTGTTCAGATAGTACTGGTCCGTGTCCAAATAAAATAAGGGTTCAGCCATGAACCGAGTGTAAACAATTTTTGGATTTTCAAACGCCTCGTAATAAGCGCAGGTGCGCAGTTCCCACCAGAACTCACCCTTGTCGCCACGCTTTCTGGCGGCGATTTCAAAGGGTACAAACCGGCGCATCAGGGCGGGATAGTGAGTTTGCATCCATACCTGCGCCTGCGCCTCATCGCTCAAACCACTTTGCTTGCGTGTCCAGCCTTTCGGGCAAAGAATTAGCCAAAGGTCTTGTGATTCGGCGCGCCATTTTTTCAGGTCTTTGCCTTCCAGAAACGGTTTGAGCAAGTCGGCGGATTTCGGGTCTTCAGCAATCAGCGCATCACGGGTGGCGCGGTCAATCACGAAAGCTTCGTTAAAACCGGTTTTGATGCCATACAAAGGCGAGCCGTAAACCTGCTTGAGTGTGGAATGGTTGAGAGTGAGTTTGTCGCGCAACTGTCCGCGCGCATCGCTTTCCATTTGCCAACTTCCTGAATTCAAACGAGATTGCTGCATGGTCTGCACCTGTTGCGTGAAGGCGACGGACAAACCGTCGGCGGGCAGGGTCTTGAGGTTGAGGTAGCTCAACGTATTTGTCATTCCCGCCTGCCCCCCGCTTTCGCGAGGGTGACAGGGAATGACGGGGTGGGTAGTTTTTTCCAGCACCACAATCGCCGGATAGGTCGTCACACCCTCAAACACCTGTAAGTCGCCAAAATCGACCACCGTGCGCAACTGAGTTTCTTCCAGCAAGTAGCGACGCAGCGGTTCGCCTGAACCCGTCTTGAAAAAGGTGGACGAGGAAATATAGCCCATCCGACCACCGGACTTGAGCAGTTTCACGCCGAGCTCAAAGAAGTAGCAATACAGGTCGGCGACGCCGTGATACACGGCGCGCATTCAAGTTCGAAGTGCAACAGCCGCTGGTTGCTTGGTGTAGCGTATT
>JBAXJT010000037.1:0-25916 GCA_037137715.1 Nitrosomonadales bacterium
AAATGGCAGCATAATCGCAGGCAGTCAGGCGACAACTAGGTTGACAATTTCCGTGCACGTCACATTTTCAATTCGCCCGCACTTGCCCAGACCTCAGAAAAAATCTTGCGAACTAGTTTGCAGCGATCAAAAATATCGCACCGACTTACCACGCGGCGCAGAGATTTTTGTAATTTTTGATGGTGCAGGCAATCCATTACAAAAATTGCCACCCCCCTAAAAATTAAACACTACTGTTGATGCCGATCACTTCAAAAAATAGTGGCTAGCGAGTGAAGTCGATCACTTAAAAAAATGTACAGCGAGGAATGGTGGCGTTGCCTCCCTCGACCTGCGGTCGCCCCGTTTTTTCCCTTCGGTCAAAAAACAGCATGGCAGCAGCCTAATAGCGATTTTTGGCATTTTCCCTCCAATCTGCGCAGTCAATCACACCAGTTAAACAATAGTATAAAAGACATTATTTTTAGCTAGGTGATTTTCAAATATCAATATAATCTATATAAATCAGTATGTTGCTTGACAATGTTGCAACTTACTGTATTTAAGCGCCACCGAACTTTTGGCCAATGCGTCTACTGGCGTCGAGATGAGTGGATTCGAGAAAAACAATAATAAGGAGTTTTATGACAGAAAATTATCAGAGGGCATTATGTAAAAATTTATTTGGCGCAGCGTTGATTTCAGCCGACGAGCTGGCTAAACCGGTTATTGGTACGCTTCGCGGCGCAACACAAGCAGGTTCCAGTAGCACCGTATTAAATTTGACGTAGGTAGGCGTTGACCATGGCTCGACGTGAGATTACAGTTCACTCAATAGGTTTACCGGATATATTGGTTGCCTGTGAATTGTTTTCACCACTACTCTTAAAAATATATGAACGCACCCAAGCCAAGCAAGAGCATTCGAAAATGCGCTATCTACCTGCGCAGCAGCAAGGATCGAACAGATGTCTCCATCGACGCACAGCGTCGTGAACTGCAAGATTTAGCGAGTTCCAGAAAGCTGACCGTCACTGAGGAATTTACTGATGCGGTTGAGAGCGGCAAGGATGCAAACCGGCCTGGCTTCCAAAGCATGATTCGGCAGATAAACAACAAATCCCGCCAGTGGGATGTTGTAATGATGGTTGATACATCAAGGTTGGCGCGCAATCAATATATTGCTCATAGCTTCATGCACGAATGTGGCAAACGCGGTATTGAAGTGGTTTTTGCAAAAACGCCTGAACTCGATGGCGTTACGGGAATCATTCTGCCTGCGGTATTGCATGCGATGGACCAAGTCCATAGTTTCATGTCGAAAGAAAAAGGTTTGGCTGGCATGGCTGAAAATGTTCGGCAAGGATTTCGTGCTGGCGGTCGTGCACCCTATGGCTATAAGTTGGAATATCTTCCAACTGGTGCTGTGCGTGACGGTGAAGCAGTTACAAAATCTAAACTGATACTGGATGATGATAAGGCGCCGCAAATTGCGGCCTATCTGAAAGGTCGCGCCAAAGATATGACAGGCACTCTCCTAGCCGAAAAGCTGGGAATCAGTATTCCGCGAACCAGCCTCAATGGAGTTGAGTGGAATGCACTCACCTATGCCGGACATACCGTCTGGAATGTTCACAACGAAAAAGGTGAGGATGGATATATAGGTGGTGTCAAACGTCGCCCAAGAACTGATTGGATCATACAGCGCGATACACACCCTGCTCTAATCACCGACGATGAAGCTGAAGCTATCCTGCAAAAACTGGATGCTGGCAGAATCAAGACCTATAGAACACGTGCTAAGCATCTGCTGACCGGCATACTCACGAACCAAGACGGGCAGTTGCTGCATGGTGACGGTGAATATTATCGACATGATAAAAAGAGTGTCAAAGCATCCCGAGTTGATGGCGCGATACTTCAACAGATTACCAGCGATCTTCAATCCGCAGCGTTTATCAAGGCAATCGTGAAATCAGCACAGCAATCGGCGAAAAAATCGAATGATGGCGCTAAACTGAAAATTGCCACGGAAGAAATTTGTGCAATTGATAAAAAAATTGAAAATTTAACCAACCTGCTTACGGAAACCACAGCAACTGCAACGCTGTTGCGAAAAATTGAATCGCTGGAACAAGAACGTTCAGGAATTCAGGAGCGAGTTGATAGCGCAGAACTGGCCACACAAAAAGTGAGAGCAATTCAAAATATTCAGGAAAGTGATGTTAAGGCGATACTGAATAACATCGCGGTGAGCATTGATGAACAAGACCGGGATGATATTAAGGAGATACTGCGCGGACTGATTGACCGCATCGTATTTGACGATTCGACACTAGATTGTTGTATTTACTACAAAATCCCTGTCAAAAGTCGGAATTTGGTGGCGTCCCCAACGAGATTCGAACTCGTGTTACCGCCGTGAAAGGGCGATGTCCTAGGCCTCTAGACGATAGGGACGTAATGTAAATCTTCTTCTTGGTGGAGATAAGCAGGATCGAACTGCTGACCTCTTGCATGCCATGCAAGCGCTCTCCCAGCTGAGCTATACCCCCGTGCAACGAAGAGCGCGCATTATAGGGATGCGCCCTTTATCTGTAAAGCTTTTTCTCCAGTTTTTATGTGTTGCTAACAATATCTCGCCATACGCGCCAGCACGGTTTCGCGCGGAAACAAGGCCAACACCGCATCAACCGATGGCGTATGCGTTTGCCCGACCAGCATCACACGCAACGGCATTGCCAGTTTCGGCATTTTAAGATTATGTTTTGCCAGCAATTCCTTAATCAGCAAAGCCAGTGCCGGTGGCTGCCACTCGACATCGGCAAAACGCTCAGCCAATTCGCGCAACACGGGCTTCACTTCCTCAGTCAGCTGCTCATCGAGCAATGCCTGTTCAGGATGCACATCCGCATAAAACACTTCAGCCTCATCTGCCAATTCGAGCAACGTTGCAACGCGCCCCTTGTAAAGCGCAATCACATCTTCCAGTTTCGGCGCACCGCTCACCAGCACGCCGCGCGCAGCCAAATGACCGCCAACCAGCGCTGCCAGACGCGCATTGTCCGCCAACTTGATGTAGTGTTGATTTAACCAGCGCAGCTTTTCCGTATTGAACTGAGCCGCTGATGACGTGATGTGATCCAGATCAAACCATTCGACAAACTGTTCGACCGGAAAAACTTCCTCATCGACATGCGACCAGCCTAAACGCGCCAGATAGTTGATCACCGCTTCCGGCAAATAGCCATCGTCAGCGTATTGCATCACACTCACCGCACCGTGGCGCTTGGAGAGTTTGGTGCCATCATCACCCAGGATCATCGACAGATGCGCGTACTGCGGCACCTCAGCGCCCAGCGCCTTCAAGATATTAATTTGACGCGGCGTGTTGTTGACGTGGTCATCGCCGCGAATCACGTGGGTGATCTTCATATCCCAGTCATCCACCACCACGCAGAAATTGTAGGTCGGTGTGCCGTCGGAACGCGCGATCACCAAGTCGTCCAGTTCGCTGGATTCGAATACGACGCGACCTTTAACCAGATCGTCCCATGCCACGGCACCCTGCTGCGGATTTTTAAAACGCACCACCGGTTTAACACCTTCCGGTGGCACAGGCAGCACCTTACCCGCTTCAGGACGCCAGGCACCATCGTAACGCGGCTTCTCGCCACGGGCGCGCTGCGCCTCACGCAGGATATCGAGTGCTTCGGGTGTGGTGTAGCAGTAATAAGCGTGACCGTCCGCGATCAGTTGCGCCAGCACCACCTTATAGCGATCCATGCGCTGCATCTGATAGTAAGGACCTTCGTCGTAGCCTAGATTCAGCCAGGACATACCGTCCAAAATCGCCTGCACCGCCTCCGGGGTTGAACGCTCAACATCGGTGTCTTCAATGCGAAGAATAAAGGTGCCGCCCAATTTACGAGCATAAGCCCATGAAAATAAAGCAGTTCTAGCACCTCCGATATGCAGATATCCGGTTGGACTGGGGGCAAAACGAGTACGAATAGTCATGACATTTAAACTAAAAAACTAAAGCAGCGCATTTTACGAGCTTTGCCTGTACCCTGCTTAAGTAAATTGAGGCGATATCATTTAATGGCCGCACATAAGAACGAGCGATTGAGTCAACCCAGCGCGCCCTGCATAGGAAAAAGCGACGAGAAAAAATCCGTCAATTTAAATCAAAATTAAGTCACCGCAAGCAAAAAACCGTTCATACCCAAAAAAACACCGCTCATCCGGCGTATCGTTACGCTGATACGATTAAATGAGGGATGAACGAACGGACTTGAGTTTAAATCCGCTTGCAGGTAAATTTGCAGGCAGCAAATGACCGTGTCCAATGTCAATGATTCAGTTAAACACTTCAGGAGAGCCGCCGCGTGACAATACATTTTTCCAACCATTCAAGCGCCCCTGAAGCGGATAACCGCCCAACGAACCGGAGATCGCAGCCTCCAGCATATGAATAGCATAGACCCACTCACCGGACTTTTGGACCGGTTCGGCTGTTTAGCGGCGGCAGAGCGCTTTACCAACACACCACAACACCTGCCTTACGCGGTTATCTGGATCGATCTGGATCGCTTCAAACGCATTAACGAATCGTTCGGCCACCCCGGCGGCGATGAAGTCATCAAGGATCTTGCGGTCCGCTTACGCAACCGTGCCAGCGGCCGCGCCGAAATCGCCCGCATGGGAGGAGATGAGTTTGTCTTCCTCATCCCGCGTTGCGACCGCACGAATGCAGAAAATTTTGCCCGTGAACTGGCCAGCACGATCAGTGAAATCATCAGCATCGGCAATCTGACGCTGTGTCCGACCGCGAGTATCGGCATTGCCATTTCCGACGCAGAAGAAAGCTCCCTCGCCTTACTGGAACGCGCAGACCGCGCCATGTATGCGGCCAAAGATAAAGGCGGAAACGGCATCGTCTGTTCAGGCGACGAACCCATCCCAGGCCGACTGGGTGTTACGCTGGCGCGGGAAGAAATCTCGATTGAAAGCATGTTGCACGATGCGCTGGAGACGGGCGGACTGTGTTTGCACTACCAGCCTATCATTCTTGCCAACGGACAAATTGAAGCGGTCGAAGCATTGATGCGCTGCACCGTTAACGGCGTAAACCTGCCGCCTGGAAAATTCATTCCGGTGGCTGAAAAGACCGGACTGATCGTCAGGCTAGGCGAATGGAGTTTATTGCAAGGCGCGCTGCAAGCGCGCCAGCTTCAGGATGCCGGATATCACACTAAGGTCGCCATTAACGTCTCGCGCGCCCAGCTGGTTTCCTCCAAATTCACTCAGGCGCTGCACGCTGCACTGATTTGCTCCAACGTCAAACCCGAGTTGATCGAACTGGAACTGACCGAGTCGCTGTTCATGGACATCTCCGATACGGTGCAGAACAATCTTAAAAATGCCATTGCGGCGGGCGTGAGTTTATCGATCGATGATTTTGGCACGGGCTATTCATGCCTGGCCAACCTGAAAGATATTCCGGCCAAGAAACTCAAACTCGATCGCGCTTTCGTGACCGTGCTGCCTGAAGATCTGCGCGCGCTTGCCGTGGTTCGTGCAATGACGCAATTGGGCCACGAATTGGGCATGACGGTGGTTGCCGAAGGGTGTGAACACCAAAAAGAAATCGATGCGCTGCTCGATGCGGGAGTCGATGCCATTCAGGGATTTTTCTACGCAAAACCGATGCCAGAAGATGCGTTGCTACACTGGCTTCAGAATAGGAACGCACAATGAAACAAACCATGCAAGATACCGCCCCGCCCTCTGCCGTCGACAATCTGATTGAGCGCTCCATACTCGACATTGGCATCCCCCCCTGCCCGCTGATCCTGGATCGCTTCATGAACGAAGCACGGCAGGACGAACCAGACTTCAATCGACTGGCCAGCATTATCGGCAGCGATGTCGGCTTATCAGCAGGCCTGATCAAAACGGCCAACTCCCCCTACTTTGGCTTGCGTCAGCGCGTGCGATCCGTCAATGAAGCGCTCACCGTACTGGGACTCAAACCTGCCAGTCGCGCGGTAGCGGGCATCATCCTGCGCAAAGCGTTTCCCAACGTGCCAAATATGGAGCGTTTCTGGGACGCCTCTGCCCGCGTTGCACATTTGTCAGGCTGGCTGGCACAATATTTGAATATTCGCGGCCTGCGCTCAGAAGATACCTACACCTTCGGCCTGTTCCGCGACTGCGGAATTCCGGTTTTGCTCGGACGCTTCCCGCAATATGAAAAAATACTGATTGAGGCTAATTCAAGCACCGAGCAAAGTTTTACCGAGATCGAAAATAGCGGCTTATCAACCAACCACGCGATGATCGGCTGCATACTGGCACAAAGCTGGTGGTTACCCGAAGAGATTTGTCTGGCAATACGCAATCACCATGACCTCGTGGCGTTAGAATCGCTCAGTTCCCAATTGCCCTTGCTCAGCCGCAGACTGATTGCTACCGCACAACTGGCAGAGCACATCGTGCAAAATCAGCTCGGTCTTAGCATGACAAATGAATGGGACAAGCTAGGAGATGTCTGCCAGCGGATACTGGAACTTAACGATGCGAGTCTGAACACGCTCTATTCCGAGGCGGAATCCATCGTGACCGGCGAAATCTAGGGTTTGAACGGCTGAGCGATGAGACTTATAAAATCGCCGCCAAAGCAACTGAGCAGTGTTATGCTCCGAACTGATAGCAAAGGCCGCAGCCTGCTGTGTAAAATAAGGAATCCCAAATAAGCGCCCACTGACCGATTTTGAGCATAGCCCCAATGACAAGTGAAAAGTTCAAAATAGTGATCATAGGATCCGGGCCCGGCGGCCTGTCAGCTGCTGCCCGCGCAGCGGAGCATGGCACCCGCCATCTGCTCCTCGAAGCCGCACCGCAACTGGCCAATACCATTTACCACTTTCAAAGAGGCAAGTCGGTCATGGCGGAACCCGCCGTGCTGCCGCTGAGGAGTTCAATCAGCTTCGGTGCCGGCATACGCGAACACATTCTGGATACATGGAGTGAGGAACTGGGCAGGCTCGGGGTCAATTTCCGTGTCGGCGCAACCGTGACCGCCATCACAGGCCGTGCGGGCGCCTTTGAAATCACACTGGCATCGGGCGTATCTGTCAGCGCCGAATTTGTCGTACTGGCCATCGGTGTGCAGGGCAACATTCGCAAGCTGGCTGTGCCCGGCGAAGACCTGCCCGAGGTGCAATACCATCTGGACGATCCTGATGTGTTTTGCGATGAGACCATCGTGGTGGTGGGCGGCGGTGATGCCGGCGTAGAAAATGCACTGGCACTGTCCGCTCAAAACCGCGTAATCTTGATCAACCGTCAGGAAGAATTCAGCAACTGCAAAGAGGCCAATTTTGATCAACTGATGGCGGCCGTCTCGCAGGGGAAAATCGAAACCCGGGTCAGCACCCTCACCGAGCGCATTGAAGCATCGTCTACGGGTCATTTCAACCTGAGTTATTTCGCACAAACGCCCGAAGGCCATGAGCAGATCGATTGTCACCGGGTCATCGCACGTCTGGGTGCAAAACCCCCGCGCCAGCTGGTGGAGAGTTTCGGCGTCACCTTCCCGAACAGCGACTCGACGTCTGTGCCGCAACTGACCGAACAATATGAATCGAACCTGCCGGGTTTATATATCGTCGGCGCGCTGGCAGGTTACCCGCTCATCAAGCAGGCAATGAATCAAGGCTACGAGGTCATCGAATACATTCTGGGCAATCAGGTCGAACCGGCCGATGAAGCGCTACTAAAACAGAAATTTGCCGGCGTCCCAAACATCCACTCGGTGAGCGAGGGAATCGCGCTGCTGCGTATCAATCAACCCCTGCTCGCCCCGCTCACCACCTTGCAATTGCGCGAATTCATGCTCGACAGCAGTGTGCGCATCCCTGCACGCGGCGACATTATTTTCAGCCGCAACGATTACAGCAACAGCTTCTTTTCAATTTTGGAAGGCCGTGTTGCGGTGCAAACAGAAGATCAGAACGGCAATGAAGCTGTATTTGGGCTTGAAGCTGGCAAATTTTTTGGTGAGATGGGACTGCTATCGGGCCGCCGCCGCTCAGGCACCGTCGTCGCCAGCGAAGACTGCGTACTGGTCGAAACGCCGCGCCGCTCGATGCTCAAACTGCTCTATTCTGCAGCCGGAGTTCAGCGCAAACTCGACGAAGTCTCTCTCAAACGCGCTGTAAAGAGCTGCATCGATACCTCGCTTCCTGAGAGCGAGCTGGACTATCTGGTACAGGGTGCGCAACCCAAACGCTATGCGGTGGGAGATGTGCTGTTTAACGAGGGAGACAAGGCGGACGGGCTGTACATGATACGGCGCGGCTCGGTCACCGTGTCACGCATCGTCGCGGGAAAAGAGGTCGTGTTAGCCTATGTTTCAGCGGGAAATTATGTCGGAGAAATGGCGCTGGTCTCAAATCTGCCGCGTTCTGCAACCGTGCGTGCGGCGTCCCCGACCGAAGTTGTTTTATTGGAAGCCGTGCGTGTCGCGGAAGTCTTGGGTAGAAACACGTCGATGCGCCGTAAAGTCGACAGTCGTTATCTGGAACATGTGCGCTCCGATGAACACGCACTGTCGAGCGAATCGAGTGAACTGATCAATTTCTTGATGGGTCAGGGCGTCGGTGAAGCGACCGATGTGCTTTTGATCGACTATGCGCGCTGCATACGCTGCAATAACTGCGAAACATCCTGTGCCGATGCGCATGACGGCACCTCGCGCCTCGACCGGGAAGCGGGTTCAACCTTTGCGCAAATTCACGTTCCCACGTCCTGCCGACACTGTGAGCATCCGCATTGCATGAAGGACTGCCCGCCGGACGCGATACACCGTTCGGTCAACGGCGAGGTTTTCATCAGCGACAATTGCATCGGCTGCGGCAACTGTCAGACCAATTGCCCCTACGGCGTGATTCAGATGGCAGTCAAACAAGATTATCAAAAACGCAGTATCTGGCAGGTCATGCTGGGCATCAATCCGACGGCCAAACCTGCCGCAAGGGATGCGCCTGAATTACCCAAAGTCGCCGTCAAATGCGATATGTGTAAGGACATCATCGGCGGCCCCGTCTGCGTACGTGCCTGTCCAACGGGTGCTGCATTTCGCGTCAGCCCGGAAAATTTCATGGAATATGTCAAGTAGATCGCCTGCACAGACACGGAGTCAAGAATGAACAAGATGCAAGGTGCTACGCTGCTCAAATACAAAAAATTTCGCTATCTGAAAGCCACCAGTGCATTGATACTGCTGGCGATAGCCGCCTATGCGCTGATCAAGCCTGCCGGTGGTGAATCATACGGCGGCACGTGGCTGGGCTACACCTTAGGCACGCTCTCCACATTGATCATGCTCCTCTTGATGTGGTACGGCGTGACCAAACGACGCATCACGGGTGCGCCGAACAGACGCGATGCCCGCCGGCAATCAGAACACGCAAGCCATGAACGCCGCAAGCCCCATACGAAATCACGCGGAATGAACAGCGCCACACTTCAGGAATGGCTCTCCGCGCATGTCTATCTGGGTGCATCGCTTATCGTACTGGTCACTTTGCACACCGGATTTCATTTCGGCCTGAATGTACATACCCTAGCCTATGCGCTGATGCTACTCGTCATCACCAGCGGCTTTTACGGGTTAAGCGTGTACCTGAATTATCCCCGATTGATTACTCTCAACATGGGAGAGGACACTTTGGAAAATCTGCTGTTAAAAATTAGCGAACTGGATGAATTAGCCGGTGCACGCGCGCTGGGATTACCCGATGAAATCAATTCCCTGATTTTAAAAGTACGTAATGAAACACGGATAGGCGGCTCGCTGCTTCAACAGTTGAGCGGCAAGCAATTTAATTGCCCGACAAGCGTCGGCGTCGAACAATTGCGCATCTTGAGCGAGAAATACAATCAGGATGAGCAGCCAAAAATCATGCGGGACCTTTACTCCCTGCTATTACGGAAAGAAAAAATGGTCTTGCGGGCAAGAACAGAAGTTATGCTCAAAGCACGCATGGAATGCTGGCTCTACCTGCATGCCCCGTTAGGGATTGCCCTGCTGGCCGCCTTAACAGCACACATCGTCTCTATCTTTTTTTACTGGTAACCAGAATGATTTCCTGCCTGTTAATTCATGTCTCGCGCAACCCGCAGGGACTGCCTGTTTGCAAGGACAGCCTCATTTCAGGCGCGACGATCGAAATTGGCCGTGGTGCGGCATGCAAAATCCATCTGCTCGACCACCGCGTCAGCCAGTTGCATGCTTCGATCGTCAGATCGGAAAACGGCGCGTTGTTCATAAACGGCGAGAAAAATGTCACGCTAAAAATCAATGGGTATATCGCGCAGCACGCAGCACTGACACCCGGAATGCAGATCGAAATCGGCCCCTATCTACTGATCGTCGAACCGTTAGCTGCCGGGTACGACCTGATTTTATCCATCGAGCTGATTCATCCGCTCAACCAGACCGATGCGTCAAAATCAAACACACCGCTCACTGTCGCAGCCCTGGGTTTGAGCAAGCGAAAGTTTGGCTTTAACCTTGCAGCAGGCATCTTGTTTTTGTTCCTGTTTTTACCGATGCTGCCACACTTTTCGGGCGCATTAGACAAGTGGCAGGCCAGTCTCCCCCTTACCTTAACGGGTGCATGGCGCCCGGGGTCGCTCGCCGGCGGACACAGCATGCTGGATGCGCAATGCTCGTCCTGCCATCAAAAGCCGTTCACTGCTATTTCCGATGAAACCTGTACCACGTGTCACAAACAGGTGGGACGACACCTTGCAAAGGAAGCGTTGCAGGATAAAACCTTCCATACGATGCGTTGTACCAATTGCCATATCGACCACAAAGGCGCCGAGCGCCTGCTGCTGCATGACTCATCGAAGTGTGTGAGCTGCCATGCAGAGATCAAGCAGACGCTTGCCGACACCGAACTTGGCAACGTCAGCGATTTTGCGACAGGTCATCCACCCTTTCGAGTGGCCTTATTCAAGGGAGATACCTTAATCCGCCTCCGTCAGGATGACAAAACCGGATTGGTCGAAAACTCCGGATTGAAATATTCTCATCAGGTTCATCTGGCGAAGGACGGCGTCTCGACCCCGCAGGGCGATACCGTGATGCGCTGTCAGGATTGCCACAAACTGGAAGAGTCCGGTCGTCATTTTGCGGCAATGACGATGAAAAGCACCTGCCAGCAATCAGGTTGCCATGCGCTTGACTTCACAGATCCGGTAGAAGGGTTGGCCCCGCACGGTTCAGAACATGCCGTCATGGACAGGTTACGCGAATTTTATATCAACTATCTGGTTTTACCTGAGAACAGGACCGCGTGCCAGAATAGTAACGATACGCAGTCGACGCTGGCGTGCGCGAACGATCTGGCTGATAAAAATGCAGCAGCAACCCTGTTCAGAACCCGCCCCATTTCTAAAAAGGACCGGCTAGAATGCGGCGAATGTCATGAAATCAAGCCGAGCGGCGACACTGAAGCTCCCTGGAAAATCACCCCCGTGCGCATCAATCGTGACTGGCAGCCCGGTGCGTCGTTTAATCATGCCAAACACGGAACGATGAAGTGCACGGATTGCCATGACAAGGTAAATTCGAAGCTTAGCGAAGACATCGCGATGCCTGCGATTGCAAAATGCCGCGAGTGCCATACCGGCAGCCGTCCGGCGAAGGGAAAAGTAACCAGCGGTTGCGACAGCTGCCACCTGTTTCACCAGAAGGTGAACTAAGGGGCGTCAGCGCGCTACAGCAGCCTATTTGAGGCTATTTTAAGGAATTTGAGTATGAGTAAAGTTGTCAATTCAGCGGAATATCTTCTGGATCAATTGGGTGAGTTAAGTTATCACCTAACCTCTGTTCCTCATCTGGATCGCAGTTATTTTGAGAAGCCACTGCACATCATCAACAAGGCGCTGGGATTTCATATCGGCGTGCTGTACAAAATCACCAATGTGATTGAAAACGATCTGCTTTTAGAAGTCATCACAGTTTGCAATCCAGATCACATCCGGCCCGATTTGCTCGAAGGCACGAAGCTCTGCCTGAACATCGACAATCCGCCGAAAGAATTTACCAATGAAGTGATGGCCTTCAAACATAAAAACGTCTCAGCCATCAACATTCCCGGCTGGGGGTGCGATATGGTGGGCGCAATTTATCTTCCTGAAAACTTAGGCCACGGCTATTTGCTGGCAGGGGACTTTGTCGGAGATGAATCCGACATCGAAGCACATGAAGTTCGAATGTGCGAAATCATGTGCAACATGTTGAGCGCCGTGCTGATGAAAACCCAGTTTGAAAAACTGGCGAGTTATGACGGTTTAACAGGCCTGATGAATAGCCGCACCATCCGGGAAGAACTGGAAAAAGCCGTCCAACGCCAGATGCGAAAACCCGACGCCTCCGGTGCGGTGATACTGGCAGACATTGATTTTTTCAAGAAAATTAATGACTTACACGGCCACATTCAGGGAGACTCCGTGCTGCAGGAAGTGGGCGCGCTCTTTAATGCGGCGATACGCAAGCATCTGGATGTAGTGGGTCGCTATGGTGGCGAAGAGTTTTTACTGATTTACGAAGATACCGACATCAATCAGGTGTTAGCGATCGTCGAGCGCTTGCGACTCACCATAGCCGGACATCAATTTATAAAAATCGGCCCGACGGGTCATGCGCTGAGCGGGGAATGGTTACAGGTGACCATGTCGTTTGGCATAGCCCCCCTGCACGGTCAGCCGGTTGCAAATAGCAAGGCGATCTTGTCGCTGGCCGACGCGGCGTTATATCAATCCAAAGCGGAGGGCCGCAATAGGCTAACGCTTAGTGAATGCGGCATTACGAAATGAGCCCCGCGTACAGGAAATAGGCATAACCGCCGATCAATGCGATGCCCAACGGGCGGGGGATGCGCCCTAAGATCGCAATCGACAGGAAATGGATTGCGCCAGCGCTCAGGATGACATACAGCCCCATCGACATGAAGCCGGGCACGTGGATGGTGTTGAACACTGAAAACAGGCCGATACACATAGGAATGCAGATATGTCCATCGCCAATTTGCGAACTCAAGACGATGTCCTGCCGGTTGATCTGCGTGTAATACAATGCAATAAACGCATTGGGCACCACCATCAATAAGCCGCTAAACCACCCTAGCCTGGCAAAACTGAACAGCGGGCTTTCTGTGTGACTCACCCATGCCACCAGATGATCGACTGCAAAATAGATGCAATAGGCGCTGGCGGCGAGCAGGAGTACATCGATTGCAATCGACCAGTGAAACGCCTGTTTCTTGCGAATTTTATCTTTGAGCACTTCAAAGACGTGCAAAATCTGCCAGAACAGGAAAAGCGCAATCAAGACCAGACCGTCATAAAAATCGAGCACGCCATCACGGGCCAGCGCCCACAGCGTGCCGGTAAACAAAAATAAGGCGATCAGGGTAAACAGCAAATTCAACCGGTTGATGCGAAAAAATTCAGCATGCTGTTTTGAACTGCTTTTTTTTGCCACTGCAGCAGACCCGAACAGCGCGGAAAGTCCGAGGATCAAGGTGAGGTTGGTGGCATTGTTGACCAGACAGTTTTCGATAACTAAGCCGCCATTGCCGGCCGATTGACTCATCACATAGGCGAACACCAGATTCGCGAAGCCTGAGCAGTAAGGCATGATGAGCGTGCCCAGCACCGTGCCTTCAAAGCCCTTGCTCTCCATCGCGTGCAGACGCCAAATCATCATAAAACTAGCCGCCACAAACAACGCGAACAAGCCTAGTGGATGAGTCAGATAGATTTGAATAATATTGCTTTGCACCGTTGGAAGTACCATTTTATACAGGATAGCGAGTAGAACTCATCCGGCATTTTGTCGTCAAGTGATGAATGCGCTGCACCTGCACAAAGAGCCGGTGCATACCTTATCCCGTTTGGGTAAACTACGATATTTCCCGAAAGCGAGTAACCATGAAAAAGATCCCCGCGCTGCAGGCTGATGGTGCAGCCGAACGCATCGTTCAACATTTCCAGGCAAACGGTTTTGCCGGTATTACCGAAGCACTCATTATCCAGATACGCCAAAAGGGCGGCGACCGGGCAGAAATTGAGACAGCCTTCGAATTGGCCTTCGAACAGGAAAAAATGCCACCCGTTCAACAGTTTTTTGAAATTCAACCCTGCGGGTATTTTTCAAATTTCCGTACCTTTGCTGAAGTGAAGACTGCCATTGCGTCAGATTTTACTGTCAGCCTGCGTCAGGAGATTCCCCGCGTATTTTTTGACGCGGCACCGGTTGTCGCCGATGATATTCTGGCAAGCAGCACGAAGTATGATGTGCTGATGAAACTTCAGGACAATATCGACGGCTGCGCAATCGCCATCCTGCTAAACGATCCTGACGCATCGTTTCTCGACTATATAGGAAGCCATCACGGCAATGACTGGCAGAAAATCATCGGCGACTTCACCATCACCACAACCTCATTGGTGCCAGAAATCATTCTGCGCTGAGCATCTGCGCAGTAATTAAGCGCTTCAGTGATGGATCGCCTTCATCGAAGCAAATGAAAAAAGCCGCTGATTGCTCAGCGGCCTTTTAATGTTGGCGGAGTGGACGAGACTCGAACTCGCGACCCCCGGCGTGACAGGCCGGTATTCTAACCAACTGAACTACCACTCCAAAACTTGTACAGCTTGTCACTAACTACATCCTACTAATTGGTGGGTGCTGACGGGTTCGAACCGCCGACAATCGCCTTGTAAGGGCGGTGCTCTACCAGCTGAGCTAAGCACCCGTATCTACTACAAAAGCACTAAGGCTTTTCTGTTTCAGCTGCCGCCTCCGGCAACTTCAACTTAATCTTTGCATCTTTCTTCGCATCGGCAAGGTAGGCCTGAAACAGCTCATCACCGGTCATCTGACGCAACTGCTGCGCATAACGGCTACGCTTAACATCGTCAGGTTTATCACCCTGCTTTACAGCATCAATACGAACGATGGTAAAACCATTATTAGGTGTTTCTGCCCCAACATACTGAGGTAGCTTATTGCCATCCGCCTGGAACAACTTTCGCACCATTGCAGCATCGAGCGCGCCATGTTGTCCATGAGTAACAGCCTGTGTAACCGACCATTCCAGAGCAGGTTTACCACCCTGCTGCAATTGACCGAGCAGCATTGTACCTTGTTTTACAGCGCTGTCCAGTGCTATTTTCAGTAATAATTTCTGCTTGATCGAATCGGCCACCTCAGCCAGCGCACGAACCGCCGCCGGCTTGTGTTCAAGCATGCGCGCAGCGACCAACGTACTGCCGGCAACTTCGACCGCCGCCGTATTGCGATGATTCTTGATCACGTCATCACTAAAGATCGCCTGCAACATCTTAGCCGTCCAGATTTCTTCTGCCGCCACACCCTTAGTCAGCCAAGGGCTAGACTCAACCTTGACACCCGCCAGCGCTGCCGCAGGCTTTAACGTATCGCTTTGCTCATAGACTGTATTGCTGAACTTCTCTGCCAACTCCGCAAACGCGTCTGCGGCCTTTTGCTGATGCAGCTTGCCAGAAATCCCCGCCTGCACTTCATTGAACGGCGTGGCATGGGATGCCTTGATCCCCGTTAATTTGATGATGTGATAGCCGAAATCAGATTTAACCAACCCGCTGATTTCACCGGCCTTCAGTGAGAACACAGCGTCATCAAACGGTTTAACCATCATGCCGCGACCGAACACACCCAAATCACCGCCGTTGACAGCCGACCCCGGATCCTGAGAATTCTGGCGTGCCAGTTCGGCGAATTTACCGGGCTCTTGTTTCACCTGTACCAATAATTTTTCAGCCCGTGCTTTGACCGCATCTTGCTCAGCCTGAGGCGCGGTGGCAGCAACCACTAACAGAATATGCGCTGCCTGACGCTGTTCTGGACTGGCAAATTCTGACTGATGCTCGTCGTAATATTTACGCACATCCTCACTTTTAACATCCGCTTTCGCCATCAGATCAGCGATCGAAAATTTAACGTATTCGACTTTAACCTGCTCCGGCATCTGAAACTCTTTTTGATTGCTCTCAAAATAAGTCTTGATCGCCGCATCATCCACTTTGGCCTGAGCCATAAATGAGCGCAAAGAAATTTGCGCGATGCTCACCATGCGCTGCTGTTCATTAATTGCAATGATGTTATCCGCAACGGTGTTCGATACATAGCCATTCTGGGTATATGCGTCGCGCAACTGCTGACCGGTCAATTCATCTTTAACGCGCGACTCGAATATTGCAGGCGTCATGTTTTGCGCTGCCAATGCGCTGGTGTAGCGCGCCTTGTCGAATTTTCCGCCGTCTTTGAACGCATCAATCCCGCCGATGACCTGTGCAATCTGCTCGTCAGTCACCGTCAGACCAGCGGCCTTAGCGCGTTCTAGCAGCAAACGCTGCGCCACCAGATTATCCAGAATCGCGCTCTTCATCTCTGCTTTTTCAAACATGGCAGGATCGAAATTCGCTCCCAGCACCTGACGCATCTTATCCTGCTGCTGGCGCATGGCCGTATCGAATTCCTGCTTGGTAATCTTTTCTCCGTTCACCGTCGCCGGCGCATCGGTATCACCTGAATGACGGTATGAATCCACACCAAAGAATGCAAATGGCAAAATGATCAATAACAGGACGATTTGCACAAACCTTCTTTTTTCATGAACAAAATCAAACATAGCAACCTCAGGTGAATTTTAAGAACGACAGATATGAAAAAAGGCGAACTTTACGTTCGCCTTAATTTGGCGGAGTGGACGAGACTCGAACTCGCGACCCCCGGCGTGACAGGCCGGTATTCTAACCAACTGAACTACCACTCCAAAACTTGTACAGCTTGTCACTAACTACATCCTACTAATTGGTGGGTGCTGACGGGTTCGAACCGCCGACAATCGCCTTGTAAGGGCGGTGCTCTACCAGCTGAGCTAAGCACCCGTCAAAGAATGCTAGTTTACAGCATCTTTCAAACCTTTACCAGCACGAAATTTAGGAACTTTCGCCGCCTTGATGGAAATTGCCGCGCCAGTTTGAGGATTACGCCCCACACGACCTGCGCGCTCACTCACCGCAAAGGCACCAAAACCGACCAAACTGACCTCTTCACCCTTTTTCAATGCCGCCTTGATCGCGTTGAGCGCGCCATCAAGCGCACGCCCTGCGGCAGCCTTTGAAATATCAGCAGAGATTGCAATTGCATCAACCAGGTCAGATTTGTTCACGTAAGTCCCCTTTTATGATCGTTAAAATTAGACAGCCACTTAAGTTGCGCTTTATAGCAAACCCGCCACACACAGGTCAAGCTGTTACGTGCAACAACGGATAAAAATCAATGCTTAGTTGCGACTACAGGTTTTACCAACACCGTTTCCGCCACCAAATCAACGACCGGCACGACATCCTCGCGCGGGACGGGCTTGCGCTCTAACGCCATGTCCAGCACCTGCTCGATCCATTTGACAGGATGAATATCGAGCTTATTTTTTACATTATCAGAAATTTCGGCCAGATCCTTGACGTTTTCTTCAGGAATCAACACGATCTTGATGCCGCCTCGCTGAGCGGCAATCAACTTTTCTTTCAAACCACCGATCGGCAAAACCTCACCGCGCAGCGTGATTTCACCAGTCATTGCAACGTCCGCTCTCACAGGAATACCTGTAAGGGCCGACACCATGGCGGTACACATCCCGACGCCTGCACTCGGCCCATCCTTGGGGATCGCGCCTTCGGGCAAATGGATATGCAAATCCGTCTTCTGATAGAAATCATCATCAATCCCCAAGCGCTTGGTGCGGCTACGCACCACACTCAATGCCGCCTGTATCGATTCTTGCATGACCTCACCCAGCTTACCGGTCGTCGTCGTCTTGCCTTTGCCCGGCAGCACCACGGTTTCTATCGTCAGCAACTCGCCGCCAACTTCCGTCCAGGCAAGCCCCGTCACCTGCCCCACCTGATTATGTTTTTCAGCCACACCATAGGAATAACGGCGCACGCCCAGATACTTATCCAGATTGCGCGAGTTGACCGTGACTTTGCTGTCGCGTGTTTTGAGCAGCAACGCCTTGACCACTTTGCGACATATCTTGGAAATCTCACGTTCCAAACCGCGCACACCCGCTTCACGAACGTAATAACGCACGATATCGCGCAAGGCTGTTTCTGCGATGCTGATTTCATCAGGCTTCAGACCGTTATTCTTGATCGCCTTAGGCACCAGATAACGGAGCGCAATGTTGATCTTCTCGTCTTCCATGTAGCTTGAGACGTGTATGATCTCCATACGATCGAGCAAGGCATCGGGGATATTCAAGGTGTTCGCGGTCGCCACGAACATGACATCGGACAGATCGTATTCCACCTCGACATAATGATCAACGAAGGTGCTGTTTTGTTCGGGATCGAGCACTTCGAGCAACGCGGCCGACGGATCTCCCCGCATATCCTGCCCCATCTTATCGACTTCATCGAGCAAAAATAACGGATTTTTCACAGCAACCTTGCTCATATTCTGCAAGATTTTACCCGGCATCGAACCGATATAAGTACGCCGGTGACCGCGAATCTCGGACTCATCGCGTACGCCGCCCAGCGACATGCGCACGAACTTACGATTCGTGGCGCGCGCGATGGACTGACCCAGCGAAGTCTTACCCACGCCCGGCGGCCCGACCAGACACAAGATCGGTGCTTTGAGTTTGTCGACACGCTGCTGCACAGCCAGATATTCCAAAATACGCTCTTTAACTTTATCCAGACCATAGTGATCTTCTTCGAGCACCACTTCTGCCTGTTTGAGATCCGCACTGATCTTGGTCTTCTTCTTCCAGGGCAAGCCTAGCAAGACATCGATATAGTTACGCACCACGGTCGCTTCCGCTGACATCGGTGACATCATGCGCAATTTCTTCAATTCAGCTTCAGCTTTAACGCGCGCCTCTTTAGGCATGCTGGCCGCCTTAATCTTCTTGTCCAGCCCTTCAAAATCGGCACCATCTTCTTCTTCGCCCAATTCCTTCTGGATGGCCTTGACCTGCTCGTTCAGGTAGTACTCGCGCTGGCTTTTCTCCATCTGGCGTTTGACGCGACCACGGATACGCTTTTCAACTTGAAGGATGTCGATTTCACCTTCGAGCAAGCCCAGCAGATGTTCAAGACGTGCTCTAACAACTTCAATTTCCAGCACTTCCTGCTTTTGTTCGAGCTTGAGTGGCAAATGAGCGGCAATAATGTCGGCCAGACGCCCGGCATCATCTATGCCAGCTAAGGAGGACAGAATTTCAGGGGGAATTTTTTTGTTCAGTTTGACGAACTGTTCGAACTGACCGATCAGTGCGCGACGCATCGCCTCAGTCTCACTCCCCTCCCCTTCGATGGAGTGCAGGATTTCAACTTCCGCGACAAAATGGCTGTCAACATCATCCACTCGCAGCACATTTACACGCTGTGTGCCTTCTACCAGCACTTTGACAGTACCATCGGGGAGCTTGAGCATTTGCAACACATTGGCCATGCTACCTATCGAAAACAGATCGTCGGTGCCCGGATCGTCTTTTGACGCCGCTTTCTGCGCAACCAGCACAATCGCGCGGCCGGCTTCCATGGCCAGTTCCAGCGCTTTAATCGACTTGGCGCGCCCGACAAACAGCGGGATGACCATGTGCGGAAACACCACTACATCTCGTAGCGGCAATAGCGGGTAGAGTTCAATCGAGGTATCTTGTGCAGACATGGCAATTACCTATTCGTTGTCAGGATTGCTAAATGGGGATAGCTTACGCGAATACAATCCCTATGGGGACAAGTTAAACTCAAAAAACCGGGAAAAACCGGTTTTTTGAGTTTACGGGCACAACAAAATGATCGTTTATGCCGCGATCGGTGTATCAGCGTAAACAATGATGGGCTTAATTTCACCCTCCACGCCGGAATTATCCAGCACAACTTTGCTGACATTATCCATTGAAGGAAGGTCAAACATCACGTCCAGCAACGCCTGCTCCAGAATCGAGCGCAAACCGCGTGCCCCCGTCTTGCGTGCCAAGGCCTTTTTGGCGATGGCAAGCAACGCATCTTCACGGAACTCAAGTTCAACGCCTTCCATCTCAAACAATTTTTTATACTGTTTGGTCAGTGCATTCTTAGGTTCAGTGAGTATCTGTTTCATCGCCGCCTCATCCAACTCTTCGAGCGTGGCAATAACAGGCAAACGGCCGACAAATTCAGGAATCAGACCGAATTTCACCAGATCTTCCGGCTCCACATCCCTCAAAGTCTCGCCAGTCTTGCGCTCATCCACCGAACGGATGGTCGCCCCGAAACCGATACTGGCTTTAGATGAACGACTGCGTATCACCTTTTCAAGCCCGTCAAATGCGCCACCGCAAATAAACAGGATATTTGTCGTATCGACTTGCAAGAACTCGGTATTCGGATGCTTGCGCCCGCCTTGCGGTGGAATCGAGGCTTTGGTGCCCTCGATCAGTTTCAACAACGCCTGCTGCACGCCTTCACCGGATACATCTCGGGTAATCGACGGATTGTCCGATTTTCTGGAAATCTTGTCGATTTCATCCACGTAAATGATGCCGCGCTGTGCCTTTTCAACGTTGTAGTCACAGGCCTGCAACAGCTTCTGAATGATATTCTCAACGTCCTCGCCGACGTAACCGGCTTCCGTGAGCGTCGTTGCATCCGCCATCACGAACGGCACATCCAGCATACGTGCGAGCGTTTGAGCCAGCAGCGTTTTACCGGAACCTGTGGGGCCGACCAGCAAAATATTGCTCTTGGCCAGTTCCACACCGTCGTCGGTATTGCACTTGAGCCGTTTGTAATGGTTGTATACCGCAACCGACAAAATACGCTTAGCGCGCTCCTGACCGATCACGTATTCATCAAGCGTTGCGCAAATATCCTTCGGCACCGGCAGTTCGGTCTTATCACCTTTAGCCGCCTCGCCTTGAATCTCTTCGCGCATGATGTCATTGCACAAGGTAATGCACTCATCGCACACAAACACAGAAGGTCCTGCAATCAGCTTTTTTACTTCATGCTGACTCTTGCCGCAAAAAGAACAATACAACAACTTTTCGCCTGTCTTTTTATCGATAGCCATCTTTACCAACCTTCGTTATCGTTAAACGCGCTTTTCCAGCACTTGATCTACCAGACCGTAAGCGACCGCATCAGCCGCGCTGAGGAAGTTGTCGCGATCGGTGTCGCGCTCAATCGCCTCTACCGTCTGCCCTGTGTGACCGGCCAGCATTTGATTCAGCTTTTGCTTCAAATACAATATTTCGCGGGCATGAATTTCAATATCGGACGCCTGACCGCGAAAGCCACCTAAAGGCTGATGGATCATGACGCGCGAATTCGGCAAAGCGAAACGCTTGCCCTTTTCGCCGGCGGTCAACAAAAATGCGCCCATGCTGGCCGCCTGACCGATACACAAAGTGCTCACAGCAGGCTTAATGAACTGCATGGTGTCGTAAATCGCCATACCGGCTGTTACTGAACCGCCAGGGGAGTTGATATAAAAATGAATATCCTTGTCAGGATTTTCAGATTCCAAAAACAACATCTGTGCCACGATCAGATTCGCACTGTGATCGTTCACTTCACCCACCAAGAACACAACGCGTTCCTTGAGCAGGCGAGAGTAAATATCATAGGCCCGTTCACCGCGCCCGCTGGTTTCAACAACCATCGGAATCATGCCGATATTTTGCGGTTCCAGGTTAAACATCTTAGTTCCCCATCAATTCAGCGAACGCAATCGCTTTGTCAGCAACCTTGGCGCGGGACAAGACCCACTCAACCACGTTTTCTTCCAACACCAGATTTTCAATTTCCTGGAAGCGCGCAGGATCTGCATAGTACCAGCGCACGACTTCTTCAGGATGCTCAAAACTCTGTGCATAATCTTCAACTAGCACACGCACTTTTTCAGGCTGCGCTTTGAGATCGAATTTCTCAACCAGATCCGCCAGAATCAGCCCCAGTTTCACGCGCTTTTCAGCACGTTCTTTGAATAATTCAGCCGGCAGTTGCATGCCCTTCATGGCCATGCCGCGCTTTTCCATGTCCTGCACGGTTTGTTCCATCAAACGCTGCGATTCCCATTGCACAAGTGCAATCGGCAACTCAAACTGGGCAACTTTGACCAGCACATCCATCGCTGCATCCTTATTGCGTCCCTTCAGACGGCGCGTCACTTCGCGATCCAGATTGCTGCGAATTTCGTCAGCCAACTTTGCGACATCACCATCTACGATGCCGACCGACATCGCGAATTCAGCGTTCACTTCCGGCAATACGCGACCTTCAACGCTACCCAGCGTGATGGCGAAAGTAACCAGCTTACCTGCGACATCCTTGCCGTGGTAATTTTCCGGGAACGTCATATCGAAAGACTTCGTCTCGCCGACTTTCATTCCCGCGATCGCAGCTTCAAATTCAGGCAGCATACGTCCTGAACCTAATTCAACCGGATATTCCTTCGCTTCACCGCCTTGAAACACAACGCCATCCAGAGTGCCGACGAAATCAATGACAACCTTGTCATCGCTGGCCGCTGCACGATCAACGACCGCGAACGTCGCGCGCTGTTTACGCAGGGTTGCGATGGTGTTATCCACATCAGCCTGACTCAGTTCGTACGTTGCGCGTTCAACCGATTCGGCCGCCACATCACCCAACACAACATCCGGATAAACCTCAAAGGTTGCGCTGTATTCGATCTCTTCCGCATTCCAGTCACTGGTTTTGACGGTGAATTCAGGATCGCCTGCGACGCGCAGTTTTTGCGCTTCAACGGTTTCTGCAAACGACTGCTGTAAAGCGTGTCCGAGCGCTTCCTGGCGCGCTTCCATACCGTAATGCTGTTCGAGCACTTTTGCCGGAATCTTACCTGGACGGAAGCCGGCAAGTTTCGCCGTACGACCGATGTGCTTCAAGCGATTGGCCACCTGAGTGCGCAATGCTTGTTGGGGAATAGTTGCGTTCAGGCGACGTTCTAACGCGCTCACGGTTTCTACGCTTGGCATACTGTGTTCCTTAGAAATAATTTAAATGGGATGCTGGTCAATGAGAAAGCCAAAGCCAATTTACAAGCAATTGAATTTATTGAAAATGGGCAACAACACGATTAATTATTGCGGATATCGCACCTGTCCATTGCTCGCATCCGGCAGATTGTAACAGAATACCAGCGCACCGGCACAGCCTGCCTCCCCGTTTATACCTGATAGATTTATCCTGCATAGCTCGTACAGTGGTGCTACAATGCGCGGCTATGCGAAAGTGGCGGAATTGGTAGACGCACTGGATTTAGGTTCCAGCGTTGTAAGACGTGAGAGTTCGAGTCTCTCCTTTCGCACCAAATTAAGTCGTCAACTTCTAAATCGAAGCCGACATCTGGTCATACCCCCCTGTTTTTTACCGCCGATCAGATCAAAAACGCGCTTTAATTCATTAAATTAGAGCGCGCAAATGACCATAGGTGAAGCATCAGCGCCGCCTTAAATCAGACAGCCAGTTTCTTGCACTCCTTAGCGCAAGCCGCACAACTCTCACCGCACGCCTTGCACTCTGCATGTTTTTCGGCGTGCTTTTTACAGGCCTCTTCGCACTGGTTGCATGCCTCCTGCGCGAGCGCGGCCAATTTCGGCAGCAATTTAGAATTCTGATTCGCCAGCTGTTGCAATGCACCGCACAACGCCAGCATCTGACTGACGCTTTTTGCACAGGCCGCCATTTCCTTCTCACCATCACCCAGCAAAATCAGACAGTGAGCGAGACACACCTCGCCGGTTTGCACGCAGTCGGCAGCCGATTTTGCCAAAGCCGTGTTACCCGCGGCTCCCTGATGATGTTCGTGTGCCATGTGATCGTGCTCTGCCGCCGCCACATTACCCGCCAAAGCCGCACCCGCTAACGCCATCCCGCCCAACAACAATTCTCTTCTATTCATAACAGCCTCCATTCGTTAATAAGTCATGCGCCGCATCCACTAAACTCTACACCGTCAAAAAACCAGCCAACTCAGATTATTTTGCCATCGTAATGAACGAGAGTTTACTCACCCCCGCGTGTTGCGCCAGCGCCATCAATTCGGCAATTCGACCGTAAGGCACTAGCTTATCCGCCTCTATCTGCAATTGAAATGTTGGATCATTCGCGCGCAAACGCAACGCCTCAGCCAATCCCTCGTCGCTCACGTGCGCGTGATCCATCGCCACATTGCCGCGGGCATCAACCTCCAGGCTGACTTTTTGTAATTTATCCACCTGCGAAACCGCATCGGTTTTAGGTAGCGTAATCTTGAGCGACTGCGGCGCTAACAAGGGCGCTGTGATAATAAACACCACCAGCAACACCAGCATCACATCAACCAGCGGCGTGACGTTGATTTCGCTCATCATGTCGCCATCTGAACTATTACCGGCCATCACCTACCCCTTGAAATTATGCTTGAGCGCCAGACGCATAAAATCATGCGAAAAATTTTCCAGCTCAGTGATGCGCACCTTGAGATTACGCAGAAAATAATTGTAGGCTAGGACGGCAGGCAATGCCGTGGCAATGCCGATCGCGGTGGCGATCAGCGCTTCCCCAATCGGGCCTGCAACTACGTCGAGCGATGCCGCCCCGCTTTGCCCTATGTTTTGCAGCGCATGCATGATGCCCCAGACGGTACCGAACAGACCAACAAAGGGCGCCGTCGAACCGATGGTGGCAAGCTCGGCCAGTCCACGCTCGTGATAGCGTTTTATATTTTCCACCTGCTGCCGCAACTGACGTTCCAAAATTTCCTGAGGGGCACCGGTATGCATCAGATCCTGCCTGTCCGAACCCAAGGCGCGAAGCTCTGAAAAGCCCGCTTTGGCCAGCAATGCGACATCCCCTACACCACCGCCGGCCACCCCTTCGGCAGCGCTCCAGTTGCTCGCAGCCCAAAATGCGCCGTGAAAAGTGCGATTGCGCTTACGATCCTGCGTTTGCTTCCAAAGTTTGAACAAAGCAATCGACCAGGTAGCCACCGACAACAGGATCAGCAACAGCAACGTACCGGCCACGATGGGAGAATTCACGGAAAACAAATTACTCATGCGATTGCATCCTTCAACATAAAATAGCGGGATCAAGTCAACGATCGAAATGTAGCGAAAAAATTCACGTTCAGGAATGCGGCATTTTGTCGCACCCGAATCACAATCCCGCTCAACGCCTGTGCGACGGCTTCTTAACCATCGGTTTAGGATGATCAACCGACAAAATTCCGTCAACGATGAGTTTGAGCTCAGTCTCATCAATTTCCGGATAAGGGGGCATATCCATTTTCCCCCACTCACCCGAGCCGCCTTGCTTGATTTTATTGGTCAGATGCACCACAGCCGTTTTGTCCTTGCTATATTTTTCGGCCACTTGAGGCCAGGCTGGCAGCCCCATGCTATTTCCCTCCATGTGGCAGGCCAGACAATTATGCTTAATGATCAGTTCATCGAACGATTCACGCTTCACAGGTGCCGCAACAGGCGGCGCCTGATGATCCTCACATCCGGACACAGCCATCAGGATAGCAATCAGCATGCCAACGGGGTAGTTTTTTAAAGAGACCATCATAGGTTCCGGCACAATTTCAGCAAATGGCGCATTTTAATAGTTTTTGCCCAAACAATCGCCATTATCTAAAATCCTGCATTGGCGTGCGCCTTTTACTTAATCTTTGAAAAATATTTAAATCCACAAAAAAATAAATTATCCAAATAAATCAATATATTAGTATTTATTTATTGGCTCTGTTGTAGTTAAGTGTTGATATTATCTTCGATTCCCGTCAACCTATTGAA
>JBAXJT010000038.1:0-25838 GCA_037137715.1 Nitrosomonadales bacterium
CTCACCACCTAAATTCACTTACAAAAGTTGCACTTCAGAGTTGAATCCGCCATTCCAAAACCGCAGATTCAAGAGCAGAGAGAGATAACTGATTTTCTCGACCGCGAAACCACTCGCATCGACACGCTGATCAGCAAAACCGAGCGCAGCATTGAACTGCTCAAAGAGCGGCGCAGCGCGTTGATTACCGCCGCCGTCACCGGCCAGATTGATTTACGGGAGACAATATGAGCTTGAGAATCACTGGTGAGATGGGTGTAGGGGCGAATTCATTCGCACAGTAAAATAACTTCTGGAGAAAAAACATGTTTGCAATACGTCAAATTCATAATGATCCTGCCGAGGTAATTCCATTCCCGCCGGAATTGCGTCACTGCAAAACTGAAGTTATTTTTATTGCTCTGGAAGGCGGTGCCGCACCGGGGACGTCGGATAATGGGTCGCGACTTTCTGTGCTTGCTTCATTGGCGGGTTGCTGGGAAGGCGAGTTGGCGCGCGCACCTCAAGGCGAATTCGAAACTCGTCGGGAGTGGGAGTGATGTGGCTGTTAGATACCAATGTCTGGATTGCCTATCTGAGCAAAAAACCATCGCCCGTCAAATCCAGAATAGCCGGCATGCCGGAAAATCAGTTGTGGCTATGCGATGTGGTAAAAGCCGAGTTGTATTATGGCGCTTATAAGAGCGCCCGACCGGATGAAAATTTGGCAATATTGGAAACGCTGTTTTCAGTATTGCCATCGTTTAGTTTTGACGGCGATGCCGCGCTACATTTCGGGTCGATTCGTGCTCAACTTGCACGTCAGGGTACACCCATCGGACCCTATGATTTACAGATCGCAGCGATTGCCAGGACTCATGGTGCAACCTTAGTGACGCACAATACGGGGGAGTTTTCCCGGGTGCCCGGCTTGTTGTTGGAGGACTGGGAAGGATAAGCCGGGCGCGAAAACCGCCCAAGTTGGGATTAGAGTAAAACTTACCAAAGTGTGACGCACTGCGTCGCAAATTGAGCTGGACGCATGGCTTATTTTTTTAAAAAATAACTAATAATATTCAAAGTGTTATATATGGATACGACGAACTTTAAACTTGATGATTATGATGCGATTCGGGAAATGTTAACCGGACTCCATCATAAAATACTGGAACTGCGCAAACATGATGATATCGCTACTTGCGCCCGCCATTTGGGTTTGTGGTACAAGAAGGAGCTGTACTTTAACAATGAATACGAGAGCAGTGTGCTGGCGGATTACCTGGTGTATTCCTATCGGCCACACGGTTTTAATCTCGCTGAACTGTATTTTCGACTGAACCGCGCCGCGCTGGATGATCGTCAGGCTGACTTACTCACGCGTATGAGCGCCGTACATTATGCGATATTGCAGGTTGATGTAGTGGAAGGGCAGGGCGTGTTGAGGGTGAGGGATGCGTTCAGTGGTGAATCGTTTAGACTTGTTGATAATGGGCTGTCGCAAACTTTGCGACCAGAACAGGTCGTCGCTGCGCATATTATCGACTTCGGCGATTTTTCAATTCAAACGGGCGCGGTGCTGCCGGTAAATTATGAATTGTTAATCGAAGAAGAGGTCAGGAGGATCGTGACTAGGATCAAGGTTAAGCAGACTGAGAATGCGGCACGCGTTGCACCGGAGTTGTCTGCCAAACTTGCCCGTGCCGTGATGTCCGCAGCCGTTCGACTGGGGTTGACGGATGTTTGCGAAAGTCTTGATCAATTATGATATCAATCAGTATGTTATGTTGCACGCGACGATCTGATTCAATTTGTGACGCAGTGAGTCACAAATTGGTAATGTCCCACTGACTATGGATTAGCGACGCGTCTACTCCCTGCTAAGTGCGCGGGTAAATTTTAAGTGAAGGGCAGTGCATGTCTCAGATCCACCACGAATGCGAACTGGAACGCCATATCGTTGAGCAATTGACCTCTGCGGGCTGGCTGTTGGGAAAATCAGCCGATTACGATGCGGCGCGGGCGCTATATCCGGCGGATGTGACCGGCTGGATACAGGACAGTCAGCCGCAAGCGTGGGTTAAGTTGAACAGCCTGAACGGCGCCGCGACAGAGTCTGCCGTGCTGGACCGGTTGGTGAAGATGCTGGAGAGCGCAGGTACGGTGGCGGTGTTGCGCGATGGTTTTGCGATTGCAGGCGCGGGGACGCTGGCGATGAGTCAGGCGCTGCCTGAGGATGGGCGCAATCAGACGGTGCTGGAGCGCTATGCCGCCAACCGGCTGCGGGTGGTGCCGCAATTACGCTATTCTATTGATAAGACTGATGAAATAGACTTGGCCTTTTTCATCAACGGTCTGCCGGTTGCAACGGTGGAACTGAAGACTGATTTTACCCAGTCGGTCGAAGCGGCGATGCAGCAGTATCGAGAGGACAGACCGCCCAAGAGCGTGCAGTCTGGTCGTGCCGAGCCGTTGCTGGCATTCAGGCGCGGTGCGGTGGTGCATTTTGCGATGAGCGACAGCGATATCCGCATGACTACTAAACTTGCGGGAAGCTCGACTTTCTTTCTGCCGTTTAACCGTGGCAACGACGGCGCGGCAGGCAATCCGGCAGGCGATAACGGCACCTATCCGGTCAGCTATCTGTGGCAGCGCGTGCTGCAAAAGGATAACTGGCTGCGCATCTTTCATCGCTTCGTGCTGCTGGAGAGGAAGGACGCTCAGGATGTTAACGGCAAGACCTATTTCAAGGAAAACCTGATCTTTCCGCGTTTTCACCAATGGGAAGGCGTGACCAAAATGGTCGATGCGGTGCGTCTGGAAGGACCGGGCCAACCGTATCTAATTCAGCACAGCGCAGGTTCCGGCAAGACGCATACCATTGCTTGGATGGCGCACTCGCTGATTCGGGTGCGCAGGCCAGGCGGAGATCCGTATTTTCACAGCGTGATTGTGGTGACGGATCGCACCGTGCTGGACAAGCAGTTGCAGGACGCCATCGGCCAGATCGAACATCAGAGCGGCGTGGTGTGCGCAATCGACCGCCAGACTTCCAGCAAACCGAAAAGCCAGCAACTGGCCGAAGCGATGTTGAGCGGTGTGCCTATCATCGTGGTGACGCTGCAAACTTTTCCTTTTGCGCAGAAATTGATATTGGGCGAGCAGAGTCTGCGGGATCGGCGCTTTGCGATCATCATCGACGAGGCGCATAGCTCGACAGGCGGCAGCAGCGCGGACGATCTGCGTTATGCGTTGACCGGCCAAAGCGAGGAAGAGTGGGACAAGTTGAGTCAGGAGGAAAAGCTGTCGGTGTGGCAGTCCTCGCGCCAGCGTCCCGGCAACGCCAGTTACTTTGCCTTTACCGCTACGCCTAAACATTCCACGCTGAGCCTGTTTGGCCGTCCGCGCCAGCCGGATCAGCCGGTATCCAAAGATAATCCGCCGGTGCCGTTTCATCTGTACACCATGCAGCAGGCCATCGAAGAAGGCTTCATCCTCGACGTGTTGAAAAATTACACCAGTTACGATGTGGCGTTTCGCATCGGCACTGAGTTTGCCGCTGATGAGCGCGTGGATGAGAAGAGCGCGAAGCGTGCGCTGGCAAAATGGCTGTCGCTGCATCCGACCAATGTGGCGCAAAAGGTTGAGCTGATCGTCGAACATTTTCGCGCCAATGTCGCGCATTTGCTGAACGGGCAGGCCAAGGCGATGGTGGTGACTTCATCGCGCGCCTCGGCGGTGAAATACCAGCTGGCGCTGGAGCGCTATTGTCAGGCACGAGGCTATGAAGGCATACAGGCGATGGTGGCGTTTTCGGGCGAGGTTCCGAACTCGGATGTGCAGGACGGGAAATATACCGACGACTATCAGTTCAATGAAATCAACATGAATCCAGAATTGCGGGGGCGCGAGATGCGACGCGCATTCGATACGAAGGATTATCGGGTGATGATCGTTGCCAATAAATTTCAGACCGGATTCGATCAGCCTAAGCTGGTGGCGATGTATCTGGACAAGAAAATTTCCGGTGTGGAGGCGGTGCAAACGCTCTCCCGCCTGAATAGAACCTATCCGGGCAAGGACCAGACCTTCGTGCTGGACTTCGTCAATGAGGCGGAAGAAATTGTCGAGGCGTTCAAGACTTTTTACCGGGATGCCAGGGTGTCCGATGTGCAGGACCCGAATATCGTCTACGACATCAAACAGCGACTCGATGGCATGATGATTTATGAGCGCGGTGAAGTTGCTGCCTTTGGCAATGCGATTGTGGACAAAAATGTCACACATCAGAAGCTTTATTCGTTGACCCAGGCTGCGACCGATCGTTTCAACGGCAGGTTGAAGGCGTTGAATGACGCGATTGATCAGTGGGATATGGCATGGCGAATCGCGCGCGATGCGGCGGACGAAAAAGCCATGGCGCACGCGGACAGCATGCGCGCCGAACAGACTCGGTTGCGGGATGAGCTGATGATTTTTAGCGAGAGTCTGTCAAAATTTGTGCGCTGTTATGAATACGTGGCGCAATTGGTGGAGTTCGGCGATCCGGCGCTGGAAGCGTTTGCAAGTTATGCACGGCTGTTGCGCAAGCGGCTCAAAGGTATAGCGCCCGAGCAGGTGGATCTGGGCGCGCTGACACTGACGCATTACAAGGCGACCAAGGGCGGCACGCTCACCGGCATTGAAGGGGGTGAGGCAGCTGAACTTGATCCGATCACTGATAACGGCTTGCGCGAGGCGCGTGATCGCGAACAGAGATATCTGTCAGAGTTGATCGAAAAGCTTAACGATGCGTTTGGCAATGGTATTAGTGACAAAGATAAGGTGGCGTTTGCGGTGCATGTGTCTGAAAAACTGCGCGACAACGCACAGGTAATGGCGCAGGTTAAAAACGCCGAGCGCGCCGATGCGCTGAAGGCTGATTTGCCGATGGCAATCAATTCGGCGATAGCGGGTGCCATGCTGACGCATCAGGATCTGGCCACGCGATTGCTAAGCCAGGAAGGTGAATCGGCACGCGATCTGTTCCTGGCTGTGGTGTATGAAATGCTCAAAAAAGATGTGGGCGGGGATTTACTCAAAGCTGCCAGAAAATAAGGTGAAAATCGGTGCGGTGCGTACTTGGCAGTCATTAAAATCAGGTTTCAATTATGATTTTGACGGTATATTTGTCGGTATGTGATATTTTTTTAAATCAGAAACACAGTAATTTAAAGGCTTGCAGACGATGATTAAAATGAACATATATAAATAAAATCAAGTAGTTATGTTGGTTTCACCTGATTGTTTTTTGTTCTTTGTTCTTGTCACCCTCCTGTCACCCGGAGTCGCGCAAGTATTCCAGCGATAGGTGCTTACGGTATTAGGCTAGGATGTGGAGAGGCTGAATTTTAGGCGTAAAAAAACCAGCCGGAGCTGGTTTTTTTAATGCGTGCGCTAGATTACTCTTTGCTGAACAGTTGCGTAACCATCCACAATGCAAAACCTGTTGCGATGAGTGCGGTACCTACTGCTGCGATAGTGGCGACGATTGACATAATTTACTCCTCCCGAGAGTTACTAAATTGAACATTAGATACAACTGTGCGAACTGTAGCACAAATATTTTTTAAGTAAAATATTTTTGTTCAAAGATAGATTAGCCCGGCACTAATAAGCGCAGGCAAACGAGTTCGGATTGAGGTAAATCAAGGGGCCAGAAAGCGCCCCCGGCGGAATGAATTTATTCGCTCTTTATGACTTGTGTGACCATAAATACAGAAAAACCAACAAATATAATGACGGTGCCCAATGAAGCGATCGTTGCGATAATAGACATTTTTATTTTCTCCCTGGTAGTTTCGCGCGTTCAATTATCGAAAAATAGTTGACTGAAACGTTCTTTATTATAGTATCAAATTGGTCGGGAATGTGCGCTTTGTGCGCGTAGGGGCGGAAATTTCCTGAAATTTCCTAGGAACTTTCTGATTTTCCGACGTTTTTTGCGAAAAAAAATCTGAAAACGGTTATATGCAATGGATGTCGTTGCATTCCGTTTTGCAAAGGCTTAGGCTTACGAGCGCCTGTACATACTTCTCAAGAGGTGCTGTAGCGGGCTAATTCGATGGCGGCGGGATAATCGTGCTGTCGATCCCGGGTAGGCAAACTTTTCTTCTGTGTTAAAAAGGGTCGTCAAATGAGCATCAGAACTAAACTTAGAATTTTAGGCCTCGTGACCTTGATCGGGCTGGGATTGATTTTAATTGTGACTATTTTCGGATTGAATGCGATTCGGGATGCTGAGGAAACGGCTCATCGCAGGGAATCGTATGTCATCGACCTGCTCGAAGTGAAAGCGAGCGCACTGTCGACCATTATGCTGGACACGGGTGTGCCGGAAACTAAAGAGGTGTTTGTCACGGCGGCGCAAAATATTGAGTCACATGGCGCGGTGGCGGTCAAGTCGATCAAGCGGGAATCCATACGAGATGAGTTAAAAAAAATCCTCGGTCTATGGGATCGCTACAACAAGGAATCGCAGTCGTTGATTCAGTTGGCCGCCAGCGATGTTAAAACGGCTAACGAAAAATTAGTCCCTTTGTATAACAGTGAATTTAAACCATTCCAAACCGCGCTGGAGAAATTCGTCAGCGTGCGGCAGGGTGAGGCAGAGCAGGCTAGAGAAAAAGCGACTCAAGTGTCAGGCAATATTTTCTGGCAACTGGTGACCCTCATCGGCCTGATTGCTGCGGTGAACGTATTTGTGGTGCTGAACCTTGCGCGCTCCTTGCAGTCGGGTTTGCGGGGCATACAACAAAAAATTGTTTTGTTGAAGCAGGGCGATCTGACTCAGCGCCTGCCATCGGATATGAAGGATGAGTTGGGTGAAATCGCAGGCGGCGTGAATTCATTTGTGGACGAGTTGCAGCATATTGTCAGAAACACGCGCGATTCGGCCAACTTGGTTGCAAGCTCCGCACGTCAATTGGCAGGGGCTGCAGCCCAAGTGCTCAATAACGCCAATCATCAGGGTGAGGCGACGTCTTCGGTCGCCGCTTCCGTAGAAGAATTCTCTGTCAGTATCGATCAGGTTGCCGATAGCGCGGCGCAGGCTGAACAAAAGGCGGCTATGTCGGGTGAGTCCTCTCGTCATGCCGGGACTGAAGTCGCCAGTGCCGTGGAAGAAATCAGGAATATCGAAAAGGTGGTTAACGACGCATCCGGTCAGATTGAGTCGCTGGGAAAGAAAGCCGAGGAGATCAGCAGTATTATCAATGCAATCAAGGAGGTGGCAGATCAGACTAATTTGCTTGCATTGAATGCCGCGATTGAGGCGGCACGCGCCGGTGAGCAGGGGCGCGGTTTTGCGGTGGTCGCCGACGAGGTGCGTAAACTGGCTGAACGCACGGCTCAGTCCGCTCAGGAAATTACCAGCATGATAGGCTCGATTCAGGTTCAGGCAAAAAATTCTACCAGTGTGATGCGCCGTGGCAATGAGATGGTCACGCACGGCGTAGTGCTGGCCGAGAATGCCGGCGGGTCGATGATTGAAATCAATGAGGGCGCGGCAGGCGTGGTGAAGGCGATCAGCGATATTTCTGATGTGTTGCGCGAGCAAAAAAATGCCAGTGCGGAAATCGCCCGAAATATCGAGCAGATTGCGCAAATGAGCGAGGAGAGCGTGAGCGCCGTCTCTGAGGTGTCATCGGCTGCCGAGCGCTTGGAGACGCTGGCCGCACAATTACAGCAAGAAGTCGCCCGGTTTACGGCCTAGATTTTTTTGTCATTTGCCTAGATTTGAATTAATGTTTTTTCGATATGCAGGTATCATCGCCCCGCTATGAAAAAACTCTATATTAAAACCTATGGCTGCCAGATGAACGAGTACGACTCGGACAAGATGGCGGATGTGATGCGTGCGTGCGATGGCATGGAGCAGACTGACAAGATCGAAGAGGCCGATGTCATTCTGTTTAATACCTGTTCCATACGCGAGAAAGCGGAAGAGAAGGTGTTCTCAGATCTTGGACGTGTGCGGCCATTGAAGCTGGCGAATCCGAATCTGGTGATCGGCGTCGGCGGATGTGTCGCGAGTCAAGAGGGCGATGTGATCATCAAACGCGCGCCTTATGTGGACGTGGTGTTCGGGCCGCAAACCCTGCACCGTCTGCCGGAACTGATCAAGGCGCGGCGCGCTACCGGGCGCGCTCAGGTGGACATCAGCTTCCCTGAGATCGAAAAATTTGATCATCTGCCCACCCCTGTCACCACCTCCGCTTCCGCCTTCGTTTCCATCATGGAAGGGTGCAGCAAATACTGTACGTTCTGTGTAGTGCCTTATACGCGTGGTGAAGAAGTGTCGCGTCCCTTGAGCGACGTGATGAAGGATATCGAAGCACTCACCCGTCAGGGCGTCAAGGAAGTGACCCTGATCGGTCAGAACGTCAACGCCTATGCCGGTTTGACGGACGATGACGACACGGTTGACTTCGCTTATCTGATCCAGGCGATCGCAGCGCTGCCTGAAATTGCCCGCATCCGCTATTCGACCTCGCATCCCAGAGACATGAGCCAGCGTTTGATTGACGTGTATGCCACGACGCCGAAGCTGGTGAGCCATTTGCATTTGCCGGTGCAGTCGGGTTCCGACCGGGTGTTAGCGGCGATGAAGCGTGGACATACTGTGCTCGAATACAAATCGGTGATCCGCCGTGTACGCGCGTTGCGCCCCGACCTGTGCGTCACCTCCGATTTTATCGTTGGTTTTCCCGGCGAAACCGAAGCTGATTTTGAGGCAACCCTCAAACTGATCGAGGATATCGGCTTCGACAACAGTTTTAGTTATCTGTACAGCCCGCGCCCCGGCACGCCTGCGGCCGAAATGCACGATGACACGCCGCTGGAAGTTAAATCCGCGCGCCTGAAACGATTGCAGGATAAGTTGTCCTCGCTGGAGGATGGCGTGGGACAGGCGATGCTGGGATCGGTTCAGCGCGTACTGGTGGAAGGCATCTCGAAGAAAGACGTGCTGGAAATGGCCGGTCGCACCGATAATAACCGCGTGATCAATTTTCGCGGCTCGCCCGGCATGATCGGTCGCTTTGTCGATGTTAAAGTCACCGAAGTCGTCAGGCACACGCTGCGCGGCGAACTGGCAGGGAGTCTTGAATGACTGCGGCGAAGAAAATGGTCAAGCCTGCGCTCTCGCTGGTCGTGCAATATGTCAGCGAAGCTCAGAATCTGCCCGCCCGCCCGCAATGGCGGCGCTGGATCAAGGCCGCGTTGCAGCGCGATGTGAGCCTTGCCCTGCGCATCGTCGATGAGGTGGAAGGACGTGAGCTGAACAAGGCGTACCGGGGGCGGGATTATGCGACCAATGTGCTGACCTTCGTCTATGACGAGGACGATCATTTATCGGGCGATGTGGTGATCTGTGCGCCGGTGGTGGCGCGCGAAGCCGCTGAGCAAGGCAAGGAATTATTGACCCATTATGCGCATCTGGCGATCCATGCCGCGCTGCATCTGCAAGGCTATGACCATGAAGTCGATGACGAGGCCGAGGAGATGGAAGCGCTGGAAACAACGCTGATGTTAAAATTGGGGTATCCTGATCCCTATATAGAAACCTGACACCCAAAACATGGACGAGCCTGAGAGTCACAAACCCACCTTGCTGGAACGTTTATCCGCGCTGCTGTTGCGCGAACCGGAAGATCGTGAACAGTTAGTGCAACTGCTGCACGGCGCCTACGAAAATAATTTGCTCGATGCAGACGCCCTGTCGATGATGGAAGGCGTGCTGCAAGTCTCCGAACGTCAGGTGCGCGAAATCATGATCCCCCGCGCACAGATGGATGTCATCGACATCAGTCAGCCACCCGAAGCGTTTATCCCCTTTGTCATTGAAACCGCACACTCGCGTTTCCCGGTCATAGAAGGCGACAAGGATCACATCATCGGCATACTGCTGGCGAAAGATCTGCTGCGTTACTATGCCGGCGAAGAGTTCGATGTGCGGGATATGCTGCGGCCGGTGGTGTTTGTGCCGGAATCCAAGCGCCAGAACGTGTTGCTGCGTGAGTTTCGCAGCAATCGCAATCACATTGCGCTGGTCGTGAATGAATACGGCGGCGTGTCGGGGTTGGTTACCATCGAGGATGTGCTGGAACAGATTGTCGGCGACATCGAAGACGAATACGATTTTGACGCCGATGAGGACAATATCATTGCCGATGGCGCGGGCCAGTATCGCGTCAAAGCCGAGACCGAAATTGCCGACTTCAACGCGGTGCTGGGCACGGATTTTAGCGATGAAGATTGCGATACGGTGGGGGGGCTCGTGCTCAAAGCGGCCGGTCGCCTGCCTAAATGCGGTGATCGATTGGTGCTGGGCGCATTTATCTTCACGGTGTTGCGCGCGGATAGTCGCAGGTTATATACCCTGCTGGTGAATCACGCTAAACCTGAAGATTGATCCGTCCGAAAACGCAGGTCAGTTAATGGTGCTGGTGATGTGCATCCGGGAAGTGCGGGTGCGTGTGCACTAAGGGTTGATGTACATGCGGGTGATGATGGCGGACGCCGGGTGCAACAGTTTCATCGTGTGTGTGATCGTGGTGTTCGTCGTGTTCATGCTCATGTTCGTGACTGAGCGCGTTGTGGCTGTGTTCATGCTCATGGCGCTCGGTCAGATGCAGCCAGGTTCCCAGCGCCATCAAGGTTCCGGCTATCACGAGCGGCATGGTCAGCGGCTCTCCCATGATGAGGGCGAGCAGGGCGCCGAAAAAAGGTGCGACTGAAAAGTAAGCGCCGGTGCGCGCCGTGCCCAGATGCCGCAAGCCGACCACGAACAGGGCGAGACTCACGCCATAAGAAAACAGTCCGATCACCATCGCGCCTGCCAAAAACGGCAGTGCCGGAATCGACGCCCCCAGCAGCAAGGCCAGAAGTAAATTCATGCTCCCTGACACCAGACCTTTGATCGCGGCGATCCAAGTTGCATCGGCCAGCGAAATTTTACGTGTCAGGTTATTGTCGATCGCCCATGCGAGACTCGCGCCCAGGATTGCCAGCATCGGCCAGAGTCCGTTAAATCGTGCGTCCGCCGACCAGCTGAGCGTGAGCGCACCGGCAACGATGGCCCCCATTCCGAGTGCGATACGCCGGTCGACGTTTTCCTTGAATGCGAACCACGCCAGCAGTGCCGTGAAGACCCCTTCGGCGTTCAGCAGCAGTGAGGCGCATGAGGCGGGCATCCCGTTGAGGCCGATCATCAGCAGTACGGGCGCAATCACGCCGCCCGATAAAATGGCCGCTGCAAACCAGAACCGTTCACGCCGCTCAAGGTGGACGGCAGGGGCGCCGCTCAGGCGTCGATACAGCGTCAGGCCGAGTCCTGAACCTATATACAGCAAACCTGCCAGTAGCCAGGGGCTAATGCCGGCCAGCAGCCATTTCGACAGCGGGGTGCTGGCACCGAACAGTATTGCGGCGCTCAGGGCGGCAACGATACCCGGCTGACACTGGAGTTTTTTCAATCCGGGGCTTTAATCGGTTTGCCGATCACTCGCGAGTAAAAGCGCTGCGCCACTCGCGTCGGATAGACCATTACCAGCAGGGCGGTGAAGGTGATGCTGATCAGCACCACCATGTAAGTCGTATCCCTGATCATCTCGCCCCCTGCCACGCCGTATTGCAGCGGTAACGAGGCGAGTACCGCGGCGGCAAGTCCCTTGGGTACCATCATCGAGGTGATGGCCGTGTCGCGCAGGCTGTAGCCCGGATCGCGAAACACGGCGCGGGTCAGCACGATGCGCATGAGATAGATCAGCAGCACGATGGCCGCTGCAGTCAGCGTCAGATTCACCGCGCTAAAGTGGATGGAGATGCCTAAGTAGACGAAGAAGTAGGTTCTGAGCAGGAAGACCGCTTCGCTGTAAAAAGCCAGATCGATGTCGTTGAGCGGCACGATGTTTCTGTCTATGCTGGGGATGCGGTGCAAGTTGAACTCTTCAAAATTGCTCAGCGTAAAACCTAGCGCCAGCGCTGCGATGGGGCCTGAGAATCCCAGCCCTTCGGTCGCGCCATACACGATAAATACATAGGCCAGTGTCGAGGAAATGGTGTTGGGGAAATCGCGTACGCGGCCCAATACCAGCAACCAGCCGATGCCGCCGATCACGCCGATCACGGTGGCAAAGACCATTGCGGACAGCACGCTGCCGATCAGCTTACCGGGCTCTACGCCGCCCTGAGTGTAGATTTGCAGCAGGGCAAAAACGCCGATAATGCTCAGCACATCGGTCAGTGCGGATTCGAGGATCATCACGGTGGCAGGCTTCTCGGACACCCGTAACACCTTCACCAGCGGGATGATGACGGCAGGCGAGGTGCTCCCCAGCGTCAGGCCCAGCATGGTGGCCGGCAAGACGGTGAGTCCCATCGCATAGACGCCGACCAGCGTTGCGATGAGCGCGGTGAGCACGAAACAGCCGATGGCCAGTTTTCCCGTAGTGGTGAGGGATTTACTCAGCACATTCATGTCGAGTGTCGTGCCGCCTTCGAACAGGATCACCACCAGTGCGATGGTCGCGAACAAGGAACCGACCTTGCCGAAGTCAGCCGGCGAGACGAAACCCAGCACGGGGCCCAGCACAATGCCGACGATCACCAGCACCAGCACATCCGGGATATTGGTTTTGCGAAATTGCAGGGAAAGGAAATGGGCAAAGAACACCATCAGTCCGATGAACAGTATCGTTGTGGACATTTTTGCACCTTAGTTTGATAGGTTGCGGATTATACATGACGCCCATTTTGCAGGCGGTGATGTAGTTGAGGAAAAAAAATTGGCAGCCATTTTCAGGCTGCCAACTGAGCGCGTTACACTGGGTTAACCGTTAAAACGGCTTTTAATCCACGAAATACACGAAATAAAACAGATAATTACGTAATTTTTTCAACTCACCTAACGGGTGATAAAAAAATCCTAACATGCATTTGAATTTGTTCGTGTTTTTTCGTGATTTTCGTGGACAGCTACTTTTCCTAGGATTAAGGCTTATCAATGAAACAGAATCACCGCTTTGTTGAAGGTGATCCACAAGCCGATTGCGATCGGGATGCCGACGGCAGTCCAGGCGAGCGCAGCTTTCGTATCGAGGCCGCCGTGCGTGATGCCAAAAGAACCTGTGACGAGTTCTTCGTTCACTTCCTTTTGGTGGTGAGCTGCTTCGATTTCGCGCATTTCCTGTTCAGTCAGATGCCACTTCTTGTCCACCGGTTTGATCAGCCAGTTGGCGATAAAGCCCAGCACCAGGAAGCTTGCCAGAATATACATGGTGAAGTCGTACACCTGTTCGCGCGGTACGCCTGCATTGATCTGGGCTTCTCTGATGTAATTCACCACCACAGGACCGATGATGCCGGCTGTCGCCCAGGCGGTCAGCAGACGGCCGTGGATGGCGCCGACAAATTGCGTGCCGAACATGTCCGCCAGATAAGCCGGTACCGTGGCAAAGCCGCCGCCATACATGGACAGAATCACGCAAAAGAACGCGACGAACAGCGCCTGATGGCCAGAGTGTGCAGCCCACGGCGCGAGCGAATACATCACGATGCCCAGTGCGAAGAACACGAAGTAGGTATTTTTGCGTCCGAGCTTGTCTGAGAGCGAGGCCCAGAAGAAACGTCCTGCGATGTTAAACAGCGAGAGCAATCCTGCAAACCCTGCTGCCAGCGCTGCGATCGATTTTTTCTGATCGTCGTTCAGGTGGACAAAATCGACCTCGGGCAGGCCGATCAGGCGGCCGCTGAAAATTTCCTGCAACATGGGAGAGGCCATGCCGAGTACGCCGATGCCGGCGCTGACGTTCAGGCAGAGTACCGCCCAGATCAGCCAGAATTGCGGCGTTTTGTGCGCGTTTTTCAAATGCACGTTGTTGTCCGAGATCAGCGCATGCTGCGTTTCAGGCTGGACCCAGCCTTCCAGTTTCCATCCGGTCGGCGGCACACGGTAACCGAATGCACCGCAGGTCATGGCGATGAAATACACGACGCCCATGGTGGCGAAGGTCTCCCACACGCCGATGCTGGTTGGGGTGCGGAAATGCTCCATCAGCATGTTGGCCAGCGGAGCGCCTATCATCGCGCCGCCGCCGAAACCCATGATGGCCATGCCGGTTGCCATGCCGCGTTTATCCGGAAACCATTTGATCAGCGTAGAAACGGGTGAGATATAGCCTAAGCCCAAACCGATGCCGCCGATGAAACCAGAACCCAGCCACATCAGCCAGAGCTGGTGGGTATACACGCCGTAGGCGGAAATCAGCAGGCCGCCGCCCCAGCAGATGGCGGCGGTAAACCCTGCCCGGCGCGGTCCTACGCGTTCGAGCCAGCCGCCCCAGATGGCGGCAGAGGAACCCAGTAACAGGAAAAACAGTGTGTACATCCAGCCCAGATCGCTGATTTTCCAGTCGCATGACGTGGCGAATAAGGCATCGATCAGGCCCGATTCTGCAGGGCAGGCAACCTGCGCCGTAATGCCGATGGCTTTGGAGAGCGGCAGCCAGAACACGGAAAAGCCATACGCCATGCCGATACACAGGTGGATGGCGAGCGCGGCGGGAGGAACCAGCCAGCGGTTAAATCCCGCACGGGCGATGGTGCGGTCACGGGAGAGCCAGCCTGTATTACTTGCTGATAAGTTTTGAGTGGTCATACACAGCTTTCTTGATCAAGGTTAAAACGGATTGGATGTTGTTTAGCATGCGTTCAGATTGCGGAGCCGGAACTGGTTGATGACGCGATTGAGCAGTTCGGCTGAGGGCGGCTGAACCGCGGTTAACTGGTAGGGGTATCCCAGCTCTTGCCATTTGTGTTCGCCCATTTTATGAAACGGCAACACTTCGACGCGTTCGATGCCCTCCAGTGTGGCGACGAAATCGGCCAGTTTTTCCACGTCATCAAAAGCATCGGTGTAACCTGGCACCAGTACGTAGCGTATCCACATTTTCTTGCCCATCGCCGACATCCTTCGTGCAAAATCGAGTGTCGGTTGCAAGGGGTTGGCGGTGAGCGCCTGATGTTTTTCAGGGTCGATGTGTTTGATGTCGAGCAGGATCAGGTCGACATTGTCAAACCAGTCGTCTTGCAGATGCGCGCCTAAAAACCCCTGCGTGTCGAGCGTGGTGTGCAGGTGCAGATCGTGTTTTGCGCGGTAGAAGATTTCGCCAATGTAATGAGCCTGCATCAGTGGCTCGCCACCTGAAATGGTCAGCCCGCCGGTTGCGCGAAGAAATCTGGCGTACTTTTTTAATTTACTGAGGACTTCATCCACTTGCATCAGTTTGCCGTTGTGCAATTTTGCGGTATCGGGGTTGTGGCAATACAGGCAGCGAAACTGGCAGCCGGAGACGAATACTACGAAGCGCATACCGGGGCCGTCGACGGCACTGCCGGTCACGAATGAATGCACGAAGCCTGACAATCGACCGTTTTCGTCGACGCAGGCAGGGGTAATAAAGTTAGGGGATTTTGATTCGCTTTGCATGAACGGGTATTGCCATCATCGATGGCCTGAATGATTAACAGTGCAGATGGAAAGTCCGGTTGATGACATCAAGCTGTTGTTCGCGGGTCAGTTTGATGAAATTGACCGCATAGCCCGAGACGCGCAGCGTTAATTGCGGGTAATTTTCCGGATGCTCCATCGCGTCGAGCAGCGTTTCCTTATTCAGCACGTTGACATTGACGTGAAAACCGTTCGAGGTGCAAAACATATCCAGACAGTTGGTCAGATTGTCGACGCGGTCTGTCAGGGTGCGCCCCAGCGCGTCCGGTGTGCAGGTCGCGGTCCATGAAATACCGTCGAGCGCGGCCAGATAGGGCAGCTTTGCGACCGAGGCACCGGAGGCGACAAAGCCCTGAGTATCACGACCGTTCATCGGGTTGGCGCCGGGTGCAAAAGGCTCGCCGGTTCTTCTGCCGTCTGGGGTGTTACCCGTCTTCTTGCCGTACACCACGTTGGAGGTAATCGTCAGTACCGACTGGGTCGGCACGCTGTCGCGATAGGTCTTGTGTTTACGGATTTTATCCATGAACGTCTCAACCAGCCACACCGCGATCTGATCGACGCGATTGTCGTTGTTGCCGTAGGCCGGATACTCGCCTTCAATGGCAAAGTCGGTCGCGATACCCTGTTCATTGCGTATCACTTTGACGCGGGCGTATTTGATTGCGGACAGCGAATCGGCGACCACCGAAAGACCGGCAATGCCGCAGGCCATGGTGCGCAAGATGTCGCGGTCGTGCAGCGCCATTTCGATGCGTTCGTAATGGTATTTGTCATGCATGAAGTGTATAGCATTCAAGGCCTTGATGTAGGTCGTGGCAAGCCAGTCCATCATCTGCTCGAATTTATCGACCACCTCATCATAGTCCAGATAGTCGGCGGTGATCGGGGAAAAACCGTTTGCGATCTTGATGCCGGATTTTTCATCCACGCCGCCGTTGATTGCATACAGCATGGTCTTGGCCAGATTGCACCGCGCGCCGAAGAACTGCATCTGTTTGCCGATACGCATCGCCGAGACGCAGCAGGCGATGGCGTAATCATCTCCCCAGTGTTCGCGCATCAAGTCGTCTGATTCATACTGGATCGCGCTGGTTTCGATGGATGCTTTGGAACAGAAATTCTTGAAGCCCAGCGGCAGCGAGTTTGACCACAACACGGTCAGATTGGGTTCGGGGGCCGGGCCCAGGTTGGACAGGGTGTGGAGGAAGCGGAAGCTGTTTTTGGTGACCAGGGTGCGGCCATCCTCGCCCATGCCGCCGATCGCTTCGGTAACCCAGGCAGGATCTCCGGAAAACAGCAGGTCATATTCAGGGGTGCGCAAAAAGCGCACGATGCGCAGTTTGATCACGAGATCGTCCATCAATTCCTGTGCCTGAGATTCGGTAAGCCCGCCTGTCGCTATGTCGCGTTCGATGTAGATGTCGAGGAAGGACGAAATTCGGCCGATCGACATCGCCGCGCCGTTTTGTTCCTTGATTGCGGCCAGATAGCCGAAATAGGTCCATTGAACCGCCTCGCGTGCAGAGGCGGCAGGCGTGCCGATGTCGAAACCGTAGGCTGCCGCCATCTGCTTGAGTTCAGTGAGCGCCCTGATTTGTTCGGATAGCTCTTCGCGCGTGCGCAGTACCTCTTCGCTGAATACGGCGTTGTCGAGTTCTGACTTTTCGCGCTGCTTGTCGCGAACCAGAAAGTCGATGCCGTACAGCGCGACGCGGCGATAGTCCCCTACGATGCGGCCGCGGCCGTAGGCGTCGGGCAATCCTGTGATGATGCCGGATTTGCGGCAGGCGAGAATGTCAGGACTGTATGCGTCGAATACGCCCTGATTGTGATCCTTGCGATAGAGTTGATAGGCTTCTTTGACTTTCGGATTCAGTGTGAAGCCGTAGGCTTCAAGCCCTGCCTCAACCATGCGCAATCCGCCGTTAGGGATAATGGCGCGTTTGAGCGGCGCATCGGTCTGCAGGCCGACGATCAGCTCGAGCGTTTTGTTGATATAACCGGGTTGATGGGCTGTGATGGATGAACCGATATCGGCTGAGACGTCCAGCACGCCTTTGATGCGCTCTTCTTTGATGAGTACCGAGAGTTCGCGCCAGAGTTGCTGCGTGCGTGCTGTGGCAGGCGCTAAAAAATCCTCGCCGCCTTCATAGGGCGTGTAATTGAGCTGGATGAAGTCGCGCACGGCGACACGTTGTTGCCACTGGCCGCCGGTAAATCCGGTCCAGCAGGCAGGCTGCAAATTATTTTGGGGGGCGTTCATAAAAACTTTCAATTTCATCGCCATTCGGGCGAGATCGAGCTATCTATTCAGGATGGTTTTTTGAAATGCGCTGAGAATATATAGGGGAAATAGTGTAATTTCGTTACAGTCGCGCACAAACGGCAAGTGAATCTCGATACAATGCGCATCAGTTCATTGCTAAACCTAGGATTTCGTGGTGTTTCACGGCCGCAATTATAACTCATTGGGTCGTTCATCACCTAAACACTTGCCGCGCTCATGGATGCTGTTGATGCGCTCTTAAATTTTTGCCTTTACTCAAAATGACAACATCCCGTTTTCCTGCCTTGCAGTGGTTACTTTTTGTTGTGCCGGTCTTGCTGTTGCTCTACTGGCTCAGCCCCATTCTGACGCCTTTCGTGGCCGCAGCGATACTCGCCTATATCTGCAATCCGCTGGTGAGGCGCCTTGTTGGATTGAAGTTGCCGCGTGCAGCGGCGGTGCTGATGGTGATGGTTTTTTTGCTGTTGTTGTTCGCAGGTCTGCTGCTGATCATGCTGCCGTTGCTGGAAAAGGAAATCAGCCTGTTCATGGTGCGCCTGCCTGACCTGATCGAAATGCTGCGTGCCAGTCTGTTGCCGAAATTACAACTGTGGTTTGGTGCCGATCTGCTATGGGATAGCACGTTGTTGAAAAACTGGCTGTTGAGTCACTGGCAGTCGGCCGGCGGCGTCGCTGAAAAGCTGCTGCCGTGGTTGTCGAGCAGCGGCGGAAAAATTCTCAACGTGCTGATGAACCTGCTGCTGATTCCGGTCGCGATGTTTTATTTTTTGCGCGATGGCGGATTAATGGCCGCCAAATTTGATGCGCTGATCCCCCGTCACTGGCACGCTAAGGTTCGCGAGATCAGCGCCGAGGTGGATCGTGTGCTGGCGGAATTTTTGCGCGGACAAATCTCGGTGATGTTGCTGATGAGCGCTTTTTACAGTCTGGTGTTATGGGCGGTGGGGCTGGAATTTGCCTTGCCTATCGGCATTGTCGCCGGGATGCTGGTGTTCATTCCCTATCTGGGCATGGTGATCGGCCTCTTGCTGGCGACGCTGGCGGCCGTGATGCAATTTACCGAATTGAGCAGCGTGCTCTGGGTGTGGGGTGTGTTCGGGGTAGGACAGCTGTTGGAAGGCACCCTGGTCACGCCCTGGCTGGTCGGTGAGCGCATAGGCTTGCATCCGCTGGCGGTTATTTTTGCGCTGTTGGCTTTCGGCCAGTTGTTCGGCTTCTTCGGCGTGCTGCTGGCACTGCCGATGTCGGCAATCCTGTTGGTTGCGCTGCGCCACGGCACGATTTGGTATCTGTCCAGTCGGATGTACGGTAAAGAATGAATCAGTTACTGCTCGATATTACGCCCCACTGGTGGCCTACCTTCGATAATTTTGTCGCGGGAGATAATGCAGAATTGTTATCCGTTTTGCATCAGGCCTTGTCAGGCGAGAGTCCGGAGCGCTGTGTGTATGTGTGGGGGGCTGCCGGCAGCGGCAAGAGTCATTTGCTGCAAGCCTGTATCGGGATTGCGCAAAATGCGCATCAAAATGCGATTTATGCGCAAGGTTATGTACCAGAACCGGCCGACGTGGTCGCTGTTGACGATGCCGATACGCTTGATGATGCGGCGCAAATCGAGCTGTTTAATCTCTACAATCGGATGCGTGACAGGGGCGGCATGCTGCTGGTCAGTGGCCTGAGTTCTCCGCTGCATTTGAATGTGCGCGCCGATCTGCGCACCCGTCTGGGATGGGGGCTGGTGTATCAGGTGCAGGGTTTGAGCGATCAAGAGAAGGCGCTCGCGCTCACAGGCCATGCGCAGGGCAGGGGGTTTGCGCTGGCACCGGAGGTCGTACAGTATCTGCTGCGTCACGGGCGTCGCGACTTGCCGAGTCTGCTGGCTGTGCTCGATGCGCTCGATGAACATTCGCTGCGCCTGCACCGCGCGCCGTCTATACCCCTGCTCAAGGAAGTGATGCAATTTGAAATCAATTATGGAAGCTGACTGACATGAAATTAGCCTTATTTGATCTGGACAATACCCTGCTTAACGGCGACAGCGATTTCGAGTGGTCGCAATTTCTGATTCGCATTGGCATACTCGATCGCGAACTGTTCGAGGTAAAAAATCAGGCCTTTTACGATCAGTACAAGGCAGGCACACTGGATATTCACGAGTTTTTGGATTTTCAGCTCAAGCCTTTGTCGCGCCACTCGCGTCACACGCTCGACACTTGGCACGCGCAGTTCATGAGTGAGAATGTGATGCCGATGGTGACACAAGCCGCTCGTGATTTAGTTCAGCGGCACCGTGAGGCGGGGGATGTCTGCGTCATCATCACCGCGACCAACAGTTTTGTCACCGCACCGATCGCCCGTGAGTTCGGTATTGAGCATCTGATTGCAACCGAGCCTGAGCATATTGATGGCGAATTTACCGGTCGCGTTGCCGACGTGCCGTGCTTCCGCGAGGGAAAAATCACGCGGCTGGCCAACTGGTTGAGTTCCCGCGGCTGGACGCTGGCGAGTTTCGAGAACAGCACTTTTTACAGTGATTCGCTCAACGATCTGCCGCTGATGTGCAAGGTGACGCATCCGGTTGCCGCAAACCCTGATGAAACCTTGCGCGCCCATGCGGTAGCGCATGGTTGGGACATCATCAACTTACGCTAGCGGTGCCGCTTTTCTTGTACAATTTATCGGCGAAGTGTGTATATTAAAATTCTGCACGAAATCATTGCGTAAAAAGGGACTGTTATGAAACCGCATAACTATATCGGGTATGAGAAGGTCATGCACGAAGCGCTGGTCGCGGCGCGTGGTGCGAAGGTGGGCACCCATGAAGATAAAATCCATGCGCTCGAACGCAAGCTCGAAACATCTAAGCTGTCTCATCTGGAAATAGCAGATATTCATAAACAACTCAAACACTTGCGTTTACGTTGAGTTTCAGCCACTCAGCCCATGAGTGGCTGATCGTTGTCCTATTTCAATTCGTTGATGAAGTTCCTGATCGCCAGCACACGCTGAGCTAAATCCGCCTGCTTGACCTCAATGCGCAGTTTGTCTTGCCCCACCATCTTGATGTGCCGACGGCTCTGTATCAGAGTGATAATCTTCATCGGATCAATCGGTGGATTCTGTACGAACTGAATCACGATCGCATCCTCTGACGCATCCACTTTGCAGATACCCAGCGGCTTCGCGCTGATGCGCAAACGGTGGCAATCGAGCAAAGTTTGTGCCGCTTCCGGCAGCAGCCCGAAACGGTCGATCAATTCCTGTTGCATGTTATCCAGATCGGTCTGCGAGCTACAGTTGGCAAAGCGTTTGTAGATCACCAGTCGTTGATGAATGTCGCCGCAATAGTCGTTCGGCAACAGCGCTGGCGAATGCAGGTTAATCTCTGTCGTGACGCCCAGCGGATGCGCCATATCGGGTTCACGGCCCTGCTTGAGTGAGGCCACAGCCGCGTTGAGCATCTCGGTATACAGCGAGAAACCGATCTCTTGCATCTCGCCGCTTTGCGATTCGCCCAGCACTTCGCCAGCGCCGCGTATCTCCAGATCGTGCATCGCCAGATAAAACCCGCTGCCCAGTTGTTCCATCGCCTGTATCGCCTCCAGTCGCTTCTTGGCCTGCACCGTTAAACCATCCAGACTATCCACCAGAAGATAGGCATAGGCCTGATGGTGCGAACGCCCGACGCGGCCTCTTAACTGGTGCAATTGAGCCAGGCCGAAGCGGTCGGCGCGGTTCATGATGATGGTATTGGCGGTGGGGATATCGATACCTGTCTCGATAATGGTGGTGCACAGCAAAATATTGAAACGCTGCTGATAGAAATCCTTCATGACGGATTCCAGTTCGCGCTCGCCCATTTGACCGTGTGCTGTGCGGATGCGCGCTTCAGGCAGCAATTCGGTTAATTTTTCCGCCATGTTGGCGATGGTGTCCACTTCGTTGTGCAGGAAATAGACCTGACCGCCGCGTTTGAGTTCGCGCAAGACCGCCTCGCGAATGACGCCCTGACTATAGGAACTGACGAAGGTTTTAATGGATAAGCGCCGCTGGGGTGCGGTGGCGATGATGGAAAAATCGCGCAAGCCTTCGAGCGACATCGCAAGCGTCCGCGGAATCGGCGTGGCAGTGAGCGTCAGAATATCCACTTCGGCGCGCAGCGCTTTGAGCTTTTCTTTCTGCTGCACGCCAAAACGATGTTCCTCATCGATGATGGTCAAGCCAAGGTTATGAAACTTAACGTCTTTTTGTATCAGCTTGTGCGTGCCGATAATGATGTCGAGACGGCCTTCCGCCATTTCTTTGAGCGCTTGCGTCTGCTCTTTGGCTGAGCGGAAACGCGACAGTTCGGCGATGCGGATCGGCCAGTCGGCGAAGCGGGTGGAGAAATTCTGGAAATGCTGTTCGGCAAGCAGCGTGGTGGGCACCAGCACGGCAACCTGTTTGCCATCCATGGCAGCTACGAAGGCGGCGCGCAGGGCAACCTCGGTTTTGCCGAAACCGACATCGCCGCAGATCAGCCGGTCCATCGGTTTTCCTGATTGCAAATCCTCGATGACGGCGTTGATCGCTGCTGCCTGATCGGGCGTTTCCTCAAAACCGAAGCCTGCGGAAAATTCTTCGTAATCGCGCAGCGTCAGCTTGAAGGCGTGACCTTTGCGGGTGGCGCGCTGGGCGTAGATGTTCAGCAGTTCGGCGGCCGTGTCGCGCACCTGTTGCATCGCGCGGCGTTTGGCCTTGTCCCATGCGCCGTTGCCAAGTTTGTGCAACGGGGCGGTGTCATGCGCGCCCCCGCTGTAGCGACCGATGACGTGCAACTGCGATACCGGCACGTACAGTTTGTCGCCTCCCTGATATTCAAGCAGCAGGAATTCGCCCTCTCCTTCGCCCAGATCCAGATTGACCAATCCCTGATAGCGCGCAATGCCGTGCTGTTCATGCACGACCGGGTCGCCGACCTTGAGTTCGGACAAGTCGCGCAGCATACCCTCGATATTGGTTTTTTTAGCGATGCGCGCGGCACGGTTGCGCGGCATGGCCGCATATAACTCGGTCTCGGTGACGATGGCGATGTTTTCATCAGGCAGCAAAAAACCGTTTTGCAGCGGCCCGATGCCGAGCATAAATTTATTTTTTGCATTCAGGAAGTTAGCGTAACTATCGCACACGTCCGCCTTCAGACCATATTCGAGTAAATAGCCCGCCATGATTTCGCGCCGCCCGAGACTGTCGGCCAGCAGCAGCGTGCGTCCGTCATACGTTTGTATAAACTGGGCGAAGGCCTGTGTGGGCGTGTCGGCGTGACGGTTCACCGCGATGTTGGGAATGGCGGCGGTGGCACAAGGCGTGAGGTTAGCGGATTCGGCATCGTGCGTAATGTCCAGTCTTGCGAATGCGCGGGCGGCAATAAAAAAATCCTCGGCATCCATGAACAGGTCGGCAAGCGGCAACAGCGGGTGTTGCGGGTCACCTCTTAGCAGGTTATAGCGCGAGGCGGCATCTACGCCGAACTGTGCAATCGCCGCGTCCACATTGCCGTGCAGACACAGTGTGGCACCCTTCGGCAGGTAGTCGAACACGGTGGCGGTCTTGTCGAAAAACAGCGGTAAATAATATTCAATACCCGCGGGCGCATTGCCTTTGCTGACTTCTTTGTAGATGCGCGACTTGGATGGGTCGCCTTCAAAGACATCCCGGAAACGCTGGCGAAAATGCGCCTGACCTTTATCGTCCAGCGGAAATTCGCGCGCGGGCAACAGGCGAATTTCAGGTACCGGATACAGGGTGCGCTGCGTGTCCACGTCAAACGTTGCAATGGTTTCGATTTCATCATCGAACAAGTCGATGCGATACGGCAGCACGCTGCCCATGGCAAACAGGTCGATGATGCCGCCTCTGATGCAGAATTCGCCGGGCGACAAGACTTGTTGCACATGGCTGTAGCCCGCAAACGTCATTTGTTCGCGCAAGGCCGGCAGATTGAGTTTCTCTCCGCGTTTGAGGAAAAAGGTAAACGCGGCCAGATACTCGGCGGGTGGTAAGGGGTATAAGGCCGTCGTGACCGGCACCACCAGCACGTCGCAGGACTGGCTGCGCACATGGTGCAAGGTGGCTAAGCGTTCCGAGATCAGATCCTGATGCGGCGAGAAATGGTCGTAGGGCAAGGTTTCCCAGTCCGGCAGCAGATGTACGCGCAACTCAGGGGAAAAAAACGGGATTTCCTCGATCAGTCGCTGCGCTTCATTCGCATTCGCCGTGATCACCACCAGCGGTTTATTTTTATCCGTAAATTGCGCCAGTGCCAGCGCATCGGACGAACCGGTCAATCGGGTGTAGCGTGGGCGGGTGTGGGTCGATGTGAACAGCATGGCGGAGGTCTTAAGACGAATAGCCGTGCATTATAAATTAAACGCCGGATGAATCCGCTTTGTCGCGCAATCAAAATCCTCGCCTCAACTTCAGACGGAGAGCTCTTTCGCTGTTGATCCTCAATTGGCCGCGCAAATTGGGGAGGCGCTGGCATGCAGGGCTGCCGATAGTTGGCTTGATTCGGGTTATGCTTTAGAAGCCGTATAAGTGATAATACAAAACTAACCGCAATCATAAGTTTTCGAGAAACGCCGAACAGGCCGCGAGGTACGGGCGCAGGAATATTTGGCGGTAACAAAATAAAGGATACTGAACTATGAGTATGCATCAACCAAAATACAAACTTGAAGAACACGTTAATGATTGGGTCAAAAAGAAATTTGACAAATTAAAACTGAAAAATCAAAAAGATTACTATACAGAATCAGCTATCCCAGATTATCTTAAAGAGGCACTACGAGGACGTGCTAAAACTGAAAATAAAACAAATTTTGGCAAGCCAGATTTCAGCTTGCCACATTACAAACAAGCACCTGTTGTCATTGAAAACAAGCTTGGACTTCAAAAACTCATAGTAGAGGCAAAAGACGGCCTCAAATTCGATGAGAAATCAATCCAAAACTACGCCGTAAACGGCGCACTTTATTATGCTACTGGCATGATTGCCTCTGGCAAATACCATGATGTAATAGCAATTGGTATCGCGGGGGATTCGGACGACGCGATTGAACTCAAGGTATATTATGTTTACGGTTCTGGCGAACATTCTTACAAATTAATGGGAAATGTAACCACTCTCGATTTTCTTGAAAACGAACAAACCTTTGAACAGTTTTATAAAAACGCCATTCTGACTGAGGCTGAAAAGCATGAAATTTTAATTAACTCGCAAGCTGCGTTGCAAAAATACGCCAAGAGCTTAAATAAACTCATGCACAACCACAACATCACAGCCCCTCAGCGTGTGCTTTATGTGTCAGGTATGCTTCTATCTATGCAAAATGTGGTGGATGTTAAAGGCAACAAACTTCAAGACGGGCTGACACCTGAGGGTTTGGAAGGTATTCAGACTGAATCAAAACGTGACGGGATACAGATAGTCAATCAAGTTAAAGAGTTTTTAACTGCTCGCAACATCCCCGGTGATAAACAAAGTCTAATGCTGGCAAGCTTCTCTGAAATATCAAAAGATGTTCAGCGTGACGAGAAAACAACGCTCGATAAAGAGGTATCAAAACTCATCAACTTTGATGCCAGCAGCAATAAGCAGATATTTACTTTCATTTATCATAATATTTTCCTGTCAATTGATGCAATGGCTGGTCATCTCGATATCATGGGTGAGATGTATTCAGAGTTTTTGAAGTATGCCCTTGGTGATGGAAAGGAAATAGGCATTGTGCTGACACCACCGTATATCACAAAGATGATGGTAACGGTTTTGAACGTCAACAAAGACAGTAAAGTGATGGATTTGGCTACGGGTTCTGCCGGATTCTTGATTTCCGCGATGGAAATTATGACTCAAGATGCTGAAATTAACTATGGCAAGAAAACATCTGCTGCTGAAAGTAAAATTGATACCATCAAGAAGAATCAATTCGCGCATTCAAGTTCGAAGTGCAACAGCCGCTGGTTGCTTGGTGTAGCGTA
>JBAXJT010000039.1:0-23692 GCA_037137715.1 Nitrosomonadales bacterium
CCAAAGAATTCAAGCCACTTAAATTTATTAAGTGGCTTTTTCTTTACCCCCCAAAGACGCCTCCTTAACGCCCGATATATATTTTTACTTACAAATCCCCTTGTACAAAAATGATATTCCGCTATAAAATCAACGCGATCTAAAAAATTTCATTCATCAATACTACTTTAAGGATAATCAAATGGCTGCTCGCAGATCAAAAGAAGACATCATCAAAGAATTAGAAGCAAAAATTCAAAAACTAAAGGAACGTGCTAGCGTTGACAAGGAAGTTAAAATTACCAAGGACAGCGCCGGCATTGCCGAAGCAATTTCAGCGATTGAAAATGCAGCTACTGAAAATAATATTGCCGTATCCGAAGTCATTAAGGCGATTGCCCGCATCAAGCGCACCGGTCTGAAAATTGAGGATTCGGCACGCAAGGCCAAGTAAAACGTACAAAAAGCAAATAGTGAACTCCATGTCAACGGATTGAACAGCCCTACGTTGTATGCCTCGACACCAGTGTGTCGGCAACACTTACTGCTAATCAACTTTAAAAATGGAGTTCACAATGAGCAAACTGTTATCTGTATTGATCGCTGCTGCATTCGCTGCTGTTTCATTCTCCGCTGTTGCTGCTGATGCCGCCCCTGCTAAAGCAGCGCCTGCTGCCGTAACTGCCGCCCCTGCTAAAGCAGCGCCTGCTGCCGTAACTGCCGCGCCTGCCAAGACAGAGGCTAAAGCGGAAGAAAAAACAAAAGCTGCCGAAGCAAAAGAAGAAAAGAAAGAACACCATCACCACAAAAAAGCTGAAAAAGCTGAAAAATAATTTTTCAGCTTTAATTTAAAAGGCAGAGGAAACTCTGCCTTTTTTGTTTTGCAGCGGTTCAGTGATACCATTCACCGACTTGCAACACTGCCACATATCGATATGATCTGGAAACCCAACGTCACTGTCGCGGCCGTCATAGAACGCGATGGCAAGTTTTTACTGGTCGAAGAAGAAACTTCACAGGGACTGCGCTTTAACCAACCGGCCGGACACTGGGAGCCGGGCGAAACCCTCATAAACGCGACCATACGCGAAGCGCTGGAGGAATCTGCCTACAACTTCGTGCCAGCGCATCTGACCGGCATTTACAGCTGGCGAGCGCCCGAATCTAATACGACCTACCTGCGTTTTGCCTTTGCCGGCACCGTCACAGCCCACCATCCGGAACGCAAACTGGACGATGGCATCGTGCGCGCCGTGTGGCTCACGATAGATGAAATTCGCGGTGTTCAGACACGCAGCCCGCTGGTTTTGCGCTGCTGCGAAGATTATCTGGCAGGCAAATCCTATCCGCTCGAGATACTGGTGCACTATGAATAAAAACAAACGCGTCGTCGTCGGCATGTCCGGCGGCGTAGACTCTTCGGTCACGGCACTACTGCTCAAGCAGCAGGGTTATGATGTCATCGGCCTGTTCATGAAAAACTGGGAAGACGACGACAACAGCGAATACTGCTCTTCGCGTCAGGATCTGCTGGACGCCGTATCGGTCGCCGACACCATCGGCATTCCGATTGAGGCGGTCAATTTTGCCAAAGAATACAAAGACCGCGTATTTAGCTCCTTCCTGCGCGAATATCAAGCCGGCCGCACGCCGAATCCCGACATTTTGTGCAATGCGGAAATCAAGTTCAAAGCGTTTCTCGATCATGCGATCGAACTCGGTGCGGACACTATCGCCACCGGCCATTACGCACAGGTGCGCGAGGTTAACGGGCTGTTCCAGCTGCTCAAAGCTGCCGATAGCAGCAAGGACCAGAGCTATTTTCTGCACAGACTGAATCAGGCTCAGCTCTCTCGCGCCATGTTTCCGCTGGGCCATCTGCTCAAATCCGAGATCCGCAAGATTGCCGAACAGCACGGCCTGTGCAACTTTGCCAAAAAGGACAGCACCGGTATCTGCTTCATCGGCGAGCGGCCTTTCCGCGAATTTTTGAGCGGCTATCTGCCCACCCAACCCGGTGAGATGCGCACGCCCGAAGGCCGCTTGGTGGGGCGGCACATCGGGCTGTCTTTTTACACCCTAGGTCAGCGACAAGGCTTAGGCATAGGCGGCGAAAAAAATTCCAGCGGCGAGCCCTGGTTTGTCGCGGCAAAAGACATGGAAAACAACCGCCTGATCGTCGTCCAAGGCCATGATCACCCCGCGCTGCTAAGTCACACGCTGACCGCTCTCGATGCCCACTGGATCAGCGGCAACGCGCCGGAAATCAACACGCCTTACGCCGCCAAGACACGTTATCGTCAGGCGGATGCCCCCTGCCGGATCACGCATCAAACAAGCGAGTCGTGCGCCATTTCGTTCGATCAGCCGCAATGGGCCGTCACCCCCGGCCAGTCTGTCGTGCTTTATGAGGGCGATATCTGCCTAGGCGGCGCAATCATTGAAGCGGGACAGCGGATACAGACATAAGATAAGCCTTAGCCGAGACTGGCTGATTCGCGTAAAATGCATTTTTTAAGATTTCAGGCACTGACATGACCACACTAACCAAACTCACCGCACTCTCACCGCTGGACGGACGCTATCACGGCAAAGTAGACGCACTGCGCGGCTATTTCAGCGAATTTGGCTTAATCCGCTTCCGCGTCCTCGTCGAGATCGAATGGCTCAAGTCGCTTGCAGCACAAAAAGATATTCCCGAAGTCGGCCCGTTTTCAGCCGCGACAATCGCTCAACTCGATGCGCTCAACGCGAACTTTGCAGAAGCCGATGCAACTGCGATTAAGCATATCGAAAAGACCACCAACCACGATGTGAAGGCGATCGAATACTGGCTGCGCGATCAGCTGTCCGGCAATCCTGAGACGGCAAGCTCCCTGGAATTCATTCATTTTGCCTGCACGTCAGAGGACATCAACAACCTGTCGCACGCACTGATGCTCAAAAACGGTCGCGATGCGGTGATGCTGCCAGCCTTAAAACTGATCACATCCCGCTTAACCGAGCTCGCGCATCAGCTGGCCGACATCCCGATGCTGTGCCGCACCCACGGACAAACCGCGACCCCCAGCACGCTGGGCAAGGAAATGGCCAACGTGGTCTACCGCTTACAGCGCGCGACTAAACGCCTCGAAGCCGTCGAAATTCTGGGGAAAATCAACGGCGCGGTGGGCAATTACAACGCGCATCTATCCGCCTACCCTGACGTGGACTGGGAAGCCTTCGCCGAAAAGTTCGTCACCGAACGCGGCATCGTCTTCAACCCCTACACCATCCAGATCGAACCGCATGATTACATGGCGGAATTGTTCGACGCGTTCGCACGCATCAACACCATCCTGATTGATCTGAACCGCGACGTTTGGGGCTACATTTCGCTGGGCTTCTTCAAGCAAAAAGTCATTAAAGGCGAAGTCGGCTCCTCAACCATGCCGCACAAGGTCAATCCGATCGACTTCGAAAACTCCGAAGGCAATTTAGGCATGGCCAATGCGATGCTGCGCCATCTGTCCGAAAAATTGCCGATTTCACGCTGGCAGCGCGACCTGACCGATTCGACCGTGCTGCGCAACATGGGCGTAAGCTTAGGCTACACGCTGCTCGCTTATGAGTCCTGCCTGAAAGGTCTGAATAAGCTCGAAGTCAACGAGGTGCGCGTCGCGGCCGATCTCGATGCGAGCTGGGAAGTGATGGCTGAACCCATTCAGACGGTGATGCGCCGTTACAACATCGAAAATGCCTACGACAAACTAAAAGAACTCACGCGTGGTCAGAGCGGGATCAACCGCGAGTCGCTGCGCACCTTCATCGCAACGCTGGCTATTCCCGAATCTGAAAAGGAGCGTCTGATGCAGCTATCACCTGACAGCTATACCGGCAAGGCAGCGACGCTGGCTAAACGCATCTGACCTTTTGCAGTCTCCTGAGTCACTCGGGAGGCGCTATCAGTGTGAACAACTATCGCCGCACCGGCCTGCTGATACTCGTAACCCTGTCGGGCTGCGCCAGCACGCCGGAGCCTGTTGTAGAATCAGCGTCGCCTGTCGTTAAGAGCCAGCCCGCAAAAATTAAACCACCTCCTGCCGCTCCTGCGCCCAAAAAGGCACCCGTCACACCGCCTGCGGTCGTCCCGGCTGCCAAAGCGCCGCCCTCATCCGAAAAGGACGTTCATGAACTCCTGATGAAGTTGTTGCCGGCACGGCTTAAGGACAAGTCCGGCTGGGCAGACGATTTGCAAAGCGCGTTCAAAGCGCTGCAAATATCCCCTACGCCTGAGTATTTTTGCGCCACCATGGCGATCATCGAGCAGGAATCGAGCTTTCAGGCCGACCCCGTCGTCCCGGGTTTGCCTGCCATCATTCGCCGTGAAATCGCACAGCGCAGTGAAAAATACAGCATTCCGCAAACCGTCATCGACTGGATGCTGGCCAGCAATTCACGCGACGGCCGCAGTTTCAGCAAACGCATCGACGCGCTCAAAACAGAAAAGGAACTCAGCGACCTGATCGAAGAAATCATCGTCATGCTACCGGCAGGTCGTGAGTTATTCCCCAACTACAATCCGGTCCATACCGGCGGGCCGATGCAAGTCAGCGTCGATTTTGCCGAAAGCCATGTCCGTGCCCGCCCCTACCCTTACCCCTTGCACGGCAATCTGCGCAATGAAGTTTTCAGCCGGCGCGGCGGGGTCTATTTCGGCAGCGCCATTTTGCTCGATTACCCAGCCCCCTACACCGACATGCTGTACCGGTTTGCTGACTTCAACGCTGGACGTTACAGCAGCCGCAACGCCGCCTTCCAGCTCGCACTGTCACGCGCGAGCGGCCAGCCACTCGCGCCGGATGGCGACCTGCTGCGCTATAAAGACGGCAACCCCAGCACGGAAGCCAGTTCGACACTGAAAGCACTGCTCACCCTCAGCCGGACGCTCAAACTGACTGAGACGGAAATTCAGCGCGATTTGCGCCTTGAAAAGCTCTCCTCGTTCAGCAGGTCGCCGCTTTATCAGCGTCTGTTCGCACTGGCCGATGAAAAGGGCACTCAGCCGCGCGTCGCCTTGCCGCAAATCGACCTTAAGAGTCCGAAAATTAAACGCAAACTCACCACCGAATGGTTCGCCAATCGCGTGAACAGCCGCTACAAAAACTGTCTTCAACAAAAAGGCTCCGTCAACGCCGACAGCAAAACTGCCAAGAGCGGCGGCTAGTCAGCATGGATTCTGATGCTGTAAGATGCGCGGCATGAATAAACAACACATCGTGCTGGGCATCACCGGTGGCATTGCGGCTTATAAGTCAGCCGAACTGCTGCGCCTGTTAATGAAACTGGATTACTCCGTGCAAGTGGCGATGACAGAAGCTGCCTGTCACTTCATTACACCGACCACCCTGCAGGGACTCTCCGGCAAACCGGTCTATACCGACCAGTGGGATGCGCGCGAATCCAACAGCATGGCACACATCAATCTAAGCCGGGCCGCCGATGCGATCGTAATCGCCCCCGCCAGTGCCGATTTCATCGCCAAGCTTGCCAACGGACTGGCCGATGATTTGCTCTCCACGCTGTGTCTGGCGCGCAACTGCCCGCTGCTGATCGCCCCTGCGATGAACCGCGAGATGTGGCAAAACCCGGCGACGCAGCGCAATATTGCCCGTCTGATCAGCGACGGCGTACAGATACTGGGGCCTGGCAGCGGCATACAGGCCTGCGGCGAAGAGGGACTGGGGCGTATGCTGGAGCCATTGCAACTAACACAGCTCATCCCGGCCGCCTTTATCCCCAAACTACTCGCCGGTAAAAAAATTCTGATGACCGCGGGGCCTACCTATGAGGCGATCGACGCTGTGCGCGGCATCACCAATCGCAGCTCGGGCAAGATGGGCTATGCGATTTGTCAGGCGGCGCTGGAAATGGGTGCTGAGGTCGTTCTGGTGTCAGGCCCGACCGCGCTTGCCACGCCGCATAATGCACAGCGAGTCGACGTGCAAAGTGCAGCGCAGATGTTCAGCGCCGTCAAACAGCACGTCGCCGCCTGCGACATCTTCATCGCAGTGGCGGCCGTCGCAGATTATCGCGTTGCGCAAGTGAGCGAGCAGAAAATCAAGAAAAGCGCAGCCCCCCTCACGCTGGAACTGCTGCCTAATCCGGATATTCTGGCCTCCGTCGCAGCGCTCGCGAATCCGCCCTACTGCGTGGGCTTTGCCGCCGAGAGCGAAAATTTGGCCGGGTATGCCGAGCAAAAACGCCTCGCCAAGAGACTGCCTCTGCTGGTTGGCAACCTCGCGCAACAGGCCATCGGCAGCGATGACAACGAACTGATTCTGTTTGACGACGAGGGCATGCACCCTTTGCCGCGCGCCGACAAACTCACCCTGGCAAGACAACTGATGCAGTACATTGCGCAACATTACGAAGGAGAGTTTGAATGAAACATCCGAAAGTCGACGTTAAAATACTGGATCCTCGTCTGCATGAAAATATGCCAACTTATGCAACCGGGGGCTCTGCCGGCATCGACTTGCGCGCCTGCATCGAACACGCTTTAGTTATACAGCCCAAACAGTGCGAACTCATCCCCAGCGGTATTGCAATCCATCTGGCCAATCCGGGCTTTGCCGCGATGATCCTGCCGCGCTCGGGTCTGGGACACAAGCACGGCATCGTGCTGGGCAATCTGGTCGGATTGATCGATTCTGACTATCAGGGACAAATTTTCGTCTCGCTTTGGAACCGCAGTCAGATTCCTTTCACCCTGATGCCGATGGAACGCATGGCACAATTGGTCATCGTGCCGGTCGTCCAAGCCCAGTTCAACCTCGTCGAGGATTTCCCCTTGAGCGAGCGCGGCACCGGCGGTTTCGGCAGCACCGGCAAGCACTGATTACTTTAAAAATTACCATGCAGGTCAATATGTTAGCCTGACAATGACACCGATACAGGACGGCTACCGCACACCCTAACTACCCGACGATGCGGACTCAAGAATCAATCATCATCCCCATGATGTTTTGAATCGCCCTTACGCCGACCTTCACCGGAGTCGCCCCCGTCACGGTCATCTTCATCGGCGCTCTTGTGGCACTTAACGCAATTGCCGTAATCGCGGATGCCTTCCTCGATATGTTCGCGGCGAATGTTTTCAATCGTATGCTCATGGCAGCCGTAGCAGGTGTAACGGCTGTAATTATTGCCTTCATGGCAGGTCACGCAACTGGCGCTGTGATCTCGGTCGAGCGCAAAATATTTGTTGTGTTCGAAAGTGGCGGGTATCCACTTATTCTGGTTGTGGCACTGGCTGCAGTTGCCGGAAATCTGTTTGTGCAGTGCGTCTGAGGGCGATTTATGGCACGACCGGCATTGCGCTTGCGTCGCTTTTTGCAGCAAATCATGATTAAAGCGGCCTTGTTGCCGGAAGCGCTTCACGCCCGCGTGGTCGCTGTGACACGCCACACAGTCCTGCGTGATCAACTTCTGGTGGAATGGCGTTGAGGTAAGCGGTTTTAAGACCGGTTGACCCTTGGTTGTCAGACGCCCGACATCGGCGGGCTTATGGCAGGAGACGCAACGCTCGGAGGCCGACCCCAGAAACGGCGCATGGCAGGCAAAGCAGTCCGTCTCCAGTTGTTTGTGGCCGGGAATCAGCTTGCCCGGACCTACCATCAGGTTAGGATAGACAAAAGCCAGTATCGCGATCGCAATCAGGTTGGCGGCGAGAATAAATTTAAGTATCCGGCTCATATCCAGCCCCAGAACAAAAAGATGCTGGTGATGTGGCCTAGCGCAAGCGCTGCGAAAACAAGGAAGATCGGGATGTGAACTTTTCGCCACTTGTTCATGGCATCGAGGGTCACCGCATCCCAGAACATCGCCTGCTCCACATCTGCAGGCGACAGACCTTGATTCTGTAAGTCTACGCGCTGTTCCTGCACATGAAGGCGCGAGCGATCCAGCAGCAACTTACCGACCATACCGCTCACCGCATTCACCCCCATGGCCAGCGTGGCAAGCCAGGGAAGCAGGGCGTTGAAATGAATGCCGGCGTGGATCAGCACCAATGATGCGCCTATCCAAGAGCCGAACTCGTGCAAGGTCAGCAGTGTTTTGGGATTTCCCGTCTTGATATATTTGCGCTTACGCAGTGAATAGATCAACGAGGCGATGATCAGGAGCGTACCCGGTATGCCCAGGTAGCGACCGACCCATACCAGATTCAGACTATGTAACAGATAATCCCCGGCCAGCGTGACCACGGCCAACAGGCCAACCATCAAGGTGAAGGGCAGGATATGTTGGCGCCAGAGCGAACTTGTCATCTATGCCTCCAAAGTAAGGTCAGACTTCGGCGTACAGGTACAGAGCAGGCAGCTGCCCTGCGCGGGATCGTAATCCGGCGGCTGGTGGTATGTCACCTCGCCTGCCAGGATTGCCGTCTGACAACTGCCGCAGCTACCTGAGCGACAACTACAATCAACCTTGATGCCGTGTGATTCGGCAAACTCAAGCAGGTTGGCGGCAGCGGGTTGCCACGGGAACTGTTTGCCGGATCTGGCAAAGGTCACCACGACCCCGGTAGTGTTAGCCTGCGGCACGGCAATGAGTGGCCTGCGCACGATGGATGACGGGCCAAACGCTTCGAAATGGATGCGCTCATCCGGCACGCCCCATTCTTCCAGCGCAGGCACCAGGCTTTCCAGCATCGAAGCGGGACCGCACAGGTAAAAATGAAACGGCTTGAGCGGCAACTGCCTGCGCAACACGCTTATATCAATGCGCCCGTGGCACTGATAATCACGCTCCACCCCATCTTCCGGTAGCGGATTGCTGAAATAAAACTGCAAATGGAAATTCGGATGCGCCGCCGCCAATGCTTCGAGATGCGCTTTCATCACCAGCTCGCGGCGATTGCGCGCACCGTAGAATAACCAGACTTCGCGCCCTGGCTGCTCAGTCAGACTCCAGTTCAGCATACTCAGCATAGGCGTGATGCCGATGCCGCCGGCAATCAACACTACCGGTGCCTCACTGCGCTCGATATGAAAATGACCGGCAGGCGCGCGCACCTGCAACAGCGCACCCGCAGCCACATAATCGTGAAAATAAGCCGAGGCGCGCCCGTGCGGAAAATAGCTGCCTTCAGGAGGCAGCATGCGCTTAATTGATACGCGGTAGCCGTCGCTGCGTGGCGCATCCGACAGGGAATAGCAGCGGATGACCTGTTCTGTGCCACCCGCAGCCAACGGTATATCAAGGGAAAAGGTCAGGAACTGACCCGGCTTGAATGGCGGCAGCGGCTGCCCGTCTTCCGGCACCAGATAAAATGAACAGACAGATTGCGATGCGTCTTCTGCAACCTTGCGCGCGACCCTGAACGTCCGAAACCCTGCCCATGCAGCATTCACTTTTGAATTTGACGATACACTTTGCGGCAATGGCAAATGCGACTCTTTGCCGCAGCGGCCCAAGGCACGGTAGTCCAGCCAGTGACGCCAGAATCTGATACCGAGAAAGATCGCCAGTTGCAGCGCGATTCCCGACACAATCCAAAGCAGTAAGGTGAGCGAAGTCATGCGACTGATACTAGCACAGCGTGCTCAATAATTAATTACACCGACCTTACCAGGCATTTTCGCAGGCGGATCATGTAACAAAGCGCAATTCCACCCGCAATAAAAAACCCGCCGAAGCAGGTTTTTTAATTTATGACTTGCCACTTACTACTTACGGATTTTAGTGTTCCAGATTCAGTTCGATCTCGGTGTTATCGCCGCGACGCACGGACACTTTTTCGGTCACCATATTGTAGCCCGCCAGTTTCACGCTGATCGCATGAATGCCAGGTTCCATCTCCAGACGCAACGGTGACATACCGTAATACACGCCATCGAGATACACCTTGGCACGCGGCGGATTGGTATTCACCAGCAGCAAACCATTCGCTTCACTGGCATGCGGACGGTAGGTTGAAGGCTGTACGTCGCCCTGCATACCCTGAACGCTTTGCATAACAGGCGCCACAGGTGCTGCCTTAGGCAAGGAAGGCGCGACATACACAGTCACACCGGGAACGGCCTTGCTACCCGGCGTCAGATTAAATAAATCAGGGCGCGCTGCCATCAACGATGAACTAATGGCTTCAACCGTCTTAGTGCTGGCGATCTTCAACTCCTTGTTCAAATACGCCATCACATCGTCTTTATTGTTCCCTGCAACCCCCGCAAAGCGGTTGTTTTTCTCGTTAACCAATCCGGACCAGATCACTTTGCTGCTCCCGACTTCCTTGACCGTCGTCTCGATTGCAATCGTGACATCATCGCGGTCCTTCACATTCAGCGTCAATTCTTTCACGACACCCGTGATTTCAAAGACGGCATTCGCAGCGCTGGAGCCTTCCATGACCTGAAAACCTTCCGCATCGAAACGGCGCTTAATCGCAGCCGTCGCAAGGGCGGCGACATCCTGATCGATAATCAATTCCTTACCGCTCATGCCGCCGACGTGCGCAGTCATGACGCCAAGATAGCGCGGATTGCTGACTTTACGCTGATCAACATAATTAAGGACACGCATCGTTGCACCATATTTGAGCCCCGGCGTACTGACAGGTGCTGTCATCTTGGCAGTTTCAATCGTGCCGCTACCGCCGTCTAACCAGCCGCCCACGGTATCCTTTGCATCTTTGATCGTGGAACATCCGGCAACAGCCGACAACAAAACAAGCAGTGCAACACGTTGCGATAATGAACTCATTGACGGTCCTTCGGAATTTTCAATTTAAATACATAGGATTAAACAGCAAAACCGGCGTACAAGATTCATGCAAAAAATCTCATCGCCGATTTTGTAAAACTCATTTCAGGCATACCTTCTAAAGAACACCTAAGCACGTGCGAAATCTTGCGCGTGCGGTGAGCAGACACACTTAATTTTTGGTTCAGGCAAATAACGAACCAATTCATTCAAAGCCTTGGTATAAACTTCACGCTTGAACTCAATCACCGCCTGAATATCCAGCCAGTAATCATTCCAGCGCCATGCATCAAACTCCGGATGCGCGCATGCACGCAAACAAACATCACAATCACGTCCTACTAAACGCAACAAAAACCAAATCTGCTTCTGCCCGCGATAACCGCCTCGCGATTCTTTTCGACTCCAGTTTTGCGGCACTTCATAGCGCATCCATTCACGGGTGCGCCCGAGTATTTCCACATGATCAGGCATCAGGCCGACTTCTTCGTACAACTCGCGATACATTGCCTGCTCGGGGTTTTCCCCGTGCTGTATCCCGCCTTGCGGAAACTGCCAGGCATGCTGCCTAATCCGCTTTCCCCAGAATACTTGATTTTTGTCATTCGTGATAATGATGCCGACATTCGGGCGGTAGCCGTCTCGGTCTATCATTTTTCACTCTATCAGGTTAATTTCAATATGCGGATTCTTTCACATTTCACCTTTATTGAAAAGCGAATATACGCCATAGACATAAGAGTCTGCGCAATTGTGCCGATAAGCTGAAGACAAAGGCATGACAAGTGAATGCGCGGCCTGCCCATTCCCTGTAAAATTGCCGCCTCATTACAACTTATTACCCTTGCCATCATGCGCGTCTCACAATTTTTCATCTCCACGCTCAAAGAAGCCCCTTCCGAAGCGGAACTGCCCAGCCACATCCTGATGATGCGCGCAGGCTATATCAGAAAGCTTGCCAGCGGTCTGTACACCTGGATGCCGCTGGGACTGCGCGCCTTGCGCAAAGTGGAAGCCATCGTACGCGAAGAGATGAATGCCAGCGGCGCAATTGAACTCTTAATGCCGGCCGTGCAACCTGCAGAACTCTGGGATGAAACCGGGCGCTGGGAAGTATTCGGCCCGCAAATGCTGAAAATCAAAGACCGCCACAACAATCAATTCTGCTTTGGACCAACACACGAAGAAGTTATCACCGACATCGCGCGCCGCGAAATTCGCAGCTACCGCCAGTTGCCGGTCAATTTCTACCAGATCCAGACTAAATTCCGCGATGAAGTGCGCCCGCGTTTCGGTGTAATGCGTGCACGGGAATTTTTGATGAAGGATGCCTATTCCTTCCATGCCGATTTCGACAGTTTAGAGCAGACTTATGCCGTGATGTATCAGACTTACAGCCGCATTTTTACGCGCTTGGGGCTGAAATTCCGCGCGGTCGCCGCCGACACCGGCGCGATTGGCGGTAGCGGCTCGCATGAATTTCACGTGCTGGCCGATTCTGGTGAAGATGCACTGGCCTATTGCCCGAATTCCAGCTACGCCGCCAATGTAGAACTGGCCGAAGCCGTTGCACCGGACAGCCCGCGTGGCGCGCCCGTCGAAGCGTTGCGCAATGTAGACACCCCAAAACAGACCACCTGCGAGCAGGTCGCCGATCTGCTGGGCATTCCATTGCAACGCACCGTCAAACTGCTGGCACTGGTGGCATCCGACCAGCTGCACATCATCCTGCTGCGCGGCGACCATAGCCTCAATGAAATCAAGGCTGCCAAGCTGCCGGGCCTAGCCGATTTCCGTTTCGCCCGCGAAGATGAAATTCGCGCCTTCTTCAATTGCCCGCCGGGATTCTTAGGCCCCGTCGGTATCGACCGGACTCAGGTGCGCGTGATTGCCGACAGCACCGTCGCGCTGATGAGCGATTTCGTCGCCGGCGCCAATACGCCCAAGTTCCACACCGCAGGGATCAACTGGGGACGCGATTTACCGGAAGCCGATCTGGTGGCCGATATCCGCAATGTCGTCACGGGCGACATTTCACCGGACGGCAAAGGCACGCTGGAAATTTGTCGCGGCATCGAAGTCGGGCACATCTTCCAGTTGCGCACCAAATATGCCGCCGACATGAAAGCCACCTTCCTCGACGCACAAGGAAAGGCACAAACACTTGAAATGGGTTGCTACGGCATCGGCGTATCGCGCATCGTAGCGGCGGCCATCGAACAGAACCACGACCCGCGCGGCATCACGCTGCCGGCTGCCATCGCACCGTTTCATGTCGCCCTCGTGCCCATCGGCATGAACAAGAGCGAGGCTGTACGCACAGCGGCAGAACAACTGTATGCCGAATTAAAAGCATCAGGCATCGAGGTGTTGTTCGATGACCGTGACGAGCGTCCGGGCGTGATGTTTGCCGATATGGAACTGATCGGCATCCCGCATCGCATCGTGATCGGCGACCGCGGGCTGAAGGAAGGGATGATCGAATATCAGGGACGCCGTGATGACGCGGCACTGTCCATCCCCTTGCAAAGCGCACTGGAATTCATTAAAAGCAGGATCTAGGACTGAGGAGCGGAGAATGAGAAAAACAGGAACAAGATCCAAGACACAAGGCACAAGTAAAAGCCGCTATCCGGTTTTACGCTTGTCACTTGCCTCTTGCACCTTGATCCTGCTTCTCGCCTCGAACGCCTTTGCAGGTGCGCAAGTCGACTCACCTTTATCGGCCAGTGTGCGCGCGGTATTGCAACACAGCGTATCGGACATGGCGCCCCCCAAACTCGCCTTTGCCAGCCCATACGAGGCGGATCGCTGGCTCAACGATATGTCGCAGCGCTTAGAAAAACGCCTGCCGGATAAGCAATTCCGCAGCGACTTTTTGAACACGGTGCATTACGAGGCCACCCGCGCAGGACTCGACCCGCAACTGGTGCTGGGGCTGATTGAGGTAGAAAGTGGTTTTAAAAAATATGCGGTCTCATCTGCCGGCGCACGCGGCTATATGCAGGTGATGCCGTTCTGGGTGCGTGAAATCGGTACGGCAGAACAAGACCTGTTCCACCTGCGCATCAACCTGCGCTACGGTTGCACGATATTGCGCCACTATCTGGATATCGAAAAAGGCGACCTGTTCCGTGCTTTGGGACGTTACAACGGCAGTCTCGGACGACCTGAGTACCCCAACATGGTGCGCGCAGCCTGGCACGGACACTGGCTCACGCCGCAACGCACCGTGGCCAACACTAAAGCGCCTGCTAGTTGAGTTTCTTGCTCTTGATATAGTGCTCGACGGATTCGCGTGTGACTTCACCGGCCTGCGTGCTGACCTGCTCGCCTGACGGGCTGTACAGGTAACTGGTCGGCAACACATCAAGCTCCCCGATTTGCGCAATCACTTTACGATTGCCCAACACGACAGGGTAACTGATGCCGTGTTTCCTGACAAAATCGGCCACCACCTTGCCTGAACTGTAATCCATCGCAATGCCAATCACGACGAGATCCGTGTTCTTATGCGCATTGTGCAGCGCATTGAGTTCAGGAATCTCAGCCAGACAAGGCGGGCACCAGGTCGCCCAATAATTCACCAGCACCCATTTCCCGCGATAGTCTGACAAATGGTGAATTTTGCCCTGCTGGTCCGTCAGTGTGAAATCAGCGGCCTGACTGGACAATGCCAGCAGCATCGCCAGCAATACAAATATCGCTCTTAACATCAGTGGCCGTGCTTCTTCGAAGCCGCTGGCGCTTCGTCTTCATCTGAAGTCGCCTCTTCTTCATGATTGACGGCACCGTGCTCGGCCGCATGGCTAAAATACAGCGCCAGTGCGATCAGCGTGATACTCGCCCCCAGATAAACCAGGTCTATCGGCGCTTCAAGCTTCATATGCAACGCTTCTTCAAACAGCGTCACGATCATAATCATCAAAATCACCTTGGCCAGACGGCCTTTCAGGTCATCCAGATTATTGATCACCAGAATTTTGCTTGATGCCTTGCTGCCGTGCGCCTGATCGATATCGCTGATGAACAACTCATACAAACCGAGGGAGAAAATCAGCATCACGGTTGCCAGCAAATAGCCATCGACAACCTCGACGATGTGGGACACCGTGCTGTCATGCAACACTTTGCGCGCCTCATCCGACAGGCTTGCATCCGCATAATGCAGTGCATGCTTAAACAGGAAATACACATCGACAGTGGCCATGTAAAAAATCACAAATCCTGCCACCAAACTGCCGATAACAGCGGCCAGAATAACAAAACGGCTGTTCCACAAGGAACCTTCAAATATTGATTCAATAAATTTCATTTTGAGCTTAATACGGTTAAAAACGAGCCGTATTAGAGCGCAAATAGCGGCAGCGGGCAAGGGACAAAACCAACTGCCTATATACTTTGGCCGATTGACAGCAAAGAAACAGGGGACTTACGATGCCCCATGTCCTCAATCTACCTCAAGCATTTCGGCCTTAGCCGGCCACCGTTTTCCATCACCCCCGATCCGTAATTTTTCTTTGACGGCGGCAGCCTGTTTATCGAAGAACTCTTGTATGCCTCTCTGCAACGCGAGGGCATCGTGCTGTTAACCGGCGAAGTCGGCAGCGGAAAAACATTGCTGACCCGTGTTCTGCTCTCGCGCCTGCCTGATTCGGTCGATACGGTATACCTGCCCAACCCGGCCTTTTCCCGCGACGAAATCATCGACGTCATCGCACGCGATCTGGGATTAACCAGCACCGGAACAGGACTTGAATCGCTGCAGCATGAACTGATCAGGCGACACGTCAATGGACGTCAGGTGATTGTGCTGATAGACGAAGCGCACACCATGCCGGGCGATGCGATCGAAGAAATCAGACGACTCTCAAACCTTGAAACCGACCACTGCAAACTGGTGCAGATCATCCTGTGCGGCCAGCCCGAACTTGACACTCTGCTTGCGACACCCGCCATGCGGCAGGTGCGCGACCGCGTGGTGTACCGGTTCACGCTGAAAAAAATGACCCGCATAGAGGCGAGTCGCTATCTGAACCACCGCCTTCGCATCGCAGGCTGGCATGAAGGCCCGCTGTTTTCCGCAGCCGGCATGCAACGATTGCTCAATGACGCCAACGGACGTGCGCGCCGCCTCAACCTGATCGCCGACAAATCGCTGCTCGCGGCCTATGCACAGGGGAAAAAACAGGTCAGCGCACGCCACGTGGGAATCGCGATCAGCGACGTCGGCACGAACTTTTCATCGTCCAGACTGAGACAGCATATTTGGCCGGCTGTGACCGCACTCCTACTGAGCGCCACGCTCATCGTATGGCACTACACCTAGCAGCAACTGATTCGAGGCCGTGCCTCCCTATAAGCCTACTTGCATAGACCTTTAGGCATATTGACCCGGCATACGTCAGATGAAAGACTGCACGTCAGCTAAACAGTCGCACTCGGGAGGAACGGGCAATGCATTTCGCTCTGAACAATATGAAGAAAAACATGCTGATGCTAGCCGCGCTCGGCACCCCGCTGGGAGGATGCAGCAACCTGCCTGTGGCAATGGCGCCCTCCACGCAGCACATTGCCGTACCGGCTGACACGCCCGGCACCATACCTCCACTGAACGAGACGGCGCCGCTGCCGCCACCGCCCAAAAGTACGAAAGCCGCCGAACGCTACAGCATCGTGGTCAACGGCGTGCTGGCGCAGGAAATTCTGTTCGCCTTGGCGCGCGACGCAAAACTCAACATCGAGATCCACCCCGGCATCACCGGCACGGTCACCATGAATCTGCTCGATCGTACCCTGCCGGAAATTCTCGACGCAATTGCCCGGCAGGTGGACATGCGCTACGAACTCAACGGCAGCAATCTCGCGATCTTGCCGGACAGCCCGTTTCTGAAAAACTACCAGATCGAATACCCGAATATAAAAAGAGACGCCAAGAACAGCATCAATATGTCCACCAATATCGCGGTAATCGGCAAAGGTGAAGGGGCCAGCGGCGGCAGCAATGGAGCGAACTCCAGCATCGACAACACATCTAATAATCATTTTTGGGAAACGCTGACCAAAAACATCAAGGATCTCTTGCGCGAAACCGACAAAAAACTGCCGGAAGGCTCAAGCGAGACCGTCACCGAGCAAAATAACCAGCAGCAAATCACGCCGCAAACCGGCACGACCGCGACCGATGCCACAGGCAGAAATCCCCGCAGCGCCGTCTCCACCCTGCCCGCGCAGATACAAACGCAGAACACCAGTCGCGCCCGCCGCGTAACCTATATTGAAGCTGCCACCGTAATTGACAACCCGGAAACCGGCATCATCAGCGTGCGCGCCACGTCTCGCCAGCATGCTGCTGTGCGTGAATTCATCGACAAGGTGATGAACAACGCGCGCCGCCAAGTGTTAATTGAAGCCACCATCGTCGAAGTCACACTCTCCGACCAGTATCAGCAGGGCATAGACTGGTCGCTGGTGCGCACATTGGGTCTGAGCCTCACGCAAGTCTCACCGGCTGCTGCAATCGTGCCAAATTTGGCAGCGATGGGAACCATCAGCTACGCCAATCCGGGACAACCTGGTGGTTTCAGTCTGAATGGTTCGATCAAGTTGCTGGAAACCTTCGGCAAGCTGCATGTGCTGTCCAGTCCGAAATTGTCGGTGCTCAACAACCAGACAGGCTTGGTAAAAGCAGTAGATGAGTCGGTCTACTTTACCATTACGGTCACAGCAGGTACTGCTGCCACAGCAACATCCGCTGCATTAGCTCCAACTTACACTACGACTATACACACCGTCCCGGTCGGCTTCATGATGTACGTCACGCCGCAGATCGGCGGCGATTCTGAGGTGACGCTCAATTTGAGGCCAACCATCACCCGTATCTTGGGCTATGTAGACGACCCAAACCCATCACTGACAGATGCGGTTACGCATTTTAAAACTCCCAACCTCATTCCACGAATCCAAACTCGCGAAATGGAATCCATCATGAGGGTGCGCAACGGCGACATCGCCGTATTAGGCGGACTGATGCAGGACACGCGCGCGGGCGACACCAACCAGATACCGGGTCTGGGCAGCATCCCGGGACTGGGACAACTGTTCAAGGCGCGCAACGACAAAAATACCAAGTCCGAACTGGTCGTTTTCCTGCGCCCTGTCATCCTGAATCAGCAAAATCAGTACGATCTGGTGCGCCAGTTCAAGGACCCGGCCAGTACGCCTGAATGGCAAAAAACAATCCAAAAAACCGAGGTGAAGCCATGAGTCTGCTATTTGATGCGTTAAAGCGCGCGCAGGGCGATGAGAGCAAACCCAACGCCGCGCCTCAGGCGGAATCTGACGTGACGATCGTCAACAATCGCACCCATCTTCTGCTGGCCTACAGCATCGCGGCACTCGCCGTGTTCAGCCTCGCGTTCATCTGGTATTTTTACCATCAAAATCAATACGTTCCCATAGCCAGTCCGCCAGCCGATCAGATAGCTGCTGCATCGGCTCCGTCCGCAGCCTCATCGACTGTCGCGCAGGAAAGCACTCTGGCCGCACTCCCGCCCACCGCCAGCGGCGCTGACAGTCTGACTTACAAGGATAAATCGTGGACGCACCCAGTGGAGACGAAACAGCCTGAGCGCAAAAAACACAAACCGGGACGCAAGCCAGCAAAAAGCGGCATTCTTGCCAGCACAGCGACCGATCCTCTGAAGGCCGGCTATCTTGCGCTCACCGAAGGGAATCTGGATCGTGCCGAACAATATTATCTGGCTGTGCTGGCGCAACATCCGCAGGAAAAAGATGCGCTGCTGGGACTCGCCGTGATTGCCCAGCGCAGGAATCAAACCGAGCGCGCCACTGAATACTACCGTCAGGTATTGCGTGAAGATCTGGGCAATGCAGCCGCAGCGGCGGGTCTTGCCAGCCTGACCATGCACGCAGACCCGGTGACGGCTGAGAGTCAGCTGCATGAGTTGATCGATTTGAGGCCGACCGCACCCGAATTTCACTATGCGCTGGGCGGTGTACTGGCGCGCCAGTTGCGCTGGGGAGAGGCGCAGCAATCCTATTTCAAGGCCTTTAACCTGTCGCCCAACAACGCGCTCTACGCCTACAACCTGGCGGTTTCACTCGATCGTCTGCATCAGAGCGCCGCTGCCCTGCCCTACTATGAAAAAGCCATCTTACTGGCAAAGGACCCGACGCTGGATCTGGATCAGATTGAGCGCCGGATACAGGAATTGCGCGGCACATCCCCGGAATCACGCTGATATACAGAAAAGATGTCGATGCTTTGCGCGCAATGACCACTTTGACGAATAAATATGCATTTCCCTAGTTCAGTTTCGCTTTATTACTTTTTTCGTGCTTTTCGTGTCTTTCGTGGACAGAAGGCTTTGTTCTAAAAAATTTAGTGGACAAGATACCGTTAACAACGATGAATACCCAAATTCAACAAGGTGCTCACCAGCGTATCGGCGAGGTATTGATATCACGCGGTCACCTCACCGACGACCAGCTGCGTATCGCCTTGCAAAAGCAAAAAACCGACAACAAGCCGCTGGGCGAGGAATTGCTGGATTTACATTTCATCACCGAACAGGCAATGCGGGAAGCCGTCTCTGAAGCGGCAGGTTACAAATCGATCGATCTGGCAGGCAATGTCGCCAATGCGGCGGCACTCGCCCTGATACCCAAACCGGTCGCCATCAAATACACCCTGTTTCCGATCAGCTTCGATGCCAATGCCGGCCATCTGGTGATCGTTGCGGCCAATCCTGACGACATTCTGGCGCGCGATGCGATTTCGCCGTTTCTTGTGCAGGCCAGCATGCTCGCAGGGCGACGCATCATTCCCGCCTGGCGCATCGCACCAAGTGCCGAGGTGCTGGCAGCGATCGACAAATTTTACGATCACGAACTCTCCATCGAAGGCATCCTGTTCGAACTGGAGAGCGGCGAGTTGGACATCAACGCACTGATGCAAGCGGGCGTGTCCTACAGCCATCCGATTGTGCGCCTGACCGATGCGATTTTGTCGGACGCCGTCAGCCGCAGTTCATCGGACATACACTTCGAACCCGAAGAGCAGTTTTTGCGCGTGCGCTACCGCATCGACGGGGTGTTAAGGCCGGTGCGCTCGCTGTCCAAGACGCACTGGATGGCGATACTGGTGCGGCTTAAAGTCCTGTCCGGCATGAATATCGCCGAGACGCGCGCGCCGCAGGATGGCCGTGTCTCGCTGTCGCTGTTCGGCCGGCAGATCGACTTTCGTGCAGCCTCCCACCCGACCATACACGGCGAGAATTTTGTGCTGCGCATTCTGGATCGCAAGATGGGCATCGTCAGCCTCGACAAATTGGGCATGACAGAAACTCAATTAGCCTTGCTCGAACGCATGCTCGAGCGCCCCGAAGGCATCCTGCTGGTAACAGGCCCCACGGGTTCGGGCAAAACCACCACGCTGTATTCCATCCTGAGCCACCTCAATAACGATGCGGTGAACATCATGACGCTGGAAGACCCGGTGGAATACCCGATGCCGCTCACCCGGCAAACCTCGATTGCCGAAACTATCAAGCTGGACTTCTCAAACGGTATCCGTTCCCTGATGCGTCAGGATCCGGACATCATTCTGGTCGGTGAAATCCGCGACCACGACACCGCCGAAATGGCACTGCGCGCCGCGATGACAGGACATCAGGTGTTCTCGACCCTGCACACCAATTCGGCGATAGGCTCGATCTCAAGACTGCACGACTTGGGGATAGTGGACGATATGTTCGCCTCCAATCTCATCGGCATCATCGCCCAGCGCCTGGTGCGCCGCCTGTGCCCGCTGTGTAAAGTCGGCTATGCCCCGGATGACACCGAACGCAGCATCATGGGAATTGACCTGAATCTGGAGATCATGATTTACCAGCCAGCGGGCTGTGCCGACTGCGAAGATCAAGGCTACAAAGGCCGCCTTGCCATCATGGAGCTGCTGCGTTTTGATCGCGGCATCGTCGAGATGGTCACCCGTCGTGCAGGCCTCAAAGAATTAACCGACTACGCCCTGACACACCAGTTCGTGCCGCTCGCCGAAGACGGTATTCGACGCGTGCGCGAAGGCCTCACCTCCCTGCCGGAAGTACGCCGCGTCGTCGATTTCAGCGACAGGATGGATGAATAATGCCACTCTACCGCTACCGTGCCGTCGATGCTAAAGGCCACGTCAGCAAAGGCGAGACGGACGCGCTCAATGAATTCGATCTGGCCTCACAACTCAAGAAAAATGATCTGGAGCTGATACGGGCAAGTTCGAGCAAAAGCCGTAAACACACCGTCCACAAGCTCTCGCGGCGCGACCTGATTCAATTTTTGTTTCAGCTGGAAATGCTGCTGCGCGCGGGCGTGCCGATTCAAGCCATCCTGTCCGATTTGCGGGAAACCTCCGAGACGCCACACATCAAAGCGCTGTGCGCCAACCTGTATGAAAAAATCGACTCGGGATCGACGATCTCTGAAGCCTTTGCCGCCAATCCGGGCATCTTTCCGGAACTCGTGGTCAATCTGGTCAGAGCAGGCGAGGGCACAGGTCAACTACCCTATGTGCTGCAGGAAATCGTCGCCTCCTTAAAGTGGCAGGACGAACTCGTCTCCAAAACCCGCCAGCTGCTCACCTATCCCGCCTTCGTCACGCTGGTGGTCGGTTCCGTTGTCGTGTTTCTGATGACCTATCTGGTGCCGCAAATTCTGGGCTTCGTCGCCAACATGGGCGGCACCGTCCCGCTGCAAACCGTCATCCTGCTCTGGGTGTCCGATAAATTCGTCAGATACTGGTGGATCATCGTGCCCGCGCCCTTCGTCACTATCCTGCTGATACTGATGCTGTCAAAAGTGAGCTATCGCTTCAGGCGCATGATGCACGCCGCGCAACTCCGCATCCCCTATGTCGGCACCATCATCAAAAAAATCATTCTGGCCCGTATCAGTGACACGCTGGGTTTGACTTATCGCACCGGCATTCCCGTGCTGGACGGTCTGGTTTACTGCCGCAACATCTCAGGCAACATCGTCGTACAGGAAGCGCTGGATCTGGCGCGCACCGACATCGCCAACGGCGCGCCGATCAGCCGTGGTTTTTCCGCCCAGAAGCTGTTTCCCCCGCTGGTGATTCGCATGATCCGGGTCGGTGAGGAAACAGGGGATCTGGCAGGTTCGCTGAAAAACATTTCCTACTTTTACAACCGCGACATCAACGACTCGATCAGCCGCGTCCAGGCGCTCATCGAACCCTTCCTCACCATCGTGCTCGGCATCATTCTGGGCTGGATCATGATGGCGGTGCTGGGGCCCATTTACGACACCATCGCCAAGCTCAAACTGACATGAAAACCGTCCTGTTCATCAACTCATCAGGTCCGCGCTACTTCAGGCGCGAAAACGGCGTTTGGCAGTCTATCGACAAGCCGGAGCGCACCGACCGCCTCTGGGTGATCGCCAATCTGGCCGAAGAAACGCTGGACACCTTTAAACTGCCGATGCTGTTCGGGCGCGATCGCAGCAGTTTTATCGCGAGACGTCTGGCCGCCGCCTTCCCGCACAGCCATTATTGCGCCGCAGCCGTCCTCGATGGCAACTTGTTCAAACCCGTGACCGCAGCGCTCAACGGCTTAACGACGGCAGAAGCGGTTACCAGCGAACTTGAAAAGCACGACATGACCATCGCCGGGGTCTGGGGCATCTCGCTGCTGCTCACGCTGATGGCACGCCGACTGTCCATCAAGGATGTGATACTGGCGATGCCCAGCGTGCATTTTCTGCGCATCGTCGTGCTCAAAGACGGCATTCCGGTACTCACGCGCTGCGTCCATCGTTACAGCGAGGACAGCGATCACGAGAATGACAGCGATGCCAATGAGATATTGCGCACACGACAACATCTTGAAAATAAACGTTTTTTTGAACGAGAGGCGATGCCGCCCGTACTGTATCTCGGCGACGCAAGTTCGGTCGGCGGCTATCTGACCCGTGCCGGACTCACCTTGATGCCGCTGCCGGATCAGTTGTCACCCAGAGGGGATGCCGCCTACCTGCATCCGCTGTTTGAACTGGCGGCCACCTCCCCGCGCGGTCAGCTGGCGCCGTTGCAATTGCGCGCGAGTCATCTGGCGCAAAATCTGCGCCATGCGGCCTATGCCGGCATGGGGCTTAGCCTGCTTGCGATGATCGTGTTCGGACAGGCCAATTTTCGCACCCTGATCGACCTGTTCGGACGCGAGCAGACCTTGAGCCGCGACCTGCAAAAAGCGACCGGTGAGCGCGAACAACTCGCCGCCCGCATCAGCTCAACTGGTATGGATCCCGCGCTGGTACGCCAGGCGACCCGTTTTTCGGCACTGGAGCTCGATGCCTCTCCCTCCCCTGAATCCCTGCTGCAATTTACCGCCGGTGCGATTGCCAGTTTGCCGCAGGTGCGCATCAAAACCTTAAGCTACCGTTTTCCAAAATCCGGCGAGCGCTACTGTCAGGGGCAAACCGTGATTGAAGTGCCGCTGCTCAAACGCAAAATAGACCTCTCGATAGGCGGCAGCACGCCCTCCGACGCGGTCACAGATGAGACAGAAAACCTCCCGCCGCGCTATACCGAATTGCAGTTTTCGATTTTACTGACGGAGACGCTCACCCCTGAAGCACAAATCGAAATCAAAAAGCGCATTTCAACCTCGCTTAAAGCACGCGATGGCGTCCAGTTGATGCAGGATCCGGCAGCTTTTTCTTTGATCAACACCCTCAAGGGCGGCTTTGGCATGGACACCACCCAGACTGAAAATCTGTGGTGCATGAGCATTCCCTGGCACGCCCTGCAATCCCGGGAGCTGCCATGAACGCCTACGGTGTCGTTCTTAAACCCGCCCGATTCGCGCTGATTCTCTTGGCGGATTCAACTCTGAAGTGCAACTTTTGTAAGTGAATTTAGGTGGTGAGC
>JBAXJT010000040.1:0-23618 GCA_037137715.1 Nitrosomonadales bacterium
AAATGGCAGCATAATCGCAGGCAGTCAGGCGACAACTAGGTTGACAATTTCCGTGGGCGATGTAATCATTACTTCCCCATGGCGCCAAATTGTTACATGACACTACTTGTTAGCGCGATTGAGAGATGCTCGCCTAATGCGATTTTCACTAGGGTGTCCTGCGCCCGCTGAATAAATAGTCGATTGCTGCAGCACGATTTAAAACATTACTCAGTTCTTTATGAAGACAAACCTTCCCGTTACACAGCACGAAATTTCTTTTCCTCATGGACATATGCTTGTGTCGCGTACTGATCTCAAAGGGGTGGTCACAGATGCGAATGAAGGATTTATCCGGCTGAGTGGGTTTAGTCGTGAAGAGCTGATTGGCAAAAATCACAATCTGGTCAGGCATCCAGATATGCCGGAACAGGCATTTTCTGATTTGTGGAAAACCGTCAAGCGTGGAAAACCATGGCGCGGCATGGTCAAAAATCGTGCTAAAAATGGTGACTTTTATTGGGTAGTGGCCTTTGTTGTGCCGGTGCGCAAGGCCGGTGAAGTTGTTGGTTATATGTCTGTGCGTACCGAGCCGACGCGGGAGCAGATTAACGAGGCCGCAACGCTTTACGCTACGTTAAAGAATAATAGTCATGCAATGCCTGCCGGCAATAAATTCGCACACCTGTGGAATGTAAAAACCCGTCTCGCCGCGACGATGTCGATTTCTGTTTTGATGGTCATTATTACCGTGCTGATTGGCTTGAGTGGACTGCAGTCCGGGAATAAGACGCTTGATGCGGTTTATACCCACTACGCAGATCCCGTTCTTGAAATCAATAAATCCATGCAATTGATGGATGGTGCATTTAAACATGTGTCACTGGGATTGGAGCATAGCCCCGACAACAGGTTTACTAAACTTCATGATCATGCCCTCACAAAACACACTGAAAAAATATCCGGGAAGATTTCTGAACTGGATCAGATCACGGTAAAACTTGATAAGCAGCTTGTTGATGCGGACGAAAAACGGTTGTTGGCAGATTTCAAGACTGCAGAATCTGACTACATTGAACAAGGGCTGCGTCCCGCCCATGAGCGACTGAATGCCGGTGATTTTGATGGCACTGCTTCTATCCTTGCGACGAAAATCACCCCGCTCTACGAGGTAGCCCGCGCCCGTGCTTTGGAAATTGAGCGGCACTTTGAAAAGCGGGGTGAAGCGCTTAAGCTACAAGCTGAGGACAATTACGATGCCACGGTAAAATTTAACCTGATTTGTGTCTTAGTCAGTTTGCTTATCATGCTCGCGGCTAGTCAGTTACAGGCACGCGCTATTTTGCGTCCGATCAGAGAAGTCATTCGCTCTTTCAACCGAATTGAAGAAGGGATTTTGACTGACGAGTACGATCTGAGTCGGCAGGATGAGTTCGGTGAGTTAAATGGTGCCTTGGCTGTCATGCAAACTCGTCTGAAAGCGATGCTCGATGAAATACATGAGGCCAGCATGTCATTGCAACAGCACAGCGCCAATCTGGATGCGCAGATGTACATGGTTGTAAAACAATCAGAGGCACAAAGTGATCGTATTCAGGCCGCGGCGGCAGGTGCTGAACAATCAAGCCAGTCAGTGGCTGAAGTCGCTGATCTCGCGGCTCATATGAATGAATCAGCGAATACCTCGAATGCATTGGTGACGCAAAGCAATCAGGCGCTGATGCTAAGTATGGCGGCTAATCAAAAGGTGGTTGATGCCGTGCAGATATCTGGCAAGGTGATCGTCGATCTTAGTCAGCGCATTGATAACATCAACAGCATCACCGTATCCATCAAGAAAATCGCAGACCAGACCAATTTGCTGGCGCTCAATGCGGCAATCGAAGCTGCGCGCGCCGGGGAGAGCGGTCGCGGGTTTGCGGTGGTGGCCGATGAGGTGCACAAACTTGCAGAACGTACGGCTAAGAGCACCCTGGATATTACCGCTATGGTTGCCGAAATCAGGGGCGTGGCGAGTGATGCAGTGCGTGAAATGGAACTGGCAACTGGGGAGGTTCACGCGGGTGTCATGCAGATGAACTCAAGTGTGGAGGGGCTTGCACATGTGGCAGAAGCTGGTAAGTTGGTTGTATCTAGCTCACAGCATATCGCTGAATTTGCCAGAGAGCAGCAGGTAACCTCGCAGATGATGGCAAACGGTATGGAGCAGATTGCAGAATTGGTGGCACAAAATACCCTGCTTGCGAAAGATGCATCCAGATTGTCTGATGATTTGCATCAAACTTCGGATGTAATGAGGCGTGTGATTGATACATTTGAATTGCAAAAAAACGGGCACAAGTTGCGTCCTAAGGTGTCGTCAGCCACTGGCGATATCGATCTTTTTTAATATTGGCAGCACCTGATTAAGATGGTTGAAGGATGCACATACTACTAGCAGAAGATTCACCGATGATAGCCCAGCCTACGATTCAGGTACTTGAATCGGATGGGCATCGAGTGACTTATGTTGCTGATGGCGTGGGAGCCGTCGCACAATATAAAATAGATCCACCGGATATTGTCTTGATGGATGTGGTTATGCCGAATATGGACGGCATTGAGGCCGTTCGACTGATCAAGGCTATACCGGTAAAAAGATGGATTCCTATCACCATGTTGACCGCTCTCACATCCGATGCCGATTTGATACGTGCGTTAGAAGCTGGTGCAGATGACTACATCACGAAGCCTGTCAATTTTGACGTGTTAATCGCGCGTTTAAGATCTAAGCAGCGCGTAGTTGATATGCAAAATAGTTTATTCGGCGTACTTGAAAATGTACACGAAGGTATTCTTACCATTGATCAGCACGGTATTGTGCAGCGTTTCAATCTTGCTGCTGAACGAATATTCGGCTATTCGTCACGCGAGGTAATGGGGCGAAATGTAAATATGTTAATGCCTGAACCCTATCACACTCAGCATGATGGTTATCTGCATAATTATCTTGAAACGCATCAGCCCAAGGTAATCGGGATGGGCAGAAAAGTTGAGGGTCGACGTAAAAATGGTGATGTTTTCCCCATGCATCTGGCTGTCACGCAAGTAGAAAGTGTGTTGGGCGTGCAATTTATCGGATTGGTACGTGACATTTCACGAGAAGAGGAAGATCGCCAGAAAATTGAGTACATGGTGACGCATGATGCATTAACAGGGCTAAACAATCGTAACAGCCTCAGTAATGTTTTATCAGAATGCGTACGTCGAGTTCAGCCGTTTGCCTTGCTGTTTATCGATATTGACGGTTTCAAACCAATTAACGATACCTTTGGTCACGATGTCGGAGATCAAGTGCTGATTGCCATTGCACAACGAATGTGTAGTGTTGTCGCATCAAGCGACACTATTGCAAGACTGGGCGGTGATGAATTTGTTGTTGTTTTGCCCGATGTGGCGGATTCCTGTGATGTTGAGCAAGTGGCTACTCGCCTTCTGGAAAAGATATCCATGCCAATGAACTTTGATGAGAAGTCCTGTCGTGTCGGAGCCAGTATTGGTGCTGCGCTCTTTCCGGAGCATGCTCACACAGCAGAGAAAATTCTGCAGGCCGCTGACGGCGCGATGTACAAGGCAAAACAGGCAGGAAAAAATCGTATTGTTATGTATCAATCTATTTAATTGCATGCTCCAAAGCGGCCCGTCGCGACCGTCTCTAGTGTCACGGCAGCGGATATTCAGGGTTGAAAATTGTTTGACTAAGAGTTGACAGTCACTGGCATGAGCGCAGCCCGTGAAACCTGCCGTTCAGGCGGGTTCGATATATTTATCTGAAATCCCGCCGCAGTTAGCGGAAATGACGCGACAGATGAACTCGCATCCTTCGGGTTTAACCTGATGTACTGTGCCAGGGTGAACAACGATCATGTCGCCTGCCGTAAGCGTGTAGGGGTGATCCTCAATTTCGATGACCATTCGTCCTTCGATCACCGAATAAAACTCCGTGCCCAGCTTGTGATAATGTCTGTCCTGAGCTGCATGCTGGGTGAAGATCGCAACTTCGATATCCGGCGTGACCTGTACCGGACACAGGTCTGACCCGGGCTGCCAGATGACATCCGCAGCTTCCGTTTCATTCTTCGGATAAAGTTCGGTCACGAGGATCTTTCTTGCCCCGCGCTGTCCTGACTGTAAGGCGGGGTCCTGTTTTGATGCAGCAAGGGAGATCAGCAGTGCATGTTTCATATTTCCTCATTCGGGTAGGTCAGCTGTACGGAATTGCCCGTACAATATGGCCTCTATGATAGCCTATCTCATTCGCCGCCTTCTTTACGCCATTCCGATTCTGATCGGGGTGAATCTGCTCACCTTCGCGCTGTTTTTTGTCGTGAATACGCCGGACGACATGGCACGCATGCAGCTCGGGATCAAGCGTGTGACGCCCGAGGCGATCGAGAAGTGGAAGGTGCAGAAGGGGTACGATAAACCCTTGCTGATCAACAGTCAGGCTGCGGGTGTCGCGCAATTGACCGATACGATTTTCTGGCATAAATCAGCCAGTATGTTTGTGCTGGATTTTGGCTATTCCGATGACGGGCGCAGTATCTCGCATGAAATCGCCACGCGGATGGGGCCGAGTCTGGCGATCGCCTTGCCGACTTTTCTGATTGGCCTTGCCTGCTATGTCAGTTTCGCATTGCTGATGACCTTGTTTCGCGCTACAGCCCTCGATATCGCCGGGGTTTTTCTGTGCGTCGTGCTGATGTCCATCTCCGGGTTGTTTTACATTATCGGCGGCCAGTTTCTGGTGAGTAAACTCTGGCATCTGGTGCCGATTTCAGGCTACGGAGATGGCGGGTTTAAATTCGTGGTGTTGCCTGTGATCATCGGCGTGATCGGCGGCATAGGCTCTTCCAGTCGCTGGTATCGCACGATCTTCTTAGAGGAAATCGGCCGCGATTACGTACGCACCGCGCGCGCTAAAGGCTTGTCCGAACTGCGGGTATTGTTTACCCATGTGCTCAAAAACGCGATGATCCCGATCCTCACCGGTGTGGTCGTGGTGATTCCCCTGTTGTTCATGGGCAGCTTGCTCACCGAATCGTTCTTCGGTATTCCGGGTCTTGGCAGCTATACGATCGATGCGATCAACGCGCAGGATTTTTCGGTGGTGCGCGCGATGGTGTTTCTAGGTTCCTTGCTGTACATCGCAGGACTGATACTCACCGATATTTCCTACACGATGGTGGATCCCAGGGTACGTTTGTCATGATGCCGGTAATTCTGTGGAGCGATGCGCTGGTCTTTTTGCTGCTGGGCGCCTGCGGGGTAGCGTTCTGGCATATTCGTCGCCATGAACATCTTTTGCTGCCCTGGCGGCGGGTAGGCAAGAGCGCTGTGGCGATGTGTTCCTTGCTGGTGTTATCCCTGTTCGTGCTGGTGGGCTTGCTCGATACACTGCACTACCGGGTCGCCTTGAACGGGGTGTATTCGCCCGAAGTGCTGAGCGTGTTCGACAAACTGGCTGAACCGCTGCGCTTGCACACCGAGAAAACGTATTCGGCGCCGCTGGCCGTTGCGCTGTATGCAAAGGAAAGCGCGACCGATGAACAGGGGCGGGTGGTGCGCACGTATCCGAGGCTCAAATATGGCGGTGCGCATTTGCCTGAGGCGTCAAGCTATGATGTCACCAGGCGTGCGCTGACCGGTGCGCTAGCGGGCGTGTTAGCGGGGGTGTCGTTGCTCGTTTTAGTGGCGTCATTCCGGCGTAGGCCGGAATCCAGCAATTTAAAAAAACACCGCGAAACGGTTCAAAAAGAAGCGCGCCGCGCGATCTTTGTAACCGTGGTGATTTTAGCCGCACTGATCGGGATGACCGCGAATCTGGCGGCTGTCTATCATGTGCTGGGTACCGATAAGGTAGGGCAGGATGTGCTGTATCTGTCGCTCAAAAGTATCCGCACGGGGCTGATCATCGGGACGGTGACGACACTGGTGACCTTGCCGCTGGCGCTTTTTTTAGGGGTGGCCGCCGGCTATTTTCGCGGCTGGGTGGATGATGTGATCCAGTACGTCTATACCGTGTTGAGCTCGATACCTAGCGTGTTGTTGATTGCCGCTGCGGTGTTGATGATGCAGGTGACGATAGACACGCATCCGGACTGGTTTGATACCGCCGCATCGCGCGCCGATCTGCGGCTGGTGTTTTTGTGTCTGATACTGGGCATGACGAGCTGGACCGGCCTTTGCCGCCTGCTGCGCGGCGAGACCCTGAAACTGCGCGAGATGGAATATATACAGGCGGCGCAATCCTTTGGCGTGTCATCAATGCGCATCTTGTCGCGCCACATTATCCCGAACGTGATGCACATCATTTTGATTGCGCTGGTGATGGATTTTTCAGGGCTGGTGCTCGCAGAAGCGGTGTTGTCCTATGTCGGCGTGGGGGTCGATCCTTCGATGATCAGTTTCGGTACCATGATCAACGGCGCAAGGCTTGAGATGGCGCGAGAACCGATGGTGTGGTGGGCGCTGGCTGCGGCCTTCGGCTTTATGCTGGCGCTGGTGCTCTCCGCCAACCTGTTCGCGGACGCCGTACGCGATGCCTTCGATCCCAGGTTAAACCGCTCATGAGTCTGCTTAAAGTCAAAGATCTGGTTACAGGACTCGCCAGCGGGCTTGCCATCGTGGACGGGATTTCGTTTGAGATAGCAAAGGGCGAGACCTTTGCGCTGCTGGGGGAATCCGGCTGCGGCAAGTCGATGACGGCGCTCTCATTGATGCGGCTGCTGCCTGACGGGGTTGCCAACCTGTCGGGGGACGTCGTGCTGGGCGGTGCGTCTTTGTTTGATTTGCCTGAGCGTGAGATGCGCTCCATTCGCGGCGGATCGATGGCGATGATTTTTCAGGAGCCGGGTCTGAGCTTGAATCCTGTGATGACGGTGGGTGCGCAGATCATTGAGGTGCTGGCCTTGCATCAGGGTTTGTCGGGCGATCCGGCGTTACAGCGCTGCGTGGCGTTGCTGGACGGGGTCGGAATTCCCGATGCCGCGCGGCGCGTGAATGAATATCCGTTTCAGTTATCCGGCGGCATGAAGCAGCGCGTGATGATCGCGATGGCGCTGGCAGGCAAGCCGCGTTTGCTGGTCGCTGATGAGCCGACGACGGCGCTTGATGTCACGATACAGGCGCAGGTGCTGCAATTGCTGCGCGACACGCAAGCGGCGACAGGCATGGCGATGCTGCTGATCACACATGATTTGGGTGTGGTGGCCGAAACAGCGCATCGCGTAGGCGTCATGTATGCAGGGCAGATTGTCGAGCATGCATCTCGTCAGGAATTATTCGCCCGACCGTTGCACCCATACACACAAAAACTGTTTGCCGCGCTGCCGCAGGCAGGATTGCGCGATCAGCCGCTGGCGGCGATTCCCGGCAGTGTGCCGCCTATGGGGTCGATTGCTCAGGGGTGCCGCTTTGCGCCGCGCTGCGATCGGGCCTGGTCTTTGTGTCGCGAACAGACTCCGGCGTGGACAACGCTGCCTGACAGGCAGGGCGTGCGATGTCATTTGTATAACAGGGGTGAGGATCAGAAAGACAGGATTGAGGATAGAGGGCTTAGGATTGACACCCCGGAGGTCACTTTAAATTTAAGGGACGAGGGCTCAATCCTGAATCCTGCATCCTGCATCCTAGAAGTATCCGACTTGCAAGTTCACTTTCCGATTCGCAAGGGTATTTTGCAGCGGGTCGTGGGGCAGGTCAAAGCCGTGGATGGCGTCTCGCTTTCGATCGCGCAGGGGAAAACGCTCGCCATCGTGGGCGAGTCGGGGTGCGGCAAGACGACGCTAGGCAAGGCGCTGCTGCAACTGATTCCACCCACAGGTGGCCGTGTTGTGTTCGACGGGCGAGAGTTGGTCGGAGGGCCGCGCGCGTCGATGCAGATGGTGTTTCAGGACCCCTATGCCTCGCTCAATCCTAAGATGCGCGTGGCTGAAATCCTCGAAGAGGGGATGAGCGCACTGAAAGTCGGTGCTAACAGCGCGGCGCGTCAGGCGCACATTGACGGATTGCTCGATAAGGTGGGGCTGGAACGGGCGGCCAAATGGCGCTATCCGCATGAGTTTTCAGGCGGTCAGCGCCAGCGCATCGCAATCGCCCGAGCGCTTGCGGTATCCCCGGGATTGCTGATTTGCGATGAGCCGACCAGTGCGCTGGACGTGTCGGTGCAGGCGCAAATTTTGAATTTGCTCAAGTCGCTGCAACAGGAATTGAATCTTTCCTATTTGTTTATCACGCACAATCTGGCCGTGGTGGCTTATCTCGCGCATGAGGTGTGTGTGATGTATCTGGGGCGCATCGTTGAGCGCGGCAGCACGGACGACGTATTGAATCATCCGGCTCACCCCTATACGAAGGCATTGCTTTCGGCCGTGCCGCGTATCGATGAAGGTGCGCGGGAATATATCCGTCTGGCCGGTGATTTGCCGTCGCCGGCGAATCCGCCAGCCGGTTGTCATTTTGCGCCGCGTTGCACTTGTGTTCAGGATATTTGCCGGGAACATTACCCGACCGCTGTGAATGTGTCGGAAAGCCATGTGGTGCATTGCCATTTTCAGTCAATATCGGTTGACGGGATGCCGGCATTGGATTAAAAAGGTGGCAGGGATTTTATTCATCAACTTAACTGTTCAGGAGAGCATCATGAGTCAAAATTTATCGGGCACAAACGACATCAGCAAGGAAAAGCTGATGCAGGACTTGCAACTGGTGGTGTCTGACGCCGAAGAGTTGCTCCGTGCCACAGCAGGTCAAGCAGGAGAAAAAGTTAGTGCGGCACGCGAACGCATTCAGGACAGTTTGAGCGCAGCACGGGTGCGTCTGGCGGATGCTGAAGAAGCGATGCTGGAAAAAACCCGTCAGGCAGCGCGTGCAACGGATGAGTATGTGCATGAGAATCCATGGCGTGCGGTAGGGATTGCAGCTGGCGTGGGTCTTGTGGTGGGTATGTTGATTTCGCGCGGTCGCTAATGTCCGCAGTCAATTCCGGCTTGTTGGGTTCGGTCAGGCGATTGTTGTCCACGCTGACGTCGGTTGCGTCCACCAGGCTTGCGTTGCTGGCAAATGAATTGTATGAGGAGCGTCTGCAATTAGAGCAGATGCTCCTTTATTTTTTCACTGCGCTGTTTTGTTTCGGTATGGGCATCCTGCTGCTGACGACGTTTGTCGTTATGCTGTTTTGGGACACGTATCGACTGGCGGTGCTGGGCGGTCTCGGTGCGCTGTTTGTGGTGTCGGGTTTACTGCTGGCGAATAAGCTTGTGTGTATTTCACGCAGAAAAACGACCTTGTTCTCTGCTAGTTTGGCAGAACTCGCAGTCGATCGCGAACGGCTGGATGGCGCACATGACTAAACGCAGGCAGGCGATGCTGGCACGCCGTCAGGTGTTGCAGGCGAACATCTGCGCTCAGCGCGAACAGCTGGCGGACATTGCCGTGAATTTGCAGCCGGCGTTTCGTCTGGCCGACGGCGCGTGGCGGGCGGTGAGCTTTGTGCGCGGCCATGTCATGCTGGCAGCTGGCGTGTTAAGCCTGGTTGTCCTGCGGCAGCGCGGCATGTCTGGTTTGATCAAAGGCGGCTTGCGAGCCTGGCGAGCCTGGCGTTTCGTTAACGAATTCGCCAAAAAAATCACGCGTCGATAAACCTAAATACAGCTGTTGTCCACGAAATGGTTCTCGCAGGGATACTGCTGAAGGCAGCAACTCGCAAAGTAACTAAAAAAACGAACTAATTCATGTGGTTATATTTTGTCGGGCTTTCACCCGTTTGGGGGAATAAAATCAAAACCAACATATTTATTTCGTGAATTTCGTGTTTTTCGTGGATGAAAAGCTTTTCAAGGATAAAGTTAGCGATGTCTGCGCGTAGGTTTTGTGTGTGTGCTGTGCGCTGATTTAGCGCGTCCCTTTGGTTTGCTGTGCCAGTTCTTTAAGCTCGCGACGCTGACATGGTAGCGGGAGGCGAGCTTGTCCAGCGGGTCGCCGCTGTGTGCGGTGTATTTGATCGAGGCCCCATCGCGGTGAATTTTTGCCGTTGGATGCAAGTGCATATTGAAGGCTTCAAACTCTCCTTCATTTTCTGCGACATCCCCGTTAAGCGGCACCAGCAGCGCCTCGCCATCGCTCAGATTATCGCGCGCAGATAACCCGTTGACCGATTTCAGGCGCTCCAGTGTCAGGCCGAAACGCGGCGCCAGATGGTCGAGCCGTTCGCCTTTTTTGGCCCGATAGGCCTGCCAGCTCACCAGCGGTTTATCATAACTTTCCAGATTGTTTTTATAAGTCACGACGCTGTCAGTCGGCAACAAAATATAATCATTTTTACTTTGCAAGATGACCGGACGGTTGTGAGCGGGATTGAGCGCAATAAACTCTTCGCGACTGATATCCGCCAGTTGTGCGGCCAGTTCAATGTCCATGTGTTTAGTGGTGGCGACCGACATGAAATAAGGTTTGTCGGGGATGTCGGACAGACTCAGGCCAAAGTTGGATGGATTGGCAACGATATTTTTGATGGCGATCAGTTTGGGCAGGTAATTGCGGGTTTCATCCGGCATTTTTAAGCTGGCGTAATCGACCGGCAGGCCGAGCTTGCGGTTGCGCATCTGCGCGCGATGCACCGAGCCTTCCCCCCAGTTATAGGCCGCAAGCGCCAATTCCCAGTCGCCAAACATGGTATGCAGCTTTTCCAGATAATCGAGTGCGCCGTTGGTCGCGCCCATGATGTCGCGCCGGCCGTCATACCACCAGTTTTGCCGCATACCGAAATTTTTTCCGGTGGAGGGAATGAATTGCCAGATACCTGAGGCATTGCTGGTCGAATAGGCGCCCGGATTAAATGCACTTTCTATCATCGGCAGTAAGGCGATTTCAGCGGGCATGCCGCGACGCTCGACTTCGGTGGTGATGTAATACAGATAACGGTTGGCTCGGGTCATCATGCGGGCAACATACTCGGGGCGGGTTGCATACCATTGTTCGTGGCGTGTCACGAGCGGATCGTTCATTTGCCGCATCGTAAAACCTTCACGCAGCCGTTGCCATAGATCGTTGTATTGCGGCGTTTCGTTGAGTATCAGTTCGATATTGCGTGCGCAAGGTAAGGTGATCCGGGGCGGGATGGCCTGAACGTCTGCCTGTGCGCTCAGTGTGCAGGCGGTCAGCAACAGCGAAAAGAGCAGTTTGAGCAAGGGGATTAAGTACCGGATAGAGAAAAAGCTTGCAAGGGTAGCCGAGTTGTCGGTATATGGTCAATCTAAAAACAGGGTCATTCAAATAAAAAACGCCCGCAATTGCGGGCGTTAATCAGCAAGCAGTAATTGCTTACCTTACGGCGTTCTTAAGTTGATCGAGAATTGCCGGGTTTTGACTTCGCCTCGAATCGATGATTCGAGGCTGCGCCGAAACCTATCTGACGGCATTCTTAAGTTGATCGAGAATAGCCGGGTTTTCCAGCGTGGATACGTCTTGAGTGATTTCCTCGCCCTTGGCTATTGCACGCAACAGGCGGCGCATGATCTTGCCTGAACGCGTCTTAGGCAGATTTTCACCGAAGCGGATTTCATCGGGCTTAGCGATCGGGCCGATTTCCTTGGCGACCCAGTTGCGCAATAACTCGGCGATTTCACGCGCTTTTTCCGGTGTGTCAGGATGCGCGCCTTTGAGCACCACGAAGGCGACGACGGCTTCGCCCTTAATTTCGTGCGGGCGTCCGACTACAGCGGCTTCCGCAACCAGCGGATTAGATGCCAGCGCCGATTCGATCTCCATAGTGCCCAGACGGTGTCCTGAGACATTCAGTACATCGTCGATGCGGCCCATGATCCAGAAATAGCCGTCTTCATCGCGGTGCGCTGAATCGCCCGCCAGATACGCGCCGTGCATTTCTTCCGGGAAATAGCTCTTCTTGTAACGCTCAGGATCGCCCCAGATGGTGCGGATCTGCGACGGGAACGGTTTCTTGATGACCAGGAATCCGCCATGCTGATCGAATACTTCGTCGCCAGCTTCATTGACGATGGTAGCCATAATGCCCGGTAGCGGCAGGGTGCAGGTGCCGGGTTTGATGGGCATCGCGCCGGGCAGCGGCGAGATCATGTGACAGCCGGTTTCAGTCTGCCACCAGGTGTCGACGATAGGGCAGCGTGCGCCGCCGACGGTGTTGTAATACCACATCCAGGCTTCCGGATTGATCGGCTCACCCACAGAGCCCAGCAGACGCAGGCTGGACAAATCATATTGTTTCGGCAGTTCACCACCGAGTTTGATCAATGAGCGGATTGCGGTCGGCGCGGTGTAGAAGGTCGTGACCTTGTGATCTTGTATCATTTTCCAGAAGCGCCCTGCATCAGGGTAAGTCGGTACCCCTTCAAAGATGACCTGAGTGCCACCCATAGCCAGCGGGCCGTAGGCGACATAACTGTGGCCTGTGATCCAGCCGACGTCAGCGGTGCACCAGAAAACGTCGGTATTTTTGTAGTCGAATACCCATTGCATCGAGATCATCGCACCCAGTAAATAGCCTGCGCTCGAATGCTGCACGCCTTTGGGGGAGCCGGTCGAACCAGAAGTGTAGAGGATAAACAGCGGATGTTCCGCGCCTACCCATTCAGGCTCGCACTCGCTGCTTTGTCCTGAGATTAGATCGTGCCACCAGATATTGTTGGACTCGTTCCATGCGGTATCGCAGGCGGCTCGCTGATAGACGATGACGGTGTGGACCGATTCACATCCGCCCAGTAGTAGGGCTTCATCGACGGCGGGTTTGAGTGGCATGGTGCGGCCGCCGCGCATTTGTGCATCGGCGGTAATCACAGCAGAGGCTTTGGCATCAGTGATGCGCTCATTCAGGCTCTTAGAGGAGAAGCCGCCGAATACGACAGAATGAATCGCGCCGATGCGCGCGCAGCCTTGCATTGCAACCACGGCTTCTATGCTCATCGGCATATAGATGACGACGCGATCGCCCTTCTTGATGCCGCGCGATTTCAAGCCATTGGCAAACTGGCATACCCGTGCGTGCAGGTCGCGGTAATTGATTCGGGTTACTTTGCCGTCATCGGCTTCGAAGATGATGGCCGTCTTGTCGGCGCTTGCCGCCAGATGCGTGTCGAGACAGTTGTAAGAAACGTTCAGTTCACCATCCTCGAACCACTTATAGAAGGGCGCATTGCTCTCGTCGAGCGTCTTGGTAAATGGCTTTTTCCATTGCAGCGTTTCACGCGCAAGGCGAGCCCAAAAACCGCTGTAGTCCTTGGACGCTTCGGCGCATAAAGCCTGATAAGCCTCCATGCCGGAAACATTGGCCTGTTTGACGAAATCTGCTGAGGGGGTAAAGACACGGTTTTCGTGCATTACAGACTGAATGTCGGACATGGGGTCTCCTGAGTGCGTGACTGAAATAATGGAGCAATGTAGTTTTTTTTAGTGTCGTCTGTCAATCGTTACACGCGAGTTCGGTGTAAGAAGTATAAAAATTAGAGTTTTTCGGCGGTTTTGCTTTGATTGGATTTTGAAGGACGGGGGTTTTACGGTATCATCGCCCCTTACCAAAAGCATTTTTCCGGGCATCCGCATGACCAAGTATATATTTATCACAGGTGGCGTTGTCTCTTCCCTCGGGAAGGGTATCGCCGCCGCTTCCCTTGCGGCAATTCTCGAATCTCGTGGCTTAAAAGTCACGATGCTCAAGCTCGATCCCTACATCAACGTTGATCCGGGCACGATGAGCCCGTTCCAGCACGGCGAGGTGTTTGTCACCGAAGACGGCGCGGAAACTGATCTGGATTTGGGGCATTACGAGCGGTTTATTTCCGCCAAGATGCGCAAAGCCAACAACTTTACGACAGGCCAGATTTACGAGAGCGTAATCCGCAAGGAGCGCCGCGGCGAGTATCTGGGCAAGACGGTGCAGGTGATTCCGCATATCACCAATGAAATTCAGGCTTTCGTCGAACGCGGCGCGGCAGCTTATCCTGACGGCATCGTTGATGTGGCGATCGTTGAAATCGGCGGCACGGTGGGCGATATTGAATCGCTGCCGTTCTTGGAAGCTGCGCGTCAGATGGGGTTGCGCATGGGACGTAATCAGGTGGCCTACGTGCATCTGACCCTGGTGCCGTATATCGCGACAGCAGGTGAATTGAAGACTAAGCCCACTCAGCACAGCGTCCAAAAATTGCGTGAAATCGGGATTTTTCCGACCGCGTTGTTGTGCCGTGCCGATCGTCCTATTCCGGACGATGAGCGCGCAAAAATTTCCCTTTTCGCCAACGTGCGCGAAGAGGCGGTGATTTCGATGTGGGATGCCAAGAGCATCTACATGATTCCGCAAATGCTCAATGATCAGGGCTTGGATCGCATCGTTTGCGAAGAATTAAAGCTGGATTTGCCGCCGGCTGATTTGTCGGTGTGGGCTCGCCTTGTGTATTCGCTGGAAAATCCGCAGCATGACATTACCATCGCCATGGTCGGCAAGTACGTTGAACTGACCGAGTCGTACAAGTCCTTGATCGAAGCGTTGCGCCATGCGGGGATTCATACTGAAACGCGCGTCAATATCGAATACATCGATTCTGAAGTGCTGGAGACAGCCGGTACAGAGGCCTTGGCGCATTTTGATGCGATACTGGTGCCCGGTGGCTTCGGCGCGCGCGGTACGGAAGGCAAGATTGCCGCAATTCGTTATGCGCGTGAAAACAAGGTGCCCTACCTCGGTATCTGTTTAGGCATGCAGCTGGCCGTGATTGAATATGCGCGTCATGTCTCCGGCATGACGGATGCGAACAGCACCGAGCTCAATCCTGAAACGGAACATCCGGTGGTGGCTTTAATCACCGAATGGCGCGACCGCGAAGGCCGCGTCGAGACACGCAGCAATGACTCCGATCTGGGCGGCACGATGCGTCTGGGTTCGCAGCGCTGTCCGATCAGTGCCGGCACGTTGGCGCAGCGCATCTATGGTGATGAAGTCAATGAGCGCCATCGCCATCGCTACGAAGTGAATAATCATTACGTGCCTGAACTCGAAAAGACCGGTTTGATTATCTCTGCACGCACGCCGACAGAAAATCTGCCTGAAATCATGGAGTTACCGCAATCTATGCACCCGTGGTTCGTGGGCGTGCAGTTCCATCCCGAGTTTACTTCCACGCCGCGCACAGGTCATCCTCTGTTCAGCGCCTTTGTTACCGCAGCCTTGCAACGTCAGGCAACGCAAGGGGCATCGGCATGAAGTTATGCAATTTTGAAGCAGGGCTTGATCAGCCGTTGTTCCTGATCGCAGGTCCTTGCGTGATCGAGTCGGCGCAAATGGCGATCGATACGGCCGGTGCGTTGCAGGAAATTTGCCTTGAATTGAACTTACCGTTCATTTACAAGTCTTCATACGACAAGGCCAATCGCAGTTCGGGTAAATCGTTTCGTGGCTTTGGCCTCGATGCGGGTTTGAAGATCCTCTCTGATGTGAAGTCGCAACTGGGTGTCAACGTCCTCACCGATGTGCATAGCATAGAGGAAATTGGCCCGGTGGCCTCCGTGGTGGATGTGTTGCAGACGCCGGCATTTTTGTGTCGTCAGACGGACTTCATTCATGCGGTCGCACGTTGCGGGAAACCCGTGAATATCAAGAAGGGGCAGTTCCTGTCTCCCTGGGATATGCAGAATGTGGTTGAAAAAGCGCGTGATGTGAGCGGTGTGGACAACATCATGGTGTGTGAACGCGGTGCGTCATTCGGCTACAATAATTTGGTGTCCGATATGCGCTCGCTGGCTGTAATGCGCAATACGCATTGCCCGGTGGTGTTCGATGCCACCCATTCGGTGCAGTTGCCGGGCGGTCAGGGTACGGTGTCGGGCGGTCAGCGTGAATTTGTGCCGGTATTGGCGCGTGCCGCAGTGGCAGCCGGAATCTCGGGTCTGTTTATGGAAACGCATCCGACGCCGTCCAAGGCGTTGTCGGATGGTCCTAACGCCTTCCCGCTGGGTCATCTGAAGGCGCTGTTGAAGACGCTGATGGTGCTCGATCAGACCGTTAAGCTGCAGGGTTTGATTGAAGAGACCGTGGATTTGAAGAACGTATAAGAATTTGCTGCGCATCTCCGCGCGGCTGTTTATTTGAAGTTATTAATGTTTTGAATTGTTGAGGATAAAAAAATGAGTGCAATTGTTGATGTGATCGCCCGTGAAATTCTGGATTCGCGCGGCAACCCGACTGTCGAAGCGGATGTTTTACTCGAATCCGGTGTGATGGGACGCGCGGCTGTGCCGTCCGGCGCCTCTACCGGTGAGCGCGAAGCGATGGAATTGCGCGATGGCGACAAGGGTCGTTATCTGGGTCGTGGCGTCTTGAAGGCGGTGGAGTATGTCAACACCGAAATCGCCGAAGCGATCATCGGACTCGAAGCGATGGAGCAAGCCTATATCGATCAGACCATGATCGAACTCGATGGTACTGAAAACAAGTCACGTCTGGGTGCGAATGCGATTCTCGCGGTATCAATGGCGGTCGCCCGTGCAGCAGCTGAAGAATCCGGTCTGCCGCTGTACCGTTATCTGGGCGGTTCTGCCAAGATGCAGTTACCGGTGCCGATGATGAATGTCATCAACGGTGGCGCACATGCAGTGGGCGGCGCAGATATGCAGGAATTCATGATCATTCCGGTTGGTGCTCCGAGTTTTCACGAAGCGTTGCGTTACGGCACCGAAGTATTCCACGCCCTGAAAGCGGTCTTGCATAAACGCGGTCTGCCAACCACGGTTGGCGATGAAGGCGGCTTTGCACCGTCTCTGGGTTCGAATGAAGGCGCACTGAAGGTGATCGTCGAAGCGATAGAAGCGGCAGGCTATGTACCGGGTGCGGATATCGCGATCGGGATGGATCCGGCTTCTTCCGAATTCTACAAGGATGGCATGTATCATCTGAAGGCGGATGGCTTAGTGCTGACATCAGCGCAAATGGTTGATCTGTACGCGAGCTGGGTCGACAAGTACCCTATCATCAGCATCGAAGACGGCATGGCTGAAAACGACTGGGACGGCTGGAAATTGATGACTGATCGTCTGGGTAAAACCATCCAGATCGTCGGCGACGACGTCTTCGTTACCAACACCAAGATTTTGCGCGAGGGGATTCGCCGCGGTATCGCTAACTCCATCCTGATCAAGGTCAACCAAATCGGTACGCTGACTGAGACGTTTGCCGCGATTGAAATGGCCAAACGCGCAGGGTACACCGCCGTGATTTCTCATCGCTCGGGCGAGACGGAAGACAGCACGATTGCCGATATCGCGGTTGCGACCAATGCGCTGCAGATCAAGACGGGTTCTGCTTCCCGTTCGGATCGTATGGCGAAATACAATCAGTTGTTGCGCATCGAAGAGGATTTGGGTGAAGTGGCCTCTTATCCCGGCCTCGATGCATTTTATCAACTGAACTAGGAAGTTCAGGTTCAGGAATAAAATATTCGCCCCAGGTTTAGGCCGGGGGCGTTTTTTTGTGTGGTATTAACCGGGTTGTCTTTGAGTAAGTCGAAAGACTCATCCTGTATCTATGAAAATCATCACACTGATATTGATCGTGTTACTGTTGCTATTGCAATATCCGCTTTGGCTGGGCCGGGGCGGCTGGCTCAAAGTGCAGGATTTACACCGTCAGGTTGCGGTAGAGCAGCAGATTAATCAGAAGACCCAGATGCGGAATGGCTTGCTGGATGCGGAGGTGCGCGATTTGAAACAGGGCACTGAAGCGATCGAAGAGCGTGCGCGCAGCGAGTTGGGCATGATCAAGAGCGATGAGGTTTTCTTCCAGATATTGGACGATACGTCCATTTCACCTGCATCATCTGTACCTGCTAAATAAATTTAGTACCCTAGCGCCCGTGCGCCCTGATAAAAAACAAAGCTGACCAGCCAGGCGAGTGCTAACGACCAGACGAGGGCGAGCAGGGTAAAACTGCGGCTCTTTGATTCGCTTTTGAGCGTGGCGATCGTGGACAGGCAGGGCGTGTAGATCAGCGTGAACAGCATGAAACTATAGGCTTGCACCCAGTCGAGTTGGGCGGCCAGAGCGCCGCTGAGCGCATTGCCTGTCAGTCCGTAGATCACCGCCAGCGAACCGATGACGATTTCCTTGGCGACAAAACCAAACAGCAGCGCGATGGTGAGCTGTTCGTTGATGCCAATCGGCGCAAAAAAGGGATGCAGCAGACTGCCTAGCATGCCCGATAACGTTTCTGGACTCGCAGGTTGAGCCGTGAAGGGGATATGGGTGAGCAGCCAGACCAGTACTACGCCTGCGATGATGAAGGTGCTGGCGCGGCGCAGGAAGTGGGTGACTTCAAGATAGCCGCGCAAGACCATTTGTCGCAGGGTGGGGAAGCGGTAGGGCGGCAACTCCAGCACAAAGGGTTCACTGTTGGCGAATTGCCGCTTGAACAGCAGGGCGGTGAGTATGGCTGCTGCAAAACTGAACAGATACAGGCTGAACAGCACGAGCGGCGCTGCATGTGCACTGAACAGGGCAGCGGTGATGAATACGAACACCTGCAAGCGCGCAGAGCACAGCGAGAACGGGATGATCAGCATGGTCAAAAGGCGCATGGCGCGTGAGCGCATTACGCGGGTTCCCATCAGCGCCGGCACGTTACAACCAAAGCCCATCAGCAGCATCACGAAACCACGCCCGTCCAGCCCCATTTTCGCCATCAGCGCATCCATCAGGAAGGCGGCGCGCGACAAATAGCCGCTATCCTCGACGATCGCCATTAGCAGGAAGAATAATACGATGACAGGGACGAAGGCGGCGACCGTTGCGATGCCGTTGTAGATGCCGTCCAGCAGCAAGCCTTGCAGGGCCGGTGGCAGACCTGCAAGAGCGGGAGTGAGTGCGGTCTCGCGCAGCCAGGTGAGCAGTTGGCCGATGCCGTTTTGCAGCGGCTGGCCGAAAAAGAAGATGCCCTGAAATAATAGATACATGATGCCGAAGAAAATCGGCAGCCCCAGCACCGGATGCAGCATCACGCGATCCAGTTTTTCGGTGAGATTTTCAGGTAGGCGGGAAGGAATTTGTACCGCGCTCTTTAACACGCGCGCCATTTCGACTTCGATGTGTTCGTCCTGCTCGAGCTGGGTGCGTACATTGTCAGCCATGCCGGGTGTCGGGTAGCGCAGCGCGCGGGTGACCGCCTGCAAGGCTTCCTGGTAGCCCGTGCCGTATTTGCCGCTCAGCTGGAAAACGGGCATTTGCAGCATCTCGGACATCTTGCGGCTGTCGATGCTGATGCCGTATTGCTTCGCTTCATCCGACATATTGAGCAGCACGACTATATTCATGTTGAGCTGTTTGAGCTGCAGAAGCAGACTCATCTGGCGTTCGATCTGCGTCGCGTTCAGGATCACCAGCGCGAGATCCGGCACATTGTCATGCAAGAAATGCCGCACCACCTGTTCATCGTCAGAATAGCCGTGCAAATCATAGATGCCGGGCAGGTCGATGATTTCAACCATGTCGGCGCCCAGCAGGATTTTCCCGCTAAGCAGTTCGACGGTAATCCCAGGCCAGTTGCCGACCCTTGCTGCACCGCCCGTCATGCGGTTGAACAGCGTGGATTTGCCGGTATTGGGCATACCCAGTAAGGCGACGCGCTTCATGGCTTGCAGACCCTGATCTTGGCAGCTTCCAGACGCCGCAGCAGGATGTCTGTCGTGCCGATGCGCACCTGTAGCGGTCCGCCGAAGCTGGCTTTGCGTATCAGTTCGATCGTTCGGCCGGAACGAAAGCCAAGCGCCAGCAGTCGCTGATGCAATGCTTCTTCGGCATGGATCGCGGTGATGGTGGCGATGTCGCCGGTATGCAGCGTGGCTAAAGTAATGGCAGGCATGAAGAGCATAGAAATTCCACAGTCGTGCATTATTCCACAGCCGTCCGGTGTTTGTCGCGCAACGTGAGCGTTGTGTTTTGTAGCGCTAACAGAGAAATATTTTAACTATCTGATTATTAATTTAAATCTTAGGAGATTCGGCAGGTGTAGCAATGACTCGTCTGCCTAGGGGCTAAAAACGTTGGTGTATCAAGTGTCATGAACTCGCTTTAAAAACGGCAAGTAGGTATGCCAATTACCGCACAAAACATCGACTTAAACTTGGCCCTTGTGCCGGGTTACACCGGCAGCGCGGTTCTATCCAGGACGCGGCGCAGCACGAAGCTGGAGTGGACGCCGGTGACTCCCTCAATTCGGGTCAGGCGGTTGAGCAGTAATTCCTGGTAGCCATCCATATCTTTGACGACGACTTTGAGCTGGTAGTCGGCATCCTGGCCTGTGATGAGCAGGCATTCGAGCACTTCGGGCATTAAAGCTACGCGGGTTTCGAAGTTGCCAAAGCGTTCAGGTGTGTGTTGATCCATGGAAATGTGGATCAGCGCCATCAGTGATAATCCCAATTTTTTTGCATCGAGCAGCGCGCGGTAGCCGGTAATCAGTCCGGATTCTTCCAGTGTGCGTAAGCGTCGCAGACAGGGCGATGCCGATAAACCGATGCGCTCGGCCAAATCCTGATTGCTGATGCGGCCTTCTTCCTGCAACACGCGCAGCAGCTGAATATCATAGTGATCCAATTGCATAAAATTCTCGCTGATTATTTAAATTGGCAATAAATATAAGTTATCTTGATTTTGTGCGCAACTAAATTGCTAAATTTCTGTAAAGTAACCCTGAAACGCAAGCACCTGCCGGCGGCTTTTGTTTAACATTGCACCATTGTTTTTTCAGGGGCCGCCTTCATGTCACACGCCAATAAATACCAGCCGTTTCCGGCCATCAATCTTGTCGATCGTCAGTGGCCGGGTCGAACGATTACGCAACATCCGATCTGGATGAGTTCGGATTTGCGCGACGGCAATCAGTCCTTGTTTGAGCCGATGAATGCCGAACGCAAGATGCGCATGTTCCGCATGTTGTGCGAGATTGGCTTTAAGGAGATTGAAATTGCCTTTCCTTCCGCTTCGCAGACGGAGTTCGACTTTGTGCGCAGCCTGATCGAGGATCGTCAGATTCCAGATGACGTCACCATCGAAGTGTTGACGGCGGCGCGTGAGCATTTGATTACACGCACCATGGCGTCGTTGCGTGGCGCGCGCCGGGCTATCGTGCATGTCTATAATGCGACCTCCGAGACCTTTCGCGAGACGGTGTTTGGCATGAGTCGCGCGGAAGTGATCGCGATGGCGGTGGCGGCAGTGACGCAGGTTAAACAACTGGCCGCCGAGCAACCGGAGACGGAATGGGTGTTGCAATACAGTCCAGAGGCCTTTACCGCGACGGAACTTGATTTCGCGCTGGAGATTTGCGATGCCGTCACCTGCGCATGGGGCGCGACACCGGACAATAAGGTGATTTTGAATCTGCCAGCCACGGTTGAAGTCGCGACGCCCAATATTTACGCCGATCAGATTGAATGGATGCATCGTCATCTTGCCCGGCGCGACAGCGTGATCCTCAGCTTGCATGCGCATAATGACCGGGGCACGGCGGTGGCGGCGGTTGAATTGGGCTTGATGGCGGGGGCGGATCGCGTGGAAGGCTGCTTGTTTGGCAATGGCGAGCGCACCGGCAATGTCGATCTGGTGACGCTGGCGTTGAATCTCTACACGCAAGGCGTCGCACCCGGACTTGATTTTTCCGATATCAATGCGGTGGCGCGCACGGTTGAATATTGCAACCAGTTGCCGATACATCCGCGTCATCCCTATGCCGGCGATCTGGTGTTTACCGCCTTTTCCGGCTCGCATCAGGATGCGATCAAGAAGGGCTTTGCTGCACAACAGCCGGATGCGCGCTGGAACGTGCCATATTTGCCGCTCGACCCGAAAGATGCCGGGCGCAGTTATGATTCGGTGATTCGGGTGAACAGCCAGTCGGGCAAGGGCGGCATTGCCTACTTGATGGAAACGGACTACGGCGTGACGATGCCGCGCCGCTTGCAAGTGGAATTTTCAGCTGTGGTGCAGCAACACGCGGATAGCGACGGGGGTGAAATCAGTTCCGCCGACATTTGGCAGTTATTTCAAACGCGCTATTTGGCGAGCGTGGCGCCGGTAAATTATTGCAATCACCAACTTTTTGAGCAGGGCGCGCGGCAAGGCATCAGGCTCGAAGTGGAAATCAACGGCGTTGCAAACGTGTTGACAGGCGAGGGTAACGGCCCGATTGATGCCGCCGTTCATGCCTTTAAAAGTGCGGGAATCAATCTGCACGTACGCGGCTACGATGAGTGTTCGATGAGTCAAAGTGCCGAGTGCGGCGATGCCCGCGCCTGTGCCTTTATTGAAATTATCGAGGCCGGTGGCGGCAACGAATGTTACGGTGTGGGTATCGACTCCAACATCGTCACCGCCGCAATTAAAGCACTGGTCAGCGGAGTCAATCGAATAAAGCAATTTAATCAATAGGTTATATTTAATGCAAAATGAATAATACGATGGTCAACCGGAATGCGCTCTTAGGCGTGATGCTGGCGCTGTTAGCGGCCGTGGGATTCTCGGCGAAGGCGATACTGGTCAAGCTGGCTTATCTCGATGGCGTGGATGCAATCACTTTATTGGCATTGCGTATGGCGTTTTCAGTGCCGTTTTTTATCGGTGTGGCGCTGTGGATCAGGTATCAGCACGCTCAACCGCTCACTACCCATGACAAAATGCTGATATTGATATTGGGATTGATCGGCTATTACCTGTCCAGTTTCCTCGATTTTCTCGGACTGCAATACATCTCTGCCGGTCTGGAACGGCTGATTTTATTCCTCTACCCCACCATGACGGTGATCCTCTCAGCCTTGATTGATAAGCGCGCGATAGGCAAAAAGGTGATCGCGGCGATGGCGTTGAGCTATGCCGGCATTGCACTGGTATTTTTGCATGATGTCGGCATGAAACAAGGCGGCAGTGTCGTCTTGGGTGCAACGCTGGTTTTTTTGAGTACGCTGTCCTATTCGACCTATCTGGTGGGGGTAGGACACGCGATCAAGCGCATTGGCACGACCCGTTTTACCGCCTATGCGATGGTGGTTGCAAGCCTTGCCAGTTTGTTGCAGTTTTTGCTGATGCGGCCCATCAGTGCGCTTGATTTGCCGTTTCGTGTTTATGAATTGTCGATCGCGATGGCGATATTCTCCACCGTCTTGCCGGTGTTTATGTTGTCCTATGCCATTCGTCGCATTGGTTCTGGCAGCGCATCGCTGATCGGTTCTGTAGGTCCGGTCAGCACCATCTATATGGCGTACTTGTTTCTCAATGAGACCATCTCGCTGCTGCAAATAGCCGGTTCGTCTTTGGTGCTGGCCGGCGTGCTGATCATCAGCGTGAATAGCCGTGCTGCTGCTTCCTGAAAGGGGGGCTTCCGTAAGCTAGGTTCGCCGCGCTGTTCCGGGGAGTGAATATCACTGACTTCCGGGGGCAGACGGTTATTCGCGTTTACAGTTGGCCAGTTCGTGTAGTGCGTCAATGGCCTCTTGGTGATCTGAAAAGATACGCACACCTTGCTGGGGACGTCTGATTGTTGAGGCCGACCGAATATTGACCCAGCGTGCCGACTTTCGGTTGACCCAGG
>JBAXJT010000041.1:0-22689 GCA_037137715.1 Nitrosomonadales bacterium
TGGTGCCCATGGCGAGAATCGGACTCGCGACCTCTCCCTTACCAAGGGAGTGCTCTACCACTGAGCCACATGGGCGGAATTTTACTGGAGCGGGTGAAGGGGATCGAACCCTCGTCGTAAGTTTGGAAAACTTCTGCTCTACCATTGAGCTACACCCGCAAGTATTCCTATCAAACAACGTTGTCAAGTCTGCATACCACAAGCCAGACTTAAACTAAATTTTGGTGGAGGGGGAAGGATTCGAACCTTCGTACTCTGAGAGGTCAGATTTACAGTCTGATGCCTTTAACCACTCGGCCACCCCTCCAAAACTGGAGCAGCATTGTCATCGTTTGCGATGATGATGTCAACTGCTTTTTAACTTTTTTTTAAATTATTTCGTTCTATACAGCGCAGATTGCGCATGCGCCTGCAATCCTTCACCAAAAGCTAACGTTGCGGCTATTTTTCCCAGCGTCTGCGCGCCCTCAGGTGAGACTTGTATCAAACTGCTACGCTTTTGAAAGTCGTAGACGCCCAGCGGAGATGAAAAGCGCGCTGTGCCTGATGTTGGCAACACGTGATTCGGTCCGGCACAATAATCGCCCAAGGATTCCGATGTATAGCGCCCCATGAAGATGGCACCTGCGTGCTTGAGTTTAGACAGGTATTCCTGTGGATGCTCAACCGACATCTCCAGATGCTCTGGTGCAATGCGGTTGCTGATTTCACACGCCTCATCCAGACTCGCCACGTGGATCAATGCTCCGCGATTTTCCAGTGCGGTCTTTATAATTTCACGGCGTGGCATCTGTTCTAGTAAGCGATTCGCACTCGCTGCGACCGCTGCGATAAAATCCGCATCCGGCGAGAGCAAGATGGCCTGCGCCAATTCATCATGCTCAGCCTGCGAAAATAAATCCATCGCAATCCAATCAGGATTAGTCTGCCCGTCGCAAATCACCAGAATTTCCGAAGGACCCGCAATCATATCAATGCCGCAGATTCCGAACACACGCCGTTTCGCTGATGCCACATAGGCATTGCCGGGACCCACAATCTTGTCTACCTTAGGAATCGTTGCTGTGCCATAGGCTAAGGCCGCTACGGCTTGCGCGCCACCAATGGTAAACACTCGATCCACACCTGCAAGGTACGCTGCCGCCAGCACCAACTGATTTTTTACGCCGTCTGGCGTCGGCACCACCATAATCAATTCCGCCACGCCCGCCACTTTGGCTGGCAAGGCATTCATCAATACAGAAGAAGGATAAGCCGCCTTGCCACCTGGCACATACAAACCCACACGATCCAGTGGTGTGACCTGCTGACCCAGCAAGGTACCATCGGCATCGGTATAACTCCAGGACGCCTGAACTTGCTGCTGGTGATATTCGGTGACCCGTGCTGCCGCCGCTTCCAATGCGGTACGTTGTTCCGCTGGCAAACCATCAAAGGCCGCGCGCAATTCTTCACGTGGCAATTCCATCGCCGCAGCATCCGGCAACGACAGTCGGTCAAACCGGCTGGTGTATTCCAGCACCGCTTCATCGCCGCGCTTTTTCACATCCAACAGAATGGCCGCGACCGTCGCTTCCAATTTTTCATCCGCCGTTGCCTCATAAGCCAGCAAGGCATCTAACTCTGCACTGAAATTTGTACTACTGCTCGATAATTGTCTGATTTTCATGACCACACCTTATTTTACAAGCGCCTGCGCAAAAGCATCCAGCATAGGCTGAATCTGATCGTGTTTTAATTTCAACGCTGCCTGATTGACCACCAGTCTTGAGGAAATATCGCTGATATGTTCAACGGCTTTCAAATGGTTGGCTTTGAGCGTTCCACCACTGCTGACCAAATCCACAATCACATCGGACAAGCCGACCAGCGGCGCCAACTCCATCGAACCGTATAGTTTGATCAGGTCAATATGCACGCCTTTAGCGGCGAAATGGTCGCGTGCGGCCTTGACGTACTTGGTCGCCACACGCAGCCGCGCGCCTTGTTTAACCGCAGATTCGTAATCGAAATCATTATGCACGGCTACCATCATGCGGCAGCGCGCAATATTCAAGTCCAGCGGCTGATACAAACCTTGACCGCCATGTTCATTTAAAACATCTTTACCCGCCACGCCAATATCGGCTGCGCCATATTGCACGTAGGTTGGCACGTCAGACGCCCTGACGATAATCAGACGCACGTCGCTGCGATTGGTATCCAGTATCAGTTTGCGCGACGTTTCAGGATCATCCAGCGCCGTGATGCCTGCTGCCGCCAGCAAGGGCATGGTTTCTTCAAAAATACGGCCTTTGGACAGTGCTATGGTAATCATAATTTAGTATTCACAATTTCGTTATATAAGGTATTTCCGGGGAAGAGATCGTGCCTGCGGCACTCAAAAGGGAAGGGTTAAGGGTAAAACCCTCTGAACCATCGCCCCTTCTCCATTCCCCATTCCCTCTTCACTGAATTCTTCGTATCTTCGCGCCCAGCGCGGACAGCTTCGCTTCTATGTGTTCGTAACCACGATCTAAATGGTAAATGCGATCCACGATGGTTTCACCCTGTGCCACCATACCTGCAATCACAAGTGATGCAGAGGCACGCAAATCGGTCGCCATCACATTCGCACCTTCAAGTTGCGCGCACCCTTGAATCACAGCGGTATTTCCTTCGATCTCGATCTGTGCACCTAAGCGTTGCAACTCTTGAACATGCATAAAGCGATTTTCAAAAATAGTCTCAACCACTTTCGAATTTCCCTCTGCAATCGCATTCATCGCCATAAACTGCGCCTGCATATCGGTCGGAAAGGCAGGATATGGCGCGGTGCGCAAATTCACCGCTCGCGGACGACTATTCATAGCAATCGAAATCCGGTCGGCCGCTACATCAATCGAAGCCCCCGCCTCACGCAATTTATCCAGCACATTGTCCAGCGTATCAGCACGGGCACCGGTCAGCGTAATGTGTCCGCCAGTGGCTGCGGCAGCGACCAGAAATGTGCCACTCTCAATGCGATCAGGCATCACCGCATACTCAGCCCCATGCAGCGCATCCACACCCAAAATCGTAATCTTATCGCTGCCCGCGCCTTCGATCTTCGCCCCCATCGCAATCAGACAGTTCGCCAGATCAACGACTTCGGGTTCACGCGCGGCATTTTCCAGCACCGTGACGCCCTCAGCGAGCACCGCGGCCATCATCAGATTTTCCGTGCCGGTCACGCTGATCAAATCGAAGCAAATGCGCGCACCCTGCAGGCGTTTTGCGGTTGCATGGATATAACCGTGCTCGATATGAATCGTTGCGCCCATCGCCTGCAGGCCTTTGATATGCAAATCCACCGGACGAGAACCAATCGCACAACCGCCCGGCAGCGACACGCGCGCCTCGCCAAATCGCGTCAACAAGGGACCTAACACTAAAATCGCTGCACGCATGGTTTTCACCATGTCATAAGGCGCTTCGAGCTTATCCATGGCAGCGGCATTGAATGTCGCCGCCTGGGTATCTGCATCAATCCGAACGCCCATTTGCTGCAACAATCTGACCATGGTTTTTACATCGTGCATGTCAGGCAGATTGCTTAAGAACAACGCATCCGCCGTCAACAGGCTCGCGCACATGATAGGCAGCGCCGCATTTTTGGCACCGGAAATTTTCACTTCACCATTGAGGCGATAACCACCTTGAATTGCTAGTTTTTGCATATAATTTAGGGGGAGTGGGGAGTGGGGAGTAGGGAGTGGTTTTACTGCTTACCACTTACAACTTACCACTTCCTACTTACCGTTTTTCTCCCATTCTTCAGGTGTATAGGTTTTCATCGACAGCGCGTGAATTTCGCCCTTCATCCGATCGCCCAGCGTCTTATAGACCAACTGCTGGCGTCCGATACGGCTCTTACCGGCAAATTCATCGCTGACAACGATGGCTTCAAAATGCTGACCGTCGCCAACAACGGTTAAATGTGTCGTCGCCATGTTTTGCGCGATGTCCTGCTGGATGCTTTCCGGGGTGACCATGTCTGTCCTAGGATTGTTTTAAAAGGGGTCAGACTGTGCCTGACCGACAACACATTACTGCGGCAACATTTCGGCTACGCCGTACAGATTAGCCAGCGTCAGCAACGCCGCCGGCATGCCCGTGACCCGCAGCGCACCCTGACGAGCTTGAGCGGCTCTTGACCATCCGAGCAACATACTGACCGCCGCCGAATCAACGGTTTCGACTCGGCTCATATCTACCAGCACATCCTTTTCAGCGAGCACTTTCAAACCGGATTCGTAGAGCGCGGGCACCGTCGACATCGTCAAACGGCCGCTCAGCACCAGCGCATCATTCGTCTGTTCGATCACTTAGCGTCTGCCTTGTGTGCAGGGCCCGCATTCATGCCGGACAACTCCTTGATCAAGCCGTCAACACCCGACTGCTGAATGGTGGTCGCGAATTGTCCGCGATAATTCGTCACCAGGCTCACCGCCTCGATCACAACGTCATAGACCTTCCAGCCATCCGCTTCTTTTTCCATTTTGTAATCAACCAGTGTCGGTTGACCGCTCGATTTAATGATGCGGGTATTCACGACCACATCTTTGTCACCCGCATTCATTTTGACCGGTCTGACTTCAATCTTCTGATCGCGGTAGAGCGACAAGGCATTCGCGTAAGTGCGCACCAGCATATTGCGGAATTCCGCCACCAGCGCTTTTTGCTGCTCAGGCGTTGCCTGTTTCCAGTAGCGTCCCACTGCCAATTGGGTCATATGGGTAAAATCGAAATTAGGCACCACACGCGCATCGACCAGCGCCAGAATTTTCTTCTGATTGTCAGCCTTGCTACCGGCATCCTGCTTGATGATGACGATAACTTCCTGAGCCACGTCCTTGATCATCGCATCGGGCGCCTGCATTTCAGCCTGTGCCGCCACACATGACAAACCCACCACCATACTCAATAAAATACGCTTCATTTCGCCCCCTCTTTAGCAGGCTCTGCAGCCTTGCTGTACATAAATTTACCGATCAAATCTTCCAGCACCATGGCCGATTGCGTTTGCTTTAAAAGATCGCCGTCTTTGATCATCTCAGTTTCGCCGCCCGGCACCAGCCCGATATATTGCTCACCCAGCAAACCGGACGTCAGAATATTGGCGAAGGTATCTTTAGGAAACTGATAACGTTTGTCCACGTTCATGACCACATTGGCCTCATAGCGTTCAGTATCGAGCGAAATAGAGGTGACACGCCCCACCAGCACACCGGCACTCCGGATCGATGCCTTGGGCTTCAAGCCACCGATATTGGAGAAATAGGCATGCACCTGATACGTATCGGACACGTTGTAGGTACCCAGATTACCGACCTTCATCGCCAGCATTACCAGCGCGCCGATTCCTGCCACCACAAACATACCTACCCATAAATCCAATGTTGTCCGTTCCATCTCTTAAGCCCCTCTAAACATGATTGCAGTCAATACAAAGTCCAACATCAAAATCGCCAGTGACGATGTGACGACGGTGCGCGTGGTCGCGCCCGACACCCCTTCAGCGGTCGGCGGCGCATCGAAGCCCTCAAACAAGGCAATGACCGTCACCACCGTGCCAAACACAACGCTCTTGATCACCCCGTTCAGGATGTCTTCACGAAAATCAACTGCCGCCTGCATCTGTGACCAGAACGACCCTTCATCGACACCAATCTGCACGACACCGACCAGATAACCGCCGAAAATACCCACCGCGCTAAATAACGCGGCCAGCAGCGGCATGGAAATCACCCCGGCCCAAAAACGTGGTGCGACGATGCGTGCGATCGGATTGACGGCCATCATCTCCATCGCAGAAATTTGTTCGGTCGCCTTCATCAGGCCGATTTCAGCCGTCATCGCAGAACCCGCGCGACTGGCGAACAGCAAGGCGGCCATCACAGGCCCTAACTCTCGCACCAAGCCTAACGCGACCATCACGCCCAGCGCCGACTCAGAGCCATAGCGCTTGAGCGTTTCATAGCCTTGCAGCCCTAATACCATCCCGACAAACAGGCCTGCTACGATGATGATAATCAAGGACATCACACCGGTCGAGAACAATTCCTTGATGACCAGATGAAAACGCCTTAAGCAGTTCCCCGAATACAGCAAGGTCAGAAAGAAAAAACGCGCCGCCACACCGATACGCCAGACGGTGTCGACAATGCGATGGCCAATGGCCCTTATAGTTTGAACGACTGCCATAATTTCATGCCCGTAAATTTAAAGCCTGGCGATAATCAACGCCGGGATAGTGAAATGGTACCGGCCCGTCCATCTCGCCGTGCACAAACTGACGGACAAAATCCGTGTCGCAGGCGCGAAGTTCATCCGGCGTACCTTCCGAAACAATCACGCCGTTTGCCATAAAATAAACATAGTCAACGATCTTGAGCGACTCCTGAATATCGTGCGTGACGATGATCGAGGTCGCACCCAGCGCATCGTTCAGACTGCGGATCAAATCGCCTATCACCGTCATCGATATCGGATCAAGCCCCGCGAACGGCTCGTCGTACATTACCAGCATCGGGTCCAGCGCCATGGTTCTGGCCAGTGCTACGCGCCGCGCCATCCCGCCGGACAATTCAGATGGCATCATATGCTGCGCCCCGCGCAAGCCGACTGCATTGAGCTTCATGACGACCAGATTGTGTATCATCTCTTCTGACAAATCGGTATGTTCACGCATTTGAAAGGCGACGTTGTCATACACCGACATATCGGTGAACAGCGCGCCGAACTGAAACAGCATGCCCATTTTGCGACGCATCAGATACAGCCCACGCGCGTCGAGCTCATGCATCACCTGACCGTCAAATTTGACGTAGCCGCGTGTCGGCTTTAACGCACCGCCGATATGACGCAGCAGGGTCGTCTTACCACAACCGCTCAATCCCATGATTGCAATTAACTTTCCCTTCGGAAACGTCATATTGATACCCTGCAGGACAGGGCGCTTATCATAGGTGAAGTTAAGGTCGCGAATTTCGACTAGAGAGGGCGCAGGCAAGTTCTATTTCCAATGAGCAATTCGCGCATTCTAAACGATTGCGCAGACTATGCTCAACTATTACCTTTACGCGCGTCACCTCAAGCGGCCTGATCGAACAGGGTTTGCAAACTGACTTCGGTGTTTTTTTCAAGACTGGCGGCACAGCTTGCCAGCCACAACTTTAACGGGTCATCCCCTGCCTCAGCCAATAAACTGCTCCGGTCAAGCACGAACAAATGTAGCAATTCAGTCGCCTGAATATGCGCCGCATCACGCATCATTAGCCAGCCATGACCTTCCGCCTTGCGCACCAGATCCGCGCTCACCAGTCGCTCGATAATGTCCTCCAGCGTAAAAAATCCCAGGTGCAGGCTTTTGGACAACGCAGGGATCGTCATCACCACACCCTGCTGCATCCCCTCAGACATCAACCTCAATACCCGCAGCGCATCAAGCATTTTTACGACTGCCGGTAAATAGTGAGCCTGCCTGGTGCGCCAGTGCGGCAAGGAGGCGGATACCACCGCGCCCAGCAAGATGGTCAGCCAGGAAAAATACACCCACATCAGAAAGATCGGTACGCTGGCGAATGCACCGTAGACAAGTTTATAGGTCGGAAAATGACTGATGTAATAGCCGAACACGCGATTCATCGTTTCAAACAAGGCGGATGCGACGATCCCGCCTATCAGTGCGTGAGTCAACGGCACATACCGATTGGGTACCAGACGGAACAGCATCGCAAAGGCTAGCGTTGTAAAAATGACCGGCAACGCCTTGAGCATCCCCACACCGAATATTGGAATATTCTTCGCATAGCCCATCGACAGGCCGACCAGCCAGGAGGTCAGCGACAAGCTCGCCCCCACCAGCACAGGCGCCAGAGTTAGCACTGCCCAGTAAATCACCAGCCGCTTTAACATGGTGCGCGGACGACTTACGCGCCAGATGGTGTTAAACGCGTGATCAATGGTCAGCATCATCAGCATCGCCGTCACCGTCAGGAACAAGACACCCAGCGCACTCAGTCGCCCTGCGCTTTCGGCAAACTGCTCCATGTAATGGGTAATCACGCGCCCTGCCGTCTCAGGCATCAGGTTACCCAGCAAATACGTTTTGATCTGGGTTGAAAAATCACCAAATACAGGAAACGCGGAGAACAAGGTCAGCGCGATGGTAATCAAGGGCACCACCGAGAGCAAGGTGGTAAACGTCAGGCTCGCCGCAATCTGCACGCAGCGATCCTGACGAAAGCGCGCGATGACAAAACGAATAAAAGAAAAGAGTTCCTGACTTTGCATACTGGTATTGAGTCCCTATAATGCGCGCATGATAACCGACAAAGAAATACTGGTGCTGTATTACAGCCAGCACGGCGCCACACGCCAAATGGCGCAACTCATCGCACGCGGCATTGAAACCGTTCCTGGAGCACGCGCTCGTGTGCGCACCGTACCGAAAATCTCCACCGTTTGTGTCGCCACCGAATCCGCCATCCCTGACAGCGGCGCGCCTTATGCAGAACTGTCAGACTTAGAAGCGTGCATCGGTTTAGCGCTCGGCAGCCCGACGCGCTTTGGCAATATGGCAGGCGCCATGAAACACTTCTGGGACGGCACAGGCGGTCTCTGGATGAAGCACGCCCTCGTTGGCAAACCCGCAGCCATGTTTACCTCCAGCAGCAGCATGCACGGCGGTCAGGAATCGACGCTGCTGTCGATGATGCTGCCGTTGCTGCACCACGGCATGTTAATCACAGGCATCCCTTATTCCGAGCCGGAACTAGCCGGCACGCAGAGCGGCGGCACCCCTTACGGCGCGAGCCATGTAGCCGGATTGAGCAGCGATTTGGCGATTTCCGAAACCGAGAAAAAATTGTGTCTGGCGCTCGGCAGGCGCCTGGCACAAACAGCGCTGAAACTCTCCGCATGAGCCATGCACGTGATGCACGCAGACTGCTGCGCGGCCACCGCTACGGTGCGCTCAGTACGCTATCTAAAAAACTCCCGGGCTTCCCGTTTGGTTCGATTACGCCCTATTTGACGGATCACGACGGCAGTCTGATTATTTTGATCAGTGCGCTTGCCGAGCACACCAAAAACATCAACCACGATCCGCGCGTCAGCCTGATTACCCACAATCAAAGCAATCCCGATATACAGATGCAGGGGCGCGTCACGGTGACAGGGCTTGCTGAACGCCTACCCGATTACCAAAGTATCATGCGTCGCTACCTGCGACACTTTCCGGAAGCTGTCGACCTGCTTAATCTTGACTTCGCCTTTCACCGCATTGTGCCCGTCGCAATCCGCCACATCGGCGGCGTGGGCCGGATACACTGGATCGACATCGGAAGCTATACCGCCCAGGCTGCGGAGGCGTTTGCCGCAGATGAAGAACGCGCACTCGAACACCTCAACCGCGAACAACACGATGCACTCTGCCGGCAATTGCCCCATGACGCTCAATCTGCTGTCGCCTTCGGCCTCGATTGTGACGGACTGGATGTACGCTGCCAAACGAATAACTTTAGACTCGATTTTATCCAACCATTGAGCCACCCGAAGGATTTTGTCTCTCTATCTGCGCACACGTTTCACACACCCTAAACCGTTTTTTCCGGCTAAAACGTTCGAGCTGCGCATAAATATTTGCGCAGTGAGCGTGATGTATGGATAATGCTCGGCTGGATTACAACCCGAATGCGCACACCCGCCGCATCAAATTACCCGCTAGGAAAAAAAATGAAAGCCAATACACATCCCGATTACCACGAAATTACCGTCACTTGCAGCTGCGGCAATAATTTCAAGACCAATTCCTCAATGGTAAAAACCACACTGAGCATCGAAGTTTGCTCTGAATGCCACCCGTTCTACACTGGCACACAGAAAATTGTTGATACGGCCGGTCGTATCGACAAGTTCCGTCAAAAATACGGTACCAAGGCAGCGGCTTAACTTTAGCCGCCTGGCGAGGGAACCCTTCGCACAGAACCTCATCGAAGGGCAGCTTGAGCTGCCCTTTATTGTTTTAAACGTAGAATCTTATCCAATTTTTCGAATAGGAATACCGATGCGCTTTCTGATCATTGCTTTGATGCTAGTCCTTCTGTCAGGCTGCGCGCAAAATCCTGTGACCGGTTCAAATGACTTTGTGATGATGTCAGAAAAACAGGAAGTGGCGATCGGTCGCCAAAATGACGAACAGATCAAAAAGCAATATCAAGTTTACGGCTCCCGCGCATTGCAAGACTACGTGAACGCCGTCGGACAAAAAATAGCTAAGCAGAGCCATCGCCCCGGCTTGCAATACCACTTCACCGTGCTCGACACACCGGACATCAACGCCTTTGCGCTGCCGGGCGGCTACATCTACATCACGCGCGGCATCATGGCCTATCTCAACTCTGAAGCGGAGCTCGCTGCCGTTTTGGGCCACGAAATCGGCCACGTCACGGCGCGCCACGGCGTGCGTCAGCAAAGTGCAGCACAAGCGACCAATATCGGCATGACCATCGCGTCACTATTCGTGCCCGGGATCAACACCCTGGGAGGCAGCAATCTGACCAATCTGATCGGTGGCGCCTTACTGTCAGGATATGGACGTGACCACGAACTCGAAGCCGATAAACTGGGTGCCGAATATCTGGCGCGCACCGCCTACGACCCGCAAGCGATCATCACCGTAATCGGTGTGTTGAAGAATCAGGAACTGCAAGATGCCATACTCGCCAAACAAGAGGGTCGCGAGGCGCGCCGCTATCACGGCGTATTTGCCAGCCACCCGGACAACGACACGCGCTTAAAGCAAGCGGTTGCCGAATCAGACAAACTCGCCTCCACCGTTCATTTCACTGGACGCCGTGAATTCCTTGCCGCCACAGAAGGGTTGGTGTTCAATGAAAACAGCGATCAGGGCGTTGTTCGCTACAACGCCTTCTATCACGGCGAACTGGGCATCGCTTTGCAGTTTCCAAAAACATGGCAAGTACACAATCTGCCCGCATCACTGACGGCCGTCAGCCCGAACGGTGACGTCAAAATGCAAATGAAACTGGACGAGACGCCTACCGGCACACCCGGCGAATACACGCGCCGCATGACTAGCTATGGCGCTCAAATTACCAACACGAACATCAACGGATTACCGGCCGCGCTATTCGAACAATCCGATGCAGCAGGCGGCGTTGTTTTCCACGACAAGCAAGCCTTTGTTCTGCTGGCAAAAGGCAAAGATAGCAACCTGCTCGCCGCGCATCACGACGAAGTGATCAGCACGGTCAAGAGTTTTCATACCATCACGTCCGCCGAGCGCCAGTTCCTCAAACCGCTCACGCTGCACGTCATCACCGCACAACAGGGTGACTCCTATGCAGCCCTGGCTCAAGGCTCACCGCTGGGCCAGTCTGCCGAAAATTATTTGCGCCTGATTAATGCCAACTTCCCGAATGGCGAGCCTGTGGCAGGTCAACAAATCAAACTAGTCAGATAACAAGCCGCCATGTATTTCATTAAGCCCACCGACCCGAATCCCGTCACGCCCGCCAAGGCCGTGATGCTGGCGCTGCTCTGCACCGTCTGGGTCGCGACAGGGCTAGTCGGGCATGATCCGTGGAAACCTGAAGACGCCTACAGTTTCGGCGTGATCTACAGCATGCTGCAAAATGGCGACTGGCTGGTTCCGACTCTGGCAGGTGAGCCGTTTATGGCCAACCCGCCGCTGTATTACTGGACAGCGGCCCTGACGGCCAAACTGTTCTCGCCATTGCTGGCTTTGCATGACGGCGCACGGCTCGCCAGTGGCGTGTACAGTGCACTCACCCTGCTGTTCATCGGACTTGCCGGTCGAAAGCTGTATGGCGAAAATCGCGGCTGGGCCGCCAGCATCATCCTGATCGGCTGCATCGGCATGCTGGTCAGATCCCACGAAATGATTACCGATCTGGCCTTGCTCACAGGCTGTGCAATGATGCTCTACGGCTTTGCACACAGTCAGGAGCGCGCCCTGCGCGCCGGCATCTGGACGGGAATTGGCTGCGGCATCGGCTTTTTATCCAAAGGTTTCATCTCGCCGCTGCTGTTTGTGCTGATCGCAGCTTTCCTGCCGGCCTTATTTCAAAACTGGCGCTGCCGTCATTATCTACTCAGCATCAGCATAGCCACCCTCGTTGCACTGCCGTTTTTGACGATCTGGCCTTACCTGCTATATCAGCATGCACCGAAATTATTTGCCGAATGGGCCTGGTCACTCAACATCGGCGGCTGGTTCGCTTTCATTCAACACGGCCCCAATACCGACGCCTTTTATTACCTGAAAAGTCTGCCTTGGCTCGCCTGGCCTGCCCTGCCGCTGGCCGTCTGGGCCGTCTGGCGCGAACGCAAGCGCCTGGATCAACGCGATGATTTGCAACTCCCCCTCGTCGCCTTTGTCGTGATGCTGGTGGTTTTGAGTCTGTCGACCAACGTCAAGGAAGCCTACGCATTGCCGATGCTGCTGCCGGTTGCGCTGCTGGCGACCGCCTCGCTGTCCATGCTCAAGCGCGGAGCTGCCAACGCGCTGGACTGGTTCGGCCTGATGACCTTCGCGCTGTTAGCCATCCTGCTGTGGTGGGGTTGGGCAGGCCTCCTGCTGGACAATCATGCCAAAGTCACCTCGCTGATGAAAGAATATCAACCGGGCTTCGTGCCGGTGTTTCAGAACCCGGCCGTCGCAATTGCCATTATTTCAACAATTTTGTGGCTGGTACTGGTGTGGCGTGTGGGTCGTTCGATGCGCCGCGCCGTCGTCAACTGGGCCTCCGGCATCACGCTGATCTGGATACTCGCGATGACCTTGTGGCTACCCTGGCTTGACAGCGGCAAGAGCTACCGTGGCATGGTCGCCTCCCTCAGTGCCGCCATGCCGGCAGATGCCAACTGCGTGGCACGCAACGCCTCTTTGGGCGATGCTCAGCGCGCCATGCTGCATTATTATGGCAACATCATCACCCGGCGCGACCCGGCGCGTTTCTGTGAATTGCGCCTGATACAGGGCGAAAAGATCTCCCGCCCCTTGATGGATGAGAGTCGCTATGAAAAAATCTGGGAGGGAAGCCGAAAAACGGACAACCATGAACAGTACCGGCTCTACAGGGAAATCAAAAAATAAGGCTTACCGCCTAGGCATTCTGGTGGTGATATCCCAACCAGACGCCGGCCGCGATAATCAGCAACCAGCCTGTCACTCGCAGCAGAGCTGCAATCCCCGTATCCCAGTCCAGCACGCCCCAACGGCTGAAAATCTCGGTCCAGTCATGCTCGCCGTTCCCCACCAGCGGTAAAAGCTGCACGCGCGCATCGGCCATATACACGGCGATATTGAACAAATTTTCGCCCAGCCATAAGATCGCAAAAGCAACTGAAAGTGTTTCACCCAGGCGGTAAAAATGAATGCCTGCTGCCAGCGGAAACGCCAGTTGCATCAGCGTGCCGCCATACACGGTGAGGCGCTCGCTGATCAAGCTCAATGCCGGATGTCCTGCCTCGTGCAAGGCCAGATTCGCGTTGTCGAGCAGAAAAACCCAGTGTCCTTCGCTGTGCGACAGCCATAAGATGAGCAGCGCAAAAAACACATAGCTCGCCACGCCCCAGCCTGTGACAGGTTCCCACTCGCCGGAATCTTCCTCGTTCACAGCAATTTAATCTGATTGCCGCGCTGTTTTGATGCCTGCTGCACCGCGCTCACAATTTCTTCAGCGGATGCATGGGCTTCATCATCTGGGAATCTGGCCAATACCTGACGGGCGAATTCGCTGATGACCGTCAAATTGCTGTGATCTTTAGCTATCGGGGGGGCGGCCTGAATATACAGCAGGCCGGCTCGCCGCGTGATCGCCAGTAAATAACAATCAAACCCGTGCGATGCGACCTGGTTGTCGCAAACCTCAAAATAGCGCGTCGCCGTATCAGGTGGCACATCAGCTAACCCTGCAATCCGTTCTGCAATAGCCTCTATGAAGGATTGCGCGAGATTGAGCTGCGGCGCCAGCGTCAGGTGGTACTGCCCGGGACGCTCGATGACCAGCGGATTATCTAACGGCGGCGTCTTGCCGGGCCTGAAGAACATCAGGTACAGCATGCACAAGGTAATGAGGGTGGCTGTTTCAATCATGGCAAAAATCAGGATTCAGGATTCAGGATCGAACGGGAATTTCCCCCGTTCACGACTTACCACTAAATATTTCCTGCAATCTTCGGTGTCTCGCACACCACATCGGCATTTTGCGCACGCTGGCGCAGCGCGTGATCAATCAGCACCAGCGCCAGCATGGCCTCGGCGATGGGCGTCGCACGTATACCGACGCATGGGTCGTGACGACCGTGCGTCTCCACCATCACAGGCTCCCCGGCCGCATTGATCGAGTGACGTGGAATGCGAATACTTGAAGTGGGTTTGATCGCCAAGCGCGCAACGATATCTTGACCGGTCGAAATGCCGCCCAAAATCCCTCCCGCATGATTCGATAGAAACCCTTCCGGAGTCATCTCATCGCCATGAACGCTGCCCTTCTGCGCCACACAAGCAAAACCGTCGCCGATTTCCACGCCCTTGGCCGCATTGATCCCCATCAACGCATAGGCGATTTCCGCATCCAGCCTGTCATACACAGGCTCTCCCCAACCCACAGGCACATTTTGCGCCACTACCGTCAACGCGGCACCGATCGAATCGCCCGATTTACGCAATGCGTCCATATAGTCTTCTAAAGGAGCGACCACCGATGGATCAGCTGAAAAGAACGGGTTGTCGTTCACGCCCTCCCAGCTCACAAACGGCATTTCGATTTCGCCCAACTGAGAAATATAACCGCGTATGACCACGCCGTAACGCTCATGCAGCCATTTCTTGGCAATGGCTCCTGCCGCCACACGTACCGCCGTCTCGCGCGCCGATGAGCGACCGCCGCCGCGATGATCGCGAAAACCGTATTTTTGCGTGTAGGTGTAATCGGCGTGTCCGGGACGGAAAGTCTCGCTGATATTGCCGTAATCCCGGCTGCGCTGATCTTCGTTGCGGATCAAGAGCGCAATCGGCGTGCCGGTGGTCTTACCTTCAAACACACCGGATAAAATTTCGACCGTATCCGACTCGCGCCTTTGCGTGACGTGTCGCGATGTACCGGGTTTCCTCCTGTCCAGATCGTGCTGGATGTCCGCTTCAGTTAACGCCAGTCCCGGCGGACAACCATCGACGACACAGCCGATCGCAGCACCATGCGATTCGCCGAATGAGGTAACGGTAAAAATAAGACCAAAGGTGTTTCCTGACATAAGCAATCCAGTCGAAAAGATGCGCAAATAAGTCGCGCAGTTTAACATAGACACCCGCCCCATTAAAAAGCGAGCGCAAGTCTGATGATCTCCAAACAGCCCCGGCCCGTATGAGCATCGTGTTAATCGACACGCACTGTCATCTGGATGCGGCCGAATTTGCCGGCAAGCAGACAGAACTCCTGATGGCTGCGCAAAACGCGGGGATTAGCCGTATCGTGGTGCCGTCTGTGACACGCGCCAGTTTCGCGGGGGTTAGCGCGCTGTGTGATCAGCATCCTGCGTGTTCGGCCGCCTTCGGCATTCATCCGATGTTTGTCGACGAGGCAACGCCCGACGATCTAGTTGTCTTGCGCGAGACGCTGCTCACCTGCAGCCCTGTCGCCGTCGGCGAAATTGGATTAGATTTTTTTGTCCGCAGCGACACGAGGGCAAAGCAGGAATATTTTTTCGTCGAACAACTCAAACTGGCGCGCGAATTCGATCTGCCAGTGCTGCTGCACACACGCCGTGCAGCAGACACCGTGTTAAAGCATCTGCGGCAAAATGCGGTTCGCGGCGGGATTGCCCATGCTTTTTCCGGCAGCCACGAGCAAGCTAATGAATTCATCAAACTGGGTTTTAAATTGGGCTTTGGCGGTGCGGCCACTTTTCCGCGTGCAACCCGACTGCGCGAACTGGCAACGACGCTGCCGCTCTCCTGCCTCGTGCTGGAAACCGATGCACCCGACATGCCGCCTGAATTTGTACTGCGCGGCTCGCCCAACAAGCCGGAATACCTGCGACGGATAGCCGAAACTCTGGCGAACTTGCGCGGCATCCCGTTGACGAAACTCGCGCGGGAAACGACTGACAACGCCCGCGCTGTGCTGAGCAAACTACCGCGCTAAACTAGGCGGCCACCGGCCGCCCTTAACGACAGATTAGCCGACCCAACGTCTGGCGTTCTGGAACATCTTCAGCCAGGCGCCGTTTTCCTGCCAATCATCTGGATACCAGGAGTTTTGCACGGCACGGAATACCCGTTCAGGATGGGGCATCATGATCGAGAAGCGCCCGTCCGCTGTGGTCAATCCGGTAATCCCCTGCGGCGAGCCGTTGGGATTCAAAGGATAGGTTTCAGTCGCAACGCCGCGATTATCCACATAACGCAGCGTCACCTGTGCGGCATTCATTTTTGCCTCGCTGCCAAAATCGGCATAGCCTTCGCCGTGCGCGACCACGATCGGCATACGACTACCGGCCATGCCATCGAAGAAGATCGACGGGGATTCCTGCACTTCCACCATCACGAAACGCGCCTCGAACTGCTCAGACTGATTGCGAGAAAAATGCGCCCAGTTTTGCGCACCCGGGATGATTTCATGCAGGTTGCTCATCATCTGGCAACCGTTGCACACGCCCAGTGCCAGCGTATCGGCACGATTGAAGAACGCTTCGAATTCATCACGCGCCCTTGAATTGAGCAAAATTGATTTCGCCCAGCCCTCACCCGCACCCAGTACGTCACCATAGGAGAAACCGCCGCAAGCCGCCACACCCTTAAAGTCGCTCAAATTAACGCGACCGCTGATGATATCGCTCATGTGTACATCGACCGCTGCAAAGCCCGCGCGATCGAACGCCGCCGCCATTTCCACCTGACCGTTCACCCCCTGCTCACGCAGGATGGCCATTTTAGGACGGCTCTTCAAGATTGCTGGTGCCGCGTTGAGATCAAAGGTCAGCTTCGCATGCAACCCGGGATTAGCCGCATCCAGCAGTCCGTCAAATTCCGCCTGCGCGCAATCTGGATTGTCGCGCAGCTTCTGCATCTGGTACGTCAGCTCAGACCAGATACGCTGCAGGTTAACCCGCGTATCGGAAAACAGCGTATCGCGACCGCGCGACACTAGAATCTGGCCGCTCTGGTTTGTAGTTGCGACTGGATACGCCGCAATGCCGGCACCGCGCACCGCGTGCAGAACGCCGGCCAACTCGCTATTTTTAACCTGAACGACGGCACCCAACTCTTCGTTGAACAACGCGCTCAAGGTATCGCCCGGCAACGCATCCAGTTGGATATCAAGACCCAGATGCGAGGTAAATGACATTTCGCACAAGGAGACAAACGCGCCGCCATCCGAGCGATCATGGTAGGAAAGCAGTTTACCTTCCGAGTTAAGCGATTGAATTAATTCGAAGAATGATTTCAAGCGAGCTGCGGAATCAACATCCGGCGCGATGTTACTCACCTGTTTATAGACTTGCGCCAGGGCCGAGCCGCCCATGCGGTTCTGACCATTCCCCAGATCGATCAGCAGCAGCGTGGTATCGGCGGCGTCTGCCAGTTGCGGCGTCAAGGTATCACGCGTATCGGCACAGGGCGCGAAAGCAGTCACGATCAGCGACAACGGTGACGTCACAGATTTATTCTCGTCACCATCAGTCCAGGTGGACTTCATCGACATGGAATCCTTACCGACCGGAATGCCAATACCCAGCGCCGGACACAGTTCCATCCCCACCGCATGCACGGTATCGAACAGCGCAGCGTCTTCGCCGTGGTGTCCTGCGGCCGCCATCCAGTTAGCCGACAACTTGATGTCGCCTATCTTAGCAATGCGTGCTGCCGCGATGTTGGTCAGCGCCTCGCCCACCGCCATGCGCCCCGAGGCTGCCGCATTCACCAGCGCCAGCGGCGTGCGTTCGCCCAAGGCATAGGCTTCACCCAGATGGGTATTAAAACCCATCAAAGTCACCGCCACATCCGCTACCGGCACCTGCCAGGGGCCGACCATTTGATCGCGCGCGGTCATGCCGCCTACGGTACGGTCGCCAATGCTGATCAGGAAAGTCTTGTTGGCCACCGCAGGCAGACGCAATACGCGTTCGATTGATTCTTTTAAATCAAGCGATGACGTATCGAACGCCGTCAATTTTGGGGTTTCACGCAGCACATTGCGCGTCATTTTCGGCGGTTTGCCGAGCAACACCGACAGTGACATATTCACCGGATCGTTGTTGAATTCAGTGTCGTGCACGATCAGTTGATCGTCTTCAACTGCTACGCCCACCACGGCAAACGGGCAACGTTCACGTTCACAGAAAGCCTCAAATTCTGCGAGACGCTCTGGCGCAATTGCCAACACATAACGCTCTTGCGACTCGTTACACCAGATCTGACGAGGCGACATGCCGGTTTCATCCAGCGGAATCTTACGCAACTCGAACGTCGCACCGCGACCGCCGCCATGCACCAGTTCAGGCAAGGCGTTGGACATCCCGCCCGCACCCACGTCATGTATCGACAGAATCGGATTGGCATCCCCTAGCTGCCAGCAGCGGTCGATCACTTCCTGCGCACGGCGCTGCATCTCAGGATTGCCGCGCTGCACCGAATCGAAATCCAGATTTTCCGCATTGCTGCCGGTATCCATGCTGGAGGCCGCACCGCCCCCTAAGCCGATCAGCATGCCGGGGCCGCCCAGATGCACCACCAGTGCACCTACCGGCAGGTCGTGTTTATGCGTGTGAATGGCAGAAATACTGCCCACGCCGCCTGCAAGCATGATGGGCTTGTGATAACCGCGCATCTCGCCGTCCACCTGCTCTTCGAAGGTACGGAAATAACCGGTCAGATTAGGTCGGCCGAATTCATTGTTAAATGCAGCACCGCCCAACGGGCCCTCCAGCATGATCTGCAAGGCAGTGACGATACGCGACGGTTTGCCGTAATCGGCTTCCCACGGCTGCTCGAATCCCGGAATATTCAAATTCGACACAGAAAATCCTGTCAGTCCGGCTTTAGGACGCGAACCGATACCGGTCGCACCCTCGTCGCGAATCTCGCCGCCCGATCCGGTGGCCGCCCCTGCAAAGGGCGCAATCGCGGTCGGATGGTTATGTGTTTCCACCTTCATCAAGGTGTGCGTCAACTCTTCACTAAAAGCGTATGCACCACCCTCGCGCGGATAAAAACGCTCAACGGACGCGCCTTCGATGACCGACGAATTGTCGGAATACGCAACCACGGTGCCTGTCGGGCTGACCTTATGCGTGTTGCGTATCATGCCGAACAACGACATATCCTGCACCACACCGTCGATGACCCAATCGGCATTGAAAATCTTGTGACGGCAATGCTCGGAATTGGCCTGAGCGAACATCATCAGCTCAACGTCAGTCGGGTTGCGTTGCAACTTCTGGAAGTTTTCCACCAGATATTCGATCTCGTCCTGCGACAACGCAAGGCCCATTTCCCGATTTGCAGCGGCGAGCGCATCGCAGCCGCCCTGCAAAATATCCACTGTCGCCAGCGGTTGCGGCGAGCCGTGTTGGAAGATTTTTGCGGCGGCATCGCCTAGCGTATCCAACACCGATTCGGTCATGCGATCATGCAGCAATGGCAACACCAGTGCTTTTTGGGCTTCGGTTAGTTTCGCACCATTATTTATCGACAGATAATAAATCACGCCGCGCTCGATACGCATCACGCCCGTCAGGCCGCAATGCTGTGCAATGTCGGTGGCCTTAGTGGACCAGGGAGAAATCGTGCCCAGACGCGGTACAACCAGTACAGGCGCGCCTTCAGGCACTTGTTCACGGCCTGTCAGCCCCAGCACTTTATCCATCACAACCGCTTGCGCAGCATCGAGCGTGGCGCCCTGCAGGGCGCTGAAATAACAATGGCGCGTATCGGTAACCACGACATCGGGGGCTGCCGTTTTTAGGGCGGCACGCAATTTTTCCAAACGGAAGGCGGATAAGGCAGAACTGCCGACAGAGACTTTAAACATAGCGGTGGCGGGGAGAATAAAATTCGGGACGCGATTATACTATGCACTGCCGCTTACCTGAGCATTTAACGAAGACAGCATGAACCCACAACGCATTGATCAAAAACGGCTCGTCCAACGACTGCCGGCAAGGCCTCTGGACAGCTACAAGGGATTGTTCGGCGCAGTTGCCGTCATCGGTGGCGCAACCGGCATGACGGGAGCCGCGCTGCTGGCCGCGCGGGCCGCGCTCAAATTAGGCGCTGGCAGCGTGCATGTCGTCCTGTTGACCGACAACCCGCCGTTAGTGGATTTTGCACAACCGGAACTGATGCTGCATACCGCGGCACTCCCTCTGCCACCGGCGGGCGTACAGGTTGTCGGTTGCGGCATGGGGTGCGATGCACTCGCCCAAAACTTGCTCAAAGTCGTGCTGCAAAGCCAGACAGCTTTGGTGCTCGACGCCGATGCACTGAATTTAATCGCGTTGCATGCTGAATTGCGCGAATTGCTTGCGCAGCGCAGTGCCCCCACCGTGCTGACCCCGCACCCTGGGGAGGCCGCCCGACTACTCTCATGCAGCACGACAGAGATCCAAGCCGACCGCAACGGGGCGACACAACAACTGGCACAGCAGTTCGCTTGCACCGTTGTATTAAAAGGGGCCGGCAGCCTGTGTGCCACGCGCGATGGACTGTACCTCAACACAACCGGCAATCCGGGCATGAGCGGCCCCGGCATGGGCGATGTGCTCTCAGGTATGATTGCCGCCTTCATCGCTCAGGGAATTCCTCCTGACGACGCCACCCTACTGGCGGTACACCTGCACGGCGCTGCGGGCGACGTATTAGCGAAACAGGGCATTGCAATCGGCATGACCGCCTCGGAACTGACAGACCAGGCACGCCAACTGTTAAATCAGTGGCGCTCAATTTAACCCCCCACTTACCACTCCCTATGACTACCCCTATCGACATCTCCGAAAAAGACGGCATCCGTTATCTGCACTTTGGTTCTACCTGGGTACAAGGCGCGATGCGCATCAATCGTCCGTGGAATCTGGAACTGGAATACACACAAGAAATGATGGCCTCGCTGCTACTGCGAGAAGAGGCGCGCTGGCCGCGCAAAATTTTACTGATCGGTCTGGGCGCGGCGTCCTTAACAAAATTTCTGTATCGCTATCGCCCCGATGCGCATCTGACCATTGTGGAAATCGAACCAGACGTCGTCGCTGCCGCACGGCATTTTTTCAAGCTGCCCGAAGACGATAAACGCATCCACATGATTGTTGGCGATGGCGCGGAATTTGTGCTCGGCACCCATAAAAAATTCGATCTGATTCTGGTCGATGGCTTCAACGAACACGCGCACCCGGGGCAGCTCAACAGCCTGCCGTTTTATCAGGCCTGCAGGAGCTGCCTGTCGGATCAGGGTGTCATGGCGGTCAATCTCTTGGGACTATGTAAAGGCGTGCTGGGCGGCTTCACGCACATCCTCACGGCCTTCAATGAGCGCGCACTGTTATTCCCGTCCTGTCCGAGCGGCAACACCATCGCCTTTGCCACAGAAGGTGAATTGATCAATATCAATCTGCAGGATTTAACCGCCGCCGCGATCGCATTACAAGAGGATACCGGTCTGAATCTGCTACCGACGCTCGCCCGACTCGAAAAAGCCAAGATCTGCACGAATAACACCTTGATTATATAAAATATTTAGGCGACTTGTACGATTGCGTACATCGTGCCGACAGTTGGCACATGATCCACCCGGGCCACACACAACATATCCTGATCAGACCATAAAACAGGCAACGCTATAAAAACCTATATTGAGCAATCAGTTAATCTCGTAACCCACACAAACATCCACAACGTTATCCACATAATATGTGGGTAACTAGTAACAGATGCTATTCACAGGGTGATTTTTTCTACATGAGGAAAATAATTCGCGACCGACTGAAATTCTTGAGAAAAATTCTGCCTATAAAATATACAAGCACTTGATTATTATCGATATATTTTTCAGGCAATAATTGAGCACACAGTTAAAAACCCTTATTTGCCAGCAACTTAGCAGCCCAATTCACACAAACGCCCACACCTTTATCCACAGATTTTGTGGGTAACTTTTAATACTCAGTCACCACAAGCACTTAACCTCATCAGACTCACGCGCTCGCCGCTGACCGTGATTGCAGTATCGTCTTGATGACACATTCCACCGCAACAAAGGCCTCATTCAAATCCATCACGGACATCCCCCCCTCCTCCATCACCTGGCACAACTCACCTAACCGCAGTGCGCCCACCGTACGTGCAGCGCTCTTCAGCGCGTGCAGCGCATGATTGATCACTTCGCGATCTCCTTGAGCCAACCTCACTTCATCTATTCGTTGACGCGCCTTGAGCAGAAATTTTTCGAGCAAACGCCGGTGTATCTCCGGTTTATCCCCCATCAGCAGGGTCAATGTTTCACCATCCCAGACAGGATAATCCGCAAGGCTGGTTTCGTATTGCGGCAGCCATTTAGTCAACATACGACTCCGGAAATTGTCAACCTAGTTGTCGCCTGACTGCCTGCGATTATGCTGCCATTT
>JBAXJT010000042.1:0-22178 GCA_037137715.1 Nitrosomonadales bacterium
AAATACGCTACACCAAGCAACCAGCGGCTGTTGCACTTCGAACTTGAATGCGCGGGCCGTTTGATTGCTGCGCAATCCGTTATAATTCGCGCCCGTAATAATCTGAATGAACTACATGAGTGTTTTGCTGTGGATCATCGCCGCCAGTCTGGTAGGCGGCATGCTGAGTGTGCTGTGCGCTGCCCTATTTGCGCTAAATGCACGTGCGCACTGGGTCAACGGGCTGGTCAGCTATGCGATCGGCGCGTTGCTGGGCGCGGTGTTTCTCGATATTTTGCCCGAGGCGATCAAGCTGACCACCAACCCCGCCGTGTTGAGCGGTACGGTGCTGGCCGGTATTTTGCTGTTTTTTACGCTGGAAAAACTTCTGTTGTGGCGGCATTGCCATCACGATCATTGCGAAGTGCACGAGCCGCATGAACCGCCAGTTCATGGTCGCAGCGGCACCATGATCATGGTCGGGGATACCTTTCATAACTTCGTTGACGGTATTATCATCGCCGCCGCTTTTATGACCGATGTGCAGTTGGGTCTTGTCACGGCGCTGGCGATCATCGCGCATGAAATTCCTCAGGAAGTTGGGGACTTTATGATCCTGCTGCATTCGGGCTACAGTCGTGCGCAGGCATTGACGCTCAATCTGGTGTCCAGTCTGGCGACGCTGGTCGGCGGCGTTTTAGCCTACTTTGCCTTGCAATCGATGCAGGGGGTGGTGCCTACCTTGCTTGCGCTGGCAGCGGCCAGCATGATTTACGTTGCTGTGGCCGATTTGATTCCGGGCTTGCATCAACGCACACGTTTGCGTGACACCGTAGAGCAAGTCTCACTGATCGTCGCGGGTGTCTCTTCCATATTTCTGGTCAACCTGTTGGTTGGCGTTTGATTCTGAAAGTTTAAAATGAACAATCCTATTCCAAAAGTCGGTTTTGTCTCACTCGGTTGCCCAAAGGCAACGGTCGATTCTGAACACATCCTGACTCGCCTGCGCGCCGAAGGTTATATTATTTCGGATACCTACAAAGACGCCGATCTGGTGGTGGTGAATACCTGCGGGTTTATCGACAGCGCGGTGGAGGAATCCCTGGATGCCATCGGCGAAGCGCTGGCGGAAAATGGCAAAGTCATCGTCACCGGCTGTCTGGGGGCGAAGGGCGATGTGGTAAAACAGGCGCATCCGAAGGTGCTGGCGGTCACAGGCCCGCACGCGACCGATGAAGTGATGGAAGCCGTGCATCAGCATCTGCCGAAACCGCACGATCCGTACTCCGATCTGGTGCCGCCGCAAGGCATTCGTCTGACGCCTAAGCATTACGCTTATCTGAAGATTTCGGAGGGCTGTAACCATCGCTGCACGTTCTGCATCATCCCGTCTTTGCGCGGTGATCTGGTCAGTCGTCCGGTGGGTGATGTGATGGCGGAAGCGCAGAGTCTGGCGGATGCGGGGGTGAAGGAATTGCTGGTGATCTCGCAAGACACCAGCGCCTACGGGGTTGACGTGAAATATCGCACCGGTTTCTGGGGCGGTCGTCCGCTCAAGACGCGCATGACGGAACTTGCCATCGCGTTGGGGACGCTGGGCGTCTGGGTGCGGCTGCATTATGTCTATCCGTATCCGCATGTAGACGAAGTGATTCCCTTGATGGCGCAAGGCAAGATTTTGCCATATCTGGATATTCCGTTTCAGCACGCCAATCAGCGCATTTTGAAACTGATGAAGCGTCCTGGTAACAGTGATAATGTCTTGGCGCGCATCAAACAATGGCGCGAAATCTGCCCTGAACTGGTGTTGCGCAGCACCTTTATTGTCGGCTTCCCCGGCGAGACCGAAGAGGAATTCGAAGAGTTGCTCGATTTTATTGAAGAAGCGCAACTGGATCGCGTCGGTGCGTTTATCTATTCGCCGGTCGAGGGCGCCGTCGCCAACGAATTGCCCGATCATGTGCCGCTCGAGGTGCAGGAAGAACGCCTCGCGCGTTTAATGTGGTTGCAGGAAGAAATCAGCGAAGAAAAATTAAAACTCAAGATCGGCAAGACACTGACTGTGCTGGTCGATGAAGTCGACGAAGAAGGCGCGATTGCCCGCAGTTTTGCCGATGCGCCGGAAATCGACGGGCAGGTCTATATCAATGACGGGCAGCACCTGAACGTCGGAGACAGGGTTGAAGTGCTGATTACGGATTCAGACACACACGATCTGTGGGGCGAACTGGTTTGATTGCTCGCCCCGTGAGGGGTGACTATCGTGCGGGTGGTGCCATCAGGCCCGGCATGATGTCTTTCATGTCTTTTCTGAATTGTTTGCGCTCTTCGGGCGTCATTTTTTCGAAGCGCTCGCGCATTTCTGCGCGGCGCGCGGCGCGCTCGTCAGGCGGTAGCTTTTCATAGCGTTCGTGCATTTCCTTCTGGTGCTCAGCGCGCTCATCCGGTGTCATCTTCTCCCAATGCTCGCGCATTTTTGAGCGTTTTTCCGCGCGCTGCTCAGGCGTCATGCTGTCCCATTCGTGGCGCATTTCCTCATGGCGCTTGGCGCGTTCTTCCGGCGTTAATTTTTCCATATACGCGCGGATTTCACGGCGCTTTTCAGCGCGTTGTTCAGGCGAGAGTTTTTCCATTTTTAGGTGCATCGCTTCGCGCTCTTTTGCTCGTTGCTCAGGCGTCATGCTTTTCATGCGCGCCATATGTTCTTCAATGCCTGGGCTGCCGGCGGGTGGTATTTCCGCCGCCTGTGCGCTCAAATTGAAGGATGCGATGAGGCCCGCTGCCAGCAAAGTTTTTATCATGGTGTTCATCATTTGTCTCCGGATCATTGTGCCGCTCCATGCTTGCATGTTAGGGGCTAATTGTAAGCGAAGTGTTTTGTGTAGCGCCTGTTTTGTAACAACTTGTTTCAATGGTCTTCATCAAGCTCGTCTTTCATTGCGGTGACTGTATTATGTCGCCATGACAAATTTACAACGTATTTTGATCATCGATGATGACGCGCGGCTGCGTGAATTGCTGCTGCGCTATTTAACCGAACAGGGTTTTAGCGTCAAGGCGGTAGGCGACGGCGCAGCGCTCGACCGTGCCTTATTGCTCAATCGCTATTCATTGCTGGTGCTGGATTTGATGTTGCCCGATGAGGATGGGCTGAGGCTGCGTGCAGCGGGTGAGAATGTACCGGTTATTTTGCTCACGGCACGTGGCGATGAGATCGATCGCATCATCGGGCTGGAAATGGGGGCGGATGATTATCTGCCTAAGCCCTTTAATCCGCGCGAGCTCGTTGCCCGTATTCATGCCGTGCTGCGCCGTAAGGATTTGCAGCCGATCGGCGCACCTGAACGGGAGGAAAAGCAGGCCGCTTTTGGTGATTGCGAACTCAATCTGGCCACAAGGGTATTGAGTCGTGCCGGCGTGGACGTATCGCTTACGACAGGTGAATTTGCGTTGCTCAAAGTGCTGGTTGCGCACCCTAGGCAGCCGCTGTCGCGCGACAAGCTGATGGCGCTTGCGCGGGGCCGCGATCACGATCCGTTCGATCGGGCGATTGATGTGCAAGTCTCGCGTCTGCGTAAATTGATCGAACCTGATGTGGCTCATCCGCGCTTTATTCAGACCGTTTGGGGGCACGGTTACGTGTTTGTGCCGGACGGGAAAAAAACGTGAAGCGCGTGTTTTATGGCTCGTTGCTTTCACGCGCCTTTTTATTGATCGTTGTGCTGATCACAGCCTCCCTTGCCGCCTCGCTGATGCTCTTTCGCCATGCAGAACAGGAACCGCGCACCCGGCAGATGGCGCAGTTGGTCGTGTCGGTGGTGAATTTGACGCGCGCGGCCGTATTATCTGCGGCACCCGAATGGCAGGGCGCGCTGCTCTCGGAGTTGGCGGAAGCCGAAGGTTTGCGCCTGCATATTTCGGAGCTGGATGAGCTGCTCGATCCTTTGCCCGATCAGTCTGCCGAGTTGCAGTTGATGATGGATAAGGTGCGGCACAGTCTGGGCGAGAACACCCGTTTTGCCGGCAGGCGCAACGGCGTCGAGGCCTTATGGGTGAGCTTTTACATCGGTCATGAGGAATTCTGGGTGGCCCTGCCGCATGAGCGCATCGAGCATCCGGTGTCGCATGTGTTGTTGGTGTGGGGCGTTGTCGTGTTGTGCTTAGCCTTGCTAGGTGCCTATTTTATTGCGAGGCAGGTGGCGCTGCCGTTGAGAAATCTGGCACTGGCGGCGAAAAAAGTAGGGCTGGGCGAAATGCCGCATCCGCTGCCTGAACAAGGTGTATCCGAAGTGGTGGATGTGTCGCGTGCTTTTAATCAAATGTCCGCTGATCTAGCGGCCAACGAGCGCGAACGTGCGATCGTGCTGGCGGGAATTTCGCATGATTTGCGCACGCCCCTGGCGCGGGTGAGGCTGGCAGCTGAACTCGCCGCTGATGAAGACCTGCGTGCGGGATTGATCAGTGATGTGGTCCAGATGGATGCGGTGATCGGTCAGTTTCTCGATTACGCGCGCCTGGATGAAAGTGAAGCGCTGCTGCTGACCGATTTCGGTGTGCTAGTCGCTGAGGTCGCGGCGCGGTTCAGGGCGATGGCTGTCTCGCTCGAGCTGCAACTGCAACCGGTCGCTGCGGTCGCTGTTCGACCTTTGTTACTCAGACGCGCACTGGCGAATTTACTGGACAATGCAATCAAATACGGCGGCGGTGAAATCACCGTGCAACTTGAATGTCGTGATGGCAAGGTTGTGTTGTCCGTCATGGACAAAGGCGCGGGTATTCCGGCGGGGATGCGTGAATCGGTAAAGCGGCCTTTTATCAGACTGGCTGACGCGAGAACTGATGTGACAGGCTCAGGGTTGGGGTTGGCGATCGTCGCGCGCGCCGCCCGCTTGCATCAGGGTGAGTTTCAATTGGACGAGTGTGCCGGTGGCGGGTTGGCGGCAAGATTGATTTTGCCGCTGTAGGGCTGAATTTATCCAGACCATACTGAGTTTTGTAACCTATTGCTTTATTTGGTTTATTTTTCTACTTGTTTTTATGTAGGATACGCCTTGGTAAAAGCCTGTATCACCTCTCGCACCACCTTGCGCTGCGGGGCGGGAAGACTGAGAAACGCCTCGAAAATTTCGCGCTCCTGAAAACCGATACCATCGTCCCAGCGGGTACGTTGCTCCTTCACTGTTTTATTTATTTCAAGACCGAAGGTCAATTCTTCAGGAGAGACACGTAGCATCGCCGCCAAGGCGATGATCTTGTCATATGGTGGAATAGATTCGCCAATCAGCCATTTGCGCACCCCATGCAATGTGATCGACTTGCCGAAGTAGTTTAGATTGAAATTGCGTTCCAACACGGCTGGCTCAGGCTTGAGGCCTGCCTTCACCATTGCTTCCCGCAATCTTTGGGCAAATTCTTGCTTTACGTTTTTCATGCCGCCACGTTACTGATTTTATTAATTGGTCACGTAATACGGAAAATAGTCACGTTATTTGTTAGACTAATAGTTACGCAAATTACGTAACTATAAAATGTCAGATCCGCAGGTAATTTCAAGAAAGCGAGTTGCCGATCACGGCGAGGTTTATACCCACGCGCGTGAAGTCAATGCCATGCTGGACTTGGTGAAGCAGGAAACCGAGCGCATTGAATCGCGATTTTTAGAACCAGCCTGTGGCACCGGCAATTTTTTGGTAGAAATACTGAATAGAAAATTAGCGGTGGTTTCATTGCGCTATGCCAGGTCGCAACTGGAGTGGGAGCGTTACGCGGTGTTGGCCGTTTCATCCCTCTACGGAATCGACATCCTCGCCGACAACGTGGCGGCCTGTCAGGAGCGATTGCTAGAGGTTTTTGAGACGCAATACCGAGCGCTATTCAAACAGCAAGTTCAGCGCAGCTGTAGCGAGGCCGTGCGTTACATTCTGAGCCAAAACATTTTGCACGGTGATGCGCTCACGCTGAAAACGGTGGGGAGCAGTGAAGCGGACGTGCATCCCATCGTGTTTGCGGAATGGTCGGCAGTGAACGGAAGCTTGCTCAAGCGGCGCGATTTTGTATTTGCGCATTTAGTCGAGCAAGCCAGCCACCGCGAAATGCCGCTGTTCTCAGATTTAGACGAAGAAGCCTACATTCCCGAACCCGTCAAAGACTACCCACTGATTCATTTTTTAGAGGTAGGCAATGGCTGAGTCCTTCAAGCACAACTACAACCCCGATGTGCTCAGCTGTTTGGCGAATCTGTCGAACGATGAAGTATTTACGCCGCCCGCCTTGGTAAATCAAATGCTGGACTTGTTTCCCACAGAGCTTTGGCAAAGCAAAGAGGCAACATTTTTAGACCCCGTCACCAAATCCGGCGTGTTCTTGCGGGAAATCGCCAAGCGGCTGAATGCGGGGCTGACAGAGCAAATACCCGACCAGCAAACCCGCCTCAACCATATTTTTACCCAGCAAATATACGGCATCGCCATTACCGAACTCACCAGTTTTTTGGCGCGGCGCAGCGTGTATTGCTCCAAAACCGCGAATAGCACGCATTCAATTTGCGATGAATTTGAAGATGCACAAGGCAACCTTAAATTTGAGCGCATTCAGCACACTTGGCACGCTGGCAAATGTAGCTTTTGTGGCGCCAGCGAAGAAGCGTATGCGCGTGACGACGCGCTTGAAACTCACGCTTATCAGTTTATTCACACCGAACAACCGCAAACCCTATTTGGAACTGAAATGAAATTCGATGTCATTGTTGGAAATCCGCCGTATCAGCTAGGGTCTGACGGGGGGACCCGCGATGTACCCATCTACAACAAGTTTGTGGAACAGGCAAAGAAGCTGAAGCTGATGCGAAACGCCGATGCGATGAAGGCGTTGATGAGCATCGAAGGCTTTCGCAGCTTGAATCAAGATATTGAAACTATCATCAATAAATCGGATTCGGTGAAAAAAACCAAACAGGAAGCGAATGAGCGAGATTTGACACTGAAGGAAAAGAAGCAGCTGACCGAGGAGGAAAAAGAATACAAATCCATGCGTAAGCAAATTCAGGAAAAGCTGATTAAATTTGCCACGCGCATTCCGGTGTTTATGTATTTGACCGACTACCGCGAGCGCAGCCTGAAAGATGTCATCGTGCAACTTGAACCGGCACTCTTCAAAAAAGTGACCGGACTGACGCAAAAAGATTTTGAACTGTTGGTGAGCTTGGGCGTGTTCAATAGTGGCTTGATGAATGATGCGGTGTACAAATTCAAACGTTATGAGGATGCGAGTCTGGAATACGCAGGGATTTCTAAACACGAGGATGAAAACGTAGGCTTGTATGACACGGTGTTGTCGGCTGAAGATTATAAAGTGACTTTATAGATTTTTCACGACGAATCTTGAGTCGACAGCGCCTGCGAGAGTCTAGATTCTTTGCACGGGTACGCAGGGCGGGTCTTACATCTACACAAGCTAAATTGGGATTTTGATTTTAACCGGGATATTTTTCGGTTAGTCGATTAATCGCATGCCGCAATGTTTGGCTGCACCGCGATCAAATGTGCTGGTGTGGCTGCAACCGGCGTCATTCGCTGAACGCTCTATCAGACAGTCGGCAAAATCAGCACGGCCTTCCTTGAATATCCGTACCGCTTTCCACACGGTGTCGGCATTGGCGACGATGATTTCCTTGGTACGCAGCAGTGTTTCCAGTACGTCAGAGATTTCGCTTTTGCTTGATCCGTAGCAACCGCCCAGCACCCAGACTAATTCCACCACTGAAACCACGCTGATGTAGCCGGGCGATTCCATTGTCAATGACTCAATCAGTGTGTTTGCTTTGGCTGACTGTTTTGCGTCGTCTTGTGTGATATAGCGAACGAGTACGTTGGTGTCGAGGCCGATCATTTTGCTTCAGCTCCCAGGCTTGCGATAACCTCGTTCATTTTCTCAATCGTGACGGGTGAAGCGGGTTTTCTTACCATGCCTTTTAGTGCCTTCACGGAATGAGTAGCGGCGACCAATTCAAAATGTCCCGGTTCTGTCTGGATAAATTCCAGTCTGTCTCCGGTCGCGACGCCCAGCGCGGCACGCACCACGGCGGGAATGGTGATTTGACCCTTACTGCTTAGGGTGGCGGTTGACATAACGAACTCCTTGATAAATTTTCCTTACTTTATAGTAAGGCGTGGTGATAATCAACAAACAGTATTTCGGTGGCAGGTGAAAAAAGCCTCTGTCGTAGTTGGCTGGTGATAATTTCAAATTCATGAAAAGCGATCTCACGCGGATAACCAGCGACTTAGCGGTTGTTTCTTACCGCTTAGTCGATTGGCTAGTTGTTTTATCAGACGCGGAGAACGCGGAGAAAAGCAAATCAAAAACCGGAACAACGGCCAGAAACAAAAACGAAATATCGATTATCGACTTGTTTTTCTTAAGTTTGGTTTACTTTTCTACGCGATTTCACGCGGAGACGCGGAGAAAATCGAATCAAAAATCGGAACAACGGCCAGAAACAAAAATGACATATATCGATTATCGACTTGTTTTTCTCAAGTTCGGTTTGCTTTTCTCCGCGTTCTCCGCGTCTCCGCGTGAGTATGGTGTTGAATTTTCATCTGACTGCGTTCCAATAGTTTTTTGCTAAAGAACTAAAAATAAACCAGAGAATTTCCCCGTGGTTAAAACTGGGGCTGACGCAGTCGGGTTAAAACCCGTAAAATACATCCTTTAGAAAAACAGTCGGTTTTTGTTTATGCTTACCTTTCAGCAAATCATTCTCACACTACAAAATTATTGGGACAAGCAAGGCTGTGCACTGCTCCAGCCTTACGACATGGAAGTCGGCGCGGGCACCTCGCACACTGCGACTTTCCTGCGTGCATTAGGTCCTGAGCCCTGGCGCGCTGCCTATGTTCAGCCTTCACGCCGCCCGAAAGACGGACGTTACGGCGAAAATCCGAATCGCTTGCAGCATTACTATCAGTTTCAGATCGTTTTAAAACCTGCGCCTGCCAATATTCTTGAACTGTATTTGGGCTCGCTCGAAGCATTGGGTTTCGATCTCAAACAAAATGATATTCGCTTCGTCGAGGACGACTGGGAAAATCCGACGCTGGGCGCGTGGGGGCTGGGCTGGGAAGTCTGGCTCAACGGTATGGAAGTGACTCAATTCACCTATTTTCAACAGGTTGGCGGCATCGATTGTCGACCGATCACCGGCGAAATTACCTACGGTCTGGAGCGTCTGGCGATGTATCTGCAAGGCGTGGAGAGTGTGTATGACCTGATCTGGACCGAGGGCGTGACGTACGGCGACGTGTATCACCAGAATGAAGTCGAGCAATCGAAGTACAACTTTGAACACAGCGATGTAGAATTTTTGTTGGGCGCCTTTGCCAGCCATGAAAAACAGGCCAAACATTTGATGGAAAATGAGTTGTCGTTGCCAGCGTACGAGCAGGTATTGAAAGCGGCGCACAGTTTTAATTTGCTCGATGCCAGAGGCGCGATTTCAGTCACGGAACGTGCAGCCTACATAGGCCGGATCCGCAATTTGGCGCGCAGCGTTGCCGCGGCATATCTGGAAAGCCGTGCGCGTTTGGGCTTCCCGATGGCACCTAAAAATTGGGCGGATGAGGTGCTGGCACAGATTGAGAAAAATCAGCCTGTTCTGGGTAAGGCAGAAGGAGCCGCAGCATGAGTACGAAAAATTTACTGGTTGAACTGTTTGTTGAAGAGCTGCCGCCCAAGTCGCTTAAAAAACTCGGCGAGAGTTTCTCTCAAGTCTTGTCCGCCAGTCTGGTGGCACAAAATCTGGTGCTGCCCGGGACTGAAATCACTTCGTTTGCCACACCGCGCCGTCTGGCCGTGCATGTGGAGGGGGTGATTGCTCAGGCGGCTGACAAATCCGTTTCGCTCAAATTGATGCCGGTCAAGGTGGGCCTAGATGCGGCGGGCAATGCGACACCTGCGCTGCTCAAAAAGTTGGCGAGTCTGGGTGCGGATGCCTCGGTTGTCTCCAGTCTCAGAACCGAAATGGACGGCAAAGCGGAGGCGCTTTATTTCGATAGTCTGGTGCCCGGCGTCAAACTGGCCGAGGGGCTGCAGCGCGCTTTGAACGACGCGCTCGCCAAATTGCCGATTGCGCGGGTGATGACCTATCCTGATCCGACAGGCGATGGTTGGAGTACGGTCAATTTCGTGCGGCCTGCGCATAGTCTGGTTGCGTTGTATGGCCGGAAAGTGGTGCCAATCAGCGTGTTGGGACTAACAGCGGGCAATGTGACTCGCGGTCATCGCTTCGAGGCTACGGTCGATGCCATCGTTCTGGAAGATGCAGACAGTTATGAGCGCCAGCTGGAAGCACAGGGCGCGGTGATTGCCAGTTTCAATAAGCGTCGTCGCGAAATCGTGCGTCAGCTGAAAGCGGCGGCAGAAAAACAAAATCTTCAATATATTCAAGATGATGAGTTGCTAGATGAAGTGACGGCACTGGTCGAGCGTCCGAATGTATTGATGGGCTGTTTTGAGGAAATCTATCTGGAAGTGCCGCCCGAATGTCTGATTCTGACCATGAAGGCGAATCAGAAGTATTTTCCGTTGCTGGACAGCGCAGGCAAACTCACCAATAAATTTTTGATCGTCTCCAATATCAGTCCAAAGGATGCCAGTCTGGTTATCGGCGGCAACGAGCGTGTGGTCAGGCCGCGCCTGGCCGATGCTAAATTCTTCTTCGATCAGGACAGAAAAAAACCGCTCGATGCCCGCGTGCTGGGATTGTCACGCGTGGTTTACCACAACAAACTGGGCACTCAGGGCGAGCGTGTCGAGCGCGTGCAGGCGATTGCTCGCGCGATCGGTATGCAGTTGGGCGGCGAGGCGCAAGCCTTGCAGGCCGATCAGGCGGCGCTGCTGGCGAAGGCCGATTTGCTCACCGATATGGTGGGCGAATTTCCCGAACTGCAAGGCACCATGGGGCGTTATTACGCGCAGCACGATGGCTTGTCGGATGAGGTGGCGTTTGCCATTGAAGACCATTACAAACCGCGTTTCGCAGGTGATGCGTTGCCGCGCAACATGACCGGTATTTGTGTCGCATTGGCCGACAAGCTCGAAACGCTGGTCGGTATGTTCGGCATCGGCCAGATTCCCACCGGTGATCGCGATCCGTTCGCGCTGCGCCGTCATGCGCTGGGCGTGATCCGTATGCTGATCGAAAAACAATTGCCGCTCACGTTAACCGATCTGGTGGCAGGCGCCTTTGCCGGTTTTTCGAAGGGATTGCTGAGCGATGCGCAAGCTGAGGTGGAGACTTTTATCTTTGATCGCATCGGCGGCATGATGAGGGAACAAGGCTATACGGCGAATCAGGTGGATGCCGTGTTAGCGCCCAGACCGCAGCGCTTGAGTGAAATCCCCATGCGGCTCGATGCGGTGCGCGCGTTTGCCGCCTTGCCCGAATCGGCAGCGCTGGCTGCGGCCAACAAGCGCGTCGGTAATATCCTGAAAAAGGTCGAAGGGGAGGTGAGCGTTGAAGTCGATCGCACACGTCTGGTGGAAGCCGCAGAACTGGCGTTGTATCAGGCCCTGCAGTCGATCGCGACGGATGCTGATGCCGCGTTTGCCGCTGGCGACTACACAACGTCTTTGCAGGCGCTGGCAGGTTTGCGTGCGCCGGTTGATGCGTTTTTTGACAGCGTGATGGTGAACGCGGACGATCCGGCCTTGCGCGCCAACCGACTGAGTTTGCTGGCCCGTTTGCATCAGGCGATGAACCGCGTTGCCGATTTGTCCAGGCTGGCATCATGAAACTCGTCATCCTCGATCGCGATGGTGTGATCAATCAAGATTCAGACCAGTTCATCAAGAGTCCTGCTGAGTGGCAGCCCATCCCGGGCAGTCTGGAGGCGATTGCAAGGCTCAATCAGGCAGATTTCCGCGTGGTGGTCGCGACCAATCAGTCCGGTATCGGACGCGGTCTGTTCGATATGCCCACCCTCAATGCGATTCACGACAAGATGCACAAGGCCTGTGCGATGGCGGGGGCGCGCATCGATGCGGTGTTCTTCTGCCCGCACACGGCTGACAGCCGCTGTCATTGCCGCAAGCCAAATCCCGGTATGCTCGAAGAAATTGCGGCGCGTTACAACGTCAAATTATCCGGTGTGCCGGTAATCGGTGATTCGCTGCGCGATTTGCAACCCGCCGCCGAATTAGGCGCGCGTCCGTATCTGGTGCTGACCGGTAAAGGACGCAAGACGCAGGCGGCAGGCGGCCTGCCGGAGGGCACGCCCGTGTTTGCCGATCTGGCCTCTGTGGTGGCTGAGTTGCTCAGGCCTGTTCCTTTGGATTGATATGCTGTTCATACGCTCATTTGTTTTCATGCTGTTGCAACTGCTGCTCACGCCAGTTTTTTCGACATTGGCAATTTTCACTTTCCCGTTTTCACCGCTGACGCGCTACCGGCTGATTTCCAGTTATGCCAAAACCATGATCTGGCTGGTGCGGGTCGTGTGCGGCATACATCACAAGGTAATCGGCATCGAGAATATTCCGCAGCAGCCGTGTCTCGTGCTGTGTAAGCATCAGTCGGCCTGGGAGACGCTGGCCTTGCAGGCGATTTTCCCGCCGCAGGCGTGGGTATTGAAGCGCGAATTGTTGTGGATTCCCTTTTTCGGCTGGGGGCTGGCGATGACCAGCCCGATTGCGATCAACCGTAGCGATGGCAAGGGGGCTGTGAAACAGTTGCTCAAACAGGGTAAGGCGCGGCTGGCTCAGGGATTTTTTGTGGTGATCTTTCCGGAAGGCACGCGGATTCCCTATGGTCAGCGCGGCAAATACAAGGTGGGTGGCGCGCTGCTGGCGGCCTCAGCCGGTGTGCCAGTTATTCCGGTCGCGCATAATGCCGGTCGTTTGTGGGGGCGCGCCGCCTTCAAAAAAACGCCCGGTCTCATCACGATGAGCATCGGGCAGCCGATTGCCACAACAGGGCTTAAAGCTGACGAGATTAACGCCCGCACGGAAGCCTGGATCGAGAACGAGATCAACACGCTGGATCACTGATGTTCAAGCGCCTGCGCAAATTAATAGCACCCGCCAAACCCGTAGCCGTTGAACAGCGCGTTGTGCTGCTCGCCGGAAAATCTGTTTCCTATACGTTAAAGCGCAGCACAAGACGCCGCAGCATCGGTTTGCGTGTTGATGGTCAAGGATTGACGGTCAGCATGCCACACCAAACCTCTGAGCGTTGGCTCAACGAAGTGCTGCGGGACAGGGCGGATTGGCTGGTTGAAAAACTGGATGGTTTGCAGGCGCGAAAACTGCCCGAGCCGCAATGGCGTGACGGCGAAACAGTGCCCTATTTAGGTGAATTGCTGACCTTGCGCGTTGTTGTGTCGGCCGTGCCGGTGCATCAGTGTGGTGCTGAACTGTTGGTGTATGGCAATGAGGCGCGGGTTGAAAAGCTGGTGACGCTCTGGTACCGCCGTCAGGCGACGCTTCTGTTTGCCGCCCGGGTCGCGCATTTTGCTGCCCGGCTGAACGTGTCGCCTGCGTCAATTAAGCTGTCGAGCGCGAAAACCCGCTGGGGCAGTTGCACTTCACGCGGCGTGGTTAGGCTGAACCTGCAACTGATCAAGCTGCCGCAATACCTGATTGATTATGTGGTGGTGCATGAACTGGCGCACTTGCGCGAGATGAACCATTCGGCCGCCTTCTGGCGAGTGGTGGCGAGTGCGTGCCCTGACTACCTTGTGCTGCGTGCTGAACTTAAGGCCTGCCACCTGTAATCTTTGTTGCTGCTACAGGCTGACGGTTTCATCTTGTGCGGCGAACAACTCGCGCAAGCGGGCGTACAGTTCGCTGTCGTCCCGCTGGCTTTTCCACGCGCCATCGCAGTAGGCATAGTGAAACCCGCCGGATTTCGCCGCGACCCAGATTTCTTTGTTGATGTCGTGCCGGTTGATGATGATCTTCGCGCCGTTGTCGAACTCGAGTTCCAGCAGGTTGCCGCTGCGGTTGCAGTCCACGCCGCACGCGTCACAGGCCGTCTCGATTTTGATTAGCGCAGCATCGGCCAGTTGGTTGAATTCGGATTCGCTCATCATTTGCTTGGAAACCTTTATAATTGCGCACTTGAAAATTTAGGGAAGTAAACATGCGGCTTTTTATTCATCTTGCCATTATGCTGGCTATCAGCCTGTCGCTGCAAGGTTGCGGACGAAAAGGGCCGTTGATTATGCCGGCGTCTGATGCCCAAAAGGCCGCCATTCCTGCCACACAACCTGCCAAATGACTATGAGCAATCAATTTAATTACATTAATAATCAACTGCATGTGGAAGATGTATCGCTGAGCGATATCGCAGCTGTCCATGAAACGCCCTGTTATGTGTATTCGCGCGCCGCGTTAACCGAAGGTTTTCGAGAGTTTTCAGATGCCCTGCAAGGTCGCGAACACCTGATCTGTTATGCGGTGAAGGCTAACGCGAATCTGGCTATCCTGAATGTATTTGCGCGTCTGGGTGCGGGATTCGATATCGTCTCGGGTGGCGAATTGCAGCGCGTGCTGGCAGCAGGGGGCGATGCGCGCAAGGTGGTCTTTTCCGGCGTCGGGAAAACCCGCGCCGAAATGCGTCTGGCGCTGGACGCGGGCATCTTGTGTTTTAACGTGGAATCGGCCGCAGAGCTCGACCGTTTGAATGAGGTCGCGGGCAGCATGGGTAAAGTCGCGGCGATCAGCCTGCGCGTGAATCCCGATGTGGACGCTAAAACCCACCCTTATATCTCGACCGGCCTCAAACAAAACAAGTTCGGCGTGGCCTATACCGAGGCGGTTGCCTTGTATCGCAAGGCGAGCGGATTAAAGAACTTGCGCATCACCGGCATGGATTGCCATATCGGCTCTCAACTGACTGAAACCAGTCCGTTTATCGCCGCCATCGAAAAGATACTGCTGCTGGTCGATGAACTGGCCGCAGAGGGAATCGCGCTCGAACATCTCGATCTGGGCGGCGGTTTGGGGATTTGCTATGACGATGAGACGCCGCCTGCGATTGGCGAGTATATCGCGGCCTTATTGGGTGCATTGCAGGGGCGCACGCAAAAACTGATCCTGGAACCTGGACGCGTGCTGGTGGGTAATGCCGGTGTGCTGCTCACACGCGTGGAATACATTAAGCCGGGTGAAGAGAAAAACTTTGCCATCGTGGATGCGGCGATGAACGATCTGATGCGTCCTGCCTTATACGATGCGTATCACGGTATTTTGCCGGTGGTGCGCGAGGCCCATGCGGTGCAAAGCTATGAGGTCGTCGGCCCTATCTGCGAGACGGGCGATTTCATCGGGCATGCGCGTGAGTTGGCGATTGCGCCGCACTCGTTGCTGGCGGTAATGTCGGCCGGCGCTTATGGCATGAGCATGAGCTCCAACTACAACACGCGGCCGCGTGCTGCCGAGGTGATGGTGGATGGTGCTGCGGTGCATCTGGTGCGTGAGCGTGAAACCGTGCCGCAACTGTTTTCTGGTGAAAAAACACTCGCGTAGCGATTGCGGCATGTTCCATTAATCCTCGTGTCGCCCCCCGTAGCATTGGGGGGCTGCCGATGGTGTTACGCCAGTCCTACATAGACATTTTGCACATCGTCGTCCGCATCGATGGATTCGAGGAACGCCTCGACTTCTTCGCGCTCCGCGTCGCTCAATGTCACAGGATTTTTTGCGCGGTAGCCTAACTGAGCTGACTGCACGGTAAACCCGTGTTCAGGCAGCGCACGGCATACCGCATCCAGATCAGTCAGATCGGTCAGGAACAGCGTCGCACCATCCTCTGACGGTTCGAAATCCTGAGCGCCGGCTTCAATCGCGGCCAATTCCGCATCGCTACCTGGCGTGGCGGGTAACGCCTCGATCATGCCTAAATGATCAAAATCCCACGCCACGGAACCTGAGGCACCCAGTTGTCCCTTGCGGAACAACACGCGGATGTTAGGATAGGTTCGGTTTGCGTTGTCTGTCAGGCATTCGACGATGACAGGGACACGATGCGGCGCAAAACCCTCGTAGGTCAATCGCTCCAGACTCATGCCCTCATCGAGCAATCCGGCGCCTTTTTTGATGGCGCGTTCCAGCGTTTCCTTGGGCATCGAGACTTTTTTGGCTTGTTCGACGACCAGTCGCAGGCGCGGATTCATGTCGGGGTCGGCGCCGGCGCGGGCGGCGACCATGATTTCCTTGGACAGCTTACCGAAAATGCGTCCCTTCGCATTTGCTGCGACTTCTTTATGCCTGGCTTTCCACTGTGCGCCCATATCTGCTCTCTATTTATTGATCATATTGTGTAAGGACGGCCTGCGTCATGCGCGTGCCCCTCGTGCGGTAACTGTATTAGTCTGCGCCTGTGCGTATTATCCCTGATAAAATAGCCGGCTGGTAAGGCCTGCGGCACCAGCTTGCCATATTTTCAATCCGAACCGAGTGCAACGGCTCAAATAGGCCAGACTTTATCCGCGATAAAGCAACAGGAGAACGCGCATTGCAACCCAATAAAAATTCTGCAGACGATTACGGAATTTCAGATGACAAACTGGCGAGTTTCGCCTCATCCATCGAAATTCCGGCTTGCCCGCGTGTCATCGTTGAAATGACACAGGCGCAAAATGCGTCCTCTCCGGATATGCGCGAGATCGCGAGGCTCGCAGAGCAAGATCCCGCGATGACGGCTGCGCTGCTCAAAACGGTCAATTCGCCCTTTTTCGGCTTGCGCGCGAAGATGCTGTCCGTGCAACAGGCGGTGATGTTCCTCGGTATGCGCAATGTGATCAATATCGTCACGGCGATCGCATTGAAAAATGCAAGCGGCGATGTGCACGGTGATGGCGTGCGCTACTTTTGGGATCAGGCCTCGGTGACGGCAGCATTCGCCGCGGATCTGGCCAACCGTATCGTGGGGCTCGCGCGCGACGAGGTTTATATTCATGTGTTGTTTCGCGATGCGGCGATTCCCTTGATGATTGCCCATCGGGTTAAATCAGGTCAGTTAAGCAAAACTGTGCAGGCGGATAAGCAACTGTATATGGCTCAGGTTGAGATCGAACAGCGCAGCGTTGATCACGCCGTAATCGGCTATCACTTCACGAAAAAATGGCTGCTGCCCGAGCGTACCCAGCAATCGGTGCGTATGCATTTGAATATTGAGATGTTTTTAGGCGGCGCGCAGAAGGAAGAGGTCGCCAAATGGGTGTCGCTGCAAATCGCTATCGGCTATCTGGCTGAACATATTATGCGCGAGCACTTTGCGCTTCCCCATAGTGAACTGTGGTTGACCTCACAGATAGACGCGTTTTTGCGCTATGTCGATATTGGTCGGGCAGAGTTCGATAAAATTACCATCGAGATGCTGGACGAGAAAAAGGGCAGTTCTATGATGGATGATCTGGTGTCCATGTCGTAGCCGCGCGGTATATCCCTGTTGCCTGCCGCGCTTAAATTTGTTGGCGGTGGGGTGACCTGCTAAAATACGGCTCTTTTCAGCCTCCTCAAAATACCCATGCAACATATATCCGAATCAATGACCGCAACCGAGAAACGCGCCAGCTTCGGTTTGGCAGGCATCTACGGGCTGCGCATGCTGGGTTTGTTCATCATCCTGCCGATTTTTGCGCTGTATGCAGAAAAATTGCCGGGTGGCAGCAGCCATCTGCTGATGGGGATTGCACTGGGTGCGTATGGTCTTACGCAGGCGGTATTGCAGATTCCGGCAGGCTGGATGTCCGATCGCTATGGCCGCAAGCCGATCATTTACGCCGGGCTGGTGATCTTTGCTATCGGCAGCTTCATCGCGGCATCCGCCGATAATATCTACTGGGTGATAGCCGGGCGCGCGATTCAGGGTGCGGGTGCCATCAATGCCGCTGTGATGGCGCTGACCGCTGATCTGACACGTGAAGAGCATCGCACCAAGGCGATGGCGATGATCGGCATGACCATCGGCATCACCTTTTCGTTTTCGCTGATTTTGTCACCGCTATTAAATGACGTGCTGGGTGTGCCGGGCATCTTCAAAATGACGGGTGTGCTGGCGCTGCTGGCGATGCTCATTGTGCATTTTGTGATTCCGACACCTGCCATCACGCGCTTTCACAGCGACACGGAAGCGAATGGCAGCAAGTTTGCCGAGGTGTTGAAAAACCCTGAATTGCGCCGTCTTGATTTCGGTATTTTTTCGCTGCATGCCATTTTGATGTCGGTTTTCATGCAAGTGCCGTTCGTGCTGCAAAAAGACGGGCTGGCGGCCTCCGCGCACTGGAAGGTGTATTTGCCGGTTATGTTGATCGCCTTCGTGTTGATGGTGCCGCCTATCATCATCGCCGAGACCAAAGGGAAACTCAAACCCGTGTTCATCGCGGCGGTAGCCCTGGCGATGGCAGCTCAGTTGATGCTGATGTTGATGCAGGATAGCCTGTGGGGCGTGGCGGTCGCCTTGCTGCTTTTTTTCACCGCGTTTAACGTGCTGGAGGCGACGCTGCCGTCGATGATTTCCAAGATCGCGCCGCTCGCCGCCAAGGGCACGGCGATGGGTGTGTACAGCAGCGTGCAGTTTCTCGGCGCATTTTTTGGTGCGGCCGTCGGTGGCGCCTTGATGCAGTATGCCGGGCACAATGCGGTGTTTTTCTTTGCGATCGCTTTGCTGCTGGTTTGGCTGATTGTGGTGTCGGGTATGCAGCCGCTGGCTGTGGTGCGCACCAAGATGTATCACCTGAATGACATGAGCGATTTGGAAGGGGCGGCATTGCAGCTGCAACTGGCGCAACTGCAGGGGGTGCGCGAGGTGCTGGTGGTGGCGGCTGAAGGGATGGCCTGCCTCAAAGTCGAGATGCAAGGTTTTGATGAAGAGGGCGTTGAGCGACTGGTCGCGCCAGCCGTATAAGTTATTGAACGATTAGTCTTGAATAACGGCTGTTGTCGGGTCAGCAGTCGTAGACAGACGTACAAGCATGACTGCGGTATTGGCGGAAAAGTGCCATCAGCTGTCTTTGGCTTATTGAAAATGAAGACCTGTTTGAGTAACTGCAACGGTAGGCGTAGTCAAAGGCGGTGGCAGGTTTTTACTTTATGGTTTTTGAGCGAATAAAACTGCATGGCATTCATAATGCCCCTGTTTTACCAGTAAAGGGCACCCTTGCCGGTCAAGCAGGCAAGAGTGAGCACCTGCCCCTTGACACACTGCCCACGACATACTGTTATGTGCTTTTTAAACGCTGCAACCTGGGCAGTAGTGTCACAGGCTTATCTAAGAAGATACTAATCTAAATGGTTTTCAGTGCGTTGCTGCCGTGGATTTTTTTCTCCCTATCTTATGGCGTCGTTATTTATTTAAAAGGCTGGGATATTGGCATCTATACGCTGATGTTAGGTCTTGCTGTCTGGATAGTGGCCACGCTATTCGACTGGTCTTTAAAATCGCGCAAAATCCTGGCCTATCTGATCTTCTTTATTACGCCGCTTTTAACTGTAACCGGGCAGATTGGCGCGTTAACCGGCTTCGGGCGTGAAGAGGTTTTACTTCCCTGGCAGGGTATTGCGTTTGCGACATCGGGTATCGCCTTCCAGCTATATAAGGGAAAACTCCATTTTCGCGACTTATTTGGCAGTATTTTACAGCCACTCCGGTTGCTCTCAGGACCGCTGGCGCTCTCGTTTCAGCCAATAAAAAAGTTAAATCTGTCTCAATTTCGAATTTATACCGGCTGGATTATTTTGGGCGCGTTCTTTTACGGTGTGCTGGCGTCTGGAATTGCCCCGCTGCTTATTTTAAGAGGGTCTGTCGAGTCCGTGGATGTCTTGGTATTCGCAGTGATTTTCGAGCTTTATATCTACCTGAATTTTTGTGGAATATCGCTCATTGTCCTAGGTATTTTTAACTTGCTCGGTATCCGGACGGCATTGAATTTTAATGCGCCGTTCAGCGGAAGAAATCTGATCGGTTATTGGCAGCGTTGGCACATCAGTTTCGGCCAGGTTTTAAAAATACTTTTCTTTCATCCCTGTCGAAAATTATTTGGCACATCAGTCGCTGTAACCGTGGTTTTCGTTGCATCGGCGATGTGGCACGGCATGACGCTAAATTTTATTATATGGGGGTTCTTTCATGCCTGCGGCTGGCTAATGACCTACTATGTATCTAAGTTTAAATGGGTCAGAACTAAAACAGTGATTGAAGTTCTGTTGATGATTTTTTTTATTATTGTTGGACGCCTGATTTTCTCGGAAGATGATTTCCATCTTTTGTTTTCGAAGTTGTCCAGTTTGATCAGTTTCACTTGGAATACGAATGCCTATGCATTGAGCATGAGCCTCGATCTGCAAACATGGATGACATTAGCCGCTTGTTCAGGCATCCTGCTCTCAGAGATTTTTTTCCCAAGAAAAATGTTTCGCTATAAACTTTTCAGGCGAAATTGGGTGTTGCTGATTTTGTTGGGATTGACGCTCGGATTTGGCTCAAGTGGTCTTGGCAGCGCTTACGGCAACAGATAGTTTCATGGCGTTGCCATTTTATTCATTGGTGCCAGTCACCATACATACAGCATCAGAGAGGAAAATATGATACTTAACGGGCTGGGGATTTTAATTATTGGCGCAAGCCATCTCGCATATCCTGGCTCGCTCGTAAGCAGTCTGAACAACGGTTTGATTGATAAAGGCGCTCATACGCACTCATTTGGCGTGTGCGGGGTTTCACCCTCGCAGTGGACACTGGAAAAGAGAGGAGCCTGCGGCGCTGCGGAAAGAATAAATAAAGGGCCGGTGCAACTCAAAATGGGTAGCAAGGCAGTAACCGTCCCAATTCAACAGCTGATTGAGGCTGAGAAACCCGCGTTGCTCGTCGTTGTTATGGGGGACACTTTGGCTGATTATCGTAACAAGGATGGAATGTCGTTGCGGTGGGCGGCATCAGAAGTTGATGCACTCACTCAAAAAATTAGTGCATCCGGTGTTAAGTGCGTTTGGGTTGGCCCGACATGGGGAGAAGAGGGTAAGTCAAGCCAGAAAACTTATGCCCGGGTGAAGCAATTAGATAAATTGTTATCGGACAGAGTCTCGCCATGTAGCTATATCAGTTCGCTCAAAATGTCGAAACCAGGTGAGTGGCCTACGGTGGATGGCCTTCACTATAACGAAGAATATTACAACCAATGGGGTCCGAAAATTATTGAGGAGTTGGGTAGAGTTGAGTAGTTGGCTGCTCCTGCAAAGCTGGGGGATTTTAGCTATTCAGCAAAGCTTAACGGGGGGTGCTTTCGTATCTTGATGCAAGCCCCTGTAGCTTTATCTATGCCAATAAATTTTGATGAGAAATCCTGTCGTGTCGGAGCCAGTATTGGTGCTGCGCTCTTTCCGGAGCATGCTCAGGCAGCATAAAAAATTCTGCAGGCCGCTGACGGTGCGATGTACAAGGTGAAACAGGCAGGAAAAATAGAATCGTTATGCATCAATCTATTTAACTGCATGACTGCATGCATAATGGTGATGAAAGAGTCGAAATTGATTTTTTAAAACCCTCTCAGGTTTCTGTGAGGCCGGTGTTCATTGCATAGCGGGTTAATTCGACTGCGGTATGCAATTGCAGTTTGCGCATCAGGTTTCTGCGATTCACGTATACCGTACCTGTTTCAATATTCAGCTCATGGGCGATTTGCAACGAACTCATGCCATTGCTGACACTGTGTAAAATCTGCCGCTCACGCGAGCTCAACGTCACTGTTCTCGCTTCAGGTTTGATTAATGACTCGCGAATAAGAACGTCAGCGACACGGGCACACAAATTGTTGTATTGGTGGGTCTTCCGTCACAAATTAAACACCAAGACTGAATACAAGTGACAAAGCATTCGACTAAGATTTTCTTGATTTTCCCTATGTTACATAAGTATAATCCTACCATTCAATCCGAATGCTGTTGCAATTCAACTTGTTTTCCAAATTTTGAGAGCCTGGATTCATGGGGTGTGCCTACTTCACGGCGAAATTTTTGGCCCGGTTTGGCGTATCTATTTCTCGTATATGATTTTATCTGGCTATCGTTCATCACGCTTTTTGCTTAAGGTGTTTTTGCCAGTTTGCACTGGTATCTTTGCTATTTCACTGTTTCTGCTGCTGATCTGTTGAGGCCGACCGAATATTGACCCAGCGTGCCGACTTTCGGTTGACCCAGGA
>JBAXJT010000043.1:0-22176 GCA_037137715.1 Nitrosomonadales bacterium
ATTTTGGGTCGGCACAACCCCTATAACTGGGTCACTTTTCGGTCGGCCTCAACACCGCCAGCGCTTTGACGGTGCCTTTACCCCACGCATCGGTTTCAATTTTTTGGCTGATGTATTCACCCACATTCCAATACAACTCAATCAGGGTGGTGTTGACTGCCTGACAGGCGCGCTGACGGGCGGACTCTATCAGACGAACAATTTCGCTAAACGGGCTATCCGGGTTGGGCATCACAGGGTTGGGCGTACTCATTGCGTGACCTCACCCAGCAGCGCGGCGATTTCCGCTTCCACGGCTTTCAAATCGGCGTCGATGTCGGCCAGTTTGCGCGGCGGCTGGTACTGATAAAAATAGCGATTGAAATTGATCTCGTAACCGACGATGCCGATCTGTCCGTCCTTCTCGTCGCGCTTACTCTCATCTATCCAGGCGTCAGGCACATGCGTCAGCACCTCGCGCGCAAAATATTCATTAATGCCTTGATTTAAATGTATATTTTCGTTTTCACGCAGATCAGGATCGGCAAGACAGCTGCCGTCCGCCTCCCTGACGGGTTCCGCCTCTGGACATTTCGTACCGAAACAGGCGAACACCGCCTTTTGTCCGGCCTTGCCCAGCTTCTTGATTTTGGCGGCCTTCAGGAATCCCGGCAGCTCATCGAACACCCGACCTGTTAAGGCAGCGAAGGCATCGGCCTGTTCCGCGCCTTTAGTCTCACGATAAATGGCGAGATTATCCGAAGTGACTGCAAAGCGCAGGCGCAACGGGCGCTCGACGGTGATGCGCCGGTAGCCAAAATCGGTGGTGTTGAAAATTTTGCTGACCAGCGCGTTTTCACGGCCATCGTGCAGACGGGCGATGTCGGCGATCTGACCTTCGGAGAGCAACTTGCGCTTGTTGCCCAGCGATTTGCGCATAGGTGCGTGCATCGCGGTGGCATCGATCAGCTGCACCTGATTTTTCCGGTCAGCCGATTTGTTGTTCGACAGTATCCACACATAGGTGCCGATGCCGGTGTTGTAGAACAGATCGCCGGGGAGCGCCACGATCGTTTCGAGCCAGTCGTTTTCCAGTATCCAGCGGCGGATCTCCGATTCGCCGGAACCCGCGCCGCCGTTGAACAGAGGCGAACCGGACAGCACGATGCCGATGCGACTGCCGCCCGATTCCACGGGTTTCCTCTTGGACAACAGGTGCATCAGAAACAGCAGCGAGCCATCACCCACACGCGGCAATCCCGCGCCGAATCGTCCGGCAAAGCCTAAGTTTTTCTGTTCGCTAACCACTTGTTTTTGAACATTTTCCCATTTCACGCCAAACGGTGGATTGGCCAGACAATAGTCGAACTGCTCATTGGGCAACAGATCGTGCGACAGGGTATTGCCGAGCTTGATGTTGCGGGTGTCGTAGCCCTGAATCAGCTTGTCCGCTACCGAAATGGCGTAGGTTTCGGGATTGAGTTCCTGAGCGTAAGGGATCAGCCGCGCATTCGGATTCCACTCGTAAACCTGTTCGATCGCGGAAGACAGAAATCCGCCCGTCCCCGCTGCGCAGTCGTACACGGTGCGCACCACGCCATCGCCGTTCAGCGCCTCGTGATCGCTGGCAAAAACCAGCGTGGTAACCAGTCGCACCACATCGCGCGGCGTAAAATATTGCCCTGCATCGTCGTTGGACGATTCGGCAAACTTGCGGATCAGATGCTCGAACACCAGCCCCATCTCGTGGTTGCTGATTTCATTCGGATGCAGGTCGATGGTGGCGAATTTCTGCGCGACCAGATACAGTAGATTTGCGTTCTCCAGCCGGGTCAGCCAGCCGTCGAAGGCGAAATGCTCGAACACCTGACGCGCATTGGCGGAGAACTTGGCGATGTAGTCCTCCAGATTGGCGCGCGTGCTGGTGGAACCGACCGTGCCGAGGCTAAATTCCGAGGTATTGTAAAAACTGGCGCCCGCCGTGCCGGGCAACACCAGATCCAGATCAAGTTGCGTTCCCTGCAAAGCGGCATATTGCTCCTGCACCTGACGGCGGGTCGGCTCCAGTACGCATTCGAGTCGGCGCAGCACAGTAAAGGGCAGGATGATGCGACCATATTCCGAAGGCTTGAATGCGCCCAGCAGCAAATCCGCGATATTCCAGATGAAGGGGGCAAGGTTTTGTTGGCTCATGAGCGGCTGTGTCTTATATAAACGCTGTAGAGCGCCATTTTGCAGCAAAAATCATCGCCGTGCTGCCTGATTGTTGAACGGCGCGCCCGGCGGGGTGACTGTAGGGTGACAAACGTTGAGAATTCTGGGAACAGAAAATAATAAAGGCAATGTAACCTATTGATTACATTGCCTTTTTATTGGTGGTGATAGGTGGATTTGAACCACCGACCTCAGCGTTATGAGTGCTGCGCTCTAACCACCTGAGCTATATCACCGAAGAGGTCAGCATTATCCAGATTTATCGCTACGGCGTCAATGACAAGAAACACTCTTTAGCTCACTTACCGCAAATTCTTTTTGCAAAGCGGACAATTTCTCGCTCACTTTGACATCCAGCCCGTCAAAGACAAAGACCACCGACTTGATTTTGCTGGAACGTTCGCCCATTTTGGCGGAAGTCACTTCCTTTTTACGCAGGCCTTCCATGAAGCTTTCTGCCGCTTCACGCGTTTTGAATATACCGAGTGAAATTGCGTTCTGCCACTCCCCCGCTTCCTGCACAACAAAAAAATCTGTCACACCACGCGCCTTGAGCTGAGCCAGCTTTTGCGTCACTGCCCCCTTGTCCTTTTGCGGCGCGATATAAACCCAGAAACCGATGACTCGATCAACTTCGCGCTGACTGAGCTTGTCACCCAGCGACAGTTTCTTTAAGGCCGCACTCGCCCGATCAAACTCAGCCCCGGTAAACTCACCCCATTCAAAACATGAGCGCGTAGCAACGGACGCAACCACAGGCGCCGATACAGGCGTCAAAACGGCTGCCGCGACAGGTTCTGACACCGAAGATACAGCCGCCACGGGCGCTGATGATGCTGCCAGCGTGATCTTCTCAGCATGGATAGCCGTCAGCACTTGCGCATCGGGGCTGCCGTTAAAAATGCCCGACTTCATAACTGCGAAAAAAATCACATTTACCGCGATCAATACCCAGAGTACTTTTTTCATATACCACCACCTTCACGTGCGATTATCAACAAGCCCTGCAAAACCAGATTATCCTGCACCTGCAACGGCAAATTTAAGTGCTCAGCTAACAATGGCGCAGCCCCCCCGCACAGAAGCACCTGCGCATCACTCGCAGCAAGCCGCGCGTATTGCAAGCCGATCGCGCCGCAAGTCGCCAGCAAGGCGCCCCTCGACATGGCATCCGCGGTGTTTTGCGGAAAAGCGGGATACTCCCCCCCCGCCACCTGCAACTGAGCCGTCGCACCCGCCAGCGCACGCTGCATCAGCGCGATGCCGGGCAAGATCAGCCCGCCTAAAAACTCGCCCGTGTCAGATAAGGCATCGATCGTCGTGGCGGTACCACTTCCCACCACAAGACAGGCACGCTTTTGCAACGCCCACGCGGCAATCAATGACGCCCAGCGGTCCGTGCCCAAGCTCAACGGCTGCGTATAGCAGTTGCGCACACCGCACTGAGTAGCCTGTGACGCAATGAAATTAGCCGTCCATCCGCGCGCCGCACAGACGGTACGGATGCGCTCCCCGACAGTAGAACCTGCCACGTTGCTAATCCACACCTCGCACACAACGTCGGCAGCCGGAAAAAAATCCTCGAGTGCGTCAGCACGGCTCACCGGCAACACACGCACAGGCTGCCACTGTTCACCCTCCACCTGCGCGAGCTTGATATTGGAGTTACCGGCATCAATCAGCAATCTCAACACGTCCCGACCTCCCCGGAGTTAAACAGCCTGACACCGTCAGCGGTCGCAAGCCGCAGTTCACCTGATACGCTGACACCGAGTGCTGTGCCACTAACAAGACTTCCGTCGGGCATGGTGAGGCGGACAGGACAATTCTGTTGCAGATGATAACGCTGCCACTCTTCCTGAAAGCCTGCAAAGCCGCTTGAGGAAAATTGCTCCAGCACACACGCCAATTCCTGCAACAGGGCGGCCAGCAACAGATTTCTATCGAGCGGTTGCGTGCACAACTGATCGATGGACGATGCGCGCTGATTAATCAGTTGCGCCAGTGACTGCGGCAGACTGCAATTGAGACCAATCCCGATCACGACACAGCTCGGGCCATACATATCACCCTGCGCCTCGATCAACACCCCGCCCAGCTTGCCATCGGATGAGAGGATATCATTGGGCCACTTAAGACCGGCACCTGTCACCTCAAAACGATGCAGCGCGCGCATGATGGCCACGCCCACCGCCAAACTCAGTCCGGAGAGTGCATTCAGGCCGCAATTAAAACGCCACAACAGGGAAAAAGTCAGCGCGTTGCCTAAGCCGGTATGCCAGACACGACCGATACGACCACGTCCGCCGGTTTGCAACTCGACCGCAAGCACGCTGCCACTGGCAGCACCCTGCGTAGCGCGACGCAACAACTCAGTATTACTGGAGGTGGCCTGTTGCAATATTTCCAGCTGAAAACGCGCCGCGTCAGCCGCCAACGCCGCTTTAACCAGCTCAAGATCAAGCTGCTGCCAGGCGGGCACCAGACGGTATCCACGGCCGCGTATCCGCTGAAGTTGCACACCAAACTCCGTAACTTTGGACAGTGCCGAAAATACGGTGGCACGCGAGATGCCTAACTGCTGCCCCAACACGTCACCGGAATGAAAATTCCCATCCGACAACAAACGCAGCAACTGCCAGGCACGCGGAGTCATGAAAAGAGTGGTAAGTAGCAAGTGGCAAGTGGTGAAAAACTACTCACGACTCACCATTCGATTAGACGTTAAACAGGAAATTCAACACATCGCCATCATGCACGACATATTCTTTCCCTTCGACGCGCATCTTGCCTTTTTCCTTGGCACCCGCTTCGCCGCCACAGGCGATAAAATCGCTAAAGGCGATCGTCTGAGCACGAATAAAACCGCGTTCGAAATCGGTGTGTATGACACCCGCTGCTTGAGGCGCGGTGTCGCCCTTATGGATCGTCCATGCGCGAACCTCCTTCACCCCGGCGGTAAAGTAAGTTTGCAGCCCCAGCAAGTCGTAACCTGCGCGGATCAATTTGTCCAAACCCGGCTCATCCAGACCCAGATCTGCCAAAAATTCCAAGCGGTCGGCATCATCAAGATCGGACAGTTCTGCTTCAATCTTGGCGCACAACACCACGACCGGCGCGCCCTCAATCGCCGCATATTCACGCAGGCGATCAAGATGCGGGTTATTTTCGAAACCGTCTTCCATCACATTACCCACATACATTGCAGGCTTGATGGTCAACATGCACAGCGGCTTAACGATTTCCTTCTCGTCGTCAGTGAGACCAAAGGTGCGTACAGGTTTGCCTTCGTTCAGATGCGGCAGCAGTTTTTCCAGCACCGTCACCATCTTGATTGCGTCCTTGTCACCTGACTTGGCCTTCTTGCCGTCGCGATGCAAAGTACGTTCAACCACCGCCATGTCAGCGAGCGCTAACTCGGTGATGATGACTTCGATGTCGGACAGGGGATCGACACGGCCTGCGACGTGAACCACGTTCTCATCTTCAAAACAGCGCACCACGTTAACGATGGCATCGGTTTCACGAATGTTGGCCAGAAATTGATTACCAAGACCTTCGCCTTTAGACGCGCCCGCCACTAAACCCGCGATATCGACAAATTCAACGATAGCTGGTTGCATGCGCTGAGGTTTAACGATCTTGGCCAGCTCCGCCATACGCGGATCCGGCACTTCAACGATACCGACATTAGGTTCAATGGTACAAAAGGGATAATTCTCCGCAGCGATTCCAGCCTTGGTCAAGGCGTTGAATAACGTACTTTTGCCAACGTTGGGAAGACCAACAATACCGCACTTCAAACTCATATAAATCCTTGTTAAATCATTGCGTTGTAATTGCGAACAGCCATCTAGGCACTCTTCATAGTCTCAATTGAGTGACGGCATGGATGGGCAATCAGACTGACAAAATCCGGACAAAATGTGCCGTGTTTTTACACGTTTTGTACTGGTTTTGTACTGGAAATTTTGATGATTATAACACTTACGGACAGCCTTCTCCAAAGGCTAAAACCTGATAACGGACGGATAGTTAGAGACAGATTGATTGTAGGATTTTGTGTCCGCTTGTACTCAAAAAGACGCAGCTTCTTCATCGCAACTTCATGCCGTGGAGAACAAGTCAGGGTACAACCGCGCTGTCGACGCATATCAATGTATGCTTTCAGTTGCGCAACCGACATCGAACAATAGTCCACTGACACGTCCTCATTCAAAACACCTCTGGCATCTGCCATCATCACCAAACTCAACGGGCATAGCTGGTAGCTCATCTCATCACCCCTTGAGCAAATCCCTTGGATTTGATGTATTCACGTATCGCACACCGATATACGTATGAACTCGGCAGGTCAAATTTGATTGAGAAATCCTGTATGAATTGATTCCATGACCGAGGAATCCGTATGGTCTTTGAATAGTCGTTCTTCATTTTCATGCTCCTGATTACAGCGCAATCGGAATGACTGCGTTGTAATTACTTATTGATATTAAGCCGGAGAGAAATGTGACGTAGTCAGTACGTAGTCGTGACGAAGTCGGTACGTAGTCGTTGTGACTGATGATGGTGGGTATTAGAATGGCATAGCGGGATGTGACCGCGTTGGGCTGGTGCGTTTTGTACTGGTTTTGTAAGTCTGCGTGATTCAATAAGCTGTATCAGATTGATTTGTAATAGGTTTTGTCTATATGGTTCGGCAGGGGTAATTTTCTGCCGCGATGCCAGCCTTAGTCAGCGCATTGAACAGGGTAGATTTACCAACATTGGGGAGACCGACAATACCGCATTTCAAACTCATTTAATTTCCTTGATATTCAATATATAACAGCCAGCCCAAGCCGGCTGAGAACCTGACACGCGAGCGTTAGAGGGCAACGCCCTTATCATCAAACAGACCTTCGAACAGAATTGAGCTTAAATACCGCTCACCTGAGTCCGGCAAAATAACCACGATCGTTTTACCTGCGTTTTCCGGCAGATGTGCCAGACGTACCGCTACGGCGACCGCCGCGCCGCAAGAAATACCAGCTAGGATTCCTTCCTCGCGCGCTAACCGACGCGCATAGAGAACCGCATCTTCATTGCTGACCTGCTCAATTTGATCAACCAGCGACAGATCGAGCGTATCGGGTACAAAACCGGCACCAATGCCTTGGATTTTGTGAGGACCAGGCTTTAACGGCTCCCCCGCGCGGCGCTGTGTCAGCACAGGACTCGCCGAAGGCTCAACAGCCACCGTCGTAATGGCGCGTCCTTGAGTATTCTTGATATGGCGCGAAATACCCGTGATTGTGCCGCCTGTGCCAACACCGGAGACCAGAATATCAATCTTGCCATCGGTATCCTGCCAAATTTCAGGACCGGTAGTTTTTTCATGAATAGCCGGATTTGCAGGATTTTTAAACTGCTGAAGCAGCAGGTATTTGCCAGGTTCCGATGCCGCGATTTCCTCAGCCTTTGCAATCGCACCGCTCATCCCCTTAGCGCCTTCAGTCAGCACCAGTGTCGCACCATAGGCGAGCAACAATTTGCGACGCTCTATACTCATGGTTTCGGGCATGGTGAGGGTCAACGGAATGCCACGTGCAGCCGCAACGAATGCCAGTGCAATACCGGTATTCCCGCTGGTCGGTTCCACAAGATGCGTATCAGGACCCAGCAGGCCGCGCGCTTGGGCGTCATCCACCATCGCGGCCCCAATGCGGCATTTCACCGAGTAGCCGGGATTACGGCCTTCTATCTTTGCCAGTATCGTGGCAGGCGCGCCATCGGAGACGCGGTTCAAGCGAACCAGCGGGGTGTGACCGATAGACTTGGAATTATCTTCAAACCAATTTGACATACGAACTCCAGAATAATAGAGAAGCTTTACACAAAGGCTGCGAACGTCAGACAACTATTCACGTGACGCATAATAGCAAAAAGCCGGAATAATCCGGCTTTTTGTTTAACGCAGAAAAATCAAAAAAAATTACTCAGCGTCAACAACTTCAGCATCAGCAGGGCGATCCATCAGTTCAACCAATGCCATAGGGGCATTGTCACCTTGACGGAAACCGAACTTCAGAACGCGCAAATAACCACCGTTGCGTGTTGCGTAGCGTGGGCCAAGTACTTCAAACAACTTGGTAACCATTTCACGATCACGCAGACGGGCAAAAGCCAGACGGCGATTAGCCAGTGTTGGTGTCTTACCCAGCGTCAGGATAGGTTCTGCAACGCGACGCAGTTCCTTGGCCTTAGGCAGGGTAGTCTTGATGACTTCGTGACGCAACAACGAAACTGTCATGTTGCGGAACATTGCCAGACGGTGACTGCTGGTACGGTTGAGTTTTCTTAAACCTAAACGGTGACGCATAATTTGCCTCTCTTAAACTTCAGTTATTCTACTAACGGCCTATGCAACAGCGACGGGCCAGTTTTCCAGCTTCATGCCCAGCGACAAATTGTGCTCAGCAAGAACCTGCTTAATCTCATTCAGAGACTTACGGCCCAGATTCGGGGTGCGCAACAGATCGTTTTCGCTGTATTGAATCAGATCGCCGATGTAATGAATGCTTTGTGCCTTCAGACAGTTCGAAGAACGTGGTGTCAATTCCAAATCATCGACTGGACGCAACAGGATAGGATCAACCTGAGGAACATGTTCTTTTTCAACAACAGGCTCAGTACCTTCCAATGCCGCGAACACAGAGAATTGATCAACCAGGATACGCGCTGCATTGCGGATCGCTTGTTCAGGATCAATTGCACCGTTGGTCTCGATTGTCATGATCAGCTTATCGAGGTCGGTACGCTGTTCAACACGCGCACTCTCCACAGCATAGCTAACACGACTTACAGGGCTGAACGATGCATCCAGAGCGATGTGCCCGACTGCACGCGTTTCATTTGGCAACTGACGAGAAATTGCTGAAACATAACCACGACCTTGCTCAACCTTGATCTGCATGTCCAGCTTACCGCCGGCAGTCAGATGAGCAATCACGTGTTCAGGATTCAACACTTCAACTTCAGCATTTGCACTGATATCAGCTGCTGTTACGACGCCGAAACCTTCCTTTTTCAAGGTCAGAACGACTTCCTTAACACCATGCAGACGCAATACAACACCCTTCAAATTCAGCAGGATATCAACCACGTCTTCCTGCACGCCATCAATCGTTGCATATTCATGCAACACACCAGCCATCTTGACTTCAGTCGGTGCAGCACCGGCCATAGACGACAGCAAAATGCGACGCAACGCATTACCTAAAGTGTGGCCGAAACCACGCTCAAAAGGTTCCATGACCACTTTAGCTTGGGTCTCGGAAATCTTTTGAACTTCAATAATGCGAGGTTTCAAAAAATCATTGTTATACATAAGCTACTCCGCGTGGATTACTTGGAATACAACTCAACCACGAGATGCTCGTTGATGGTTGCAGGCAGTTCAGCACGTTGTGGGTTGGCTTTAAATGTACCCTTAAATGCCTTCGTGTCCATTTCAATCCACTCAGGAAAACCGCGAGTTTCAGCTGCTGAAATAGCGGCCTTAATACGCAATTGAGCCTTAGACTTTTCAGCCACTTCAACTACATCACCAGGACGCACTTGATAGGAAGGAATGTTTACACGCTTGCCGTTAACCAGCAGGGCATTGTGACGTACGACCTGACGCGCTTCGGCACGTGATACACCAAAACCCATACGATAGGCTACGTTATCCAGACGCGCTTCAAGCATTTGCAGCAATGATTCGCCGGTAATACCCTTTGCAGCAGCTGCACGCTTGTAAACCAAACGGAACTGACGTTCAAGTACGCCGTAGATACGACGAACTTTTTGCTTTTCACGCAACTGACCACCGTACTCAGACAAACGTGTATTACGACGCTGGCCATGTTGACCAGGTGGGTACGCACGACGCTCAAAAGCGCACTTATCGGTAAAGCATTTTTCGCCCTTCAGGAAGAGCTTTTCACCCTCACGACGGCACTTACGGCATTTTGCATCAAGATTTCTAGCCAAGATCAACTCCCAAATAAATTAGATACGACGCTTTTTAGGCGGACGGCAACCGTTGTGCGGTACCGGCGTAATATCAGAAATGCTTGTGATCTTAAAACCAGCTGCATTCAATGCACGTACTGTAGATTCACGACCAGGACCTGGGCCCTTGATACGCACTTCAATATTCTTAACTCCACATTCAGCAGCAGATTTGCCAACAACTTCAGCAGCAACCTGGGCAGCAAACGGAGTACTCTTACGCGATCCCTTAAAACCATTCGCACCGCTCGTAGACCATGCCAGAGCATTGCCCTGACGATCCGTGATCGTTACGATTGTGTTGTTAAAGGAAGCGTGAACGTGAGCAATACCTTCAACCACGTTCTTTTTAACTTTTTTACGCACTTTCGTGCTTGGCTTAGCCATGATTCAATCCTCTAATGCGTTAAAGCAAACTTACTTCTTTGAGCCGGAAATCGCTTTGCGTGGACCCTTACGAGTGCGCGCATTAGTGCGAGTACGCTGTCCGCGACAAGGCAGACCACGACGATGACGCACGCCGCGATAACAGCCCAGATCCATCAGACGTTTGATATTCATCGTTGTTTCACGACGAAGATCACCCTCTACGGTGAATTTGGCGACTTCTTCGCGCAGTTTTTCAACTTCTGCGTCAGTCAAATCTTTCATTTTTACGCTGGGAGTGACCCCTGCTGCCGCGCAAATACCTTGCGAACGAACTCTTCCGATACCGTAAATTGCTGTCAAAGCAATTACAGCGTGTTGATGGTTTGGGATGTTTACCCCTGCAATACGTGCCATGCAGCTGCCCTATCTGTAAAAAACGAAAATTATATCATCAAAAACCAAAGTTAAGAAATTAACCTTGGCGTTGCTTGTGACGTGGCTCAGTGCAAATTACACGCACAACACGTTTACGAATAACGATCTTGCAATTACGGCAGATCTTCTTTACTGATGCTTGAACTCTCATTTACTTCTCCTAACTATAAACTATTTGGCACGGAATACGATGCGAGCTCTGCTCAAATCGTAAGGTGTCAACTCAACCGTCACCTTATCGCCAGGTAATATGCGAATATAGTGCATACGCATTTTACCTGAGATATGACCTAGAACCACATGACCATTTTCCAGCTTGATGCGGAATGTTGCATTGGGCAACGATTCCTCAATCTCACCTTGCATCTGAATTACATCTTCTTTTGCCATTAGCGCGACAACCCACCTTTAAAATTAGCCTTTTTCAGCAAACTGTCATACTGGTGCGTCATCAAATACGACTGCACTTGTGCCATGAAATCCATAGTGACGACAACGAGAATCAGCAGCGATGTACCACCGAAATAGAACGGCACGTTGAACTTGACCACCAGAAATTCAGGCAATAAACAAACCAGCGTGATATAAACCGCACCAATCAAGGTCAGACGCAACATAATCTTTTCTACGTACTTAGCCGTTTGCTCACCTGGACGAATACCCGGCAGGAAAGCACCGCTCTTCTTCAAGTTATCCGCTGTTTCCTTAGGACTGAATACCAGCGCCGTGTAGAAGAAGCAGAAGAACAAAATAGCAGACGCATAGGCCAGAACATAAATCGGTTGACCAGGCGAGAGCATATCGCTCGCGTCCTTTAACCAACCCATTCCTTCCGTTTTGCCAAACCAGCCGGCTATCGTTGCAGGAAACAAGATCATGCTCGAGGCAAAAATAGGAGGAATCACGCCTGCCATGTTCAGCTTCAAAGGCAAATGGGAACTCTGTCCGCCATACACCCTGTTGCCCACCTGACGCTTAGCATAATTCACCAGTATCTTGCGCTGACCTCTTTCGACGAATACCACCAGCGCCGTGACCGCAATCGCACCAACAAACAAGAACAAAACGAGCGGGATAGAAAAGGCACCCGTACGCGCTAATTCAAGTGTGCTGCCAATAGCATTAGGCAAGCCCGCTGCAATACCTGCAAAAATGATCAATGAAATACCGTTACCTAAACCGCGCTCAGTAATCTGTTCACCCAACCACATCAAGAACATCGTGCCAGTCACCAAGGTGATCATGGTCGTCATCTGGAACATCGATCCCGGATGAAGGACCAGTCCAGGCTGAGCCTGAAGCGCGACAGAAATCCCGAAAGATTGAAACACAGCCAGACCCAGCGTGCCGTAGCGAGTGTATTGAGTGATCTTACGACGACCCGATTCACCTTCCTTCTTCAACTGCTCCAGATACGGCACAGCGATAGAAGCCAACTGCATAATAATGGAGGCCGAAATATACGGCATGATACCTAAAGCGAAAATGGTAAACCGCGAAAGTGCGCCACCCGAGAACATGTTAAACATGCCCAGAATGCCGTTCTTTTGCGTTTTAAACAAATCAGCCAATACGACCGGATCAATACCCGGAACCGGAATGTGCGCACCGATACGAAAAACGATCAGCGCGCCCAACAGGAACCACAGACGAGTGCTTAAATCACCGTATTTGGCTTTAGGCACATCTTTAGCGACTTTACTCACATTCAGCCTTCTTACTCTGCAATGCTACCGCCAGCCGCTTCAATCGCTGCACGGGCACCCTTGGTGACCAGCAGACCCTGCAACGTAACTGCGCGTGTAATTTCACCACAAAGGAAAACCTTAGCACCTAACGCACCTGCACGAACCATACCGGCTTGCTTGAGCGCCAACAGATCAATTGCCGTTACTGGCAATTTATCCAGATCACCCAGACGAACTTCAACGGTGTCGTAGCGAGTCAATGAAACGAAACCACGCTTAGGCAGACGACGTTGCAAAGGCATCTGACCGCCTTCGAAACCCACCTTATGGAAACCGCCTGCACGAGACTTCTGACCCTTATGACCACGACCACAGGTCTTGCCAAGGCCAGAACCGATACCACGGCCGACGCGACGCTTAGAGTGCTTAGCACCTGGTGCTGCTTGAATAGTATTAAGTTGCATTATTGAGCCTCGTACTTAACCAGGTAAAACACTTTGTTAATCATGCCGCGAACGCAAGGTGTATCTTCGAGTTCAACAGTGTGATTGATACGACGCAACCCTAAGCCGCGCAACGTAGCACGATGCGATTCCTTAGTGCCAATCTGGCTCTTGAGTTGTGTCACTTTAATTGTTTTGGCTTGTGTCATTTCTTACCCCAAAATTTCGTCAAGATTCTTGCCGCGCTTCGCAGCAATCTCAGACGGTGCATTCAATGCCTTCAAGCCATTCAATGTTGCACGAACGACGTTATACGGATTGCTAGAACCCAGACATTTAGCAGAAACGTCGCGAACACCAACGGCTTCGAAAACAGCACGCATCGCGCCACCGGCAATAATTCCCGTACCTTCAACAGCAGGACGCATCAGAACCTTAGCTGCGCCGTGAGTACCGATAACAGCGTGATGCAAGGTGCCATTCTTCAGATTCACTTTGAACAGGTTACGACGGCATTCTTCCATTGCCTTTTGAACAGCAACCGGCACTTCTTTCGACTTACCCTTGCCCATCGAAATACGACCATCGCCATCACCTACAACAGCCAGCGCAGCGAAGCCCATGATACGGCCGCCCTTTACGACTTTGGTGACACGATTAACGGCGATCATTTTTTCGATCATGCCATCATCGCGTTCCTCTTTTTGCATTTTTCCTTGCGGCTTAGCCATTGCTCAACTCCAATTAGAACTGCAGACCATGTTCACGCGCAGCTTCAGCCAACGCCTTTACACGACCATGATAACGATTACCGGAACGATCGAAGGCAACTTGAGTAATACCTGCACTCTTAGCCTTCTCAGCGATACGTTGACCCACGACGCTTGCTGCCGCCTTGTTTCCACCATTAGCCAGGTCCTTGGCAACATCCGCTTCTACGCTGGATGCACTTGCAAGAATCTTACCGCCGCATGCAGATATGATCTGAGCGTAGATATGCAAATTTGTACGGTGAATTGCCAGACGTACGGTTCTTTGTTCAGCAATGCGGGCACGGGTTTTGCGTGCTCTGCGCTGACGAGATGCTTTTTTATTCAACATATCCGCCTCAATTATTTCTTCTTGGTTTCTTTCAGAGCCACCACTTCATCGCTATAACGTACGCCCTTGCCTTTATATGGCTCTGGTGAACGGAAAGCGCGAATTTCAGCGGCAACCTGGCCTACACGTTGCTTGTCAGCACCCTTCAGAACCACTTCGGTCTGTGTTGGTGTCGTTACAACAACGCCATTTGGCATCACGTAATTAACAGGGTGTGAAAAACCCAGTGTCAGATTCAAGGTATCGCCTACGGCTTGTGCACGGTAACCCACGCCAACCAGAAGCAACTTACGCTCAAAACCACGACTTACGCCTTGCACCATATTAGCCAGCAAAGCACGGATCGTTCCGGACATGGCGTTTGATTGCTTGGATCCGCTTGTCGCGGAACACAAAAGCGAGTCGCCTTCACGTACGACACTCACATCAGCAGTCAAAGTGCGAGTCAGAACACCCAACGGGCCTTTTACAGTTATTTCATTTGCAGCCATAGTAACTTCAACATCACCAGGGACTACAACAGGATTCTTGGCTACTCTAGACATACTTACCTCACTACGCGACTACGCACAATACTTCGCCACCAATACCATTGGCGCGTGCTTTGCGGTCAGTCATCAAACCCTTGGAAGTAGAAACAATCGCGATTCCGAGGCCATTCATAACCTTAGGAATATCGGTGTTACCCTTGTAAATACGCAAACCTGGACGGCTGATACGCTGAATCTTTTCGATTACAGGACGACCGCTGTAATACTTCAGACCGATTTGCAAAGTAGCCTTACCTGGCGTTCCTTGTTCGATTTTGAAGCCATCAACGTAGCCTTCTTCTTTAAGAACTTCTGCTATTGCGACCTTCAATTTTGAAGATGGCATAGATACGCTTGCTTTTTCAGCCATCTGCGCATTACGAATGCGCGTCAACATATCGGAAATTGGATCATTCATGCTCATAATTATTACTCCTACCAGCTAGCCTTAGTGATGCCAGGAATCTCACCACGCATCGCATATTCACGAACCTTAATGCGACCCAAACCAAATTTCCTGAATGTTCCGCGAGGGCGACCCGTCAAGGCACAGCGATTACGCAAACGAACTGGACTTGAATCACGCGGCAGTGCTTGCAATTTCAAACGAGCAGCAGCACGATCTTCATCGGATGCACTCATATCTGTAATCGTAGCCTTCAACTCAGCGCGCTTTGCAGCAAACTTTTCGACGATCACGCGACGCTTCAGGTCACGGTTAATCAATGACATCTTAGCCATTAGTAATCCCTCATTTCTTTAATGGGAGTTTGAAAGCCAACAACAAAGCACGAGCCTCTTCGTCAGTCTTCGCGGAAGTCGTGATCGTGATATTCATACCACGCAATGCATCGACTTTTTCATATTCAATTTCTGGAAATATGATCTGTTCTTTGATACCCATGTTGTAGTTACCACGGCCATCAAATGACTTCCCGGAGATACCACGAAAATCGCGGATACGGGGAATTGCAACAGAAATCAGACGATCGAGAAAGTCATACATGCGATCTTTACGCAACGTGACCTTACAACCAACTGGATAACCTTCACGAATCTTAAATCCAGCGATGGATTTTTTAGACATCGTAACGATAGGCTTTTGACCTGCAATCTTCTGCATGTCACCAACCGCAAAATCCATAACCTTCTTGTCAGCAACCGCTTCACCAACACCCATGTTCAGAGTGATCTTTTCGATGCACGGTACTTCCATCACAGACTTATAACCAAATTGCGTCATAAGATCTGCAGTGATCTTTTCCTTGTAAATCTCATACAAACGAGCCATGCCCTATACCCCTTAAGCGTCAACAACTTCGCCGTTGGACTTGAAAACGCGTACTTTGCGTCCATCTTCCAGCGTTTTAATACCGACTCGATCACCCTTATTCGCAGCGGCATTAAACAAAGCCACGTTTGAAATATGTATTTTCGATTCTTTTTCGATGATACCGCCCGCTTCACCCTTAACAGGATTTGGCTTCTGATGTTTTTTGACCTTATTGATGCCGCCAACAAGCAAGTAATCACCAGCCACGTTCAGAACGTTACCGCGATTACCTTTATCTTTACCAGCGATCACAATTACGTCATCGTTCTTTTTAATCTTACGCATGTTTTTCCTCGATCGACCCGTTAACGCTAGAGCACTTCAGGTGCAAGCGAAACGATCTTCATAAACTTTTCAGTGCGAAGCTCACGTGTAACTGGTCCGAAAATACGAGTACCAATTGGTTCCAGCTTTGCATTCAACAGAACTGCTGCATTTCCGTCAAACTTAACCAGCGAACCATCAGAACGACGAACACCGTATGCCGTGCGAACGACAACTGCGTTGTAAACTTCGCCCTTCTTTACACGACCACGCGGAGCTGCATCACGAATACTTACCTTGATAACATCACCAACGGAAGCATAACGACGCTTAGAACCACCCAAAACTTTGATGCACATAACCGAGCGCGCACCAGTATTGTCAGCCACATCTAAAACAGACTGCATTTGTATCATTATTTAATCTCCAACTTTTTCCGCTTACGGCGGCCAGTTTTGGAACCCGTTCGGGTTAAGGACGCCGCAAGCGGCGATGTAACGAAGCCGCGTATTATATGCAAATTAAAATAATTTGCAAGCTGAAATTGCAAACAAAAATGTTAAGCGGCTTTAGCTACACGCCAGGCTTTAGTTTTTGCCAGAGGACGACACTCTTCAATCGTTACTACATCGCCTGTGTGGCACTCATTATTTTCATCATGAGCATGATACTTCTTGGACACGCGAATGATCTTACCCAGCAATGGGTGTTTCACTTTACGTTCAACCAAGACGGTAACTGTCTTGTCCATTTTGTCACTTGTAACAGTACCGGTCAGGGTACGCTTGACTGTCGTTTCGCTCATGACTGAACTTCCTTCTGCTTCATTACGGTTTTAATGCGCGCAATGTCACGACGTACCTTACGCACTTCACTGGTCTTGGTCATTTGTTGCGTCGCGACTTGCATACGCAGGCCAAATTGAGCACGGGTCAGCGCAAGCAAATCTGCCTGCAACTCTGACTTCGACTTAAGCTTGAGTTCACTAGCTTTCATGTTATTCACCTACCTGTCTGACAACAAACACAGTTGCAAGCGGCAGCTTTGCAGATGCCAGCTTAAACGCTTCACGAGCCAATTCTTCACTCACGCCATCCATTTCGTACAACATCTTACCTGGTTGAATCTCGGCGACGTAGTACTCAGGATTACCCTTACCATTACCCATACGAACTTCAGCTGGCTTTTTGGAGATAGGCTTGTCCGGGAATACACGAATCCAGATACGACCACCACGTTTGATGTGACGGGTCATGGCGCGACGTGCGGCTTCAATCTGACGTGCAGTCAAACGACCGCGCGCAACCGATTTGAGACCAAATTCACCGAAACTAACCTTGTTGCCACGTGTGGCAATCCCGGTATTGCGGCCCTTTTGTTCCTTACGGTATTTCCTTCTAGCTGGCTGTAGCATGCTTAGCTCCTGGCTTTTTTACTCGTTTTTCCGGTTCAGCAACTGCTGTTGTAGCAACTTCCTGACCGATATCACCCTTGTAGACCCAAACCTTAACACCAATGATGCCATAGGTTGTTTGAGCTTCCGAAGTACCGTAGTCAATGTCTGCACGCAGTGTATGCAATGGCACACGGCCTTCGCGATACCATTCGGTACGGGCGATTTCAATACCATTCAAGCGACCTGCACTCATGATCTTGATGCCAAGAGCACCCAGACGCATTGCATTTTGCATAGAACGCTTCATCGCACGACGGAACATGATGCGCTTTTCCAATTGCTGAGTAATGTTATCAGCGATCAGTTGAGCATCGATTTCCGGCTTGCGAACTTCTTCGATTGCCAGGTCTACAGATTGCAGGCCCATACGACGACGCAATTCAGCGCGCAAGATTTCAATATCTTCGCCCTTCTTGCCGATCACCATACCAGGACGCGCGGTGTAGATCGTAACCTTTGCACTCTTAGCAGGACGCTCGATGATGATCTTAGAGACCATCGCTGACGCCAGCTTTTTCTTCAAGTAAGCACGAACTTCGATATCTTTGAGCAGCATGTCAGCGAAATTAGCGCTGTTAGCGAACCACTTAGAATCCCAGTTCTTGCGAACACTTAACCGGAAACCGGTTGGGTGAATTTTCTGTCCCATAATTTATCCTCAGGCTCCGACGCTAACAGTGATATGACAAGTCTGTTTTTCGATCTTATTGCCGCGACCCTTCGCACGAGCCATGAAGCGCTTGAGCGAGGAAGCCTTATCAATATAGATTACCTTGACTTTCAGTTCGTCAATATCGGCACCATCATTGTGCTCAGCATTGGCGATTGCAGAATCCAGCGCCTTCTTGATGATTCCAGCACCCTTTTTAGGGCTGAAGTTCAAGATGTTGAGTGCCTGAGCAACCGGCAATCCGCGAATCTGATCCGCGACCAGACGGCCCTTTTGTGCTGAGAGGTGAATGTTTTTTGCAACTGCGGTAGTTAAAGTCATCATGCCTCCCTTATCTCTTGACTGCTTTTTTATCAGCAGCATGACCCTTGAAGGTACGAGTCAGGGAAAATTCACCTAACTTATGACCAACCATGTTTTCAGAAACGTACACCGGAATGTGCTGCTTACCGTTGTGTACCGCAATCGTCAAACCGACAAACTCAGGCAACACCGTAGAACGGCGAGACCAGGTTTTAACCGGGCGCTTATCATTCGTTGCGCGTACTGTCTCAATCTTCTTGAGCAGATGTGCATCAACAAATGGACCTTTTTTAATGGAACGTGCCATGTTTAATTACCCCTTAAGCCTTAAAACGACGACGCACGATCATGCTGTTTGTGCGCTTGTTTCGACGAGTGCGGAAGCCCTTAGCCGGAACACCCCATGGGCTGACCGGATGACGACCTGCTGCAGTCTTACCTTCACCACCACCGTGCGGGTGATCGACCGGGTTCATGACCACACCGCGAACGGTAGGACGAACACCGCGCCAGCGCATCGCACCAGCCTTACCGATAGAACGCAGACTGTGCTCTGAATTACCCACTTCGCCCAGCGTTGCTTTGCAGTCGATATGAACCTTGCGGATTTCGCCTGAACGCAAACGCAACTGAGCGTAGCTTCCATCGCGAGCCAGCAACTGAACCGATGTACCGGCAGAGCGTGCCAATTGAGCACCCTTGCCTGGCAGCATTTCGATACAGTGGATCGTTGAACCGACAGGAATGTTGCGCAAAGGCATTGCATTACCGTTACGGATCGGCGCTTCTGAACCGCTGATCAGCGATGCACCTGCTGAAATACCCTTAGGGGCAATGATGTAGCGACGCTCACCATCAACATACAACAACAGTGCGATATTTGCGCTGCGGTTAGGATCGTATTCAAGACGTTCAACGGTGCAAGGAATACCATCCTTGCTGCGCTTAAAGTCAATCAGACGATAATGTTGTTTATGACCGCCACCCATGTGACGTGTCGTGATGTGACCGTTGTTATTACGGCCGGCAGTCTTAGTTTGCTTTTCCAGCAAAGACGCAACAGGTTTACCCTTATGCAATTCCTTGTTAACAACGCGCAATACAGCACGTTGACCTGGTGTTGTTGGTTTTAGTTTAATCAGTGCCATGATAATTATCCTTGCTCGCTAACAGCGAAGTTAATTTCTTGACCGGAAGCCAGACAAACATAGGCTTTCTTCCAGTTATTGCGACGACCGGTGAAACGGCCTGAACGCTTTACTTTGCCCCTAACGTTTGCAAGTTGAACACTGTCAACTTTAACCTTGAACATGAACTCAACTGCAGCCTTGATTTCCGGCTTAGTCGCATCGGTCGAAACCTTGAAAACAACTTGTTCGTACTTGTCTGCGACATAAGTTGCTTTTTCAGAGATCAGCGGCGCGACCAAAACCTTCATCAAACGCTCTTGACTAAATGGTTGTGCACTCATGCGAACATCTCCTCAATTTTAGCTACCGCACCACGTGTCACAACGACACTAGGAAAACGAACCAAGCTCACGGGATCAGCCTGATAGGCTTCCAGAACCAGCACGTTAGGCAGATTACGCGAAGACAGGTACAGATTTTCATCCATGCTGTCAGTAATCACCAACACACGACCTGCAATACCCAGATTCTTGATCTTATCAGCAAGAAGCTTAGTCTTAGGTGCATCAACAGTCAGATCATCGATTACAACCAGACGGTTCTCAGCAACCAGCTTGGACAGAATCGCAGCGAAACCTGCGCGATACATCTTACGGTTAACTTTTTGAGTGTAGTTTTCTTCGCCGGTGTTCGGGAAAATCTTACCACCACCACGCCACAGCGGGCTAGACGCCATACCGGCACGAGCACGACCCGTACCCTTTTGGGCAAACGGCTTACGCGTACTCTTAGCGATTTCACAACGGCTCTTTTGCTTACTGTTACCAGCACGCGCGTTAGCTTGATACGCTGTTACCAGCTGATGCACCAGATCTTCATTGTAACCACGACCAAATACTTCGTCAGACGCGACGAGATTTGCGGTTGACAGACCTTTATCATTAATGACTTTGAGTTCCATTAGGCACCTGCCTTCACTGCGGGACGCACGATAATTTTGCTGTTAGTGCAACCTGGAACGGCGCCCTTAACCAGCAGCAATTGACGAGCAACGTCAACACGCACGATTTGTAAATTTTGAACGGTACGCTGCTCATCACCGAGATGACCCGTCATACGCTTACCAGGGAAAACGCGACCTGGATCTTGCGCCATACCGATAGAACCCGGTACGTTATGTGACTTTGAGTTACCGTGAGATGCGCGACCTGATTTGAAATGGTGACGCTTGATGGTACCTGCGTAACCCTTACCCTTAGTCGTACCCGTTACGTCAACGAGTTGACCTACCTGGAAAATTTCAACACTGATAGAAGAACCCAGCGCCAAACCATCCAACTGTTCAGGCGTTACGATGAATTCCTTAAGTGCACTACCGGCTTCCACACCCGCCTTAGCGTAATGTCCTGCGGCAGCTTTGCTGACGCGGGTTGCACGACGTACACCATGTGCAACTTGCACAGCAGTGTAACCATCTACAGCAACGGATTTAACCTGAGTAACACGATTATTAGACACTTCCAGCACAGTTACCGGCAACGATGATCCGTCTTCGGTAAATACGCGGGTCATGCCAATCTTGCGACCGACAAGTCCTAAGCTCATTTTAATTTCCTCTTGTTAAGGGGCCAACTACAATTGGTCAGCCGATTATTTACTACAAAAACAAGCAAACAGTAAATGGTCAGCTCAATAAAGATACTAACCACAAACAATCAACCTGATTTATTACTGCAACTTGATTTCTACATCAACGCCAGCTGGCAGATCCAACTTCATCAACGCATCAACTGTCTTATCAGTTGGGTCAACGATGTCCATTAAGCGCAGATGGGTACGAATTTCGAATTGATCACGTGAAGTCTTGTTGACGTGAGGTGAACGCAGAACGTCGAAACGTTCAATTTTGGTTGGCAATGGAACTGGACCATTAACAACAGCGCCAGTGCGCTTTGCAGTTTCTACAATGCGTGCAGCGGATTGATCTATCAAACGATAATCAAACGCTTTGAGGCGAATGCGAATTTTTTGACTTTGCATAAATTTTCTCTGGCTTCGTGCGGCAATGCCGCTAATTAAAGAACAAACTCACCTGAACTCAATCAAGTGAGGGGGCGCATTGTATTCGTACTGAATATTAAATGCAAGCAAAAGCAGAAAGTAGTTGTCAGTCGCTAGTTATTAGTTTGCATTGTCCGCTACGCGGGCACTGCTTAAACTAACA
>JBAXJT010000044.1:0-21221 GCA_037137715.1 Nitrosomonadales bacterium
AGAACGGCAGCTTCCCAAGCTGCATACGAGGGTTCGATCCCCTTCACCCGCTCCATCCTCGTTCCTACTCCCGATTTATTTTCATTTCTGCGGTATTTTCGTGCATCACGATGCGCGCCACGAAGGCGATCGCCAGTATGTTCGCGGCAATCGCCACATAACCCACCTTGTCATACCCCGCGATTTGTCCCGTTGCGCTTTGTGTCGTGATGAATCCTGCCAGCGTTGCCGCCAGTCCGCTGGCCAGTTGCTGTGTGGCGGAATTGAGTGACATGAAGGTGCCGCGCAGTTTTGGAATGGCCGCTGACGTGATAATTGCCATCGCCGGTATCATGCGCCCCGAGATCAGCACGAAGAACAATGTGGTGCTGATCAGCCATACCCAGAGGGGGGCGGCTTCAATTTGCGTAACGGCGAACAGTGGCACGGTGGATGCCACCGCCATGATGCGGTAGATTTTGACCTTGCCGGCCCGATCCGCCCAGCGTCCGATCAGGCGCGAGGTGACGAGGGTTGCCGCACCCCCTGCCAGATAGATGTAGAAAATATCCTGTTGAAGTATCCCGACGTTGGCCACCGCATAAACGGTGATGTACGGGATGACCGTGAAGCCCGAAAACAGGATCAGCATGGTGAAGATCAGCGCGCGCAGGTGGTTGGCGTCTTGTAGTACGTCGAACATCGCCGAGAACGGGTGGGCGCGTCGTGCCTGATTCAGATGGTGGCGCACGTCAGGCAGGTGGCGCAGTGCGATGATCATGAATACCACGGTGGTGATGGCAATCAGGATGAACGGCGCGCGCCAGTTGTAGTGGTTGGCCAGCCACAGCGATAAAGGGACGCCGGCCACGGTTGAGAGTGAAAACGAGGAGGAAATCACGCCGCTGGCGGTGGCGCGTCGCTCGAACGGAATCAAATCGCCGACTAGCGTTTGCACCATCGCGCCCATTACCCCGCCGAATGCGCCTGCCAGTCCGCGTGCGATCAGCAGCGTGGCATAGCCGGGCGCAAAGCCGCAGGCCAGCGTCGAGAGGCCGAACAGCGCGAAGACGGTCAGCAATAGTCGTTTTCGTTCAAACTTGTCGACGAAGGTGGCGGCCAATAGGCCCGCGAAGGCGGCGCTGAAACTGTAGGAGGCGACCAAAAAACCGAACTCATGCGTTGTGATGGAAAATTCGTGCATCAGAATCGGGCCCAGCGGCATCATGATCATGAAGTCGAGGATGTGCGAAAACTGCATGCCAGACAGGGTCAGCAGCAGATAGCGTTCGCGTTGCGGGGTCAGAGGGGTAGGCATGAAGGGCTAAATGATTGCGTGGCCGGTATTTTAGCAGGATGGCGATTAAGGATTGCGGGCAAATTGCGGCGCGATTTAATTTTATCTGCCGGTGCCTGAGAGGGCAGTGGTAAAATCGCTGCTGAAAATTATTTTACTCACATCATGTCGTCTCCCGCCTTTGTCCATCTCCGTCTGCACAGCGAATATTCCATCACCGATGGAATGGCGCGCATCGATGAAGCCGTCGATGCAGCGATCGCTGACGGCATGCCGGCGCTGGCGCTGACCGATCTGTCCAATTTTTCCGGTCTGGTCAAATTTTACAAAAAAACGCGCGGCAAAGGCCTCAAGCCTGTCGCGGGTGTCGATGTGTTCATCACCAATGAGGCCGACCGGGATAGACCCTATCGCCTGCTGCTGCTCTGTCAGTCAACCGAAGGGTATCTGCGTCTTTGCCGTCTGTTGTCGCGCGCTTATCTCTCGAACCAGTATCGCGAGCGTGCCGAGTTGCGCCGCGAGTGGTTCAAAGAGGAAGGTACGGCAGGGCTGATCGCCTTGTCAGGTGCGCATCTGGGCGACGTGGGGTGTGCGCTGATGTCGGGCAATGTGGCTGAGGCTCGGCGCTATGCGAAAAGCTGGGCTGAGTTATTCGAAGATCGTTATTACATCGAGGTGCAACGCGCGGGATTTGCCGATGAAGCGGCCTATGTCGATGCGGCAACATCGCTTGCAGCAGAGCTCGATTTGCCGGTTGTGGCGACTCATCCGGTGCAATTTTTAACGTCAGCCGATTTCAAGGCGCATGAAGCGCGCGTGTGCATCGCCGAAGGTTATGTGCTCAACGATAAGCGCCGCGAGAAAGCCTTTACTGCGCAGCAGTATTTCAAGACGCAGGCCGAAATGAGCGAGCTGTTCGCTGATTTGCCGGAAGCCTTGCAAAACAGCGTGGAAATTGCGCGGCGCTGCAATCTGACGCTGGTGCTGGGCAAGCCGCGCCTGCCCGATTTTCCGACGCCATCGGGTGAGAGTCTCGATGATTTTATGCTTAGCGAATCCGAGCGGGGCTTGGCTGACCGGATGGCTTTTCTTTATCCCGATGAAGCGGTGCGCGCCGAGAAATACCCTCAGTATCAGGAACGTCTGTTGTTCGAAATCAATACCATCATCAAAATGGGCTTTCCCGGTTACTTTTTGATTGTGGCGGATTTTATCCGCTGGGCGAAAGCCTATCGCTCGGAGGCATTTCCTAACGGTGTGCCGGTGGGGCCTGGCCGCGGTTCGGGTGCGGGCTCGCTGGTGGCGTACTGTTTGTTGATTACCGATCTTGATCCTTTGCGTTACGAATTGCTGTTTGAGCGATTCCTCAATCCTGAGCGCGTTTCCATGCCCGACTTTGACGTGGATTTCTGTCAGGACGGCCGCGAGCTGGTGATCGATTACGTGAAGCAGAAATACGGTGCGGCCTGCGTGTCGCAAATTGCGACCTTCGGTACCATGGCGTCCAAGGCGGTCATTCGCGACGTCGGGCGTGTGATGGAATTTCCGTACGGCTTGTGCGACCGGCTCTCCAAAGCGATTCCGATTGAGGGCGTCAAGCCCGTGTCGCTCACCAAAGCGCGCGAGATGGAGCCTGAAATCAATGCCATCGCCGAGAGCGAAGAGGGCGTGCCGGAGTTGCTGGAGCTGGCGATGCGCCTGGAAGATTTGACGCGCAACGTTGGCATGCACGCCGGGGGCGTGGTGATCGCGCCGGGTAAACTGACCGATTTTTGCCCGTTGTATTGCGCCGACGGCGGCGCATCCGTGGTAAGCCAATTCGATAAGGATGACGTCGAAGCGATCGGTCTGGTGAAGTTCGACTTTTTGGGCCTGCGCACGCTGACGATTATCGACTGGGCGGTGCGGCATATACACAGGCTGGAAAAACGGGGCGTGGGAAGTGGTGAGTGGGCGAGTCGTGAAGCGCCTTTTGCGATTGAAGCCATTCCGCTGGACGATAAGCCCAGCTACGACCTGCTGAAAAAATGCAATACCACCGCCGTGTTCCAGCTCGAATCGCGCGGCATGAAGGATTTGATCAAGCGCCTGCAGCCCGATACCTTCGAGGATATCGTCGCCTTGGTCGCTTTGTTTCGTCCGGGTCCGCTCGAGTCCGGCATGGTGGACGATTTTGTCGATCGTAAGCACGGCCGCGCAACCGCGGATTATTTCCACCCCGAACTGGAAGCCTCGCTCAAGCCGACTTATGGCGTGATCGTGTATCAGGAACAGGTGATGCAGATTTCGCAGATCATCGGCGGCTACACTCTAGGTGGCGCGGATATGCTGCGCCGCGCGATGGGTAAGAAAGATCCTGAAGAAATGGGTCGCCAGCGCGATATTTTTGTCAGCGGTGCAATTAATCGCGAGATTGACAAGGATCTGGCAACCCGATTGTTCGATCTGATGGAAATGTTTGCCGGTTACGGCTTTAACAAATCCCACTCGGCAGCTTATGCGCTGGTCGCGTATCAGACCGCTTTCCTGAAGGCGCATTATCCGGCTGCATTTATGGCCGCGACCCTGTCGGGCGACCTGGATAACACGGAAAAGGTGCGCACCTTTTATGCTGACACGCTGCAACAGGGCATTACGATCCTGTTGCCCGATGTCAACAGTTCAGGCTATGCGTTTTTGCCCACGGACGAAAAGACGATCAGTTATGGACTGGGTGCGATCAAGGGAACCGGGGAGGCGGCGATCGCCAGTATCGTCAAGGCGCGCGCCACCGGCCCCTTCAAGGATTTATTTGATTTTTGCCGCAGGGTGGATAAGCGCGCGGTCAATCGCCGCACCATCGAGACGCTGATACGCGCAGGCGCCTTCGATTCGATCAACGACCATCGCGCAGCGCTGATGGCCAGCGTCGATGCCGCATTGGCCAGTGCCGATCAACAGGCGCGTTCGATCAATCAGGACAGCCTGTTCGGCGAGGACGACGCGGATGCGGTGCTGATCGAGCAAAAGTCCGATGTGCCGCGCTGGAGCCTGCGCGAACAGCTGGCGTTTGAAAAAATCAGTCTGGGGATTTATCTGGGCGGTCATCCTTATCAGGAGTATGAAAAAGAGCTGAGCAATTTCATCAAGGTAAAACTGGGCGAGCTGACGCCGGCATTTCTGGGCAAGAACAGTGGTTCGGGCGGCTATGTGTCGCGGCGCGGTGTGCAGGTCAGGCTGGCAGGGATCGTTTCCGGATTGCGTCTGCAACAGACGCGGCGCGGCCGCATGGCGGTCATCACGCTGGATGACGGCAGCGCTCAAGTTGAGCTCACCGTATTTAACGAAGAATACGAGAAAAGCCGTCAGTGGATTGTGGAGGACGAATTGCTGGTGGTGGATGGCAAGGCCAGTTTAGATGAGTATTCAGGAAATATTCGCGTCAGCGGCGAAGAACTGTTTAATTTCGCTCAGGCGCGTTCACGTTTTGCACGGCAACTCGAACTACACTGTAATTCGTCAGTGAACATCGCCCAGCTTAAAGAGCTACTCAAGCCGTGGAGCGGCGGTGAGTGCGCTGTGCAGATCAATTACAACAACGAGGTGGCTGTTTGCCAGTTGCGTCTTGGGGCTGACTGGCATGTGACGCTGGATGATGCGCTGATGCGCGAGTTGGGCGCACTGCTGCAACCGGGAAAGGTGCAGGTTATTTATGGCTAACAATCCACTGATCCGTATCAATGGCATCACGCTCTATTTTGACGGTGGTCAGACGCGCGCCTTGAACGGAGTTGATCTCACAATTCAAGAAGGTGAGTTTGTGGCGATCGTCGGGGCCAGCGGGTCAGGGAAATCGAGTCTGCTCAATGTGATCGGCACGCTGGATACCCCGACGGACGGTGAGATTTATTTTCGCGATCAGGCGTATTCGACTATCCGGGATGCTTCGCTATTCAGGCGCGAGAATTTCGGCTTTATCTTTCAGGGTTTTCATCTGATTCCCACCCTGTCGGCATTGGACAATGTGATTGTGCCGACAATCGGTTGCGAGGGGCGCGGCTATCAGGCGCGCGCGCAAGCGCTGCTGAGCAGCCTAGGGCTGCAAGACCGGCTGAATCACTTTCCGGGAAAACTCTCCGGCGGCGAACGACAGCGGGTGGCGATTGCCAGGTCGCTGATCAATCGGCCGCGTGTGATTCTGGCAGATGAACCCACGGGCAGTTTGGATAGCGCCAATGCCCAGCAGGTACTGGATTTATTGACACAGGTGGTCAGGGAGCAGGGGCTGACGCTGATTATGGTGACGCATGACGCGAGTGTATCGGCGCGTGCTGACCGCATCGTACATATGCGGGATGGGCGTGTCGAACAAAATTTGGGGGCAGCGGCATGAATCTGTTTCGTTTCGCGCTGGATAATCTGTACCGCCGCCCTGCCCGCAGCGGACTCACGGTATCCGCGATTTCGCTGGGGATAGCCGCGGTGGTTGCGCTCACCAGCATTGCCTGGGGGTTTGAAGCTAGCTGGCAAAAAGCCAACGATGCGCGCGGCACGGACCTGATCGTCACGCGCATTGCCAGTCAGAACAGCATGCCCTCGCCGTTTTTAGCCGCGAAAGTGCAGGATGCGCTGGGGCGCTTGCCCCATGTCAAAGAAGTGGTCGGACTGCTGAGCGAAATGCTGACGGTCAGCGAAGAGGCACCGCCCGCCTTTGTGTTCGGTTGGGTATATGGCAGCTATCTGTGGGATCACTTAAGACTGATCGATGGCCGCTGGCCGGCTGACAGCGATGAGCCGGTGGTGATGGTGGGCTCGCTCGCCTCGGAAATACTGCACAGAAAAACCGGCGATCAGGTCGAGATTGAGGGGCAGGTTTTCAAAGTGGCGGGGATTTTTGAGAGCAGCGCGGTGGTGGAGAACGGCGCCGTCATCATGACGTTGAACCGCGCGCAGGCGTTGACCGACAAGCCGGGCAAGGTGAACTTCCTGAACATCAAGCTGGATGCGGGCGCGAGTGAAGCGGATCTGGCGTATATCAAAGATCAGGTCAAAAAAACCATGCCGGGATTTCTGGCGATTACCTCAGGCGAGCTGGTCGGTAATAACGCGATCGTGCGCATTTCCAAGGCGATGAGCAATGCCACCATTTTGATCGCTACGCTGGTCGGTGCACTGGTGGTGTTCAACACGATGCTGATGAGCATCAACGAACGGACGCGTGAAATTGGTATTTTGCTGGCGCTGGGCTGGCAGCGCGCCACGATTATCAAGCTGGTGTTTACCGAGGCGATGCTGCTCTCTTTGCTGGGCGGATTGCTCGGCATTTTGCTGGGGGCGGGATTGGCTGTCGGCCTCGAACATCTCGAGTTGATGCGCGGCAAAATCGATGCGATCTTCTCCATCCCCTTCTTGTTTGCCGTGCTGGGGCTGTCCGTGCTGCTGGGTATTTTTGGCGGCCTGTATCCGGCGCTTAAAGCCTCGCGCCTGCTGCCTTCCGCCGCACTGAGACACGAATGAAGCGGCTTTTAGTCTTGCTGATGTGTTTCGCGCCGCTCTGCCATGCGGCACCTGGCGCGGATGAGTTAGCGGGCTTGATGCAGCAGGCGAAGTCTACTTCGGGATTCTCAGCGCGCATGAATGTGCTGGTCACCCGGCCTGACGGCGCGCACGGTACGCCGTTTAAAATCGCCGTGATCGGCAGGTTTCGCGCCGACAAGCAGCAACTCCGTATCAATGGCATTTCGCCCGACTCAGTGCGCGGGCGATTTTTTGCCGCAGAATCGGCACGTGCAGGTGAGATTCGTGCGGTATCTTATCGCACGCCCGACAAGGTGTCAGGTGTCGATTCTGACGCCCATCTGTTCGATTCGTCTCTGGTGCTATGGGATATGTTCAGTCCCTGGTGGAACTGGCGCCGGCAAGCTTTGTTGGCGGGCGAACGGATCAACGGGCGCGAGTGCGTGACGATACGCTCGAGCACGGACGTTAAGAACTCGACCGTTCGCGAAGTTGAGAGCTGCGTTGATGTCAGCGCCCGACTGTCGCTCAGAACCCGCTTGTATGATGCGCATCACGCGCTGCTGCGCACGCTTGTGGTCGGAAAAACGATACAGAAGGCGGACCCATCCATGCAGGCTGCTAAAAAATTGACCATTACCGATGCCGAGGGCGTTGTGACGCAAGTCGAGGTGTATTCAGGAGACGAGCAGTACCAGATTGCCGACGATGCATTTGCGGCGCTGGACGCCGATCGCGATCAAAAGCCGGGGGAGCGATGAAAGCCAGGCATGCGGATATCGGTGATTTATCGCACAGTTGGTGCAACGACGATGTCGTGGTTTCCAGCGTGATGGAGGCGGTCAGCTTTGTGACGCCGGTGCTGGAAGGTTTTTTCATTCGCAGTGTCGCTCAGGGAATGCGGATGCATAAGGATGTTGTACTGGCACGGCGCTGTCAGGAATTTATCAGGGAAGAATCGAGTCATTCGCGCGCGCATAAAAAATTTAACACGGTATTGCTGGGCTATCTGGGCCGCCCGCCACGCGGACTTGCCATGGTCAGCGCGATGCTCGAGGCTGCGAGGCGCTTGTCGGTGTCGCAACAACTGGGGCTGGCTGCCGCACTCGAACATCTGACGGCGGTGATGTCCAAGCTGTATGTCGGTCAGCAGCACGGTCTTAAATTTGCATCGCTTTATGCGCAGGAGTTGTTCGCGATGCATGCCGAGGAAGAGTTGGGGCATCGTTCGGTCGTATTCGATTTGTGGCAGGCGAATGAGCCTGGCGGACGGTTTAATCGTTTTGTTATCATTACGCTGGTGTTGCTGGTGGGTAGCGTTTACGTCGTGCTTGCCGTGCCGTGGATACTGTACCGGAAAATGGACCGGCGTCTCGTCAATACGCTGATTACGCTGGTTAAATTTACGGTAAAAAATATCGGCAGTACGCTGGCAAAACTGCCATTTTTAGACTTGTTTTCTTTTATTCGCGGCGATTTTCATCCAGAACGTTTAATTGACGATGGAAAAAAGACGGAAACAAATCACACGACGAACGACGGGAAAGGAGAGTCGAAATGAATCACATAAAAACGGTAGTGAAAGTCTGGGATGTGCCGGTCAGACTGTTCCACTGGTCGCTGGTCTTGAGTTTTGCTGCCGCTTATTTTACGGCTGAGTATCGTTTGGGATTTTTGCATGTCTGGATAGGCTACTTTTTGTGTGCCTTGCTGCTGACGCGCATCGTCTGGGGGTTTGCCGGTAATCAATATGCGCGTTTTCGCGCCTTTGTTTTTTCACCTGCTGAGACGATGAGTTACCTGCGTGCCATGTTGCAAGGTCACCCTAAGCCCTATCTCGGGCACAATCCCGCCGGCGCGCTGATGGTGTTTGCGCTGTTAGGTACGCTGGGTCTGGTTTTTATGAGCGGCCTGGTGACCTTGTCCGTGATCGATTTTGAGGGGCCGGTGTTGTTTCTAGCCAACTATGTCGATGACGAAACCAGCTACACGATTCGACATTTGCATGAATGGCTGGTTAACATTGCGCTGGTGCTGATTCCGCTGCACTTGTTGGGCGTGCTGGTCGGCAGCCTGCAGCACAAGGAAAATCTGGTGCGCGCGATGATCACCGGAAAAAAATATATAGCCCCGGCACGCCGGAATAAGGAGAAAAAATGACGCTTGCTTTGCGTGTTAATAAACTGGTCGCCGGTATGTTGCTGGTGCTGCTGGCAGGTACTGGATCTGCCGCAGAGCTGGATCTGAGTCTGCCGGCAAGTACCTATCGTCCCGATACCAAATTGATGGGGGAGAGTGCGGCAGAAAAAGTCGAGGCTGATAAGACGGCGGAGAAATTTGAGCCGGATCCCTTATCGGGCAGCAAGCTGCACCAGTACTTAGGCGTCGGTACCATGGTGATGGCCGGCATGACGTTTATTACACACAAGCATCCGGTGCCGGGCAGCAATGCGCCGCGCGATATGAGTGGCGCCCATGCGCGTTATGCAAAAGCGACGGTTGCGATGGCCGCAGCGACCGTTGCGACCGGCTTGCTGAACCACTGGGATGATTTTAGTCTGGAAGACGGCTGGTCTGATCCGGATAACCTGCATGTCCTGCTCGCGCTATCGGGCGCGGCACTCATGGCTTATGCCGTGAATAAATCGATGCATTCCTCGACGCCGACCAGCCACGCCGGTATGGCGGAACTGGGTGCGGTGGGTATGGGCCTTGCGATCAAATTAACCTGGTAGAGGAGATAAACGTGAACTATTTATATGCAATGATTTTGTCAGGATTATTGGCACTATCGCCTGTCGCATCGGCAACGCCGGCGAGTGACGCACTGCTGGCGTCCTATAAGGCGGCAGGGGTTGTCAAAGCGGATGCGGCCACCGGAAAAGCTAACTGGACCAAAGAGACGCGCGATGCGGACGGTGAAATGGTGTCCTGTTCGACCTGTCACGGCACCGATTTTAGTAAGTCCGGCAAGCATCACAAGACGCAAAAAGTCATTGAGCCGATGTCTCCTCGGGTGAGTGCCGAGCGCTTTACCGATGAGAAAAAAGTTGAAAAGTGGTTCAAACGCAATTGCAAGGATGCGTGGGGACGCGAATGTACCGTGCAGGAAAAAGCGGACTTTTTGACATTTTTTCTGACTCAGTAAGGGGCGTATCGACATGAAAATAAAATTTATTTCTGCCGCTGTGCTGGCAGTGTGCGTTACACAGGCGGCCGTGGCCGAAGAGAGTTTGCTGTGGGCGTTGATGACGCCGCTGCGCCAAAAGGAGCTCGTCCCCGTCGAAAATAAACTCTATAAGCAGGAATGCGGTGCCTGCCATTTCGCCTATCAGCCGGGTTTGCTGCCGGGTAAGTCGTGGCAAAAGCTGCTCACCCATGAGGCGTTGCTGGATCATTTTGGTGAAGATGCCGATCTGGATCAGGAGGCGCTTAAAGAGATTTATGACTACGCGCTGGCCAATGCGGCAGAAAAATCCTATCACAAACGTTCGCGCAAGATTGCGATTTCAACGGCTGAGGGTGAGCCGCCGCTGCGCATCACCGAGGTGCGCTATATCAAGCGCAAGCATCACGAAATCCCCGATAAGATGATCAAGGGTAATAAAAAGGTGAAGTCGCTGAGCAACTGCAATGCCTGTCATACAGAAGCGGCCGAGGGTGTCTTCGATGAAGATACCGTGAGCATTCCCAATTATCCGAAGTATTGAATGGCACGGCTTCGCTGACAAAGGGGCGCTCATGCCGTCTAATCTTGTCGGGGATTTTGGTGCAAACAGGCTAGATTGTACTGAGCATTGTCAAGCTCAGCCGCCTTACCATGCTGCTTTGATTAAATTCAATGCCTCTGTCGGCCTGACGATGAGAATGCCTTGGTACTGTCCGCCTATGCTGTGCAGATGTTTGTCGCCTGAAACGATAAGGTCTGCTTGCGCCGCCACGGCACAGGCGATGATATGGTCATCATCAGGGTCATTTTCGATTACGCGTGGCACATTGTCGGGCACGACCATGTGTGCCATGCGCCTTATATCCCTGACAATGCAAAACGGAGTCAAACCGGCCAGAGCTAAGCGTGTGGAAAATTTCTCGCGTGAAAGTACCTCAAACAATTCCGCCAGTAGCACGGTGCTGCTGCACAGCTCAAATGCTTGCGCTCTTGCTCCGTCAAGCAGGCGGCGTGGCGGTCCGCCTGCTGAAATCACGCCTGAAATTAGCGTGTTGGTGTCCAGAACAACCCGCACAATCAGGTGCGCTGCACTGTGCGTTCTTGACGCGCAGCCGAAATTTCAGCGTTAATTTCATCGTCTGAGACAGGTGGCAGATTTAATGAATCTAGTTTGGCGAGTGAGTCGCCTAATCTTACGCCAGCGGCGGAGCGCATTTCACGAACAGCCAAGAACCCAACAAAATCTTCCACTTCCGCCAGTCGTTGCGGGGGCAGGTTTTGCAGCTTCCGGATCAGTGCGGGTGCTATTGCGTTCATATCCATCTCCTTAAACGGCTCAATCGTAGCAATGTGGTGATGAGAATAACACGGTTAAAGTAGATATTTCTATGCGGGAGGACGGAAAAATACACAATCCGCAACGATCAACATGCGATTCCTGCCCCACATTTTTCAGTGTGCAATCGATACATCATGGTTGTTTTGAGGGTCTGCATCCCCCTATCGGGTAGTTTTAATAAGGACAGCACGCAATAATAGCTCTGCGGCTTCATCAATCTGTCCTGTCTTCCCAAGGAGGTTCGACAAATCTTCAAGGATGTCAGCCACATCAGGATGATCCGGCCCCAGCGCTTTTTCCCTGATTTCAAGAGCCTTTCGAAATAGTGATTCGGCTTCGGAAAATTTTCCCTGAAGCATATATAGCCTACCCAATCCAGCCAGATTGTGAGCAACGTCTGGATGTTCAGCCCCCAGTATTGTTTTCGTAATTTCCAGCGCACGTTTGTACAGTGGCTCGGCTTCCTCAAACCTGCCTTGATTGCTAAAGAGCGATGCCATGCTGTTTAGCGTTATCGCAACATCTGGATGGTCAGGCCCCAATGCCGCCTCCTCGATGCACAATGAACGCTGAAATAACGGTTCGGCATCAGAGAATTTTCCCTCCGCGCAGTAAAGATTCGCCAAGTTGTCCAAGCCAATTGCGACAGAGAGATGGTTTTGCCCCAACGCTTTTTCCTGAATGGACAATGCACGATCCAACAGCGCCTCGGCTTCCAAATACTTGCTTTGTCTTTCATAAAGTAGTGCCAAGTTATTGAGTGTCGCCGCTAATTCCGGATGATCATCCCCCAGCACTTGCTCTTCAATTGCCAGCGATTGCTTATAGAGCGATTCCGCTTCCGCATATTTGCCTTGCGCTCGGTAAAGCTCAGCTAGATTATTTAATGCAATCGCCACACTGGGATGGTCAGCGCCGAGTGTTTTTTCCCATATGGATAATGCTTGCCGGTACAGTGGCTCTGCCTCCAAGTATTTACTTTGGATTTTGTACAGATGCGCCAAACTGTAAAAAGTCATTGCAACCTCAGGATGGTCGCAGCCCAACGATTTTTCTCGGATTGCCAGTGCACGTAGAAGTAATGGTTCAGCGTCCATATATCTAGCCTGTGTTTGGTAGAGATTCGCCAGGTTGTTCAAGCAGGTCGCCACGCTGGGATGGTCTGGGCCGAGCACTTTCTCCCTGATGGATAGTGCTCGTTGAGTAGGTGATTCAGCTTCTTTCAACCTGCCCTGACACCTGTATATCTCAGCCAGATTGCCCAGTGCGGTCGCCACATCAGGATGATCCGATCCCAATACTTTCTCCAAAGTTGCCAATGCAAGCTGGTATAGCGACTCCGCTTTCGAATACTCCCCCTGTTTTGCGTAAACTTCAGCAAGATTGTTCCGGGTCCGTGCCAAATCTGGATGATCCTGCACTAGCGTCGATTCATTGAGCGTTAGCGCCCGTTGGTACAATTTTGCGGCTTCAGAATATTTCCCCTGAGCCTTGTGGATGCGTGCCAGGTTGTTCAAGGCTGCGGCCACGTCGGGGTTCTCGGCCCCCAATTCCTTTTCCATAATTGACAGCGCTCTTCTGGCCACTGGATCTGCTTCGCAATACTTTCCCTGAGCCGAATAAATCACGGACAGATTACTCAGGCTCATCGCAAATCGCGTGTCTTGTTCGCCAAACTTTTTGGCTTCATTGACGGAAGCGAGGCAGAATTTCTCAGCCGTGGTGTAATCTCCGTTTTCGTAGGCACGCTGACAATCGCTGTTGTAAGATTCCCAAAGCGTACTGTTGCCAACGTTTTTCTGGGGATCGTCCTGCGGAGGGGAGTTGCGGCGAGAAATTCTGCTTCGCAGAGCGGCGCGCGCATGAGGCAAAAGGAACAGCAGCCCCACTATGATGTCGGCGAACTGCCATTCTTGACGATCAAGTTGAAACGGAAGGAAAGGGTTAAACAAAACTGCAGCGAAGGCGAAGGGCAACGTGAGCCAGCGCTCTTTTTTCACATAGGATAGAAGAGCTCCCACCCACGCCACCAGAAAAACAAAAACTCGTAACAAGTCGTAGTTGCCATGCTGACCTACCGGGACAATGGCCGCAGCGAACAGGGCGATAGCGGGGACAATATAGAAATACCACCGCGCGGCGAATTCATCGGTCTGCGTAGCGCTTTGGATTTTTTCGCGCAGTGCGACAAGGTTTTTCTGCGCAACAACATCTCCCGAATCGGCTGCTTTACTATAGTACTGTGCTGCCACAGCATAATCCTGCTGAACGCCGTGTCCACATTCGTAAAGTGCTCCAAGACTATTTTGCGCGTCAGCATCACCTTGTTCGGCAGCTTCACGGCAATGCTGGGCTGCAAGCGTCAAATCCTGTGGTACAGATGGCTCAATTTTGTCTGTCGCGTCGCGGTTGGCTAGTGCTGCTGCCTCGCCTCCCATCTCGGAGTACGCCAAAGTAACCGTGGCGCTCACAAGGTCGGCGGGAACGTCTTCGCTAATTACATAGCGAAGGTGTACCAGGGTTGAATGGATAGCATCATTGAGCGTCATGCCATCATTAAAATGCAGGGACGCATCAACCTTAGCCTGAAGTCTGGCCATGGCCAGTGGATGATCCATCCCGATCGGCTCATCTACATACATCCCGATAACGCTGTCAGCATTGGGATTGATGATTTTGAAATCGAAGGTCATGACAATACCTCTTTGTCTGTTTTCTCCCACGGAAACTCGTCGCGACCGAAATGACCGTAAGCCGCCGTTTGCGCGTAAATCGGTCGTTTCAAATCCAGCGTGTCGATGATGCCTTTCGGTGTGAGCTTGAAGTTGTTGCGAACCCGCAATTCCAGTTCGTCATCTGACTGGGTTCCAGTTCCATAAGTATCCACCATCACGGAGACGGGCTCCACCACACCGATGGCGTAGGCTAATTGCACCAGACATTTGCTCGCCAATCCTGCCGCGACGATATTCTTGGCGATATAGCGCGCCATGTAGGCGGCGGAACGATCAACCTTGCTGGGGTCTTTGCCTGAAAACGCGCCACCGCCGTGAGGGCAACTGCCGCCGTAGGTATCGACGATGATCTTTCTACCCGTCAGCCCAGTGTCGCCATTCGGCCCGCCCACCTCAAACCGTCCGGTCGGATTGATCAGTACCTCAAAATTAGCGCTGCGCAATTCGGCAGGAATCACGGCATCGACAATCTCGCGTCTGACCGCAACGCGCAGTTCGTCCGTGCTTATGTCTGCGGAATGCTGAGTCGAGAGTACGACCTTTTCCACGGCAACCGGCTTTCCATCGATGTAGCGAACGCTGACCTGACTCTTTGCATCGGGACGCAGCCAGGGCAATGCGCCGGATTTGCGCAGTTCCGCCTGTTTGCGCACCAACTTGTGCGCGAGGCTCAGCGCCAGCGGCATCAATTCCGGCGTTTCATCGCATGCATAGCCGAACATCAGCCCCTGATCGCCCGCACCGATTTCACCATCCGCCCGGTCAACGCCCTGATTGATGTGCGCCGACTGGCAGTTGAAGGCGATTCTGATTTCGCACTTGTCCGGGTCAATGCCGTCCGTTTTGCTGGTGTAGCCGATGTCGCGTAAGTTTTCAGGATATGCACTCAAGTTAGCACCATCAGCGAACAAGATCACAGGCTCGTCGAGCAAAATAACAGGCTCGTCGAGAAAAATCACAGGCTCGTCGAACAAAATAACAGGCTCGTCGAACAAAATCACAGGCTCGGCAGGCTAAAACGAGTCATTGGTGCAACTTCACGAGCATCCAAATCAGTCTGCGGATGAACTAAACTGATTCGAAGGTTACTTTATAAGGTTCGCAGATCATCTGAAATAGCTGGCAGATCCCGCAAGATGGCGTGCGGCACCCGCAAGAATAAGTGGCGAGCCCGCAGCGGGCATAAAAAATGATGTCGTAGTGGTGGACGAGTCGCCCTTTAGATTGTCATGCGGTGAGGTTTTTAATATTGCCTGTAATCAACTGTTTGAAACTAATCAGGCACATGCGCCGTTTTCTCTTTTTGGATAAATAATTTTTTACCGAATAAAATCAATCTATTGCATTTTTGGTTGATTGTGAATTTATCAATTTAGCCGCCTATATCCTGTTAAAATATGGGCGGCTTTTTATTCAATTTTGATAGGCGCCTAAAAGGGTGGCGTATCAAAGTAGGCCGGCCGATGGTCGCCTCGTCTTTAACCAGAAAAGTGTAGCGTGATGCATGGATGGGCAAAGCGTCTGATAGCAAACTTATGATGATTCGAATTCAAAAAATACTAAATATACGAAATTTCAGCGCAATTTTCTTGCAATTCATGATTTTGATTGCCGCTTTTCCGATTTCACTCAAAGCTGAAACGGTCGACAATCTTGCCGCAGTGGCTGACGATTCAAAAATTAAACTGAATGCCTTTGGTACCTTGGGGGTTGCACGTTCGACGTCCGATCAGGCCGAATTTGTTCGTGATTTATCTCAGCCCAATGGTGTTTCAACTAATTGGGCGAGTAAGATTGACAACATATTGGGCGTGCAAGCGAGTTGGCAGCCGTCCTCCGAGTTCGAAATGTTCACCCAAGTGGTCAGTCGCTATCAGTACAACGGGAGTCGTACGCCCGAACTGACCTGGGCGTTTGCAAAATGGGAACCGGCCTCCCTGTTAGATTTGCGTGTTGGCCGGTTGGGAGCCGATTTTTTAATTGGCGCCGACTCACGGCTGGTCGGTCATTCCTATTTGGAAGTTCGCCCGATGCCAAATTATTTTGGCCCCTTGTTTTTTTCATACTTCGACGGCGTGGATGCGACGTCAAGTCTCAATGTGGGCGACAATATTATTCGCACAAAAATCTACGGTGGTCTTACCCGCGAAAAATCGACCGTAGCCGGTCAAGTATGGGATGCAAATGGTTCAAATTTATACGGGGTCGTATTGGATTATCTGGCTGGCCCCTGGCAATTCCGTGCCAGTACGGCTCAAATTCGACTGTCCAATGATTTGCCGATCGGTGCGCTCACCAACGGTTTGCGCGCTGCCGGTACGGCCTTAGGCATCCCTGCTGCAACCTCGGCAGCACTCGCGATCTCAACGGGTGGAACGACCAGCAAGTTTACGACGGTGGGTGCCGAGTATAACGAAGGGGCTTTAAAAGTAAGTGGCATGTTGAATACGATTAGTCATCAAAGTTCAGCTTTTCAAGACTCTCGTGCCGCTTATTTGCTGGCGGGTTATCGCGTCGACAAGGTGACCCCCTTTGCGGCTTATTCACGCTGGTCCAGTACTGCAAAAAACATATCGACGGGTTTGCCCAATTTAACGCCAGGCTTAATTGCGCTTAATCAAGGCTATGATCAGGTCTTGAGAGATTCTGGATGTGACCAGACAACCTATACGCTAGGCGCGCGCTGGGATATTTTAGAGAATGTAGGCATCAAATTCCAGTGGGATGCCGTGCGCGGTTCGCCGCGCTCACTCTTTCCCGTTAGAGGGGAAAAGCCGGGTTGGAACGGTCGTACCGATGTTTTTACGATGACGGTTGATTTTGTTCTTTAACCCCATGCAGATCGCTAAACTTATCGTGTTGCTGTTGATTGCCCTGCCAGCTCAGGGTAATGAATGGGTGCTGGTTGCCAATGCCAAAGCGCCTGTCACTTCCATGTCGAAAGACGAAGTGATCAATATTTATCTGGGACGGTTTTGTTATTTCGCTAACGGGGATAAGGCCGAGCCTTTTGATCTGCCGACGGACTCAAAGATTAAGGTCGGTTTTTATCATCAACTGGTCAATAAAGATTTAGCGCAAATCAATGCCTATTGGTCACGCCTGGTTTTTACTGGCAGAACACGTCCTCCCCGTGTTCTGGCCAATAGTGAAGCGGCCATTCAGTATGTGTCTCATCACCCCGCCGCACTGGCTTACGTGGAACGCGAAAAAGTGGATGCTCGGGTTAAAATCGTTTTCGCGATAGCACCGTAATTCCCGATGAAAGAAAACAAAACAGCTTGGCGTAATGGGATTGTCTTTCGCAGTCTGTCTGCGGTCACCTTAATTTCGTTGTTGATTGGCTGCACCATGATTGCGGTTGTGTATTATCAAACGTCCAGTCGGGGGCAAGACGAAGCGTTAGCGCGGTTAGACCAGCTTTTAGAGACGGTGGCAAGTACCGCCAGCGTGGCATGTTTTGCGAATGATGAGCAATTAGCGCTCGATGTTGTGCAAGGGTTGCTCAGCAATAGTGATGTTTTTAGTGTCAAGATCACATCTGCTAACACCACGCTTGCCGGGCGTACGCGTTCAGTCGGTCAATCCGAGGATAATGAGCGGGTTCATCGTTTTCTGTATTCTCCCTTCAATAATCAGCAAGTGATTGGAGAAATCGTCCTCGAGTCCAATTCGAGCATAATTGCAATCAAAGTCAGGCGTAATGCCCAATTTTCGGCGCTGATGCTGCTAGGCCAGTTGCTGCTGATAATTTTTGGCACGGCCGGTGCGGTTTATCTCATTGTTGCACGCCCAATCAAGCAAACCTCAGATGGTTTGCATCATCTGGATGAAAATGAGGGCGAGATGCTCGCGGTACCCTCGGGTCATCGTCAGAGCGAAATAGGCCGGCTGGTTGGCGATATCAATAGCTTAATCGCCCGATTTTCGAGTGCCATCTCTCAAGCGAAAAGGGCGGAAGAACAAGCCGAAGCCGCTAATCGTTCCAAATCGGATTTTTTATCCAACATGAGTCATGAACTCCGTACGCCGATGAACGGGGTCATCGGCATGGTGGATATTTTGCAGCAGAGTTCACTAAATCCCGAGCAATATCGCCTGCTCGACGTGGTGCATCACTCCTCATTGAGCTTGCTGCATATCCTGAATGACATACTCGATTATTCAAAAATTGAAGCGGGAAAACTGGCGATTGAAATCATGCCGATCGATCTGCGTGAAGTCGCCGAAAGTGTTGTCCAGCTATTAGCCGGTTCTGCGGCGAGCAAGTCCGTCGCCCTCTCTGTGTTTGTGGATCCTGCGCTGCCCGAATGGATTGCTTCCGATCCGACCAGGCTGCGGCAAGTGTTGCTTAACTTGTTGGGAAATGCGATTAAATTTACGAATAATCTGGAGAGCCGATTAGGACAAGTGAGCTTACGTGTTATGCCGGCCACCATAGCCGATGGGCGCGCGGGCGTTCAACTGCGCATTAGCGATAACGGCATCGGCATGAGTCCAGCGCAGCTCCAAAAATTATTCCTACCCTTTACGCAAGCTGATGAGAGCGTGGCCAGAAAATATGGCGGAACCGGTTTAGGCTTGAGCATTTCTCAGCGCTTAGTCGAGTTGCTGGGGGGCACCATCACCGTGAGCAGCACAGAAGGCCTCTGTTCCGAATTTACGGTTGAGTTGCCGCTGCAAGCGGCTGATTCACCCCGTACGTCCAGCGTTAAAACAAGCTTGTCAGGCGTGCAGATCGTGGCGTTTATTCAAGATGAAATGGATGTGCAGATCGTTACGGATTACTGTCGGGCGGCAGGCGCTCATGTTATCCCGGTCCCAGATCTGACGGCGCTGCGCAGGTCGATACAGGATGCGTTACCCGCCGAGTTCAATTCGCGTGTCGTATTGCTGGAGGGGGAGGGGATTGATCCTGATGACTTCGCAGGCTTTAAAGAGATCGGTGTTGTTCACTTGATGAAGTGTCAAGACAGGCAAGTGCCTGAACATCACATCACCGTTCCCTCACATCCGATGCTCTACCGCGACTTGATTCAGGGCGTGGCGCGTGCCTGCGGTAGAGCGGTTGTTGACGAGGACAGTGGCAAAATTGAACGCCGCAGCCATGCTCGTGAGCAGACCAATTTGAGCGTTGATGAGGCTGCTCGACTCGGTCAATTGATCTTGTTGGCCGAAGACAATGAAACTAACCGTGAAGTCATGCAAGAGCAGTTGCGCCTCCTGGGCTACACCTGTGAAATGGCTGAAGATGGCGCCCAGGCGTTGCAGATGTGGCGCACCGGTCGGTATGCTTTGCTGCTGACAGATTGCAATATGCCCAATATGGATGGCTTTGAACTGACCGCGCAAATTCGTCAGGCGGAGCTGCCAGGCACACATCTGCCCATCATCGCTGTTACGGCGAATGCGATGCAAGGCGAGGCGCAACGCTGTCTTGAGCAGGGAATGGATGCCTATCTGTCCAAACCCTTGCGCTTGAATGAACTGGGGCAGATGCTGGCTAAGTGGATGCCAGTACGTGCGGTCGCAAATGAGGTGCCCGAATTATCCGGACACGACGTCAATAGCCCGTTATCTGCCGCTAATAATGCAGATGCGATGCGGTTCGTTGCATGGGATGCGGGCACGCTGATTCGGATGGTGGGCAACAGCCCGAATTTACATCGCTGCTTGTTGGGGAAGTTTATCCATGAAGCCGGGGAACAGATTGCCATGATTGTTGAGGCGATCGAATCGGGTGATATCGTCCTGGCGGCGGGTGAGGCGCATAAACTCAAAGCCAGCGCACGCACCGTGGGTGCCATGATCCTGGCTGAGCGATGTCAGGCGCTCGAAACTGCGGGTGATGAAGGTGATGTCAAAACCTGTCGCGCATTAGTCGATCCCTTGAAAAATGCTTTTCACGAAGTGAACTCAATCATTATTGAACATTTGAGTTGAACCTGCCGGTAGGGATGGGCGAATTCACGAGTTTATTAACTGGCTTGGTGAAAGGTAACTCATGAGTTACTGCTCTAAATCGTGGTCATCAAAATTCAAGAATATATAAGCCGCGAACAAAAAATCACTACAGCGAGTAGCTCAATAACTTACCCATTGAATTTGCCGCGGCACGCGCAGGCATGATGGATGGCAGCATGGGAAATGTAAGCCCATCGACGGAACTCTCAAAGAATATAGGATTGATTGGCGGCCAGAAATTCGGATTTACTGTCTATCCCTGATGGCTAATACTTCCGTCCGGAGTCGTATGCTACATTGAAGAAATAATCGCAACATTATACCCCCCTGAATGTTCCGTTTGCGATGTAAAGTCACGGTAAGTTAGCTGACGGTAGCGATGGTCTACAAGGTGCCTTCAGCAGCCCGTCGAGTCGCTGGAAATTTTGATTGCAATGCAATCATTGGTCTGATAGATTGTAATCATTGATTGCAAAGTATGGAGATCGAAATGGCTACCAACTTAGTCGTTCGCAATGTTGAGGAAGATATCGCTCTGGCGCTAAAGCAGCTTGCCGCATCGCATGGAAGAAGTGCGGAAGCCGAGCATCGTGAAATTTTGCGTATGGTTTTGCAGCGCCCAAAACGTCGTACGGTTGCCGATGTTTTATCGAGCATGCCCAATGTGGGTGAGGATGCCGACTTTAATTTTCGGAATGCATAATCCATGTACCTGGTTGATACCAATGTCATCAGCGAAGCTCGCAAAGGTGCCAAGGCGAATAGAGGCGTGCAGAAGTTTTTTCAGAGCATTGCACCTGAAGATATCTATCTCTCAGCGCAAACCATAGGTGAAATTCGGCGTGGTTTAGAGAATATTCGTCATCGTGGTGATCTGCCACAAACCAAGAAGCTGGAAAAATGGCTGGATTTAGTTGTGTCAGATTATGCTGATAAAATTTTGACCTTTGATGAAGAATGCGCTCAAGTGTGGGGGCGGTTGATGTCGCCTCACCCTGAACAGCCGATAGATAAACAGATTGCGGCAATTGCGCTGCTTCACGACATGGCAGTAGTAACGAGAAATGTGGATGATTTTCGCGGAACTGGGGTTGAAATTGTAAATCCATTTGAGTAATTTCGGATGCTGATGTAAGTTTGTTTAATATCTGCTTCCGAGCAGGTAAAGTTGGCTTCTCAAGACACACAACCGGAAATTGTCAACCTAGTTGTCGCCTGACTGCCTGCGATTATGCTGCCATT
>JBAXJT010000045.1:0-20698 GCA_037137715.1 Nitrosomonadales bacterium
TTAGTGAGGCAAAGCGCGAGATTAGTGAGGCAAAGCGCGAGATTAGTGAGGCAAAGCGCGAGATTAGTGAGGCAAAACGCGAGATTAGTGAGGCGGAGAGGTAGATTAGTGAGGCGGAGAGGTAGATTAGTGAGGCGGAGAGGTAGGTTAGTGAGGCACAGAGAAGGGGGGTGAGGCCACGAGGGAAGAAAGGGGGGCATAGAGAGTGGGGTGTGAGGCAGCGGGGGGAGAAAGTGAGGCACAGAGAAGGGACGTGAGGCGGAGCGCGAGATTAGTGAGGCGGAGAAGGTGGCCGGAGAGGCCGAGCGGGAGAAAATTGAGGCCGAAAAGGATGACTTTTCGGCTATCTCCAACCCGGCGTTGTATTGAGGTGGATCAACCGCCGCTAATATCCGGCAGTGCGGCTATTCGCTGTCAAATACCACGTCGCCTTCGGCGACGTCCTGACCCATCTGCATGCCCTTGAAATCAAAAAGATTACCGTCGAGTAGATGGGAGGGCGCGACATTCTGCATCGCGGTAAAAATCGTCTGGCTGCGTCCGGGATACTGGCGTTCCCAGTTGGTCAGCATTTCCTTGATATTTTGGCGTTGCAAATTTTCCTGCGAGCCGCACAGGTTGCAGGGAATAATCGGGAATTCCATGCCGCGTGCATAGCGGGCGATGTCTTTTTCGACACAGTAGGCCAGCGGACGGATGACGATATGATCGCCCTTGTCGGTGACCAGCTTGGGCGGCATTGCCTTGAGTTTTCCGGCAAAAAAGATATTCAGGAACAGCGTCTCGATCATGTCGTCGCGGTGATGCCCAAGCGCAATCTTGTTGGCGCCTAATTCGCCCGCGACCTTATAGATAATGCCGCGCCGCAATCTGGAACACAGCGAACAGGTGGTTTTTCCTTCCGGGATCTTCTCTTTGACGATCGAGTACGTATCCTGCGTTTCGATGTGATATTCGACGCCCAGCGCTTTGAGGTAATTGGGCAAAATATCGGCGGGAAAACCGGGTTGCTTTTGATCCAAATTCATCGCGACGATGCGAAAATCAATCGGTGCACGTTTTCGCAGGGTCAGCAAAATATCCAGCAGGGTATAAGAGTCCTTGCCGCCTGAGAGGCAGACCATCACCGAGTCGCCCTCTTCGATCATGTTGAAATCAAAAATGGCCTTGCCGACTTGGTGCTCTAAGCGGTTCTTGAGTTTATTGAAATTGCCCGAATGATCGAACTGGATAGGTTGTGCAATGAGGGTCATAAATGTCCAATTAAAGAGTGATGCTTCTGCCGCCATCTACCGAGATGACCTGCCCGGTGATATACGGGGCATCGGCGATTAAAAATTTTACGGTTTTGGCAATGTCATCCGGCTCGCCTTCTCGTTTGAGCAGGGTGTGAGCCACGATATTCCCGCGTTGTGCGGCATCTTCCCAGTCGGCATTCTCAGGCCAGAGTATGACGCCGGGTGCGACTGCGTTCACTCGCACGCAAGGTGCGAGCTCCTGAGCCAGTGCGCGGGTGAGAGCGACTAAGCCCGCTTTAGCAACGCTATACAGCAGATGCCCTTGCATCGGACGTTCTGCATGAATGTCCACGATGTTGACGATGCAGCCGTGTCGATGGCGTAATTCGCTTTGTGCGGCTTGCGCCAGAAACAGCGGTGCGCGCAGATTGGTGCCGAGCAGATCGTGCCATTGCACTTCGTTCAGCTCCGGGAGCGGCGTCGCGTAAAAACTGGAGGCATTGTTGATCAGCGCATCGAGACGTCCGAATCTGGCGATGACCGCCTCGATTAAACGGGGTAAATCGGCCAGATCAAGCAGGTCGGCTGAAAAGGCTGCGGCGCTATCAGGGCGCAGAGCGTTGAGTTCGTCCTTCAATGCCATGGCTTCTTGCTTCGAGGTGCGGTAATGCAGTGCGATGGTCGCGCCCGCGGCATGCAGACGGCGGCAAATTGCCGCGCCCACTCGTTTTCCTCCGCCTGTCACCAACATAACTTTGCCTTGCACCGCACCCTCCATTAAACTTAGCAATCTGCCGAATTATACCTGACCATGTCCACAATACCTGACACTTCCCTTCCCCAACCGGGCCCTGCGGCCGCACAACACAGCGCGCGCCTGATCGAGGCAATACGCCGTGAGATTGCCGAGCAAGGCGGCTGGATTTCTTTCGCACGCTATATGGAGCTTGCACTGTATGCGCCGGGACTGGGTTACTACACAGCCGGCGCGCACAAGTTTGGCGAAGCGGGAGATTTCATTACCGCGCCTGAACTCTCGCCGCTGTTCGGTCGCACCCTAGCCCGGCAAGTTGCGCAAATCATGGAAGAGAGTGCGCCGCATATTCTGGAGTTGGGTGCGGGCAGCGGGAAACTTGCGGTCGATATGCTGGGTGAATTGGAGCGGTTGGGCCGTTTGCCCGACAGTTACTGCATTTTGGAGGTCAGTGCCGATTTGCGTGCGCGCCAGCAGGCGCTTATTGGTGAGTGTCTGCCGCATTTGCTTGGCCGCGTGCACTGGCTGGATGCGTTGCCGGAACAGGTGAAGGGCGCAGTCGTTGCTAACGAAGTGCTCGATGCGCTGCCCGTGCATCTGGTGCGCTGGCAGGACAGCGCGCTGAGTGAGATCGGCGTGGCCTGGGATGAGTCGGGCTTTTTCAGAGTAGAGCGCGCGATTGCAGACGCACAATTATTGCAGGCCGCGCAGCAAATCAAGGTGCCGGATAACTATCTCAGTGAGATTTGTCTTGCGGCGCGAGGTCTGGTCACTAGCTTGGCCTGCCGCTTAACGCAAGGCACGCTGCTCTTCATTGATTACGGTTTTGGTGCGCGCGAGTTTTATCATCCGCAGCGATTGAACGGCACGCTGATGTGTCATTATCGTCACCGTGCGCATGACGATGCCTTTTTTCTGCCGGGGCTGCAGGACATCACCGCACATGTCAATTTTACTGATATTGCAGAGACCGGCATCGATGCGGGGCTGGAATTGTCAGGGTATACCAGTCAGGCGTTTTTCCTGATCAATAATGGTATTGCGGATATGATGGCGGAGATATCACCTGAAGATTTGCGCGCCTACCTGCCACTGTCCGCTCAATTGCAAAAATTGACCAGCCCTGCGGAAATGGGTGAACTGTTCAAAGTCATCGCATTGAGCAAAAATAGGGCGAACCCTTTGTCAGGATTCGCCCGTGGCGACTTTAGCCGCTTGCTGTAATTTATTTCGCGGGTGCGCGCGGTGCGGTCAAGGTGCGCAGAAAGTCTGAAATTTCTTTGATATTGAGCTGGCCGTCGAGGTTGCTGTCGATTTCATCGAAATGGGTATTCAGGTTGGGAAGCGCGGCCGCTTCCTCGCGTGACAGGGTGCCATTTTTGTTTTTGTCCGCTTTTTCAAGTTGTTGAGAAAATTCGCGGCGCTTCTTTTCCAGCGCGAGGGTGAAGATCTTGATCTCGGCTTTGGTCAAACCGCCATCGTGGTTGGTATCGATCACATCGAAGCCATCCGCCATTGCGGGTGCTTTAAGCGAGGCTTCTTCCTTTGAGATCTTGCCATCGCCATCGGCATCCACCGATTTGAACAGTTGTTCAAACTTGGCTTCGATTTCCTTCTTACCCGTTTTTTCCGCGGAGAAAGCCAGGCAGGGCAGGGCAACGAACAGCATACCGATGATCCACTTCATGTTTTCAAATCCTTTTGATGATTTTTGACCAGATTTTCTATTGCGTCTTTGCGCGCATGTGCTACAGCGGCAGGAATTGTACCTTTATCCTGACATAATCGTGCAATCTCGCCGGCATTGACAGCCTGCGCAGCGCTGAGCAATTGCAATAAATAAGCGGCTTGCGGATACAAACTCTGCTCAAATCCTAGGCGCCCCCGCGCATCTGATGCACAGGCTTGCAGTAATTCGTTAAAGCGCTCCGGCCTGCGCCAAGCATCGGTCGACTGGAATAATTTGATGATCGTATCGCTGCGTAATTCTGACGCCCGATGTATGTCGCCGTGAAAGCGTGCGGCCAGCAGCGCCAGATCGCGGCATCCGCCCGTCGCCCGAATGCGTTCCGACAGCGTTTTTACCAGTGTGACGCTGCGCAGTTCATGGCCTAGGTGTCGCGGCAATATGTCGGGCGCAGTGGCAGCCTTGCCCAGATCGTGGGTGAGCGCCGCATAGCGCACTTCGAGCGCATAGCCGTGCTGCGCAGCATCTTCAATGACCATCAGGGTGTGGATGCCGCAGTCGATTTCCGGATGATATTTGGCCACCTGCGGGATGCCGAACAGCGCATCAATTTCGGGCATGATTTTAGCCAGCGCGCCGCAATCCCTCAGCGTGGTAAAAAAACGCGCAGGGGTCTGCTCCATCAGGGCGCGGGCCAGTTCCTGCCAGACGCGTTCGGGCACCAGCGCATCGACTTCACCATTGCTCACCATGTCGCACATGAGCGCTTGTGTCTCAGGCGCGATGCGAAAGCCAAAGCGTGCTGCAAAACGTGCCGCGCGCAGAATACGTACCGGATCTTCGTTGAAAGCGCTGCTGATATGGCGCAAGATGCCGGCGCGCAAGTCGATCATGCCGCCGTGCGGGTCGATCAGGTTGCCGGCCGTATCCTGGGCGATGGCATTGACGGTGAAGTCACGACGCATCAAATCCTGCTCCAGCGTCACATCGGGTGCGGCATGCACGACGAAGCCCTTGTAGCCGGGCGCGGTCTTGCGCTCGGTGCGGGCCAGCGCATATTCTTCATGGGTTTTCGGGTGTAAAAATACCGGAAAATCGCGACCGACCGGCTGGTATCCTTGGGCTGCCATCGCCTCAGGCGTGCTGCCCACCACTACCCAGTCGTGATCTTTTACGGGAAGTCCTAACAGGCGGTCGCGCACCGCGCCGCCGACGCAATAGATTTGCGCGTTAGCGGTCATTGCTGCCGCCGGGCGATTTGTCGTCGGTGAGCGGCATATCCCCCGTTCTTGCAGCAATGGTGCCAATACGCACCTTGAGTGAACGCGGCGGGGCACCAAACTGCCGGGCGTAATACACAGTGTTGCTCATCACTTTTTTGACATAGTCGCGCGTTTCATCGAACGGGATGCTCTCGGCGTAAATCGCACCTTCCAGCGGTTTATCCGAGCGCCAGCGACGGGCCCGGCCCGGCCCCGCGTTGTAAGCGGCTGAGGCCAGCACCGGACTGTCGTCGAGGGAGGAGAGCATATTCTTCATGTAATAGGTGCCCAGCGTCAAATTGGTGTCGAGCTGGTGCAGCAGCGATTCGCGATAGTCCTTCAAACCCAGTTTTTTGGCGATCCAGCGTGCGGTGCTCGGCATGACCTGCATCAGTCCGGAGGCGCCAACCCCCGATTTGGCCGAGGTCACGAAGCGGCTTTCCTGGCGCATCAGCCCGTATACCCATGCTTCCTCGAGGCCGTTTTCCTGCAGGTGTTCTCGCATCGCAGTGCGGTAGGGGGCCAGATAGCGCAGGCTAAAATCATGCACCAGCACGGTTTTGTCGGCGGTATTGATCGCGCGATCATACATTTCGTGGCGTTTGGCGATTTCGGCTGCCGTGATGAGCTCGTGATCGTTGAAATTACGGATGACCCAGTTCCATTCTCGCATCGCATCGGTGCGCAGATCCATTTTATACATCGCAATCGCGCGCTTGATGCCGGGCAATTGTTCCATGGCCGCCAACTCGCGTGAGCCGGGCTGATAGCTCGATGGCGTCGCACTGAGCACAGGCGTGTCACCCAGCTCTTCGGCGGACAGTTGACCGTAAAAAGTGTGCTCCGCACTGAGTGGCAGGAAAATTTTCAGGGCTTCATCGCGGTGTCCGGTTGCCTGCAGGGCGCGGGCGTTCCAGTAGCGCCATGCCGCCTCATTGCGTTGAGGCTCGGCCATTGCGTTAATGCCGGCCAGCACTTCCGTCCAGTCCTGAACCCGCAGGGCGGCGCGTACCCGCCAGGCGGATTGTTGGTCGGTGAGTTGACCGGTTCCCGCCTGCTTAAACCACTTTCGGGCGCGCGGGTCCTGCTTGCGAGCGGCTTCAAAAGCTAACCAGCCTAAAAAGTATTGTTGTTCGGCGTCAGAAAAATGGGTGGACAGATGGATCCAGCGATCCGCTGCCAGATCGGGGGATAGCCGTGCCAGTCGTTGCAGCGCGAACAGGGCCGCCGCGCGTTGGCCTAGGCTTGCGTTATCCAGTGTCTGTTTGTCCAGGTAGCGACCCGGATTGTCCATTGCGCGATCGAGCGCGCCTGAGGGAATTGCGCGGCTGCCAGTCAGGTGATCGGCCAGTGCTTTGGCCTGCGACACATTGCCGGCCTGCAGTGCTTTATGCATGCGCTGCCAGATATCCTGCTGGCTGATTACGCTGGCCGATATGGCCGCGTCAAACAACACCGTGCAGTTTGATGGTTGATCCTTCGCGTTCAGCCAAAGGGTGCGCGCCTCGGATAAAGCCTGTTGTTCACGGGTTTTTATGCGCGATTGCAAGGTGTAGCAGGCAAGTTCCGTATCTTCTGCGATCAGACGCGGCCGTTCGCGCTCGAACAGCTCCCATTGTTGCTTTTTGGCCAGATTTTTTAGCCATTCGGAACGCATTTTATCGATCATCGGCGTATCGTCCGGGCGCGCCAGATAGGCGCTGATCTCGCTGATATCGGCGGTGTCGAGCTTCATTCGCAACTGATAATAGGCGGTATACACTTCCAGCGGCGTATCGCGCAGGCGCTGTGAGAACGTCGCCAGTTTTGCGGCGTCACCCGAGCGGAAGGCATCGCGTGCGGCGAGAAAATCGTCGTCCTGTGCGGCTTCTGCGTTGAAAGTAATCAGTGACAGGAGTAGAAAAAGAAATTTTATAAAGGACATCAGGACGGGCTGGCTAACTAAACTGTTGATAATCATACCATAACGATGACAAACGCAGGCCAGTGCGGTAGTTCGATTTCATCTGTGGCCGACAGGTTTTAAATTTTAAGGCTGGCGGATTTTTTTTAGCGGTCTGTATAATCGGCGGTTTTTCGGGAGACTAGGTCATGTGGTTTAAAAATATCTTTATCTATCGACTGCCTGCCGACTGTGCGATTACGGCCGCAGCTTTACAGGAAAAGCTGGCGCTAAAACCGCTGCTGCCGTGCAGCGGGCTCGATAAGCAAAGCCGTGGCTGGGTGTCGTGCCGCGGCGACGATCGTCTGGTGCATGCCGCTAACGGGCAAATTTTATTTGCATTAGGCGTCGAGCAAAAGCTGCTTCCGGCGACCATCATCACGCGTTTCGCCAAGGAGCGCGTCGCCGATATTGAGGCGCAGCAAGGTTACAAAGTCGGGCGCAAAGAGATGAAAGATCTCAAAGAGGCGATCACGGAAGAATTGTTGCCGCGCGCCTTCGCGTTGTTGCGCACGACCTACGCATGGATCGATACGGCGAACGGTTTTTTAGTGATCGATGCCGCATCCATAGTCAAGGCCGAGGAACTGCTTGAATTTTTGAACAAGACACTCGATGAATTGCCGGTCAAACCGCTGCATACCGAACTCTCGCCGGTGGCCGCGATGACTGACTGGTTGGCAGGGGAGGCGGCGCCGGCAGGATTTACCATCGATCGGGAGTTGGAACTGCGTGCGACGGGCGAGAGTCGCGCCACGGTGCGCTACGCCAATCACGCCCTCGAAGGCGACGAGATACTGGCGCATATCGCCGCCGGTAAACGTGCGACCCGTCTGGGACTGACATGGAATGACCGCATCTCCTTTGTGCTGACCGAGCAATTGCAGATCAAGCGGCTTGAGTTTCTCGACATCATCAAGGAAGAGTCGACGACGCTGGCCGATACGGCCGATGAACTGTTCGAGCTGGACTTTACGCTGATGACAGGGGAACTTGCAAAAATGCTGGTCGATTTAACCTGCGCATTGGGTGGCGAAAAAACGAATCAGTAAGGGTTGGCGCGTGCAGTGAAATTTTGCTGCACGCCCGCTGTTACAAGTAGAGCTGTCGTTCGCGTTCGGCTTCGGTCGGTTCAAAGCCTGCGGTTTCGTAGTGTTTGAAAATGGCGCGCACCACTTCTTGCGGTTCATCGATGAGCTGGATGAGTTTCATATCATCAGGATGAATGACTTTTTCTTCGATCAGCGCCGTTTTGAACCATTCGATCATGCCGCCCCAGAATTTGCTGCCGACCAGTATGATCGGGATGCGCCGTGTCTTGCCGGTTTGCACCAGGGTGAGCGCTTCCATCAACTCGTCCAGTGTGCCAAAGCCGCCCGGCATTACCACGTAGGCGTTGGCGAATTTAACGAACATCACCTTGCGTGCGAAAAAATGCTGGAATGACTGGCTGATGTTCTGGTAGGGATTGTTCGACTGTTCATGCGGTAATTGAATGTTCAGGCCGACGCTGGGGGACTTTCCGTAAAAGGCCCCTTTGTTGGCCGCCTCCATGATGCCCGGGCCGCCGCCTGAAATAACCGAAAATCCGGCGTCCGACAGCAGGCGGGCGATTTCTTCGGCGAGTTTGTAATAGGGTTGGTCGGGACGGGTGCGGGCGCTGCCGAAAATGCTGACGGCGGGATGGATTTGCGCCAGACGGTCAGTAGCCGAAACGAATTCTGACATAATGCCAAATACGCGCCACGCTTCTTTGGCATCCCAGGCCGCTGGAATATCGGATAATGGCAGCTTCGGTGTGTCGTTCATGTCAGTACCTTGAAAATATAAAATGTCTACAAAAACTTTGCTTCTGGTGGACGGATCGTCCTTTCTTTATCGCGCTTTTCACGCTATTCCAGAGATGCGTAATCAGCAGGGCGAACCGACCAATGCGATCTACGGCGTGCACAACATGCTGCGCCGCCTGCGTCAGGATTTTCCCGCTGATTATAGCCTGTGTGTATTTGACGCAAAAGGTAAAACCTTTCGCGATGACCTGTATCCGCAATATAAAGCCAATCGTCCTTCCATGCCTGCCGATTTGGTGGCGCAAATCGAACCGCTGCACCAGTTGATTGCCGCATCGGGCTGGAAAATTGCCATGGTGGAGGGCGTGGAAGCGGACGATGTGATCGGCACGCTCGCACGTCAGGCCTCTCGTGACGGCATTCGCTGCATCGTCGCGACGGGAGACAAGGATTTAGCACAACTGGTTGACGAGCATGTCACGTTGATCAACACCATGAGCAATGAAACGCTGGATATTGCCGGTGTGAAGGCGAAGTTCGGCGTGCCGCCCGAGTTGATCGTGGACTATCTGGCGTTGATGGGCGATACGGTGGATAACGTGCCGGGCGTTGAAAAGGTGGGTCCCAAGACGGCCGTTAAATGGTTGCTGCAGCACGGCTCGCTCGATAATCTGATGCGAAATGCCGACACAATCAGCGGGGTGGTGGGTGCGAATCTGCGCAACGCGCTCGAATGGCTGCCGCAGGCGCGGCAGCTTGTTACGGTGAAATGCGATGTGCCCGACTTGCCCCTGTACGCTGAGATGGTCGCGCCAACGCCGGACAAGGCGGCGTTAAGGCAGCTATTTGAGCGTCTTAATTTTAAAACCTGGTTGCGCGAATTGAATGCGGCGACGGAGGTGGCGAAGGTGCCCGAACCGGCTGAGGTGTCGGCCGTGCCGGAAATAAGCAGCACCGCGCACGCGCAGTATCAAAAAATTCTCACCGGTGAGCAGCTCGAGGCTTGGCTCGCTCGCCTGCTTGCCGCCGATCTGGTCTGTCTCGACACCGAAACCACGGGACTTGATGTGATGGATGCCCGCTTGGTCGGGATGTCCTTTGCGATCACGCCGCACGAGGCGGCTTACCTGCCGCTGGCGCACCGGTATCCCGGAGTGCCGGATCAGTTGAATCTCGATGCCACGCTCGCCCGTCTGCGCCCCTGGCTTGAGAGTGAGCAGCACAAGAAGCTTGGGCAAAACCTCAAATACGATAAGCACATCTTCGCCAATCACGGCATTGTGCTGCGGGGGATATCTGACGATACGCTGCTCGAATCTTATGTGCTGGAGAGTCATAAATCGCACGACATGGATAGTCTGGCCTTGCGCCATCTCGGGGTTAAAACGATCAGTTACGAAGAGGTGGCGGGTCGTGGCGCCAAACAGATTTGTTTCGATCAGGTCGATCTGGATATCGCGACCCGCTATGCCGCAGAGGACGCTGACATCACCTTGCAGTTGCATCAGTCGCTGGCGCCAGAAATTATAGGAAAAACCGGTTTGCAGCATGTGTACCGCGACATCGAGCTGCCGGCGATGCAGGTGTTGTTCGTGATGGAGCGCAACGGCGTCTTGCTCGATGCCAATTTGCTGCATGTACAAAGTCATGAGCTGGGGGTGAAACTGATCGCACTGGAAGCGCGTGCCCACGAGGCCGCAGAGCAGCCGTTCAATCTGAACTCGCCCAAGCAGATACAGGAGATTTTGTTCGATAAGTTAAAGTTGCCGGTGAAGAAGAAAACGCCGAGCGGCGCGCCGTCTACCGACGAAGAGGTGTTGCAGGAACTGGCGCTGGACTATCCGCTGCCGAAAATATTGCTCGAGTATCGCGGGATGGCGAAACTCAAATCCACCTATACCGACAAACTGCCGAAGATGGTCAATCGTAGAACAGGTCGCGTGCACACCAGTTATTCTCAGGCGGTCGCGGTAACCGGACGGCTCGCCTCCAGCGATCCTAATCTGCAAAATATTCCGATCAGAAGTGCAGAGGGGCGACGTATCCGCGAAGCGTTCATTGCGCCGCCTGGTAGTTGCATCGTGGCGGCCGATTACTCGCAAATCGAGTTGCGCATCATGGCGCACTTGTCGGGGGATGCGGGTTTGCTGCAGGCTTTTGCGAAGAATGAAGACGTGCACCGCGCAACCGCCGCTGAAATCTTTATGACGACGCCAGCTGATGTGACGACCGAGCAGCGGCGCTATGCGAAAGTCATTAACTTCGGTCTGATCTACGGCATGTCCGCTTTCGGGCTGGCAAAGCAGTTGGGAATTGAGCGGGGCGCTGCGCAGGCTTATATTGCGCGCTACTTCGCCCGCTATCCGGGGGTGCGCGACTATATGGACAGCACGCGCGAACAGGCGAAGCAGCAAGGCTATGTCGAGACGGTGTTCGGTCGCAGGTTATGGCTACCTGAAATCAATAGCAGCAATGCGATGAAGCGTCAGGGTGCTGAGCGCGCTGCGATCAATGCGCCTATGCAGGGGACGGCGGCCGACTTGATCAAACTTGCGATGATACAAGTACAGGGCTGGCTGGAGACGGAAAAACTCAAGACACGTCTGATCATGCAGGTGCACGATGAACTGGTACTTGAGGTGCCGGATGACGAGCTGGCGCTGATTAAAGCGTCGCTGCCCGGCCTGATGTGCCATGTTGCCAATCTCAACGTGCCGCTGCTGGTGGAGGTAGGTTCCGGCAAAAACTGGGACGAGGCGCACTAAGCCGTCGTTCCCGCGAATGCGGGAAAACAAGGCCAAAGGCCGCAGTTTCGAGGAACGGCCATCCAGTCAAAAACGAAACCGTCGGTGGCAGACCAGCGGCAAGACCGCAAGGGTCTTCGCCTAAAAACATAGTCGCGCGTTGCGCTCCTTGTTTTTAGCGAAAGGCGACCCCGGTTTGCCGCCACTTTCGCGGGAAAATTTCGGTTGGATTGGGGCGATCAAGAAAGATTTTAGACGCGTTGCAGACCTTCCGAAGCCAGTCTACAAAAATGGGGTAATTACCAACTGCACTATGTAACACCGTAGGGCGGAAGCCACGTGGGGCGTTCCGCCAATAAAATAACATCCCGTGGAACCGCAAGAGTCCCGTCTTGCAATGCTTGCCAAATTTTGCCAAGTAATTTAGAGTGCGCTTCATGACAACGATGAATATTTCTCTCCCGGATACACTCAAGCAGTTTGTGGATTTGCAAGTGGCTACGGCGGGTTACGGCACTTCTAGTGAGTATGTGCGTCAACTGATACGCCGCGATCAGGAGCGCGATCAGTTGCGTAGTCTATTGCTGCAGGGAGCTCAGTCTGAGCCTACCGGGCTTGCTGACGAAACCTATTTTGCGTCCTTGCGTTCTGGTGTCAATCAGCGTTTGAAGAGTAGCGAATGAAACCGCTCGTTCGCCATGAGCGGGCAGATGCGGATGTTGAAGGCGCGGTTGAGTACTATTTGCAGCATGCGCCAGAAGTTGCATTGAAATTTATTGATGGGCTGGAGCAAGCCTACAGGCAAATTCAACAACGACCGGCTATTGGCTCTCCGCGTTATGCGCATGAACTCAACTTGCCAGGTTTGAGATTCAAACAGTGCAAGCGTTTTCCTTACCTAGTTTTCTATGTCGAGAGTGCGCAACAAATCGATATTTGGCGCGTACTGCATAGCAGTCGTGATGTTCCCTTCTGGCTGCAGGGCGAAGACTGATTGCAACTATGAGGGGGTATGGTTGCCGCGCTCTATGCATATTCCCACCATCTTACAATTCCTGATCGCCTGTAGCTTGGCGACGCTGACCTTTACCCACGGGGCGTTGTAGTCTTTCAGTATGATCTGCGCGATGTGTTCGGCGAAGGTTTCAACCAGCGAGAAATGTCCTTCGCTCAATACGGTCTGAATGTGTTGCGCGACTTTGGCGTAATCGAGCGTGCCGCTGCTGGTGGAGGTAGGTTCCGGCAAAAACTGGGACGAGGCGCACTGAGCGCTTCGCTTGTTCAATAGTGGCGTGTCACCTATAATCTGGCAGCCTTAGGTCTTCGGGGTGCATGACCTTAATAACTGGATTTTTCTTTGGATATCAATTTTCAGCGCGCAGTTGATCGTCTTGCCGGGGTGCCGATCTGTGCGCTGCTCTCAGGATACGATCGTTTCCGCAACTTCCTGTTTGGCGCGCCCGCGCAAGCGGCTACCCCTCGGCGTATCCTGATTATATTGCTCTCCGAAATGGGCAGTCTGGTGTTGGCTCATGCCATGTTCGCCCAGTTGAAGCGGCAATATCCCGATGCGGCATTGCATGTGATGCTGTTCAAAAAGAATCGCGAAGTGCTCGATTTGCTGGGTGTTGTGCCTGAGGCCAATGTGCTGACCATCGATGATCGCACGCTGACTCAGTTTCTCCCGGATATATGGCGTGCTATTCGGTTGATGCGCGCCCTTAAATTCGATGTAGTGATCGACTGCGAACTGTTTACGCGCGTGAGCAGTGTTTTTGCTTATCTGTCCGCAGCCCCCGTGCGCGTGGGTTTCAGTCGTCACACGCAAGAGGGACTCTATCGCGGCACCTTTATCAATCGTCCTGTGATGTACAACCCTTATCGCCATTTGTCTGAGCAGTTTTTGACGATGGTCGCAGCGATCGGCTCTGCCAGCGTGCCTAAAGGAAAATCCGCGCCGGTATTGCGTGTTGAGCGCCCACCCCAACTGGTGTTTCGCGACGGGGAACTGGAGGAGGTCGCATCCGCCCTGTACGCTGATTTTCCGGCAATTTCCGGCAAAAAACTTGTACTGGTATATCCGAGTGGCGGCATTTTGCCGATCCGTGCCTGGTCGCCTGAGAGTTACAAGCAACTTTGTGTGAGTCTGCTGGCGGACGGTTATGCGGTCGGGCTGATCGGCATGAAAGACGATGCGCCGCTGGCGCAAGAAATCGTAGAGTACGCTCAGAGTCAATATTGCGTTGATCTGACGGGCTACACCAGAACGGTGCGGCATTTATTGTGCGTGTTCCAGTATGCGTCACTCTTGGTGACCAATGACGGCGGCCCGGGCCAGTTTGCTGCCCTGACCCGCTTGCCGACGCTGGTGTTCTTCGGGCCGGAAACGCCTGCGCTGTATAGCCCGTTGACGGACAATATTCATTGCCTGTATTCGTCCTGGTCTTGTTCGCCTTGCCTGACGGCCTACAACCATCGTTTATCGCCTTGCGACGGCGACAATCAATGTCTTAAACAAATCACCCCTGAGCAGGTATTGAGCAAGGCGCGTGAATTGCTCAGTGCGGACAGTGCCGTATGAAATCGGCTCTCAATCTGAGTATCTCCATTCCCTCATTGTTGCGCCGGATTTTCTCGCGGCGCTTTTTGAAATTCGGCACGGTCGGCGCTTCCGGTACGGTCGTCAATATCGGCGTGTTGTATCTGGCGCAGGAACATCTGTTTAACACAGTGCCGCACGTCGAGCTCAAACTGAATCTATCGCTCGCCGTGGCAATTTTGCTGGCGACACTGAATAATTTTTTCTGGAACCGATTGTGGACCTGGTCGGATCGTACGCAACAGCATCACCGTTCCTGGTTGTCGCAGTTCGGTCAATATACGCTGGCCTGCTGGCTCAGCATCGCGTTGCAAGTGCTGTTCACCAATTTGCTGGCACCGCATTTTTATTACCAGTTTGCAAATTTGATCGCCATCGCTTCAACGAGTGTGCTCAATTTCGTGCTGAATGATATCTGGACCTTCGGTCGCGTGAAATTGCTGCCGGCGCGTGCGCCTGCCAAATCTGTCGATGAAGCGCATTAGTCCGGCGGCCTGGCGTTTCATCTACTACGGGCTGGCGGTTGTGCTGGCCGTGTTTACCTATTTTTACGCGCTGGATAGCGCGCATATCCCGAAAAATGGTGATGAATTTCCCTACACGCATATCACCCGGTTGACCGCGGAGAGCGGACATTTGCTGCCGCTGCAATCTCAATTGCACGGCATGAGAAATACCAAGCCGCCGCTGTTGTTCTGGCAGGGTATCCTCTCGACGCACTGGGGTGCGCAGTGGACATGGTGGAATCTGCGCTATCCGAGTGTCATTTATACCTTGCTGACCGCGCTGCTGGTTTTTTTGCTGGCGCACAGGCTGGCCGGTGAGCGCAGATCAGAGGGGGCTGATCCTGTAGAAACGGGTTTTATCGCCGCGCTGACCTATCTGGCCTTTTTTAGCACCTACCGTTTCGGGCGTCCATTCTTGGTCAACCCCGCCGAAATATTCTGGTTTTTTCTGCCCTTTTTTACGCTGTTGTACTGGCGCACATCTGCCTTTGACTCCCGGTTGATCGTGCCGCTGTTGTTGGGTGTCGAGGTGGGTATGGGGCTGTTGTATAAGTCCTTCGCGCTGGTCGCCCCCGTCAGTCTGGCACTGTCCTTGTGGTATTTGCATCAGCGCCAGTACCGCTTGTCGGCCTTTATTTTGAAGGATGCCGGAAAAGTTGGCATCACCGTCATCGTCGCATTGGCGCTGTTCGGGCTGTGGTTCGTATTCGATCCTGATCCGGCTGCCGTGTGGCGCGAGTTTATCGTCGGTGAAAATGCCGGAAAATTTGCGGCACAAGGTGGCAGCTATCTGGGGCATTTGCTCTGGGGGGGTAGCAGTGTCTGGGCGCTGCTGCTTGGCTATCCGATGAATGCCGGATTGCTGGCGTTTCCGGTCGCAGCGTTGGTGTGGGTCGCCTATCGGCGACCGTTGAGTGACGCAGAAAAACTGTTGTGGATCTGGATGGGCGTTTTGTTCGTGGTGTTTTGTGTGCCCAGCCAGCGTTCTGCGCGCTATCTACTCGAAGCGATGCCGGTCTTGGCGGTGTTGTGCGCGCTCAGCTGGCAGCGCATTAGTCGCTGGGCGTTTGTCGCGAGCCTGTTGCTCTGCGGCGGTGTGTTGGCCTTGCTCGCATTTTTGTCGTGGCGGCTGGAACAGGCCATGCCGGGTGAGGACTTGTATTCGGCGGGTTACTGGCTGTTGCTCCTGATGACGGCAACACTTTTGTTGCTGGGGATTTTTTACGCACGCACGACGCGCTTGCTGACCAATGTGGTGGTGTTGCTGGTGATGTTGTCGCTGGCGGCTTTTTTGCGTCCGTTCGATGGCATCGCGGGAAATTTCAGTGCGGGCGCACAGCGCTATGCCGCAGGAAAAGAAGTCTGGGTGCCGTGCGACTTCAGGGCGGTTGACGAGGGTTACCGGTTTATCTTGCCGGGCGCCAAAATTCACGGCTATTTTGCGGGTGCGCCGTTAAGTGTGGGTGAATTGGCATCCCGTTATGAATTGTTTGCCGTGCAATTGCCGCTGCAAACGCCTTGCGACGGCTGCAAAATCATCGGCGAACGTCTGGAAATACGCGGTCGCCACAGCCCTGATGAACTCAAGCGTATTTTGGCAGGCGAGGTGTTTGAGCAGCTGTTCGTTAAGGAATTGCTGATCGAATCATCCGGTGTGTCTCAGGTTGCCGCGAATGAAGAGGGGTGCCGGTAATGTCATGGCAACGCCGCATCCTGCTGAGTCTCGTGTTGCTCGCTTTTTCCTGCGGGTTCTATAAAGCCCTGTCACGCCCGGCGGCCGCCAGTTTTAAGATGCAGGCGACAGTGCCGGTGAAGGTGACATCAGCGCGGTACGAGACGCATTTTGCCTCGTCTAAGTTGTTCACTCAGGTGCACGCCGCCTCATCCATCGAACTCAAAGACGGGCGCATTCGGGCTTTCTGGTTTTCCGGTAGCCGCGAGGGGGCCAAAGACGTTGCGATACACAGCGCAGTGTTCGATCCCGTGACCGGCCAATGGAGCGCAGAATCGATTGCCGCGACACGCGAACAGACTCAGTCGACATTACATCGCTATATCGCAAAACTCGGAAACCCGATCGTCGGTCGCATGAGCGATGGCCGCTTGCGTATGTACTATGTCGCCGTGTCGCTGGGCGGCTGGGCGGGCAGTTCGATTACCACGATGACCTCAAGCGATGAAGGTGCGACATGGACTACGCCGCAGCGACTGATTACATCGCCCTTTATGAATATCAGTACTCTGGTGAAAGGCGCGCCTTTTTTATACAGTGATGGCACGATAGGTTTGCCTGTTTATCACGAATTTATCAGTAAATTCGGCGAGATGCTGCATCTGAATCAAGAGGGCGTCGTGCTCGACAAGCAGCGATTGGCCGCTGGCGGTCAGGGAACCTTACAGCCTGTCTTGCTGATGCAAAGCGAGCGACAGGCTAAAGTGTTGATGCGCTATTCAAGCGCATTGGGGCCGCATCGCGTGGTGGCGGTCAGCACACAAGACGCCGGGCTGCACTGGTCGGCGCCTGAAAAAACCGCACTGCGTAATCCTGATGCGGCGGTGACCGGAGTGACACTGCCCGATGGACGTATGCTGGCTGTGCTCAACGATCAGGAACTTGGGCGTGAAACGTTATCGCTCGTGCTCTCGCAGGATGGCGGCGTCACCTGGCGGGTGATACATTTGCTGGAAGATCAGCAGCGTGCGAGTTTGCAAGCCGATGAGGCGCATTTTATCAAAAACGCCGGTCAGCTCATTGAACAGAGCGATGCTGTCAGTCATTCCCGCCTCGAGCCGGCTGTCGAATCCGCCAGACGTACCGTGTGTCATGACGGGCATTGCCGCTATGAGTTCTCCTATCCCTATTTGATAAGGACTTCAGGCGGGGATTTTCATCTCGTTTACACCTGGAACAGGACATTCATCAAACATGTCTGGTTCAATCTCGCGTGGCTCGATCAGCGCACAGGGGAGGACTATCATGCGCTTCACTGATATCAGCGCGCTCGCCGGTATCGCATTTGCGATCATGGTGCTCGCCTTACATCTACCTCTGATCAGTCGTTTAAAGCAAATTAGCTTGTTTGGCGTGCTCCTGTTCATCGCTGCGCTCGTCCCTATTGATGGTCTGTCCGTCGCTGAATTCGTCCGGGGTATGCTGGGGGGGTTGAGCTTTTCGACACTGCTGTTGTTGGCCGCTGCGTACGGTCGCATTCTGTCGGCGCAGTTACATCGTAACGAGATACGCCAGAACACAGATGATTCGACGCGCATTGCTGTGTTGAGTGTCATCTCGCTTGCCGCGCTGGCGCTATATCCCTTTGCGCTGGGCATCGGGATGTACGACCCTTACCGGCTGGGTTACGGCGACACGGGGTTTTTGGGCGGATTGCTGCTGGCAGCACTGCTCGCATGGGCCTTGCGCTACCCGTTGATTACACTGATTATTTCTCTGGCCGTATTGGGGTGGTCTGCCGGCTGGTATGAATCAAATAACCTGTGGGATTATCTGCTCGACCCGTGGGTGGCGATCTATGCGCTGGGCGTGCTGATTAAGAAGTCGGTTTTATTTGTGCGCGCAAAAATTACTTGATTTGGCTACGTTCGATGCTGATGCCCACCATGCGGCAATTGCGTATCGCCTGTAATTTTGCAACGCTCACTTTGACCCAGGGCGCGTTGAAGTCTTTGAGGATGATCTGGGCGATGTGTTCAGCCAGCGTCTCCACTAGGGAAAAGTGCCCCTCGCTCAATACAGACTGAATATGTTGCGCGACCTTGGCATAATCGAGCGCGTCGTTGATGTCATCGCTGTAGCAGGCGCGGCTGTTGGGCAACGCGATTTCAAGGTCCAGCTGCAAGGTTTGCGGGACGTGTTTTTCCCGCTCGTAAATGCCGATCAGGGTCGTGACTTTGAGCTCGCGTATAAAGATGATGTCCATATTTTTCGATGTTAGGTGGTTAAGTTGCGATTCAAGTAGAATTAGCATCTATCGAATTCTAAGGTATTACCGATGTTGACCCTAATTTTTGTTGTTGCAGCCTACCTGTTGGGCTCGGTGTCCTTTGCGGTTGTGACCAGTCGCATCTTTGGTATCGCTGATCCCAGAACCTATGGCTCCGGCAATCCGGGTGCGACCAATGTCTTGCGCAGCGGGAAAAAAGCCGCAGCTGCATTGACGTTGCTGGGCGATGCGGCCAAGGGTTGGGTGGCAGTGGCGGCCGCCATGCACTATGCGCCGGATGATTTAATGCTGGTCGCATTTGTGTTTATGGCGGTTTTTTTAGGTCACGTTTTTCCGATTTTTCTGCGCTTCAAAGGGGGTAAGGGGGTGGCAACGGCGCTCGGTGTGTTGCTTGCGCTGAACGGGTGGCTGGGGCTGGCAGCCTTCGCAACCTGGCTTATTATCGCCGTTGTGTTTCGTTTGTCGTCACTCGCGGCATTGATGGCCGCTGTTAGCGCGCCTGTTTATGCCTACCAGATGAATCTGCCGCGGGAATGGGTGTTCGCGTGTTTGGTCATGTCTATGCTGCTGGTCTGGCGGCATAAGAGCAATATTCAAAATTTGCTGGCAGGCCGCGAGAGCCGCATCGGCAAGAAGGTTGCCGAATAGCGCTTAACCGCAGGTCGGATAGGTTTGAACCAGAAAACCCGTTTCACGCGGAGGCGCGGAGGACGCGGAGAAATTCAAAATCCAGAAATAGAAGTTAATTGGTAGCGTTTTGATTAGTTGGTATTTATTAAAGATAATTTTTATGTGTTTGGTTTTTCCTCCGCGTTCTCCGCGCCTCCGCGTGAGAATGCATTAAAGTCTTGAGGTTTTCTTATATTTCCTCCAGATTCCATCTGGGTTTGACGTTGAAGCGGTAATCTTTCGTGCCTTGCCCCTCGCTCAGGCGAAGCGCGCCGACAAAGGCAATCATTGCGCCGTTGTCGGTACAAAATTCCAGATCCGGATAAAATACGCAGCCACCGCGGCGGCCGATCTCCTCACTCAGGCGCTGGCGCAGCATTTGATTCGCTCCCACGCCCCCTGCTACAACCAGTTGCGACAGTCCCGTCTTTGCCAGTGCCGCACGCGCCTTGTGCGCCAGTACGTCGATAATGGCTTCTTGCGTCGCATAGGCAATGTCGGCGCGAGTTTGTTCATTCATTTCACTTTGTCGAACCAACGTGAGCACTGCCGTCTTTAAGCCGCTGAAGCTAAAATCAAGATTGCCGCTGTGCAGCATCGGGCGCGGCAACTTATATTGTCCGGGGCGACCCGAAGCTGCCAGCTTCGCAAGTGCGGGGCCGCCGGGATAGTTCAATCCAAGCAATTTAGCGCTCTTGTCAAACGCTTCGCCTGCTGCGTCATCCACGGTTTCACCGAGCAGTTCATATCGTCCCACGCCATCGACGCGCATCAGTTGCGTGTGGCCGCCCGACACCAATAATGCAACGAACGGGAATTCGGGTGCCGGATCAGACAGCAGCGGAGAGAGCAGGTGGCCTTCTAAGTGATGTATGCCTATCGTAGGGATGTCGAGTGCGAAGGCAAGTGAGTTAGCAACGCTGGCGCCGACCAGTAGTGCGCCGCCCAAGCCCGGGCCTTGTGTATAGGCGATTGCATCGAGTTGGTCGAGAGATAGATTGGCCTCGGTCATAACCTGTCTTATAAGGGGGCTGATGCGCTGCACGTGATCGCGGGACGCAAGTTCAGGCACGACGCCGCCGTATTCACTGTGCATGGCAATCTGGCTATGCAGCGCATGAGAAAGCAATCCTCGGCCCATTTGATAGAGCGCGATGCCGGTTTCATCGCAGGATGATTCAATTCCAAGTGTAATCAACGACATTTGAGCCTTTCAGAGTAGGCGCTATTGTAGTTAATAAAGGAACCGTTCAGTGTACCAAGTCGTTATTTCACTAATATTTCCGAAAAGTGTTGACGTTGTGATTTTAGTCTCTATAATGCGCACCTCTTCGCCGGAACAGGGTAAGAAACAAAGCAGGTATGGAAACATAAACTGCTTAATAATCAATAAAATGATCGTGTTTCTTAAGCTGGTTTGGTTTGAGGAAAAAGATTTAAAAGAGTGTGAAATTAAAGTTGACAGAAAGAATTTAGTCTCTATAATGCGCACCTCTTCGCTGCAAAGCGAACGCTCTTTAAAAACATAAATTAAACAATCGACGA
>JBAXJT010000046.1:0-20139 GCA_037137715.1 Nitrosomonadales bacterium
CCTGGGTCAACCGAAAGTCGGCACGCTGGGTCAATATTCGGTCGGCCTCAACACGGTCGACATCCGAACGTATTCCACCGCTCGCAACAGGGCAGGCACTTCTGCCCCGTTATCACTTGGTTCATTTTGTTGCATAAGTTTCGATTGCCCAGGTTCATTTGCATAATTGGCTCTCGGGATTTCACCTTCACGTCGCGGAGATGATTGAGTGTTGAGAGCAGAATAGGAGCGATAAGGTAGCAGCAGTGCGCCGCCGCACCTATCAAGTCATCTCTTTGCAATTAGCCTCAGCACAAGGACAAGTGTCGGAAAGCCTAGTGATCTCGACGATCCACGCGTCCATCTTTGCAACGCCGGAAACAACGACCGGTCGGACGCGATAAATCCCGGACGGAAAGGCTTGTGGTGGCGCTGACGCGTCCATCTTTGCAACGGCTGGATTGTGGGGCTGTGCGACGCGCTCACGTTGCTGATCACGATTGCGTTTGACATACTCTGGGTGGGAATCTCGGTATTGGCGACTGTAGTTTGGATTGCGCTGACTCCAAGCCTGCTGAGCACGCGCTTGGTTGTCTTGGTAGTCGGGGTCGGTCTGCAGCTTGAGGCGCTGCCACTGACGTTTACGCTCGCGCTGGCAACTGGGCGCTGAGCAATAGGATTGCTGAGGGACTTGAGGTCGAGGCTTGAATGGCCGGCCACACGCTACGCATTGCTTGTACTCCATGACATGCTCCATACACAAAAACGTGTATTGGGCATGTGGAACGGGGCACCAAGCCATTGATTGGCAAACTGCAGTGAGGTACTCCGTATTTACCGCAATCGAGAGCTATTAGATCACTTGGTTAATCACCTGCTCAAGTTGTCGTGTTGCCTCAAGAACCTCGGCAAAGTCAGGCACCTCACCAAAAATCATTCCTGACATCGCTTGGTAATCACGCTTGAGTGCATCCTCCATCTCGGGCGTCGGAGTGATCGCAAATGACCCAGGCTTGGCATGTATCAAATCCAAGTCCGTACTGTTGAAAAACATGAGTGCGTGGCGCGCGCAGTCAAGCGCAAGGGCGCGATCCTTTACTGCCCGCTGCCCCATGGGAGATCGGCTAAGTTTGTAGATGTCGTAGTAGTGCCGTGAAACGCGATGCCCTTGCTGGCGCAACGCACCTCGGTTGTCATGCCAACGACGCAGACCATGTAGGATCACGACCTTATCCCAGAACGTGCGCTCGGCATCAATTGTGACCACGTCCGACACAATGAGATTGGTCGTCGGCATGTCGTCAGCCACATAGGGCTGAATGGAAGCGGGCCGATGCGGGTCAAGAGCGGATTTTGCGCCAGCTTCGATCTTAACCGTTGGCTTCACGTACTCGTCTGGATTGGTGCTCACTGATGGATACCGCACCAGCAGCGTCTGTTGATCCGGATCGTCAGGGTCCTGCACTACGGGGTCTTCTGTGATTGAGACACCCGCATCGTGAAATGCCGCTTTAATTTGCCGATTCAGACGTTCCTTAAGTGCGCCTTGGATGTAAGCTTGGCAGGCTTGCTTAATTGCCTCCAAGCGAAGGCGCTGCTGTTTACCAGAGAGCCCCTCCAAATCACCCACTTCAATATCCTGACCAATGTCCTCGCGGAACACGGTGATATCGATGTCTTCAGAAAACCGGGAGATCAGCCCGTATGCCTTGGACAGCGATGTACCTCCCTTGAATAGCAAGCGCGGCTCACTTGCATCGCGACCGTTAAACAGCAGATCGAGAACCCACGACACCCAAAAATCTTTTTCCACATTTTGGAGCGGTGTGCCGAGCCGATTAGCTGTCGCCAAGAACAGGCCGCGACGATCCTCGGGGCTGGCAGCGATAACGCGGAGAAATTCGGCATTCATAGTTTAGCCTCAGTAGTGACGGGTTCCGATCGGGCAAGCAGATCTCGAATCCACCGTTGCATCCACGACGGTACGGTGTGCAAACCAGATTGCAGATCATCACGAATCGCGACTCCTTGGTTTGGGTCGTGTAACAGTCGTGTGAGCTTGGCTTGAATCGCATCCTGATCGATTTGGGTGTTATCTCTCAAGCCATCGCGCAGCCAGTAAAGTGCCTGCACCACCCTCATCGCTGGATGTCCTGCCCAGTAGAGCTTGCTCGGCGCTGTCAGTTTAAACTGAAGAATTAGCTTGCCCAACTGAATCGGGCGTAGCCGTCCATCGGTATGCACAATGACTTGCCCCGGCACGGCATTGGTTAATCCAAGATCGTTGGCCGCCGTCATTCCGTCAATCAGCACCCGCACTTGATCACGGCGACCGACTGCATCAATCACGCTACGGTAATCAGTGGATGCGGGCTGACCAGTGAGCGTGTTCACCCTGAGCTGGTCATACAGACCCCGATCAATGCGACGCAAATCATTACTGGCCACCATGCGCTGCAGGGTCTTGTCCACCGCATCGCGCCCTCCCAGGTCGAGGAAATCCGCCGGTGTCCAAACTTTGGATATCGGGGCTTGGCTGATGCGTTGCATCACCTGCGATTTAATAGCGATGGATTGATTGAGCACGGCATACTCCTTGTCCGATAAGTATATACATACTTCGGACAACGTCAAGAGCAGGAATGATAATCGAACCGTTGAAGCAAATCGACTTTCAACGCATGAAGCAAAGGTTCAATTCACGAAACGGCTCTATTCTTGCTGGTAATTTCAATTAACACTTGTTATACGAAATAATTAAGATATATAATCCGCCTAAGCGAAACCCGACACCGGAGTTACCAATGAGTGAGCCATTAAAAGATTCGATCCCCGATTTACTGTTGCGCAACATCCCCCGAGAGGTTGTGATGGGAGTCGAGGATGCTTTAACTGTTGGAGCGCAGCGCGCATATGCTGCCGCTCATGGGATGAATGATGGGCACCTTCCTCACGCTGTTGGTCAGTTGCGACACTTTCACATGAACGAGTCGTTTCACCGGGCAATGGAGTTTGGCAATGCATCACCTTCAGCGATTCGAGGTAATGGAATCGTAACAGGGCGAGCAGGTATATTCACGCTATCACGTTTCAATATTCCTGCTGGTTTCTGGATTAATGGACGTCGAAGCAATATTCGCAAACAAATGTCCACCGCGAACAAGGCGATTGAGCCATTGGTACAGCCGGAACTATTCAGTGAATATCAGCCTGCCTCAAACGCAGTCGCTTTCTTTGTGGCATGTTTCTCCGGGTCATTACACATTCAGCCTGAAGCACCTGTGTCAATCCAAATTGCAGTTCCCGACAGCCATATGCGCGGATGGTTGTTTAGAGAAGATGTTAGTGTCTTTTTAAAGCGTTACGATCAACAGGCTGCAACCCAAGACGACCTCGCAATTCCAAAATTGAAGAAGAGCATCGGCAAACAAGACAAAGACGGAACTACACAATGAGTCGCGGTGGCATCCAAGGATTTCAGAACGAGCGTCTTAGCCAGATTCTGGCTGCGCGTCGTTTGAGTCAAGCTCAATTGGCATCGATGGTGGGAGTGTCGCCAGCGACTGTGAGCAAGTGGAGAGCTGGAACACAAGCTCCAGAACGGGATGCTCTGGAACGACTGGCCAGCGTAGTCAACGTCGCTCCCGAATGGTTTACCAGACTACCCGCGACCAAAGTGTCCCCACCATTATTTCGCAGCAACGCATCGGCACATGTTGCTGCCCGTGGAATGCTAGAGGCTCGAATGGAATGGGCACAAGACATTGCCATGGCGCTTTCAGAGTTTGTGGACTATCCAACATTAAACATCCCAACTCGAAAATTCACTGATCCAGAAGAAATTACGCCCGAAGAAATTGAGATTGCCGCATGCGAATGCCGCGATTTGTGGCGACTTGGTCGCGTAGCCGTACAGGATCTCGCTCTCGCAGTTGAGGGGGCGGGGATTGTTTTGATTCGCGAGGAAACAGGCATTGCGCAAATTGAAGGATTGTCGGCCTGGAGTGAGGTGCTGGATCGCCCGTTAATTTTGCTATCTGCCGACAAAGACAATGGATATCGCAGTCGATTTGACTTGGCTCATGAACTTGGCCATTTAATCCTGCATCGCCATATAAAGCGCCCCACGGAACGTGATCGACATAAGCTGTTGGAGCAACAAGCCCATCGCTTCGCGGGCGCATTCCTATTGCCAGCTGAAATATTCGCATCTGATGTGAGAACGCCAGTAACCCTAGACGACCTATTGTTGCTTAAGCGGCGCTGGGGCGTATCGGCGGCGGCAATCATAATGAGGCTTCATGCCTTGGAAATTATAGATGAGGATAGCAAGCAGACCCTCTTCAAACGGCGCTCTGCTCGCTGGGGAGCCAGATCAGAACCAGGAGATGAAGATCGCGCCCCTGAACAGCCACGGCTGCTCCGGAGAACTATTGACCTTTTGGTTAATGAAAATGTGATGCCAATTGATGCGATTCCTCGGCATCTTGGGTTGTCTGCATATGATGTGGAAATGCTGACTGGTCTGCCAATAGGGTATTTGCAGGGTAAGGACAATGTTGTGCAATTAGCTCGGTTGCGCACCATTTCAACAAGCACTGAAGAGCGAGCAACGCAAAATAGTACGGTGCTGCAATTCCGAGCCCCGCCTAAAACCTGATCCTACCTTAGGAGATCGATATGCCGAAAAATACCAAGCAGACTTCCTCGCGTATTGCCACACTGGCAGCTGAAACCTTACAAAACAATCAGTCATCTCAGGTCGCGAGGAGTCTTGCGGCCTCTGCGCTCGCGCAACGCAATAGCGGCAAGCAGACTGGAGCACAGATGGAGGATTTGGCTTCCAGAGTGCTAACCAGCAAGCGATACGCTGACGAAACAAAGGAGCTGGCAGCCTCGGTTCTGGCGCAAGCAAATAAGGCGCGATAGTCTTAATTTGGACACACCCACTGAAGGGATGCAAACCCTCGGTTCAATTCCCAACCGCGCAATCGAACCTGAAATGCCGTCTGCTGCAATTCGCCATTGATATAGAAGCCGTGCCGAGTAATTTATTGTTTCCCCGCACACCCTACCAATCGCGCTGGTTTCCTCGGTATAATGAAAGCACCTTTTGAATTAGGTGGTAACTCCACCACCAAATTAAATAAGAAAGGCTTGCCGAATACTGGCGAGCCTTTTTGCATTCTGGTGTAAATAAATGATTCAAACATCTGAAGAAATCCGTACGAGCGAAGCGCCAGTGGGTGCTGATGGCATCGCGCGCGAAGTAAAACGTCGCCGCACCTTTGCGATCATCTCCCACCCTGATGCGGGTAAAACGACGCTGACTGAGAAATTGTTGCTGTTTGGCGGTGCGATTCAGATGGCGGGTACGGTCAAGGCGCGTAAAAGCGGTCGCCATGCCACATCCGATTGGCTGGAAATCGAAAAACAGCGCGGGATTTCCGTCGCCAGTTCGGTGATGCAGTTTACTTTTGATGATTGCGTGATCAACCTGCTCGATACGCCGGGTCACCAGGACTTCTCAGAAGATACCTATCGGGTACTGACGGCTGTGGATGCGGCTGTGATGGTGGTGGATGCGGCGAAGGGTGTGGAAGAGCAGACTATCAAGTTGCTGGAAGTCTGCCGTCTGCGCAATACCCCTATCATCACTTTCATCAACAAGATGGATCGCGAAGTGCGCGAGCCTCTGGAAGTGCTGGACGAGATCGAATCCGTCCTTAAAATTAAATGTGCGCCGGTGACCTGGCCTATCGGCATGGGTAAGCGCTTTCAGGGCGTATATCACCTGCTGAACGATCAGGTGTTGCGCTTTTTGCCGGGTGAAGCCAAGGCGGGTCAGGACGTCGAAATATTGCAAGGGGCCGAGATCGATCAGCTTGCGAAACAGTGCCCGTCCGAGATGCAGACGATGCGCGATGAGACTGAGTTGGTGATGGGCGCGGGCGCGTCTTTCGACTTGGAAGAATTTTTGCTCGGTCAGCAATCCCCGGTGTTTTTTGGTTCCGGTGTGAACAATTTCGGCGTGCGTGAAATTCTGCGCGCGCTGGTTGACTGGGCACCGTCACCCTTGCCGCGTGCGACTGATGTCAGGCTGGTTCTGCCGACTGAGCCTGCGTTCACAGGCTTCGTGTTCAAGATACAGGCAAACATGGACCCGAATCACCGCGATCGCATCGCTTTCATGCGCGTGTGTTCAGGACGTTACAGTTCGGGGATGAAGGTCAAGCATCGTCGCACAGGTAAAGACATGAAACTTGCCAATGCGGTGACGTTTATGGCGAATGAACGCACGCGCATGGATGAGGCGTATGCGGGCGATATTATCGGGGTGCACAACCACGGCCAGTTACAGATTGGTGATGTGCTCACCGAAGGCGAAGCGTTAACCTTCAAGGGGATTCCTTATTTTGCGCCGGAGCTGTTCAGTCGTGCGCGCCTGCGTGATCCGATGAAAGCCAAGCAGCTGCAAAAGGGCTTGCGTCAACTGGGTGAGGAAGGGGCTGTTCAGGTATTTGAGCCTTTGATCGACACCAGCAATCCGCTGATTGGCGCGGTCGGTCAGTTGCAGTTTGAAGTGGTTGAGCACCGTCTGAAAGCGGAATATGGCGTTGATGCTGTGTTCGAGCGCGCCGGCATACAAACGGCACGCTGGGTGACCTGTACGGATGCGGCGCATTTGACCGAGTTCGTCAAAGCGAATCAAAGTCGTCTTGCGAAAGATGTGGACGGCAACTACGCCTATCTCGCCGATAGCGGTGTGAATCTGCGGCTGGCTCAAGAGCGCTGGCCGAAAGTGCAGTTTTTCGCAACGCGCGAGCACGGGCAACAACTGAGCTAAGGCGATCCGATCTGAAGGCTTCTGATCACGCAGTTTAATTGAGTGTCGTCGCTCGTGTTTCCAGCCAGTGATCTATCGACCATTTGCTGTGGCTCACGAGCAATACGCAAAACAGCATGCCCCAGTACAGGTGCTGGTTGATGCCGGCTTCGCTCAGTTCGGCATAATAGGAAATCACGGCGACCAGATTCAGGATGAATAATCCGCCAGAGGCGATACGTCCAAATAGCCCCGCCACCAGCATTAGGGGAAAGACTAGCTCTGCGCCGGTCGCGAGATAAGCTGCCCATTCCGGGTTGAGCAGCGGGACTCGATACTCATCGCGGAACAAATACAGCGTACTGTCCCAGTTTTGTATTTTGCTCAGACCTGATTTGAAAAATACATTCGCCAGAAACACGCGCATGCCCAGATCGAGTACGGGTGCCAGATATTCCGGCCAGTGCGCGGCGCGGTAGTAAAGCCGGATAAAGTGTAATAGTGATTTCAATGTTCATGCCCGATCGTAAATTCCGTCCATGCGCCGAGTGCAAACAGATTGAGCAGAGCGGCTTGTAAGTCGAAGTCGGGATAAGACACCATGGTGGCGTCGGTTGCAGCTCCTAGCGCTGTTCCTGTCTGCATGCGCTCGAGCCAGTCGGCATCGGCTGCCGATAATGCACTCACTTGCACGACATCGCCCTTGCGACTTACCAGCGCAATACCGCCGCCCTTATCCAGATCAATGTGAAAATCGCACGCTGCGTCGGTTTGATGCGCTTGCCATATCGCCGCGACGGGATAACGCGAACGAATCAACGGGCAGTCCGTATTGAAAATGAGGGCAGGATAGTGTTCGGGTGGAATTTCGGCCAAACTGGCGAGTGGCAGTGGCATCGCGTCCGCCGCGAAATACGCAACATGGCAAGCCCATTCCAGTGAAGCGACATCGGGCAAATAGGGCAATGACTGAATCGGCTCGAAACCTGCCAGAAACACCGCCAGTCGAGCACCATAGTGATGCAGATTCGCGCTGGCGGATGGATGCTGCTCGATATAGTTGCGCGCCATGTAGCGGAAGAAATCGTCGCCGACCAATTGCACAATCACAGGGTAAGCGCCCGCCAGTGCATCGTGCAGATTGCCGCGATAATTGTTGCGATAAACCTCAAGCGCGACGCCGGCAGAATAAGCCGATGTGCCCGTATTTATCCGGGGTGAGGGCGATTCGCCATCAATGATGGCGCGGGCAAAACAGCCGAGTTCGTCGTTCAAATTACTCATGACAGGCATCCATCCGCGACTGAGCCTTTGCGGCTTCATTGAGCAGAACAGGCAACGCTGGAATGTCGCTATCCCATTCGATCAAGGTCGGACGCGGGCCGATCTGCTGCAATACATATTCGTAAAGTTCCCAGACCTCCGGATAAACCGCACAGTTATGCGTATCCACCAGGCAGCCGTTCTGCATGGAATATCCAGCCAGGTGATATTCCTTTACCGAATCGGGCGGGATGGCATCGATAAAGGCTTTCGCGTCCACGCCGAGATTGCGCGTGTTGACGTATAGATTTTCCACGTCGAATAAAATGCCGCAGCCGGTATGGCGCACAAGTTCGGCGAGGAATTCGCCCTCGGTCATTTCGCTGTGGCTGAAGGAGAGATAGCTTGAAAGGTTTTCGATCAGCAGTGGCCGGCCTAATTTTTCCTGTACCTGTTCGATGCGGCGCGCCACATGCGCCAATGCTTCGTGGGTATAGGGGAATGGCAATAAATCGTTGATGACATCGTTATTTACTGAATTCCAGCATAAATGTTCCGAAACGGCAGCCGGTTGCACGACCTCGCACAACCGTTTTAGTGCGGCTAAATGCGGTTCATCAAGCGGTGTGGTTGACGCTAAACCCATGCCGACGCCATGCATGCTGACCGGGTAATGTTCGCGTACGCGGAGCAGGGTATGGAGTGCAGCTCCCCCGCCAAAAAAATTCTCGTTGTGTACTTCTACCCAGCCGAGCGGCGGGAGCGTTTGCAGCACTTCTTTGTAATGAGGTGCCCGCAAACCTATGCCTGCGGTGCATGGCAAAAGATTACCTGCGGGCCGCATCATTTACATCGCCTTCTTCATCATCATTGCGTCGCCCGTATTGCCGAGCGTGCCATTAGCGATTTTGTTGCACGTGCCTTTAGGCAATGCAACGAAATCATTGGTATCGCTGTTTTTGCTCGCCTGTCCTGCGCAAGAATGCCCTGCTTTTTTGCTGCCGCAGTCGTTCATGCCGGCTTTAGCGACGCCATAGCATTTTTCCATTTCGACCTTTTGGTCAGCCGCGTTAGCTGCGCCTGCCAGACTCAATGCCAGTAAACCACCGATTGCTGATGTCAAAATTGCTTGCTTTTTCATGTTGAAACTCCTTAGGTTAAACGGGGATGATCCCCAAGTCACAGTCCGGTAAATCCGGTTTGATGCAGGTGTTGCTATTCGTTAATTGCAGCGTGTATCGTCTACGCACTCACTGATTCGGGATCGCTGGAAAAAAGGTTACAGAAGATTTCATTAATTTGCACAATCTCAAGTTGTGACCCGGCCAGTTGGTGCCTTAAATCAGGCAAACACCTCCAGTCGGCTTCCAGATGTCGTCGTGCTTTGTGTTTTTGCGGCGCTTTTGTCACTATTGGCTGGCGCGTTCACGTCAAATACGAGCGGTTTTGTACTCGTCACTTTTTCTATTTTTGTTTTAACTTCATTGATTTTGTCCGACAAACTGCGCGCTGTTTCTTGCCCTTCGGGCGTTTTGGCCGAGCTGCAATTGACGGAGTCGTCCAATTGCCTCTGGTAGCGATTAAGCTGCGCTGCCAACCCGGATGCCGATGGACGCTTCGTTGTGGCAGCGACGGGTGAACAACCGATAGAATCTATCATTCTGAACCTCGCTATTGATACAGCGCCGGGAATTGCTTGTGCAGTTGCGCGATTTTCGGCTGGTCGTGGTACACGATGTAAGGCTCATTCTGGTGCAGTGCCAGATAGTTCTGGTGATAGGCTTCGGCAGGAAAAAAGGATTGCAGCGGCAGGACTTGCGTGACGACCGGCGTGGCAAAGGTGTGTGACGCATTGAGTTGACGGACGTAGCCGTCGGCCAGCTTTTGCTGTGCTGCGCTGGTGTAGAAAATCACTGAGCGGTACTGAGTGCCGACATCCGACCCTTGGCGATTAAGCTGGCTTGGGTCGTGCGCCACGCTGACGAACACCTGTAGCAGTTGCGCATAGGAGACTTTTTCCGGATTAAAGCGGACGCGCACGGCTTCGGCGTGTCCTGTATCGCCATTGCTGACCTGTTCGTAATGGGCTGTTGTGGCGCTGCCACCCGCATAACCTGAAACGACTTCGCTGACCCCTTTGACGTGCTTGAACACGGCATCCACGCCCCAGAAGCAGCCGCCTGCGAAGACTGCGGTTTGTTCAGCGGCTAAGGCTGCTGAGGATGCCACCAGCATAAGCGTGATAAATACAGGGTGTTGGAAATGGATTTTCATGATGAGTCTCCTTGTGGTTAACCGAATGTGAAGGCAAAAGCTTCAGCGCCTGCGTCTAGAAATTCAATGCGAAAAATGTGATTGCTTGATTTTTCGTGTTGCCGGATGAGCTGATATAGGCGCTGATCGCCAATTACGCCGTTGCCGTTTTCATCGCAATCGACACCGTGATCTTTGCCGGGTGCTACGCCATCCAGGGTGACTCTGAAACGAACCGGATTACCCTTGTCAGGCCCCATCACCAGATGCAGGTCGCGCCCTTGAAAACGGTAACTGATTGCACCGCCTGCATCTTGCAATGCGGCTGATTCGGCGGATATACGCCAGTTTCCCTGCAACGCCCACTGGTCGATTTTAAAGTTGCGCGGCGTGCTGTATTGCGCAGCTTTATCCAGCACGACGACTTCGGTTGAGGCGAGATTTTCCATGCGTGAATAACCGAGGTAGGTCTCAGGAGAGCGCGGATTATTCGCGCCCGCCGCCATCGCCCCGCTGCCTGACACCTGCACCAGATCCTGCCCTCCCGCCAGTTTTCCTTGATGCGCTTCCTGTAGTAAGGTTTGTATCATCTGCTCGGTTTCGGCATAAGCACCTTCGCCGAAATGCTGGTCTCTGACTTGTCCTTTAGAATCAATAAGGTAGTGCGCCGGCCAATATTCGTTTTTGAACGCATTCCAGATGCTGTATTGATTGTCTATCGCCACCGGATAGTTGATATTCAAATCGCGCACCGCGTGTTCGACATTGGGAATGTCCTTTTCAAAGGCGAATTCGGGCGCATGCACCCCGATGATGAGCAAACCTTGCGCGCGATATTTTTCATTCCAGGCTTTCAGGTAGGGCAGGGTGCGCAGGCAGTTGATGCATGAATAGGTCCAGAAATCCACCAGCACGACTTTGCCTTGCAGCGACTCGCGATCTAACGGGGGCGAATTGAGCCAGCGGGTCGCGCCTGTCAAGGCTGGCATCCTGTCGCTTTGCGGTGCTGCCGGAGAGCTGCCCAGTTTTGCCAGTAAGCTTTGCTCCGTGCTGGCAGTGTTGAGGAAATTAAACTGTGCCAGAAATCGCGTATCCCAACCCAGCGAGATCACCACGACCCCGGCGATCACCGCGACACCTAAGCCGCGCCTTAACCATTCTTCCGCGCCCAATCCGCGTTTCATCAGGCTGAATACGCGTCCTCCGGCTAAAAGCGCCAAACCCAATGAGCTTGCCGCGCCGCTGGCGAATACCAGCAGCAATAACGCGCTATACCAATTGGCACCATTGAGCGCAGCCCCAGCTAACACCAGTCCCAGGATAGGGCCGGCACAGGGCGCCCACAAAAAGCCGATCGCCACGCCCAACAACAAAGAACCTCGCGTGTTGTTTTGGCTGTCGGCGCGTTGCTGTAAGCGCCCGCCTAATGTGACGAACGGGCGCATCAGTCGCTCAGATAAAGAAGGTGAAATCAGCGCCACGCCCAATAGCAATAGCAGCAGCATCGCTGCATAACGGCCATATTGATTTATTTCGATCAGCCACGCGCCGCCCACGGCAGCAAAACTGGCCAGCAGGGTAAAGGTCGTGGCCATGCCGAGTAAAATCGGCAGGCCGGAATGGCGGAATGACTGGCCTGCGCGCGCAAAGACGAAGGGCAGTACCGGCAAGACGCACGGGCTGAAGATGGTGAGAACGCCGCCCAGGTAGGAGAGAAAAAAGATCAGCATGATTAACCTCGTTTAGCCACAAAACGCAGCGCTACCGTATTCATGCAATAGCGCAATCCGGTCGGTTTCGGGCCGTCGTCGAAAACATGTCCCAGATGCGCATCGCACAACGAGCATTGCACTTCGGTACGCGCCATGCCCAACTCACGGTCTGATATCTCATGCACATTTTGCGCCGCGATTGGTTGCCAGAAACTCGGCCAACCCGTGCCGGAATCAAACTTCGTCTGCGCACTAAACAGCGCATTGTCGCAGCACACGCAACGATACAAACCCGGCTCGTGCCGGTCGAAACCCGGTTGAGTAAAGGGCCGCTCGGTGGCGTGTTCGCGCGTCACTTGATAGGCAAGTGGCGCTAAGCGCTTTTTCCATTCGCCGTCTTTGTTCACTTTATCCAGCGTTGCTAGGCCCCGCGCTTTGCCGTCATCTGAAAACTGCATCAAGGTCACTTTGCTGGCGGCAGGTGCGACACCGGCATAGGCGCGGCCAGCCATCACCACGGCTAGGCCAGATAATACGAATATAAATTGTCGGCGTTGCATGAGGGTGTACTCCTGTTCAGGTGACGTAATGGATGTGAGTTCGATGAGGGCGGCTAAACGCGTTATGATTCGCCCCGATTGCACAGGTATTCGCGCCAGTGTGAAAAAAGGTTACAGGGACTCGGGTGACGGATCAGAAAGATAATTTGGAAACGTTGATGCAACGCTCGCTCACGGGCGATCAGCGTGCGTATGCGTCATTGCTGCAAGAGACGGCGTGCTTGTTACGCCCGTTTCTGGCGCGACGTCTGAGTTTCGCGAACGAAGTGGACGATCTGACGCAGGAAATCCTGATTTCCATCCACAAGGCGCGGCATACTTACGATGGTTTGCGCCCCTACAAGCCTTGGGCGTACGCGATTGCCAAGTTCCGGCTGCATGATTTTCTGCGCGCGTATTACGCCGATCAGCTGCGTCACGCGGAAGATTTCGACGAACTGGAAGAAATTTTGCCGGAGCATGTAACCGAAACGGCGTTTGGTTACGAATCTATTCATAACGAAGTGCAAAAACTGCCTGAAAAGCAGGCAGCCATTTTGCAGATGATGCACAGGGACGGCTATACCGCTAAAGAAGTGGCGGAAAAAATTGGCATGAATGAGTCCGCCGTGAAGGTGGCCGCACATCGCGCTTACAAGGTTTTGAGAAAGCTGCTGGAAAGATAATGGAAAATATTGACGCACTCATAGTCACGTTGACTAAGGAGGCGCAGGCCGTCAAGCCCGCGCCGCATCCGTTCAGGTTGAGTCTGACGTGGCTGGTGCTTGCCGCGATTTATCTCGCCTTATCGCTCGCGCTGTTTGGATTTCGCCCGGATATTCTGGCTCAATTTCATCGCCCGTGGTTTGCAGCCGAATTCGCCGCGCTGGTGTGTGTGTTGTTCACAACTTCGCTGAGCGCGGCCTTGCTATCGTTTCCGGATTTGCACCAGATCCGGCGATGGGCATTTGCCCCGCTGGCCGCATTTGCGTTATTGCTGGTCGTGTTGGGATTTGCCTGGTTAGCCGATAATCCGCCCGCGCCCCTCCCCGTACATGGCTTTGAATGTACCCTCAGTATTGCGTTTTTTTCACTGCTGCCGGCCGTCTGGACTTTGCTGGTGATGCGTCACTTTGCCAGTACCCATGCGCCCTGGGCGGGTAGCGTCGCGCTGCTGTTCGCCTTTAGTGTCGGCGCCTTGTGGCTGCGCGTGTATGAAGTGACCGACTCGATCGTGCATCTTGTTGAATGGCATTATTTGCCGATGCTGGGTATCGGGATCTTCGGTTTGTGGTTGGGTACAAAAATCTTGAAATGGTGAGGGAGTAACGTGGCTAAACGATTATGGCGGCAGATTCGAATTCAAGTTTTGAGGTGTGCTGCGATGCTGTTGATTCCTGCCGGGATGTGTCTTGCGGCGGATGTGCCGCCGGTGATACTTTTTATCGGTGACTCGCATTCTACGGGCAGTTTTGGTATGCAGCAAGATGCCGTGCTGCGCAGCGTCAAAGGCTTTCGCGTTGCGACCTATGCGATTTGCGGCAGTTCGCCTGACAACTGGTTTTCGGGCGATAAAACCAATTGTGGCTATTTTTTCAAAGATGAGGACGGGCGCGAACAGCGCGGTTTTGAGGCAGCGACCCCGCTGATCGCGAATCTGATTGCGCAGCATCGGCCGGCCTATACCGTGGTGGAGTTGGGGGCGAACATGTACGGTCGTCCGCCCGAGTGGGTCGAAAAAACTTCGCATGAAATGGCGATGGCGATCGTCAGTTCAGGCAGCAAGTGCATCTGGATCGGGCCGCCCCGGGCGCGTATCCAGACTGATGCTGGATTGGCGCAGGTTTTTGATGCGCTGCACTCAGGCGTCGGGGCGTATTGCCTGCTGTTCGACAGCAGAAATGTCACACGTTATCCTGCCGTCGGCGGCGATGGCATCCACTTCAACACGCTGGGTGAGCCGGGCGCGCGCATCGCGGAAAACTGGGCGCTGTCGGCCTACTACGCTTTTAGCCCGTTGCTTGAGACCGGAAAGCCTGCCCGGTAGTTGGCGTGTGGTTTTGTTTGATGTAGCGAGTCTATAATGCGCCGATACCCTATAGCGAGGTGATCCCTTGAGTGCAATTCATACTTCACAATTGGCTTTTTTTGCTGCACATGCGCCGTTTGACCGGATGGAGATGGCGCATTTGTTATGGATGGTCGAGCGGCTGAAACTTGGCTATTACGCGCAAAATGAGGTGATCGTTTCGCCCGAACAGGGGGCGGTTGAACGGTTTTTAGTCATCAAGCAGGGCTTGGTGCAGGGGGAACAGAGTGTCGCGCATGCCAGCGATACTGATACCTGGCTGGAGTTGTCTGAAGGGGAGTGCTTCCCGTTGGGTGCGCTGCTGGCGCACCGGCCGGTGGCGAGTGTTTACCGCTCGGTGAAAGATACCTTTTGCTATGAATTGCCACTGGCGGATTTTAACGAATTGCTCGGGCTGAGTGCGCCGTTCCGCGATTTTTGTACGCGGCGCATCGCCAATCTCCTCGAACATTCCAAACAAGTCATCCAGGCGCAATACACTCAATCTTCGTCTGAGCAGCAATCGCTGACGAGTCCCTTGTCTGTCATTATCCGTCGTGCGCCGGTGACCTGTGCGCCGGATACGACGGTGCGCGAAGTGCTGGCGCGTATGCACGAATTGCGCGTCGGTTCGATGATTGCGGTCGATGTGGACGGGCGGCCGCTAGGGATTTTGACGCTGCCTGATGTGCTCGAGCGCATCGCGCTGCCGCAGATCAATATTGATCAGCCGGTGATCGGTATTATGACCACGCAGCTGACCTTCTTGCCGCCGCAGGCACTGGCCTATGAGGCTGCGCTGACTATGGCCAAGCAGGGGTTTCGTCATGTGCTGGTGGTGGATAACGAGCGCCTGGTCGGCCTGGTGTCGGAAAAGGATCTGTTTGCCTTGCAGCGCGTCGGGTTGCGTCAGATCGGATCGGCAATACGTCATGCGAAAAATATCGACGAATTCAGGCAATCCGCTGCCGATATTCGCCGCATGGCGCACAACATGATGGCGCAAGGCGTCACGGCTGAGCAGTTGACCCAGTTCATTTCAACATTCAATGATTTGCTCACCTCCCGAGTCGTCGAGCTGGAATATGCGGCCAGCGGCATTGGCGAGCTATCAGGGGGGCTGTGCTGGATCGCGCTGGGTTCTGAAGGGCGCTTTGAACAGACGCTCAGCACGGATCAGGACAATGCGCTGATTTTTAAGGTGCCTGACGGAGTGACCGCTGACGGGGTGCGGGAATTGATGCTGCCGGTTGCGCGCCGCATCAATGAAACGCTGGCGTTATGCGGGTTTCCGTTGTGCCGGGGCAATGTGATGGCCTCAAATCCGCAATGGTGTTTGTCGCTGGACGAGTGGAAGCGCACCTTTTCTAACTGGATTAGCAATGGCACGCCAGAAGCGCTGTTGCATGCCTCTATATTCTTTGATTTTCGCGCCGTCTATGGCACGCATACGCTCGCTGAAGAGCTGCGCCTGTGGCTGGTCAGAGTGGCCAACGAAAATAGCCGTTTTTTGCATCAGATGGCACAAAATGCCTTGTGCATCCGCCCGCCGCTGGGCGTGGTGCGCGATTTCGTGGTCGGGAAAGAGCATACGCTGGATCTGAAACTCAACGGCATCACGCCGTTTGTGGATGCAGCGCGCATCTTTAGTCTCGCGGCAGGCGTCACGCATACCAGTACGATACAACGTCTGCGCGGGAGCGCTGCCAAGCTGAAAATTCATTCCGCCGAAGTCGAGGCCTGGATAGACGCGTTCTTGTTTATTCAGGTACTGCGTATGCGCCATCACGATGAGGGGCAGGAACAGGGCTTGAGCGATGAGGAGCTGGATAATTTGATCGATCCTGAGATGTTGCATGAGCTGGACCGGCGCATCCTGAAGGAGGCGTTTCGTCAGGCGCGCAAGTTGCAGGCGAGGCTGACGCTGGAGTACCACCTGTGATCCGTTCGCTGCTGGGTTGGTTGCGCCGGCCTGAATTGACTGAGGCGCAGCAACGCAGGCTCTTACAGTGGCGCGCACTGCCCGCTGTATCCGCACATCTGTCAATCAAAGGGGCACGCTGTGTGGTGGTGGATGTCGAGACCAGCGGCTTGAATCTGTGGGAAGACCGGCTGATTTCCATCGGCGCGGTCGCCGTGGTAAACAGCAAAATAGATCTGAGTGATAGTTTTTATATCGTGTTGCAGCAGGAAATTGTCAGCGACAAGGCTAATATATTGCTGCACGGAATAGGGGGCGCGGCACAGACTGAAGGCGTACCGGCTGCCGATGCGTTGTTAGATTTTCTGGCCTTTTTGGGTAAGGATCCACTAATCGCCTTTCATGTGACGTTCGATCAGACCATGATTGTGCGTGCGATGCGTAAGTATCTGGGGTTCTCCTTCAAGCACGTCTGGTCCGATATGGCCTATGTGATGCCGGCGCTCAATCCTGAGCTGGCTTCACGTTTTCGCTCGCTGGATGACTGGATTGCGCATTTTGATATACGCAACGACGCGCGCCACAATGCGTTGGCGGATGCGTTGGTTACCGCGCAATTATTTCAGGTCGGCGCAGCTCAGGCGGAAAAACGGAATATCGTCGATTTTGCCGCGCTGCGCGACTTGGAAAAGGCGCAGCGCTGGGTGAGCGAAGTAGGATGAAACCGTCTGTCGGGTTGGATTGTCGACAATCCGATTGCGAGGGGGTAGGATTTTTCTGGCCTAAATTGTTTGGTTAGGCGTCGCTAAGCCGTCAATAGTTGAGGTTATGCAAGCGAAAAATATAACCCTGCCGATAAAGATGTTGACAATAGATGTTGATAAAAACTGTCGGGAGGCATTGCATTAGCTGCCGCCTTAACGTAATCTCGCACCTGCTGTTAAGAGTGGCTCAGAATGTTCATGTTCTGGCTTGTCGATTGTCTTCAGGGAGGAAGTATGTCAAATCCAACTATTAATTGGGCGGCCATCGATGCCAACCCAAAATTTCAGGCATTGCATCGCAAGAAAACATTTTTCTTGTGGGGCTTGATGATTTTTTCCATCATTTATTACTTCATGTTGCCAATTGGCGCAGCGTACTTTCAGGAATTGTTCAAAATCAAGGTGTGGGGCGTAGTTAACTTCGGCTTGCTGTTTGCACTGTCCGAATTCGTCGTGGCTTGGGTGATCGCGTTTTTGTATTCGAAGAAGGCTAACTCCGAATTCGACGCGATGGCACAAGAAATCATTAACGAAACACAGGGAGCATAAGCATGACGAGGCTAAATAAATTGGCTGTATCCGTTGCCGCCTTGTGCTGCAGTGGTGCGGCCTTCGCAGGTGCGGGCGCGGTTGCCGATGAATTCAAGTGGATGACCTTCTCGGTGTTCGGCGTGATTATCGCCATCACGATGGCCATTACCTTCTGGGCGGCGCGTTCTACACACACCACGTCCGAGTTTTACGCAGCGGGTCGTTCAGTGTCCGGTATCCAAAACGGTTGGGCGATTGCAGGTGACTACCTGTCGGCTGCTTCCTTCCTGGGGATTGCCGGTCTGATCTCTCTGTATGGTTACGATGGCTTCATGTACTCAGTGGGCTGGCTGGTGGCGTACATCACCGTGCTGCTGGTGATTGCTGAACCTTGCCGTAACATCGGCAAATACACCATGGGCGATATTCTGGCGTTCCGTAACGATCCTAAGAAGACTAAGACCGTTGCAGCACTCTCGACGATCACCGTGTCGACTTTCTACCTGACTGCACAAATGGTCGGCGGCGGCGTGTTGATTAAGACACTGATCGGTATCGACTATGAAATCTCCGTGATTGGCGTCGGCGTGCTGATGCTGGCCTACGTGGTATTCGGCGGTATGAAGGCTACGACCTGGGTGCAAATCACTAAGGCGGTATTGCTGGTGATCGCATCTTTGATTCTGGTATTCCTGGTATGGTCGCCGTATGGCTTCAGTCTGCCAGCGTATTTGCAAGCGGTGGTCGGTGACGATAAAGTCGTCGCACAAGTCGCAAAGCTGTTGGGTGATTCTGCTGCCGGTATGAGCAAAGAAGAACTCGGTCAGCGTTTCTTAGAGCCGGGCCTGTTCTTGAAGAACCCGATCGATCAGATCTCGTTAGGTTTGGCGCTGGTGTTGGGTACCGCAGGGATGCCGCATATTCTGATGCGTTTCTTCACCGTTCCTACGGCACAAGCTGCGCGTACCTCGGTTATCTGGGCTATGGGTATTATCGGCGGTTTCTACGTGCTGACCCTGTTCCTGGGTACCGGCGCTGCGATGCTGGTCGGTTCTGCCAAGATCGCTGCGGTTGATGCAGGCGGTAATATGGCAGGTCCTTTGCTTGCGCAATATCTGGGCGGTGGTGAAAACTCGATGCTGGGTAACTTCTTCCTGGCGTTCGTAGCTGCCGTTGCCTTTGCAACGATCGTTGCGGTGGTTGCAGGCTTGGTATTGGCTGCTGCTTCTGCGATGGCGCATGACATTTATGTCGGCGTGATCCGTGGCGAAAAAGCGACCCCTAAAGAACAGGTTGTTGCGGCACGTGTGTCCTCGGTGCTGGTGGGTGTGATTGCGATCACTGTTGGTATTCTGGCCAAGGGTCAGAACGTGGCTCACTTGGTAGCATTGGCGTTCGCAGTTGCGGCATCATCAAACTTGCCTGCTGTGTTCCTGACACTGTACTGGAAGAAGTGCAACACCACCGGCATTATCCTCGGCATGATCGTGGGTTCCGTGACGGCAATTGGTCTGGTGATGATTTCTCCTAACATGACCTACCCTAAGGCTGTGATTGCATCCGCTAAGAAGGTGATGGACGGTGAACCATTGCAAGTCGCTAAAGAAGCGAAGCCGGCTGTTGCAGCGTCCAGTTTTGTCTGTGAACTGTTTGCGCTGGATGGTTGCGTGAAGTCAGAAGCGGCGAAGCCTGCCTCTCCTGAAAAACCAGCCAAACTGCCGGCAGCCGAAAAACTGGCTAAGCTGGGCGAAAAACTACCGGCCCTCGAAGCTGCAGTCGTGGCGCTTGGTGCGGATCCGGTAGCGCTCAAGAAGGCACAGGATGATCTGGCCAAGGTGAAGAAGGATATCGCTGCAACCGAGAAGGCTAAGGCTAAGGCCGAGGACGACCTGAAGAAGTTTGACGGTCAGACCACCAGCATCACCGGTCTGGAAAAACCATTCTTCCTGTTGAAAAACCCAGGGTTGCTGTCTATTCCTTTGGGCTTCCTGCTGGTTATTTTGGGTTCTATCTTCACACGTGACAAACGTGCCGAAGAAATGTGGGATGAGTTGTATGTTCGCCAGAACACCGGCATCAACTCTGAGCAGGCAACCGCTCACTAAGCAATTAGTCGGCTGGACTAAAAAGCTCCCGGGGGAAACCCCGGGAGCTTTTTTACGTCATGCAGCAATTAAACAACCAGAGAAATTCAAAAACATACTCACGAGGAGACGCGGAGAAAACCGAAGGCGGATTCAACTCTGAAGTGCAACTTTTGTAAGTGAATTTAGGTGGTGAGCT
>JBAXJT010000047.1:0-20097 GCA_037137715.1 Nitrosomonadales bacterium
AGCGACTGGCAGCGGAAGAAGCCGCACGCGTCAAGGCCGAGCAAGAGGCTGCGCGAATTGCGGCGCAAGCGCGCATGAAGCTGGAGGCGGAAGTGGTGCGCTTGAAGGCGCAGGCAGATGCTGAAGCGCATGCGCGTCAGGAAATTGAGACGGCACAGCGACTGGCAGCGGAAGAAGCCGCACGCGTCAAGGCCGAGCAAGAGGCTGCGCGGATTGTGGCGCAAGCGCGTATGAAACTGGAAGAGGACGTGGCGCGCTTGAAGGCGCAGGCAGACGCTGAAGCGCATGCACGGCAGGAAATTGAGACAGCACAGCGACTGGCCGCCGAGGAAGCCGCACGCGTCAAGGCCGAGCAAGAGGCTGCGCGCGCGCGCGAAGAGGTTGAACGGGAACGCGCCGCAGCGCGGGAGGAGAGTGCACGTCTGGTGCGTGAAGCGGCAGATGCGGCGCGTGTTAAAGCGGAACAGGAGGCTGCCAAAGCTGAGGCTGCCTTGCGTGCAGAGGAGGTGCGTCACGCCAGTGAAGTTGCAGAAGCTAAGCTGAGCGCTGAGCAGCATGCAGCGCAAGTGCTGGCTGAAGCTGAAGCGCGCGCATCATTGCTGGCGCAGGAGCGTGCGAAACTTGAGGCGGAAGTCTCACGGCTTAAAGAAAATGCCAAGATGGATGAGCGTCTGCGCATTGATACCGCGGCCAGGCTGGAAGAGGAGGCGGCCCAGGTGCGGCAGGCATCCGAACGTCTGGTGCGTGATGCAGAGGCTGCGCGTATCAAGGCCGAAGAGGAGGTCAGCTTAGTGCGTCGTGAGTCTGAGCAGCAACTGTTGCAGGCGCGCGAAGCCGCAGCGGGTGCCGCACGCGAACACGCTGAAATCGTCGCGGCGCAAAGAGCTGCGCAGGTTGATTTGATCAGTCTGATTCCTGATGAGGATGTCAGTAAAACCATCCCGAATGATCCTGTGCTGGCGGCTGTCGTCAGATTGAACGCCCGGCACGCCGATGATGAAAAGAGTGTGGTTTCTGCGCTGGATGAATTGACTCAGGCTGCCGCCGCTGCCGCCTCTCGTGACTCTTCGCAGTGGGTGGTGCGAGGTGAGTCCTCACCCGCGACAGACAGGCGGCAGGCCGCGCCCGCGGTGCCCGGTTGCGACAGTCGGGGAGGGAACAACGGCGTTCCTGTGGTGGAGCGAAGAACGACGACCGCCGCGGTGTTGTTTTTCGATATTGTGGGCTATACCAAACTGTCTGATCAGCGGCAAATTGCCTTGAAGCAGCAGTTCAACCAGTTAGTGGGCAACAGCTTAGACCCGCTCGATGCCGGAGAGCGCATTATTCTGGATACGGGGGATGGTGCAGCGATCGGATTTTTGCAACACCCGACCGATGCGCTCGAATCTGCAATCCATTTTCGTGCCGCGCTGACCGCTAACAGTCATTTTGACTATCCTGATTTGCGCGTGCGTATGGGTATCCATTTAGGACCGGTGAGCCTGGTCAAGGATATGAACGGGCAAATCAATATGCTGGGCGATGGCATCAACAGCGCCCAGCGTGTGATGAGCTTCGCAGGTCACGATCAAATCTATATATCCCGCGCCTATTTTGAATTTGTCTCGAATCTGAGCGATGAGTACAAGGACTTGTTCCGTTATCGCGGTGCGCAACAGGATAAGCACGGACGCGAGCATCAGATTTACGAGTTACTCGATGCGAATGCCGAGGTGGCAGCACCCCTGCCTGAAGTTCAATCCCCAGCCGGCTTTGAGGGATTTGATCTGGATGCGTTTGATCTGGGGGGCTCGCCTGCTGAGCCTGACGTATTGATGCCTGAGATTGATATCTCGCCGCAGCTTAGTGCGGCGGATCAGTTGCTGCAAGATGCGGCAGGCTTGGAGAATTCGAATCTCGTGTTGCCTGTTGAGGCGATCACGGTGGAAGTCAAACCGATTACCGTACAGCCTGAAATCGAGGCGCAGTATTCTGAGCAGGAAGCAAAACTACTGGCTGATGCGCAGGCCAAAAAGTGGCAGGAGGCGGAAAAACGTGCGGCGGAAGACGCGCGTAAAACGGTGCCTCCTCCACAGGTTGCACCCCAGCCGGTTGCGAGATTACCTCGTGTGCCTCGCAAACCGAAACCGTGGGGTAAGCTCGCGGCCGGACTGGCTGCCGCCTTGGTTGCGACCTTGTTCGTATTGCCGGCCGTGATGCCGACGCAAGGTTATCTGGCGAGCATCGAGCAGGCGCTGAGTGCAAAATTGCAGCAGCCTGTGCACATAGCTCGCCTGTCCGGTCGGATACTGCCGGCCCCGCGTCTGATTTTAAGTGAGGTTTCCATCGGAGGTACACGCCAAATTCAGGCGGACCAGGTACAGGTCAATTTTGCCTACTCTGCGCTGTTCGGTGCGACACGCGTCATCGATAGCCTGAATCTGGAGGGTGTGCGGGTAAAAGAGGATGCCTTGCTGCAGGTCGCAGGCTGGTTACAGCAGACGGCGAGCGATGCGCATTATCCTGTTGCACACATCGCCTTTGCGCAGGCGAAACTCGAATCTGACAGTGTGCAATTGTCCGATGTGGGCGGCGAGGTGGATTTTGATGCCTCGGGCCGGTTCGCAGAGGCTAAGTTCAACGCGGACGGCCATAAGCTGGCGCTGGAAATTCACGCCGGCCCCAAGTTGCCGTTCAGCCTCACGCTGCACGATCGGGCACTGCCGTTATTTTCCAACTGGATCTTTGAGGATTTAAAGGCGAACGGCGAGCTAAGCCTGGATGAAATGCGCATCAGCGATCTGGATGGCAGGATCCGCGGCGGTGTATTGACAGGTGATGCGCGCATCAATTGGCGTGAGGGCTGGCGCGTACAGGGTGCGCTGGAGGCTAAAGTCATTCCGTTGCAGAACATCAACAAACTGCTCGGTGGTGATCTGGATGGCACGGCGCGCTTCCAGATGCAGTCGGGGAGTCTGGCAAAATTGGCCGATACCGCCGTACTTAATGGCGTTTTTAACGTCAACAAGGGTATCGTCAACGGCGTGGATATCGTTGAAACCGCGCGTTTGCGCAGTCGTGAAAACCTGCCCGGTGGCAGAACCCATTTTGACACGCTGAGCGGTGAGTTTAACTATGCCAGCGAGCTATACCGGTTTAGTCAGCTCAAGATCACTGACAGCGTGGTCAGGGCTGCGGGGACACTGGCGGTGAGTCGTCAGAAATTGTCCGGCACACTCTCGGCTGATCTGTCCATGCGTGCCGGAATGGGCGCTGTCATGTTGCAAGTTGAAGGGACAACAGAGAGCCCGGCGCTGCATGTGGCACACTAGGCTCTTAATTCGTTTTTAGTAGATTCTGCTTTTTTGTAAACTATAATATAAACAAAGACTTGTATCGATCTAAGTCTTTTTTTATTTGTGTTTTCTGTGGGACGTAGCCACGCCTTAATGGCTAAGGAATCGCTGATTTATTCGGTTTTGTCGTTCCCGTGCAGGCGGGAACCCGGTCAGATAAAGGCGCTGGATCCCCGCCTATGCGGGGATGACGAATAAATCAGCATTTATCTAATACTCGTGTCCGATTGCCTGGCTGTTACCGCAACCTCGAAGAGTGCATTGCAGACGCCATACATGAATCGGATACGTCAGGTCATCCGGGCTACCCAAGCGAGGATGTCAGTCGTATGACGGATGAGATGTTCGCGTGTGTGGCAGAAGCAAAGTACCGAAACGAAGGACTATTACGATTTGACCGGACGCGTGGGGATGGCGAGCTGCTGCACCCTTACGCGGCACACAAAATTGCTGACAGTTGGATCATCCGGCTGTACTTACCATTTCTCAAGGAATACGCCGAAATGACAGAATTAGCGTTTCTTGGATTGCGTATCTCAACAGCAACAGATGTAAAACGAAGAGCCGCAGTCTTAGTCTCTACTTGAAAAACATTAACTATTTGATTTTAATATAAATATTTGCATGAACATTGCTCATGCCGATAGTTTGGTGAAGAACCGGGGGGAACCAAAGTAGGGGTACGCAGCATAGATTTAATTTCGCAGATGTCATTTCCAGCCAATGTCTTTCGGCTTGCGAAAAGCCGAGGCAACTTTGTCACATTCGCTCATTGGAACGCCCATGCGGCCCTCGAAGAAGGTACGCCATTCACGTACTCGCCCGGAAATTCGATCAATAATGGCGGCAGCTTGAGGGGGGAGCAGCCCGAATTGTCCCGCGTGGCTTAACGCATTGTCCAGTGTAGCCAGTCGCCCTTGTTCCCCGACGCTTAAATGCAAATAGCGATCATATCCACGCTGCGGTTTTGGCAGGACATCGTATAGCGGACTGAGCATCCAGCCTCGCACACGGTCATTCCAGACAAAGGCGTGATTGCGAAGGTGGTCGTCATCGTTGCCAACCAGAATGTTAAACACCATCCGTCCGAACAACTCTTCCCGATCAGCTTGCACAAACCCGCTGGCACCTAATTCAGCGAGTTTGCGCGCAATCGCCGCGTAACTTGCTGTGGGAGAATCGCTTTCGTGCAGACCGAGCAAGGTCAAGGCGCTTACCACATGCTTGCGTGTAAGGTTGCCATCTTGCTTGACGTTCCGGTCAAAACGCTCGATCAGCATAATTTGACGCCCGCCACTCACCGTCACAAGCTCGGTTGTCGGTACATTCAGACCGCATTCTCGTGCCAGCTCAAGACAGGCTTGTTCAATTTGCGGAACATTAAACGCATCGCCTTGAGACGGAAATTTTGCCAGCCAGAGATGACCTTCTGTCGCAACAACAGCCTTGGGACGCGCGCCACCCATGCTGGGACCGGCATCAAACAATTGCCGCAGATGCGCCGGTAACTGTTCATGGCACTGCACCCGGTCGGCAGCTTCCAGCAGGTAGGGCAAATCCAGCACCGTGGGCATGAGTCCGATTTTTTCACCGGCGTCGGGATTTAGTCTGAAATCCAGCGCGCCGAAGCGGTTGGATCCGGCATGCATCAAATATTCCGACTCCTTCAAGCTATTGGGCTCGGCACGGAGTTTGTTTTCAATGACGCGTCTCCCCCACGAATCCGGCATCGCATCGCGTACTGCACCAAACAGTTCCAGTCCGTTGCAGGGTTCGTAAAGACGTTCGGTGCCGGGTTTGGCATCATGCAAAGGCAGGCTCACCGGATCGACCGGGATTGCTTTTGAGCGTTCCAGGTATAACCTGCCATAGCCAAAGGTGGATGCACGAACCTGCGTACCTTCTTCGATCAGGGTTAGTCGGCCAGCCGGCACCGCATTCGTATCGTCGGGGAGGTAGACAAATACGGTCGTATCCCAGGATTTAGAAGTCATAATTGTCCTGTGCTTTTTTGCGTGTACCCGATGCCCGCTTACGGATACTCAATTCGCGTTGCTGCTGACCGAGGATATCGGCATTGGGATCGGAGACTTTGTCGAGTTGGTGCAGCAGGTTACAAACTTGTAAGGCAAGCAACCACGAACCCATACGCACCGCCACATCGCCACGCTCAATCCGATCCAGCGTCGGCGCACTGATGCGGGCGCGCTCGGCAAAATCTACACGGGTCATATTTCTGGCAAGACGCGCCATGCGCACCGCTTTGCCTAATTTCAGGGCGGCAAGGGATGTATCAGGGCTGGCAAAACTGGCTTCCGGGCGCGGCATGATATCGGTCTCGTTAATTGACTAAGCGCAGAGTACGCTCACAGCTTTTGTCGGGCAAGCAAAATTTCATAAAATCTAACCGTATTTGATTAATTAAATAATTAATTTATCAGGAATGATTAATTTTGTTGTTCGAACTAAGTGCGTCAATTACTTCTGATGACTTGGAAGCAAAGCGTGGGAGTATTGGCAGCTTAGCGTAGTGGCGTGCCGTCGTTCAATCGTAGTTACTGTGCACTGAAAATGGATTTTATTGGCTTGTTATCGCTGTAAATCGTAAAGTAATAATTAGATAACTTATTGTTTTAAATAAGTTATTGTCTTGATTGGCAGGTGCTTAATATGTTTGTCGCAGTGGGCTTTAAGGTTCGGCCAGATACTGTGCGACTTGTTCGGCGCCATTCGGCGTGATCCTCTCCACGGCGGGCGCGTCTAGTATCTGTATCAGCATGCCGGCGAAATCGCCGTTCTCCAGTGAGTTTTGCGGCATTTCACGGCAGACACCATGCAGTTGCAGCCACGTGATCAGTGCGGGAGCTTCCGGCCAGTCTGGCCGGTTGGCATAGAGCACCGGCACGCCTGAACCTGCGGCCTCAACGAAACTGCCATAGCTGGGTTTGCACAGCAGCGCATCCGAACTTGCCAGCAAATCGCTGAAACTGAACGGTAATGCTTCAAAATTAATGGCGTCCGGATGCAGCTCGCAGCAGTTAGCCTGCAACAGATAGCGTACACCGTCCAGTCGGGGCCAGTTTTCTACGGGCAACCGGCTGCTAATTCCCCCCATGCTGACCAGCACCAGTTTTTCGTGTGCTGATAATTTAAGATGACTGTGTAATTCCCCGCGCCGGTTGGTGCCGATCGCAGCGATGGGCGCGACCGGTGTCATATTGGCAAGATTGCTCATCGCCATGCCGGGCGTGGCGCGCCAAAATGCATCCGCACCTGCATAGCTCGACTGGATTTGCGCTGCGATGATGTTATCGCGGGCGTTTTTGCCTGATGCCTCACAGCAGTAATGCCGGTAAATGTCCGCCCAGTTTAGCGAGCACAGCGCGACATTCGCAATGCCCGCGCGTTGTGCGCCCGCAAGAGGCAGGTAACCTACGTTGGAAAATACCCTGTCCGCGCCCAATGATTTTAACAGGCGTGCTTCTTCGGTGACGCGCGCCTCCCAGTCGGCGTGAAAGGCATGATAGGCGCTGCGGCTTTTTTCGATGTCAACGGCCAGCGCTGATGACATCACCATGCCGATATCGCCGGTGCTGTTAAGGTAGTCAAAAGGCGCGTGGATGCGTGAGCGCAGATGCGACTCTGGCGCCGACGAGCGCACGGTGATGCGCAGTTTCGGGCAGCTCTGGTGCAAGGCGTTTAAGATCGGTGCGGTTTGTGCAACATGCCCGTAACCGTGACCGGAGACGGATACGACCAGATGGCGAGTTTTGCTCATGGTGTGAACGAGAAAGTCGGGAGCTGATTATTTCACATTTGCCAGAGCAAGGTTGACGGGTTTTAGCGGGTGAGTGGGCGGGGTGTTTCCGGTAACTTGGCTTGCAGTTCGATGGGGCCGACCAGACTGATTTCTGTGATGAAGAATTCGACTGGCTGTTTTTTCAGGGCGTTTTTGAGGTTTAAGCGCGTGATGGTTAAATTTTCCGCGCCCATGTCGGCTAGCGGTATTCTGACCCTTTGCCATTGATCGGCTAAAAAACGTCCGCCTTCGACGTAGCGCGGATGAGGCAGGCTGATGGGTTGTCCTGATTCGCGGTTTGAACCATCGAATAAATTGACCAGAAAGCGGTGCGGCGCAGTTTTTCCTGTATAGATATAAAACTCCAGCCAGCGGTATGGCGAGGTGTCGGCACCATTATGATATAGCGATAAAATGCCGGCGGGTTGCATCAAGACACGGAGTTCAGTATTTTTAAATTGCATCGTTTCGCTGATATCAACGCTCAGTTTGATGTTATGTGAATTTTCCCGCCATCCGCCGGTGAGTGTGTTGTGAAAAATTTTCAATTGATTATCATCGTCGTCATCGAGGGGAGGCAGCGGAGGTGGTGTGGCATGGGCGGCTACGCCAAAATTGGACATCAACACATCGTCAGCAGGTTTGTTGTAGGTTGTGAAATCACTATTAATCGGACTGTTACGTGCGGTGTGGATCGTCCAAACCCACCAGAATACGCCGCGCCACCAGTCCTGATTTGCGAATGCATCAAAGAGCGCCTGATAACTATCGGCCTGTTCCTCGAATTCAATCTTATGACCTTGACTTTGCCAGGGGGTACGGTTGGTGCCTTCTAGACTTTCGTAGCCTACTTCCGTCAGGATTACCGGCCGATCCCACTTTTTCGATAATTTCCCCAGTCGAGCGACGATAGGAATCCATGCCTTTTTTATCTGTGCGACAGTCGGGTGGCTATTATGTGCCAGCGGGTAATAGGCATCGATGCCTATTGTATCGAGCGCGTCCCACCAGTTAATGCTAAATTCTTCATCAAAGTGATGAGCCGAGTAGGTCAGCGGTCCCGTGTAAACATTGCGCACGGCTTTGATGATGTCCCTCCACTGCGCCGTTCGGTAGCTGGTTTGTACCAGTTCAGTTCCGACGACGAAATAGTCTGCGTTTGCCTCCTGGGCCAGTTTGGCGTAATGGGTGATGAAACTGTTGTAATTGCTGAACCATTCCCGCCAGGCGTTCTCATCTTTGCCGAAACTGATTTCGCCTCGCCAATGTTTAGACTTGTCGGACAGGTCTATGTGGGGCTTGAGCATGACCCGCAAGCCGATACGATGTGCGTCGCGAATAATATGCGTCAGGTCGGCATCCGTTGGGGTCAAGGACTCGGGCTTGCATTTGATTCGTGTTGAAGTAATGCTGTCCTGGTAACAAGTGACAACAATGGCGATCCAGTTGACGCCGAGGGGTTTGATGGCCTGCGCCAGTGTTTGATCAGATTCTGCGCTGGCGTATTCACCCGGCCACCATGATGCATAGACGATCCCTTTTTGAAAGGCAGACAGAGGTGCCAGAGACGGATTTTTGTAAATCTGCACCATCCTTGCTGCGTGATCGTATGGCTGTTCTGCCATGCTCGCATTTGTCAGTAGCACCAATACCAGGCAGATAAGCAGTCGGTACACGGTGGACATGGCAGTAAGATGTGTAATCACAGCGTCTTTTCCAATCTGGAAATGAGTCTGACTTACGGAGCTTGATATGGATTTTTTGCCGGAAATGCTGATCGAGTCGGCAGATTTTCGGTCCGTTGAATCTTAATTGAACCGTTTGGGTAATCCTATAGGTATGATGGCCTATGTATTTAATTATATAGGGAAAATTACGATTTTATCTGAGGATAATCCGACAGGATGCAGGGGTTAGGCCGCCTGTGTTACAGGCGGCTATCGTTTGATTTTTGGATCGAGGGGGGGGTAAAAACGCGCGGTTGCTTAAAGCAGTTTTTTTAACTGGTACAGTATTTCCAGCGCTGCTTTCGGGCTCATGTCATCGGGTTGGATGTCGCGTACTGCTGCCAGTAGCGCATGCTCTTCGGGTTCAGGGGTGTCCGGTATTGCCGCGAATAAATCGCCTTGCGGATTTTGTGCGGCGCTGTTTTGTTCCAGTGCGCGTAGCTGCTTTTTGGCGGTTTTAATGACTTGTGCCGGTACACCTGCCAGCGCTGCAACCTGCAGGCCGTAACTTTGGCTCGCCGCGCCTTCATTGACCGAGTGTAAAAAGACGATGCTGTGCTGGTGTTCAATGGCGCTCAGATGCACGTTGGCAAGCTGGGCGAATTCTTCCGACAAGCGCGTCAGTTCGAAGTAATGCGTGGCGAACAAGGTATAGCTCTGGTTTTTGTTCAGCAGATGGCAGGCAATCGCGTAGGCCAGTGCGAGTCCATCGAAAGTCGACGTGCCGCGCCCGATTTCGTCCACCAGCACCAGACTCTTTGCGGTGGCGTTGTGCAGGATGTTGGCCGCCTCGGTCATTTCGACCATGAAGGTGGAGCGTCCGCTGGCCAGATCATCCGATGAGCCGATGCGGGTGAAAATCTGGTCGATCTCGCCCAAAGCTGCTTGTTGCGCCGGCACAAAACAACCGACATGGGCCAGCAGGGCAATGATGGCAACCTGACGCATATAGGTGGATTTACCGCCCATATTCGGGCCTGTGATCAATAGCATGCGCCGCGCGTCTGACAACTCGGTGTCATTGGGCGTGAAACGCTCAACCTGCGCTTCCACGACCGGATGGCGTCCGCCGCTGATTTGAATTGTGGAATCGCCGGTAAATTGCGGTGCGGTAAAGTGCAGCGTGCGTGCACGTTCGGCAAAGGTCGCCAGGACATCCAGTTCAGATATTGCGCCTGAGATGCGTTGCAGTTGCGCAATGTAGGGCGCTAATTGTTCGATTAACTGATCGTAGAGAAACTTCTCGCGGGTCAGGGCGCGGTCGTTGGCGGACAGTGCCTTGTCCTCGAAAGTTTTGAGTTCCGGCGTGATGTAGCGTTCTGCGTTCTTGAGCGTCTGGCGGCGGCGATAGTCATCCGGCACGTTGACGCTTTGCGCGACGGATACCTCGATGTAGAAACCATGTACGCGGTTGTATTCCACTTTTAAAGTAGAAATGCCGGTGCGCGCCTTTTCGCGCGCTTCCAGTGCCAGCAAAAAGTCGCCGCAATTGGTTTGTATGCCGCGCAACTCGTCGAGTTCTGCGTCGAAGCCGTCGGCAATCACGCCGCCTTCGCGTATCACGGAGGATGGGTCGCTGCGCAGCGAAGCTTGCAGCAGCGCCGTGAGATGGGCATCCGCCTGCAGGGCATCGCTCAGCGCAATAACACGTGGTGCGTCGCAGGCGCTTAGTGTCGCGTACAACTGCAGCAGCGCGGTGAGTGTGTCGCGCAGGCCGGACAGATCGCGCGGACGGGCCGATTTCAAAGCGATGCGTGCGGTGATGCGCTCGACATCGACGCAGGGCTTTAAGTGCGTCTGCACCGCATCCGACAGTTCGGTCAGTTTATCGACCGCATCGAGGCGCGCGCGCAAAATCTCACGGTCGCGCAGCGGATGGTGCAGCCAGTGGGACAGTAGTCGGCTGCCCATATTGGTCGCGCACGTGTCGAGCAAGGAGAGCAGGGTGGGAGCAGCCTCGCCGCGCAGCGTCTGGGTGATTTCCAGATTGCGCCTTGTCGCGGCATCCATGCGCACGTAGTGATCGGCGCTGTAGACCTGCAAACTGCCGACGTGATCCATCGTCCGGCCTTGGGTGAGCCGGACATACCCTAATAGGGCGCCGGCAGCTTCAAGACCTGCGGTGTAGTTGTCGCAGCCGAATCCTGCCAGATCCAGCGTGGCAAATTGCTGGCACAGGGTGCGGCGCGCGGTGTCGAGTTCGAAATGCCAGGAGGGCAACTGCCGGCAGGATGCGGTCGGGAGCAGATTTGAATTTTCGGCTTGCAGAATTTCTGAGGGCTGCAGGCGTTCGAGTTCGGCGGGCAGATTGTCAATCGCCGTCTCGCAGACATAAAACTGTCCGGACGCCAGATTCATCCAGGCCATCCCCAGCAGGCCGTTACGCGGGTGCAGGCTAAGCAACAAGTTGTCGTGCTTCTCATCGAGCAGGGCCGAATCGGTGAGTGTGCCGGGTGTGACGATGCGCATGACTTTGCGCTCGACAGGTCCCTTGCTGGTGGCAGGATCCCCCACCTGCTCGCATATCGCGACCGACAGCCCCAACTTGACCAGTCGCGCCAGATATTGTTCGGCGGCGTGATAGGGGATGCCGCACATTTTGATCGGCACGCCGTTTGACGAACCGCGATGCGTCAGCGTGATATCGAGCAGCTTTGCGGCCTGCTCGGCATCTTCGAAAAACATTTCATAAAAATCGCCCATCCGGTAAAACAGCAGACCGTCCGGGTGTTCTGCCTTGATGCGCAAAAACTGCTGCATCATCGGTGTGTGATTGGCTTTGTTGTTTTCCATGGGCGAGTTGCGGTTAATTCTCTTTGGCGATCTCGTAGAGTTGGTATCGGGATTTTCCCATATTTTTTGCCTGGTACATCGCGGAGTCGGCATGTGCCAGCAGTATTTCCGCCTCGCCTCTGTCGTTCGGGAACTGGGTAACGCCGATGCTGCCGGTGACGAACACGTTCTGTCCCATGATGCTGATCGGCAGGGATATCTCGTTGAGTATCCTCACCAGCAACTCTTCAAAATCATCTGATTTGCGCAGATCGTTGAGCAGGATGACGAATTCGTCACCGCCTACTCTGGATACCGTGTCATTCAGACGCAGGTGGCTTTGCAGACGTTTGGATACTTCTCGCAGCACCAGATCGCCCGCCGTATGGCCGAGCGTGTCGTTGACGGGTTTGAAATTGTCCAGATCCAGATAGCAAATAGCCAGGAAGCTGCCGGTGCGTTCTGCATGAGCCATCGCCAGTTTCATGCGATCTGTGAGCAGCAGTCGGTTGGGCAGTCCGGTTAGCGCATCGTGATTGGCCATATGTTGCAGTTCGTGCCACTGTCCTGACAGACGCGAGAAATTAGAAAAAATCCCGACGTAATTGCTAATAGCGCCACTCTCTTCTTTGATTGTTGAGAGTGTCAGCCAGTCTGTATAGGTTTCTCCCGAATTAGACCGGCTCTTGATTTCGCCGCTCCAGTGACCTTTGTCAGCCAGTTCTTTCATGATGCCGGAAAATAACAAATCATCTTCGAGACCAGATTTGAGTTCGCGCAGATTTTTTCCGATCAAAGCATCGAGCGATTGCCGAGTGATTTGCTGGAAAGCCGGATTGGCATCGATAATGTTTGCGCAATGATCGGTAATACAAATCGCTTCCAGCGTATTTTCGATGGCATTGGCAGCAAGGCGTAGTTTCTCCTCGGCTTTTTGGCGGTCAATCACTTCTTTGATCAGGCGCAGCGTGCGGTTGGAGAGGGTGTCGTACATCGAGAGCACGGTCTCAATCAGGACTTTCATCGAGCCGCTCATGTCGGCTGAGGCCTGTAACTTGGCGTCTGTGAGCGTCATGCCTGCTTGCAGGGCGAGCGCGACCTTGGACATGTGTTTGTCAGACTCGAGAATATGAAAAGCCAGCCAATGGGTCAGGAATGACAGAATGTCTTTGAGCGTTTCATTGGCTGTTGCCTTGTTTTTGTTGCTTTTTAGTTCCAGTAAATCCGCAACAAACCGGTTGTGCGAGATTTTGTGTTCCACTTCCCACTCGTCATCTGCAAGATGGGTATGCCAGACGGCTTCTTCGGTCTTGAAATGATAGGCGGCATAGTCGGCCAGTTCGCTGAAAATGCGATCCAGTTCTGTGGTATCAGATTGATAGGCAAGTCCGCAGGCGAGCAGGTTGATCAGATGGATGAGCCGTTTGTGCTGTTCATCGATCAACGGGATGCCGGTTGAAAAATTATCGCTCCAGGGAAAAACTTCAATCGATTCATTCGTTAGATTCATGATTCTGCCTATGTAGTCAGATTTGCCTTAAATTTATTCTAATCGATTGAATTTAAAGTTGTGTCTCGCGTAAAGCATCGCGTAAAAACGCATCCGACCCTGCGGCCGGATGCGGGTATTTATTTCAGCGCGTCGGTCAGGTGAGGAGCGATGACTTCGAGCAGTTTGGGATGAATTTCCGCATTGCCCGCACAGATATGTCCTGTTTTGAGGAAACTGTCGCCCCCAGCCAAATCGCTGACCATGCCGCCCGCTTCGGTAATCAGCAAGGTGCCTGCGGCGATGTCCCAGACTTTTAAGCCGGTTTCGAAGAAGCCGTCATAACGGCCTGCTGCCATCCAGGCTAAATCAAGCGCGGCAGAACCCGGGCGACGCAGGCCGGAGGTCTGTTGCATCAAATCTTTGAAGATGCCGATGTAGGCATCCATGTGTTCGAAATTGGTATAGGGGAAGCCGGTGCCGATCAGTGCGTCTGCCATGTGGATGCGCTTGGAGACGCGCAGGCGCTTGTCGTTGAGAAAGGCGCCGCGTCCGCGGGTAGCGGTGAACAGCTCGTTTTTGGTTGGGTCGTAAACGACCGCCTGAGTGATGATGCCCTTATGCTGCAAAGCAATGGAAACGGAAAATTGCGGGAAGCCATGCAGGAAATTGGTGGTGCCGTCTAACGGATCGATAATCCAGACGAAGTCGGACTCGCCGTGAGCGCCGCTCTCTTCTGCTAGAATCGCATGGTCGGGATAGGCATCCAGCAGTGTCTGGATGATGGTTTGCTCGGCGGCGCGATCGACTTCACTGACGAAATCCGCATGGGATTTTTTGGTAATCGTCAGGTGATCGATCTTGTCGGTACTGCGGTGTATCAGGTTGCCGGCGCGACGTGCGGCCTTCACCGCGATGTTGAGCATGGGATGCATATTTACGACCTTTTTGATGAAATTGCCGTGCGCTCGCTGCCCTGATTGGGGCAACTTTCGCGGCGCGGCGGTTTTCGAGTTTAATGAGCGGTAGAATCCAGTACCGTATTCTAGTTGGAATTGAGCTTTGTATAAACAAAATCATTTAAGTAATATCCGGGTCGTCTTAAGTCACACCACGCATCCGGGCAATATTGGCGCTGCAGCGCGTGCGATGAAGGCGATGGGGCTGAACCATCTCTACCTGATCAATCCGCGTCATTTCCCCGATCCGCAGGCAACTGCGATGGCGGCGGGTGCGGATGATGTGCTGCAAAACGCTGTGGTGTGCGCCTCGATCGATGAGGCGCTAGAGGGTGCGGTGCTGACGGTGGGGATGACGGCAAGGCAGCGGGATATCTCAAACGAGGTGAGCGTGCCGCGCGAGGCAATGCCGCTGGTGGTGCAGCAGGCCCAAACGCAGCAGGTGGCCTTGCTGTTCGGCACCGAAATGTCGGGGTTGACCAATGAAGAGGCGAGCCGCGCGCAGATGCTGGTGAATATTCCGGCCAATCCTGAATTTTCATCCCTTAATCTGGCGGCCGCAGTGCAGGTGATTTCCTACGAGCTATCGGTGGCTGCGCAAAACTATCAGCCCGTCGAGCAGACGTTACAGCCCGCCGCACATCAGCAGGTCGAGGGGTTTATGAACCACCTTGAAAAAACGCTGCACGAGATTGGATTTTTTACCACGCAGAATCCGGCGCGCATGATGCAGCGCCTGCGTCGCCTGTACGCCAGAGCGAGGCCGGAAGCCGATGAAATCAACATTTTGCGCGGCATCCTGAGTGTGACAACCGAGTACAATGGCCGACTCAAGGCGCGTTACCAGCAAGAGAAAGATCAGTAGTGTTTAAAAATATCAAAGAAGATATCCGCAGTGTCTTTGACCGTGACCCGGCTGCGCGCACCACGTTCGAGGTGCTGACCTGCTATCCCGGTCTGCACGCGCGCGTGCTCCATCGTCTTGCCAATACCCTGTGGCATGCCAATTTAAAATGGCTGGCGCGCTTTTTATCCTATTTAACGCGCGGACTAACCGGTATCGAAATTCATCCGGGTGCGACGATCGGTCGCCGTTTTTTCATCGACCACGGTATGGGGGTTGTGATCGGTGAAACGGCTGAAATCGGTGATGATGTGACGCTGTATCACGGCGTAACACTCGGTGGTACCTCATGGCGGCACGGCAAGCGCCATCCGACCCTAGGCGACGGGGTGGTGGTCGGTGCAGGGGCGAAAATACTCGGGCCTATTACGGTGGGCGCGGGGGCGAAAATCGGATCGAACGCCGTGGTGGTCAAAGATGTCCCCGCTGGTGCGACTGCAGCGGGTATTCCTGCACGGATACTTGATGAAGAGAAGAAGAAAACGACAGGATTCGACGCTTATGGTATTGGCAACGATCAGAACGACCCCTTATCCAAAGCGATACACGGCTTGCTCGGGCATAGTGTAACGGTTGATCAGCGCATTGATTTTATTTTGCAGCAGCTAGAAAAAATGGGTGTTTGCGTCGAGGAAGAGCGTGCGACCGCAGATAAATTTGACCCTAACCACTTGAACAAAATAGTTGATTAAAATATTCGGGTATTATATTATTCTACCTATTAAGAACTGAGAATTACTGGAGATAACATGCGATTGACTACCAAAGGTCGTTTTGCTGTAACTGCAATGGTGGATTTGGCGATGAACGGTGGGCGCGGGCCGGTGACCTTGGCCTCAATTAGCGAACGGCAGAAAATTTCGTTGTCGTATCTTGAACAGTTGTTTGGCAAATTGCGCCGCAGCAATCTGGTTGAAAGTGTCCGCGGCCCGGGTGGTGGTTATTATCTAGCCAGAACCGCGACTAAGATTAAGATTGCCGAAATTGTGGTTGCGGTGGATGAGCCGCTAGATGCGACGCATTGCGCGGAAAAAGGCGATTGTCGTGACGGTCAGCCGTGTCTGACGCACAATTTGTGGATGGGACTCAATGAGAAAATTTACGCCTATCTGGACTCGATCAATCTGCAGCAGTTGGTCGAAGGTCAATCGAAATCAGGATCGGGTGTGACCGCTATTTCGATGAACAAGCAGGTTGTTAGATAGTTGTCTGTACCAGACCATAGAGAGTTAAAAATGAAATTACCGATTTACATGGATTACTCTGCCACCACGCCGGTTGACCCGCGTGTGGCAGAAAAAATGATCCCTTATTTGTGTGAGAAATTCGGCAATCCAGCGAGTCGTTCGCACGCCTTTGGCTGGGAAGCGGATGCGGCAGTGGAATTAGCACGCGAACAAGTGGCATCATTGGTGAATGCTGATCCTAAAGAGATCGTCTGGACCTCGGGTGCGACCGAATCGAATAACCTTGCCATCAAGGGCGCGGCGCACTTCTATCAGGGTAAGGGTAAGCATATCGTTACGATGCGCATCGAGCATAAGGCGGTGATTGACACGGTGCGAGAGTTGGAGCGCGAAGGTTTTTCCGCAACCTATCTCGATCCTGAGCCGAATGGGCTGCTCGATCTTGAAAAATTTAAAGCGGCCTTGCGTCCTGATACGATTATCGTGTCTATCATGCTGGTGAACAACGAAATCGGAGTGATTCAGGACATCGCTCAGATTGGTGCGATATGCCGCGAAAAAGGCATTCTGTTTCATGTCGATGCCGCGCAGGCGACCGGTAAAGTCGCGATCGATTTGCAGGCGCTGAAAGTTGACCTGATGTCGTTTTCGGCACACAAGACTTACGGGCCTAAAGGCATCGGCGCGCTGTATGTGCAGCGTAAACCGCGCGTGCGCTTAGAGGCGCAGATGCACGGCGGCGGTCACGAGCGCGGTATGCGTTCCGGCACGCTGGCGACCCATCAGATCGTCGGGATGGGTGAAGCATTCCGTATTGCAGGTGAAGAGATGGCGGCTGAAAACGAGCGCATCGGCGCTTTGCGCGATCGTTTGATGGCCGGACTGATGGATATGGAAGAGGTGCATCTGAATGGCGACATGGTGCAGCGCGTGCCGCATAACCTGAATCTGAGTTTTAATTTCGTCGAGGGCGAGTCGCTGATCATGGCGATCAAGGATGTGGCGGTGTCCAGCGGTTCGGCGTGTACCTCGGCGAGTCTGGAACCTTCCTACGTGTTACGTGCTTTGGGGCGCAGCGATGAACTGGCGCACAGCTCCATCCGCTTTACGGTGGGGCGTTTTACCACCAGCGAGGAAGTCGATTACGTGATTGCGCTGATGAAGAGCAAAATCGACAAATTGCGCGAATTATCGCCGCTGTGGGAAATGTACAAAGACGGTATCGATTTGAACACCGTGCAGTGGGCGGCACACTAAAATACAGTTGTTAGACGTAAGTCGCGAGTCGTTAGTTAAAGCCGTACCAACTAGCAACTAGCGTCTCATGTCTAGCAGCGACTGATTAAGGAGCGAACTATTATGGCATACAGCGAAAAATTATTGGACCATTACGAAAATCCGCGCAACGTCGGCTCGTTCGCTAAGGACGACGAAGGCTTGGGAACCGGCATGGTGGGTGCGCCCGCTTGTGGTGACGTGATGAAATTGCAGATCAAGGTCGGTCGTGATGGCATCATCGAAGATGCCAAATTCAAGACCTACGGCTGCGGCTCGGCCATTGCGTCGAGCTCATTGGTGACCGAATGGGTTAAGGGCAAGACCGTTGATCAGGCGTTGCAGATTAAGAACACGCAGATTGCTGAAGAGCTGGCGTTGCCGCCTGTTAAAATCCACTGCTCGATTCTGGCTGAAGATGCGATCAAGGCTGCGGTGGCTGATTACAAATCTAAGCACGGCGAAAATGTTGAAACATCGGCCTGTACGGGCAGTTGTTAAGCGGAGAAAAAAATGGGCGTAACGCTTTCTGAAGCAGCGGCAAAACATGTGCAAAACTTTATCGCCAAACGCGGTAAAGGTATCGGCTTGCGTATCGGGGTTCGCACCAGCGGTTGCTCCGGCATGGCTTATAAACTTGAATTTGCCGACGCACTTGATGAGGATGATTTGCAGTTCGACAGTTTTGGCGTCACGGTGCTGGTCGACCCAAAAAGCTTGCCGTATATCGAAGGGATGGAGCTCGATTACACCCGCGAAGGTTTGAACGAAGGTTTCAAGTTTAATAACCCGAACGTCAAAGACGCGTGCGGTTGCGGCGAGAGCTTTCAGGTTTAAGAGGGAGCCTTGCATCAGAACTCTTTGCAATGTCTGGGTTCCCGCTTTCGCGGGAATGACGAAGTTTAATTTTTAGTGTTTATTAATGTCTTCTCAAAATTTTAACACTGCAAAAAATCACTTCGAGTTGTTAGGGCTGACAGAGGCATTTGTGCTCGATGCCTCGCAACTCGAACTCAATTATCGCGCCTTGCAGGCGAAGGTGCATCCGGATAAATCAGCCAGCCTGTCAGATTCCGAACAGCGTCAGGCGATGCAGCGCTCCACACGCGTTAACGAAGCGTATCAGACGCTGAAAAGCCCGATACGACGCGCGCGATATTTGTTGCTGCTTAAGGGTGTCGACACGCAGGAAGAAACCAACACGGCCATGCCGGTTGAATTTTTAATGGCACAGATGGAATGGCGCGAGGCAGTCGTCGATGCTGAGAAATCCCGTGATATTGCCGCGCTGGATGTGCTGGACGCGCGCATGAAAGTTGAAACGCGTGAACTGGAAGGGCAGCTTCGCGATAAAATAGACGCCGAACATGATTATTCGTTTGCTGCCGGTCTCGTGCGCAAGCTGCGTTTCATGGAAAAACTCGCGGAAGAAATTCATTCCGCTTATGACGAACTAGATAACTAAAGGCAGTCGTTGGTCGTTAGTCATTAGTTAAGTTAAACCGCGTATTGCGGACAACCCCAACTAGCGACTAGCAACTGGCGTCTAACGACTCGAATCATGGCTTTACTACAAATTTCCGAACCCGGTTTGAGCAGTGCACCTCATCAGCACAGGCTGGCGGTGGGTATCGATCTGGGTACCACCAATTCGCTGGTCGCAACGGTGCGCAACGGCATCAGCGTTGTGCTGAACGATGAATATGGTCGTGCGATGCTGCCGTCCGTGGTGCGCTATGCCGGTGGTGTGATCGTAGGGGAGGCGGCACAACTTGCGCAGAGCGAGGATCCGGTCAATACCATCGTCTCGGTCAAGCGTTTTATGGGGCGCGGCTTGGCGGATGTGGGCGACACCAGTCGGCTGCCGTACCGTTTCGCGGAATCGGCGGAGCCAGGCGGCATGGTGCAACTGCGCACGGTGGACGGCGTCAAAAGTCCGGTCGAAGTGTCAGCTGAAATTCTTAAAGTATTGCGCCAGCGCGCGGAAGCCTCTCTCGGTGGCGAGTTGGTGGGGGCTGTGATCACGGTGCCGGCCTATTTTGACGATGCGCAGCGCCAGGCGACTAAGGATGCTGCAAAGATAGCCGGGATTAACGTGTTGCGCCTGCTCAATGAGCCTACAGCTGCGGCGATCGCCTACGGTCTGGATAATGCTTCGGAAGGCGTCTATGCCGTGTACGATCTTGGCGGCGGGACTTTTGATATTTCCATCTTGCGACTGTCGCGCGGGGTGTTTGAAGTGCTGGCGGCCAATGGCGATTCGGCGCTGGGCGGCGATGATTTCGATCAGCGCATACATTGCTGGCTGCTGGAAAAAAATCAGCTCTCCGCACTCAATCCTCGCGACACGCGTCTGCTGCTGACCTTGGCGCGCACCGCTAAGGAACAACTCACCGATTATCCGGAGGCACGCATCACGGCGGTGCTCTCGAGTGGTGAACTGATCGACAACGTGCTGACGCAGGCTGAATTTCACTCCCTGTCGCAAAATCTGATTCAGCGCACTTTGCAACCACTGCGACGCGCGCTGCGTGATGCAAAACTCACCGTTGCCGATGTCAAGGGCGTGGTGATGGTGGGGGGCGCGACCCGCATGCCGCAGGTGCAGCAGGCGGTGGGTGAATTTTTCGCTCAGACGCCGCTGACA
>JBAXJT010000048.1:0-19796 GCA_037137715.1 Nitrosomonadales bacterium
TTTTAGTCGATTCCTCTTCAGAAATCGCCTCGGCAATTTTTTCTTCGTCGCGCGTCACACCCACCGTCTCGACGATGTCCGTGCCCGTCAACGCGGTATACAGTGCGTTCCAATCTACATTGGACGCGGGCTGAGCCGGCGCAAACATATCGGATGTCGGTGTCGTGCTGGCGGCAACAGGCGCTTTAACCTCAGCCATCACCGCACGGCCTTCCAGCGCTGCTTTGAGATTTGCCAGCATTTCCTCAGGCGCACCCTGAGGCTGCTGACCCTGCTGCAGCGCACCGAACATCTTTTTGACTTCAGCCGTCGCCGCAAAAATAACGTCCATCAACTCAGCACTGAGTGTCAATTCACGATTGCGCAGCTTATCGAACAGATTTTCAGTCAGATGACACAGCGTCACAAGTTCCGTGGCGTTTAGAAACCCCGCGCCCCCCTTGATGGTGTGGAATCCCCTGAAAACCTCGTTCAGCAGATTACTGTCATTAGGACGCTTCTCCAGATCCATCAATTTGCTATCTACATCGGAGAGCATCTCGCCCGCCTCAAGCAAAAAGTCGCTCAACAGTTCTTCCATGCCTGCAAAATCGTTCATGTTACTTCTCCTATGGGGAGTGGTGAGTGGTGAGTCGTGAGTGGGGAAGTAAACAGGCTACTTTCCACCGAGGCACCGACGCGCCACTGACTACTGAGGCACGAAGTGCCGTTCTACTGACCAGACTCAATTAAAATCCCAAACTTTCCAGCAAATCATCTACCTGATCCTGACTGGTGACGACGTTGGTGCGCAAATGCGGGTTGATGACAGGTCCGTTTAACAGGCCCGCATCGTACTCAGCTTTCACCGAGGGAGGTGCATTTTCCAGCAACAGCGCGAGCAGTTGCTGCTCCATACTCTGCGTGAGTTCGATAATCTTTTTGATCACCTGGCCGGTTAAATCCTGGAAGTCCTGCGCCATCATGATTTCCATCAGATATGCGTTGGTCATCTTAGTCTGCTTAGGCACGTTTTCTAAAAACGATTGCGTTTCCATCACCAGCGACTTGAATTGATCTACATTCAATTGTTTATTAAACAGCATCTGCCACTGTCCCCCTAAGCGGTGCGCTTCGAGCTCCATACCTTGCACGAGCGGTTGCGCCGCTTCCGTCGCATTCAGTACCCGCTCAGCGGCCTGTTGGGTCAACGTGGCAACATAATTCAAACGGTCACGGGCATCAGGAATTGAAGAAGTCGCCTTTTCAATTTCCTTGTTTAACCCCAACTCGCGCAGTGTGTCGTGCAGGGTTCTTGTCATCTGCCCCAATTGATTGAGCACATTACCAGATGCTGCCACGCTCTTTTCAGACGTGGCGGGAACGAACGGCTCTTCAAGGGCATTTGCTGCAACGATGCTGTCAAACAGCGATTCTAAATCGTCACATTCCTCGACTGCATTATGGGTGGCCATATCAGCTCTCACTTATTCATGTTTTGAAATATTTTTTTCAACTTCTCATCCAGCGTAGCGGCCGTAAACGGCTTAACGACATAACCGGATGCGCCCGCCTGAGCCGCTTCGATGATATTTTCGCGTTTAGCTTCCGCAGTGACCATCAACACAGGCAAGTGTTTGAGTTTGACATCCGCGCGAATCTCACGCAACAACTCAATCCCGGTCATATTGGGCATATTCCAGTCGGACACCACGAAATCATAGGTCTCAGACCGTAACTTCCTTAATGCCTCCACACCGTCTTCCGCCTCCTGAACATTGACGAAGCCCAACTCCTTGAGCAAATTTCTGACGATGCGTCGCATCGTCGAAAAATCATCCACAACCAAAAAACGCGTACTTTCAATTCCCATGAAAACCTCCTAAATACAGGATTAAGGATTGAGGATTTAGGATTCAAAATTGAGGTGCGATGATCGAAAAAATACTTCCACCCGCTTTTAGCTCAACCCTCGATCCTCGATCCTCGCGCCTGTCCTTAAGTCAACAACGGTCTGAGCGTTGAAGACAAAACCATCGAATCAAATTTTGACACATAGTAATCAACCCCCACCCGTTTTCCCATCGCGCGATTCGCATCCGATGACAAGGACGAATGCATCACGACTGGAATCCCGTCAAACCGGTGATCAGACTTAATATTCTGGGTCAATACATAGCCATCCATTTCCGGCATTTCCGCATCGGTCAGGATCACCTGCATCTGATCGTGCAGGGGAACACCGGTGCTGTGCGCTGCATCTGCCATGGTTTTGAGCCGGTCCCATGCTTCACGACCGCTGTTGGCCTGAATATGTTTAACCCCCATCTTATCGAGCACCTCGGCAATCTTGCGGCGCGCGACCATCGAATCATCAGCGAAGAAAACGCACAGGTCATGCCCCGCGTCGATCGGCTCAACATTCCCGACGATAGCCTCGCCAAACGCGTTGGCTAGGATCTGCTCGACATCAAGTAGCGATACCAGTGAACCATCCGGCAGTTCGGTGATAGCGGTAATCAAGGCCCCCTTATCGGACAACATCCCTTCGGCAGCACGAACCTTATCCCAATCCACCCGAATAATCCGGTCTACGCCTTCGACCAGGAACCCCAGAATATGCGTATTGTACTCAGCCACCATCATGGTTTGATGCTTAGTCGCCGGCGTCATCCCCATAAATTCAGCGAGATTGAGCACAGGCATCACGTGCCCGCGCAAGGAGACGATGCCATCGACACCACGCGGCATATTGGGTGTGCGGGTAATTTTGCCAGCCTGACTGACTTCCTTGACCTTAAACACATTGATGCCGAATTTTTCATCGCTGCCCAGACTGAACAACAGGATTTCCATCTTGTTGGTCCCGGCCAAATTGGTTCTGGCATCGACGCTATCGAGCAAACCATCTTCGCTGCTCATCATTTCATCTGAATATGACATTTGTATCTCCTAGGCCAGCAATCTCGCCAGTGCATGTGCCAGTTTTTGCGGTTCAAACTTCGGAATATATTCATCTACACCAACGGTCTTGCCCAGCTGCTGGTTAGAAGAACTGGACAATGACGAATGCATCAAGACCGGAATGCCGATAAAACGCTTATCTTCCTTGATTTTGCGCGTCAGCATATAGCCGTCCATTTCAGGCATTTCAACGTCAGTCAGAATCACCTGAATGATGTCCTTTAACGGCGTATTGTTGTTTTCAGCATAAGTGGCCATTTTGGACAATTCCAGCCATGCCTGGCGACCATTGATGGAGGAGATATACTTGACCCCCATTGCGTCCAGCGTCCGTGCGATTTGATTGCGTGCAACAGAGGAGTCATCCGCAAAAAATACCGTACGATTTTCACGTCCCAAAGGTTTTACCGCATTAAAGATCATCTCGTCCGTCGCAAAATGCCCTGTTTCAGCCAGCACCTTTTCGACATCGATCATCATCACCAGTCGCTTATCTTTGAGCTCGGTAATGGCTGTCACCAGACCGCCGAGTTCAGCGACCAGCATCGCCGGTGGCACACGCATCGCCGACCAGTCCAGACGCAGAATATTGTCAACGCCCTTAACTAAAAAACCTTGAGTATGACCGTTATATTCGGTCACGATCATGATTTCAGGTTTGGTTTCGGTCACAAGACCAATGTACTTAGCCAAATCGATCACCGGCACCAGCGCGCCGCGCAAACTGACCATCCCCTCAACGGAAGGCGGCATTTCAGGTGCCCGCGTGATCGGCGGAATACGCATCACTTCACGCACCTTAAATACGTTGATACCAAACGTTTCTTCACGGTCCGTGCGCAAATCACGCCCCAGTGAAAACATCAGGATTTCAAGTTTATTGGTACCTGCCAGCTTCGTTCTGGCATCAATATTTTTTAACAACTCAGACATTTAATTCTCCTAAATATGGCAAGTGGTAAGTGGATAGTGGTAAGTAAGAACGAACTCCACTCGCCACTCGCCACTCCCCACTCACTGCATTTATACCTTGAACCGGCTCACGGCACTTTGTAATTCTTTTGCCAATTGCTCCAGTCGTACAATTTCATGCGTATTGGATTCGATCGCAGCATAGTTTTCTTCAGACATCTGCGCAATCTTTTCTACGTTTCGAGCGATATCCGCGCTGGCAATGCTCTGCTCATTGACCGACGTAGCAATGTCACTCACCCCGTGACTCGACTGCTCAACCAACACACCCGCTTCAGTTAACACCGAGGCGACACGTTCAACCTGCTCCTGCGTTGCCAGCAAGGAGCGCAATCCGCTTTGTACCGTATCTTCAACCTGCGTGGACTTTTGATTCAGTGAATTTGTCACCCGATCAATCTCGTTGGCCGATTGCGCCGACTTTTCCGCCAGTTTACGTACTTCATCCGCAACGACCGCAAACCCTCGCCCCTGCTCACCGGCACGGGCCGCTTCAATCGCCGCATTCAATGCCAACAAATTCGTCTGATCGGCAATATCCTTAACCTGCTGCGTCATCCCTGCAATCGCACGCGTGCTGTCAACGAACTCCGCAACCGAACCTGCAATCAACTTGACCGCGTTTTGCACACGCTCTATTTCACCCACCATGCCGGTGACATTCTGATTGCCCAAGCGGGTTTGTTGCAAACTCTTTTCAGATAGCTGCCTGACATCGTCAGTATTGCTGGCTACCGAATTGATGCTCACGGTAATTTCTTCAACGGCCGCAGCCGTTGAAGCTGCCGCCTCAGTTTGCGCTTGAGTTCCTTGCGATATTTGCCGAGATGCTGCCGACAAATTGGCTGCCGTGCTAGATACCGTCCCAGCACTACTGCTCACCTGCATGATAATAGTCGAAAATCCATCGATCAAACCGTTATAAGCTAACGCGGCTTGTGCCACTTCATCCGTACCGTATACAGTAACACGACGCGATAAATCGCCATCTGATGCCGTGCGACTCATTTGATCGCGCATATTACCCGTGGAGCGTGACACGCCTGCAATAATCGAATAGCCCAGACCGCCGGCCACTGCCAGCATAAATAGCACCCCACCCGCCAGCAGCATTTCAAACTTATGTGCGCTAGACATTGCCGCTTCAAAATCGGAATTGGCAGCATGATCTTCATGATCTGCAATCGCATTCCCTTTAACCAGAGCAGCATCTAGCAGCGGATTTACTTTCTTTGACAAGGTAATTCCGGCCTCATTGTACTGACCGTCTTTGACAGCCTGAACCGCGACCAGTAAGCCTTCGTTTACAAAAATCGTACGCAATTCCTTAAACTGACTCAGCACACGCTTGCCCTCGTCGCTATGCGTATCCTTTTCCAAGTCGGCAAAATACTCATCGATTTTTGCCTTGTTTTCAGCGATCGCTTCCAAATGTTTGCTCACAGGATGATCGTGCAACTTCGATGCAGGATTGGCAGGATCATGCTGCATCGCACGCATCAATTGCGCACGGTTATCCGCCATGACATACATCAGTTTATTCACCGAGCGGATCAAATGGATACGCCTTACCGCAATGTCTTCCGTCGCGTCTTGCAAACGGGACATCCCCGTATAGGCAAGCGCCGCCACCCCCACTGAGATCACCATAATTACGCTCACGAGCATCGTTAACCGCGCTTTGATCGTCATATTGCTCAACATGATTACCCTACCTTAGAATATGGAAAATATACAATGGCGAATAGAATAACATCACCACGTATTACAACTCACGGTTATTAAACCCTGAACCTGCTTACCGCCTCTTGCAACGTTTTTGCTAACTGCTCCAATCGCAGTATTTCCTGCGTATTGAGTTCAACTGCGGTGTGATTTTCTTCAGACATTTGTGCAATTTTCTCAACGTTGCGCGAAATTTCCTCACTCGCCCTACTTTGCGCCTTAACAGAGACAACGATATCGCTGACACCCCGGCATGAATTTTCAACTTTGGTGCCGGCATCAGTCAATACAGCTGAGACACGCTCGACTTGCTCCTGCGTCGCCAGCAGCGAACGCAACCCACTTTGCACTGTCGCTTCAACTTCACCCGATTTCTTGTCCAGCGAATTGGTCACTCTGTCAATCTCGTTAGCCGACAACGCCGATTTTTCAGCCAGTTTTCGCACCTCATCGGCAACAACGGCAAACCCACGCCCCTGCTCACCGGCGCGCGCAGCCTCAATCGCCGCATTCAAGGCCAGCAGATTAGTCTGATCGGCGATATCTTTAACTTGCTGAGTCATGCCTGCAATGGCACGTGTGCTTTCGACAAATTCTTTGACTGAGCCTGCAATCTGGGTCACTGCCTGCTGGACGCCCGCAATTTCGTTCAGCATGGCCGACACATCCCGATTTCCCTGGCGTGTTTGCTCAAGGCTCTTTTGAGACAAACGCTGCACCTGGTCACTATTGGCAGCAACTGAATTGATTCCGACGGTAATCTCCTCAACGGCAGCAGCGGTCGTCATTGCCGCTTCACTCTGCGCTTGTGAACCCATGGCGATTTTTCCGGTTGATCTGGACAATTGCTCAGCCGTCACGGAAATCGTGCCGGCACCACTGCGAATCGCAATAATCGCGGTGCGCATCGATCCGAGTATACTTTGCAACATCATCGCGCTCTCGCTGCTGACCTGTTCATTCCCACCTGTCAGATTAATTTCACCGCTGCCCGCCGATTGGAGCGAAATCACCTGCGCATCGAGCTCAGCGGACTGACGCGCTTCACGGTGCAACAAAATGGCCAGATAAGTCAGCACGCCGGCTTCCACAACGACATAGGCCGCATGCATCAATACGATAAGAATGCCGGGTTTGGTGAAGCACATCACGCCATAGCCCCATTCCTGCAGATAGTTGAAACTCAGATGATGCACGGCCGCCACAACGGCTGCGACGATGATGACAAACCAGTCGCGATAAATCAGCAAAAAAGCCAGCAACACAAAAATTCCGAAATGCAATTCAGTCAACCCGCCTGCCTGATGGATATGTAATGCGGAAAAAATCATCAGCGAAGCGGCAACCACGGCTCTTGTCAAACGAGAACCGGGGGCTGTAAAAATGAGCGCAGCGGGAATCAGTCCAGCGGGCAAACCAATCAACATTGCCCATTTTAGCGTGTCGTTCAACCCGGACAATGCGAGCGCCATTACAAACAATGCGCCCAGCACGGGTAACATCAGACGATCGATCTGAACGTAGTTTTTATTTAATCTAAGCTGAACTGCATTCATTGATTTTTACTTACCCTGTTTAATTATTATCAAATCCATTATGACTTGATTGCGCACTTGGTCAGTGGATAACCCGCACGACTCAATTCATCAGCCGATTTTGACAATTCTCTGGATGCCACACCGGCATCTTCGACAGACTGCACATTGCTGTTAACCAGATTGGCAATCTGTTCAAGACTTTGCGCTGCGCCTTCACCGGCAGCAGATTGTTCCTGCGAAGCCGTGGCGATGCGCTCAACACACTGAGCGACATTTCTTGCTGCCACCATAATTTCCTTCAAACCATCACCATTTTTACGGATCAGCGAAATACCGGTCTCAACCTCACCCACCGCACTCTGCATCGAATGAACCGCAGAATCTGAAATGGAGGTAATCTCGTTGATGGTATTGGTAATATCGCGCGTACTGGTCGCCGTGCGTTCAGCCAGTTTGCGTACTTCATCGGCCACCACGGCAAAACCTCGGCCCTGCTCCCCTGCTCGCGCGGCTTCAATCGCCGCATTCAAAGCCAGCAGATTGGTCTGTTCGGCTATTTCCTTGATCACATTAGCAATGCTGCCGATTTTTTGTATCGAAGCGCCAAGATCCGCAATCGTCTGACTCGACGTTTCCACCGTATTCGCGACTTTACCTGTTGCCGAAATACTCAGTTCCATATTGCGATTGTTTTCCTCGACGATGCTTTGCATATCGCGTGCATCTTTGAGAGAGTCGGCCGCCATACGCGCAACATCTGCAACGGATCGACTAAATTGCCCCATGGTCACAGAAATCGCTTGCAGATGCTCCTGCTCGGCCAGCGCATTTTGCGCCACACCAGAAACCCTGCCGTCGACATCCTTTATGCATCCCTGAATATAGGCAACCGGCGTGACAATTTCATCCACCATGGTGCGTAAATAGCACTGCATAGACTGAATCTCACACAGCAACCGACCCATTTCATCCTGAATCGTAACATCGAGTTCAGTATCGAGATTACCCTCCATGATGTTGCGGAATTCACGGTCGACATCAGACAGCGGACTGCGTATGAATTTGTCGACACAAAAACCGATGAAGAAAAACAAGAACAACTGCAACAGCAACTGCCCGATCACCATGTGCATCTCCATCTTTTCGATGCGTGCGAAATCAGGTTTGAGATCGATCAACAGGTCGGATGCGCCAACAACCGTATTTTCAGGAACACTGTGACACGAGGTGCAATCTGTGCCGTGAAAGTCACGACTGGCAATGTAGGGGGTTATCACACGTAAAACTGGATTCCCGCTTGCGTCATCTGAAATCAGCACCTGTTGCTTATTACTCTCCAGCACCTGCCGCTGCAGATCATCCTTGATTTGTTCTTCCGGCAAACCGGCGCCAAACTGATCCGTTACTTGTTGAGTTCGGATCACTTGTGCTGATTTGACATTCCCTGAAGAGGTTACTTTTTTAATCAACAGATTGCGGTTGGCCACATCGCCGATCTGTCCTGTCACCATCAACATATTAGAACTATCGATGATTTGATTCGCGATCAACTCCCCCTTCTCGGTCGCGCCCACCATGGCATCATCTTTTAATGACCCTGTGACGTATAGCTGTGCAAAGGTCAATATCACCAGGAGTGGAATCTGTATCGCCGTTTGCAACTTCCCCTTCATCGACCAGTTTTTAACTTTGAAACGCTCATACTTTGACACGACCTGCTCGCCCGTCTGTTTCAATTTCCCGTACAACGCCTCCGCTTCAGCAACCTGTGCGCGCGTAGGTGCTTTGCGAACCGAGACATAACCGATAATCTTGTCGCCCTCAATCACCGGCGCTATGGTTGCCCTCACCCAATAATGATCACCATTTTTACAGCGATTCTTGACCATGCCACGCCAGGGACGCTCAGATTTGATTGTATCCCAAAGCCATTTAAATGCCTGAGGCGGCATATCAGGGTGTCGCACGACATTGTGGCTTTTGCCAAGCAACTCGGCTCGCGTAAAACCTGACACCTCAACGAAAGCATCATTTGTATAAGTAATGATGCCGCGCGTATCCGTTTTAGTGATCAACACTGTACTGGACGGAAAATTGATCTCCTTTTGCGTTACCTGTGCGTGCTTGTTTTGCATGATCGCCACCTAATAGTTTAAACAGTGGGAATCGCCAACAGGTGTTTTTCTCAACACACTGTCGCGATTCTCAACGCCGGGTCAAACCTTGAACCGGCCCACTGTTTTGGAAAGATTTTCAGAAATCAGTTCCATCTTTGCTGCCTCTTCGACCGAACGCTTGATCACCTGATTGCTGTTATTGGCCATATTCGCGATACGCTCCACATTGCGGGCAATTTCCTCGCTGGCATCACGCTGCTGATTGATGGAACCGACAATTTCTTCCAGTCCCGCATTGACACCATCCACGGAAACGCTGGAGGCATTAAGTACACCCGTGACTTCGTTGATGTGTGTCTTGCTGCTCTGCAATGCACCGATACCGCGTTGTATCGTCTTATCAACCTGAACCGACTGGGTGCCGATGGTTTGCGTGACTTCGTCGATCTGAGAGGCGGACAATGCTGATTTTTCAGCCAGTTTACGAACCTCATCTGCGACCACCGCAAAACCACGACCCTGTTCACCGGCACGCGCAGCTTCAATCGCCGCATTCAGTGCCAGCAAATTAGTCTGCTCAGCAATATCGCGCACCTGCTGCGTCATATTGGTAATGCTTTGTGTATTGCTGACAAACGCACTGACAGAACTCGCAATTTCATTGACTGCGCGCTCGACCAACTCCAGCTCCTGCATCATATCCTGCAAACTGCGCTGTCCTTGATGCGCACGCTGCGCACTCTCCTCGGAGAGTCTCGCGACTTGACCTGCACTCTCAGCCACCCGGTTGATACTCACGCTCACCTGACTCACCGAGCTTGATGTACTGGCCGCCGCATCCGTCTGCTGCTGCAAGCCCTGTGCAATCTCGGTGGCATTTTCAGCAAGACGATGCGCAGAAGTGACCACCTGCCCTGCGTGTCCCTCGACTTGAGAGACGATCACCTGAAAACTTTGCGCAAGATCATTAAATGCCTGAGCTGTTTTACCAATTTCATCCTGACTGCGTATCGTGGCGCGTTTTGACAAATCACCGCTGGTTTGCATTGCCTGCATCGTCAGTTGCAACTCGCGTGCCGGCCGCGTCATAAATCCGATCAACCAACCGATGACAAAATACAAAAAGACTTGGACCGCGAGCTGCACGGCCCACATCACAAGATTGGCTTTTTTCATCAGGCTAAACTCGTCCGAGAGATCCAGCGTGATGCTCGCAGCCCCATTCACCGTCCCTGCCGGCACGTTGTGACACATCAGACAATTAGTTCCGCGAAAGGAAGTTTGTGCAATAAAGGGCACCACGACGCGCAGGGATTGCTTATCACCATGCTCGGTCAGTTTCGTCTGCACCTTCGCGCTGTCCAGTGCAGCGTGATCCATCGCATCCACCGGTTGTTCAGACGGCAAACCGGGACCGAACTGATCTTGAACCGGTTTATTGCGGATCACGCGCAACTCATTCACCCGATCTGAAGCACCCATTTTCTGAACATATAAAGCACGCTGATCAGCGTTGCTGATAATCCCGTTGATCATCAGCATATTCAAACCATTGAGCACACCATCGGCCGAGACCAGCGCTTTGGATCTCGCCTCCTCCAGCACATTGTCTTCGAACTTGTCGAGCGCCACGCGTTGCGCGAGCACCATAACCACCAGCAAAATGAGTTGTATGGGAAGTTGTAATTTATTTTTTAAGGAGAGACCGCTCCACCATGTATTCATTTTCCTGCTCCCCTTGATAGTAAATTTATTAACGGCTGTAGTACTGTAACGGCACTGAACGAAAATTCTTTAGACGAACAGAGAAAAGAAATCCCGCCAATTCACGGGATTGAAGTTCATACAATAAAAAAATTAATCACAAAAAAGCCTACGGTTGGATGAGTTAATCACAATCAGTGTGCGGGACGCGCCGCAGGCAAGGCCTGCACACCTTCCTTGATGGTCTCACCAATATTCTTATCACCCGACTCGGCGTCCACGCCCACCGTACCACCGTCATGGGTCGCGGCCTCTTCCGCCTTTTTATTCATAATAATCAAGCTAATACGGCGATTAGTCGGACTGAGCGGATCATCCTTCTTGAACAGTACCGCTGAGGACAATCCCACGACACGCACAATCTTTTCATCCGCCATCCCGCCTGAAATCAGCTCACGGCGTGACGCATTGGCACGGTCAGCCGACAATTCCCAGTTGCTGTAGCCAACCCCGCCGCCACCGTACACGGACGCATCGGTGTGACCTGAAATACTGACTTTATTGGGCACAGCGTTTAACGTCTGGCCAATTGCATGCAAAATTTCCCGTGTGTAAGGTTCAAGCTGAGCACGGCCACTCTGGAACATCGGGCGATTTTTTTCATCAACGATTTGAATGCGTAAGCCTTCACTGGTGATATCGAGCAAAATCTGACTCTTAAATTGTTTAAGTTTTTCGCTGTTATCGATGGCTTTCTCGATACTTTCCTTCAACTCTTTGAGCTTAGTCATCTCTTTTTCGTGCTCGGCACGCATATATTCCTGCTGAGATTCCTTCACATTGATAATTCTTTTATCGGACGCGACGTCTCCCGCCTTAACCTGTCCGGTCGTTCTGGTCAGATCTTTACCGCCGCCTTTGATGATACTGGAACTGTCACCACTGCCCGAACCGCCCGCCAGCGCGACTTTAAGCGGCGTTTTAAAATACTGGGAAATCCCTGCCAGATCGCCTTTAGCGGTCGAACCTAACAACCACATCAACAGAAAAAACGCCATCATCGCTGTCACGAAGTCGGCATACGCAATTTTCCACGCACCGCCGTGGTGACCTGCAGCCACCTTCTTGATGCGCTTGATCACGATCGGTCGTTTATTTTTATCCTCAGCCATGTTTTTTAGTTGCGAGTCATTAGTCGTTAGCGGCCAGCCACTGCTAGCTACAGCCTGTCACTCACTGCCTTTAGCGTTTTTGTTTGACGTGCTCTTCGAGCTCGGTAAAGTTAGGCCGGTCGCCTGAACTTAGTGCCTTACGGCCAAACTCAACAGCCATCGCCGGTGCATACCCGTTCAGATTGGCCAGCAAGGTCACTTTGATTGTCTGGAAAATTTTTCCGCCTTCTTCCGCCTTTTGTTCCAGCAAACTGGCCAGTGGACCGACAAACCCGTAGGCTAACAAAATACCTAGAAATGTTCCAACCAGCGCATGTGCAATCAGCATACCCAGTTCAGCGGGCGGCATACCGACCGATTCCATGGTGTGCACCACCCCCATCACAGCAGCGACAATACCAAAGGCCGGCATACCGTCGGCCAGCTTGGCAATGACGTGGGAGGAGACCATTGCTTCGTGATGGTGAGTTTCTAACTCGACATCCATCAGATTTTCAATTTCCATCGCATTGAGATTACCACTCACCATGATGCGAAGATAATCGGTGATAAATTCGACCACATGATGGTCGGACAGAATTTTGGGATACTTAGAGAATACCGGGCTTTCCTCGGGTTTTTCGACATCGCCTTCGATCGACATCAAGCCTTCCTTGCGCACTTTGGTGAGCAACTCGTACATCAAAGCCATCAACTCCATGTAGGTGTCTTTGGAATATTTGGAGCCTTTGAAGAGTGAGGGTAAATCCTTAACGGTCGCCTTAATCGCGGTCATATTATTACCGACACAGAACGCGCCCATTGCCCCGCCAAAAATCATCAACAATTCCAGCGGCTGCCACAATGCACCGAGGTGACCGCCAGCCATTGCAAATCCACCGAACACCGACCCACAAACGACTATATAGCCTACGATAACTAACATGCAGCGCTCCTAAGTTTTATTTCTGCCTCCGCATTCTAAAACAAATCAGCCAAACGGGTGATGTCAGATTGCACTCCGCGCACATATATTTTACGTTTTCGTGGGATGTCAGGTCAGATAATGCCAAGATGAGCTAAGAAAAACCCCAATCACGCTAGTCAGTCTGCCCCGCGAGCAAGCGTGCTTTGGCATTCGTCTTCCCGGCACGTGCGGGGGGATGACAGATTCCACACACATAATTGTGGTGTAATTCGTTGGTATGCGTCACAAATTTCCCCGAACATTCGCGACAGGCAACCAGTTGCATCATCCCGGCTTTGAAGAAGCGGATTAAAAACCAGGCGCGCGTGATACTCAAGATCACCTCACCACCTTCTATCCCCTGAACCTGATCAAGATAGAGGCGATACGCCGAAATCAGCGCGTGTACGCCATCGACGCCGGCATTTTTAATCAAAAACTGGTAAATCCCCATGAACAGGGAGGAATGAATATTGGGCTGCCAACTGATAAACCAATCCGTGGAATAGGGCAGCATCCCCTTGGACGGCGATTCACCTTTCACTTCTTTGTAGAGTTTGAGCAGACGCTCACGGCTTAAGCTGGTTTCTTCCTGTAAAACTTGCAGGCGAGCGCCCATTTCAATCAGATCGGTGGCGATCTTGACTTGCTGCGCTTCGCCTAAGACGGTTTTAGTGGCCACACGCAGGTGTCTATACGGTTTCTTCGACCGCTTGTGAAGACATCAATATCGCCGCGTGCATTTGCGCCATCATTCGGCTCTTGCTGTAATCGGTCACCATATTCAACAAGGTGTTCTCATCAAATCGAAAGCTGCACAGCAGCATATTGCAACTGGCCAACTTGATGAGCTGCGCCGGAGTCAACCCGCCGATCAGGTCTACCAGCTCCTGAGTGAGGCCCAAGCGGAAAATTGCAGCGGACTTGTCTTCTTTGACCATTTGCTGCGCCAGCATCAGATAAGTCAAATTAAGGTCGCGTATCCCTTCTTGCAATTGCATGGTGTCCATGATTTCCCCTTGTGCTTGGCTCAAAACGCTAACCTTCTTATTTAACAACATCAGGTAACGCTATGAAAATAAACGTCCAATTTGGACAGGCGTATTCTGCGCGAATGGCGAAAAAAAATCAAATAGGAAATGAACTGAATTTAATGTAGGAATATCGCTTACAAAGCAAGAAACTCCAGGCCGTTTGGGCTGGAGTTTCATTGCAGAGTGCCGTTTGCGGGGGGTCAAACCTGCGCTCTTGTGTTTTGTTATCGGCAAGCACATAAAATACTTTAGGATTTTCCCTATCATATTTAGTGCATATAAAACAAAGACCTACAACTATTTAAAGCAAACCGTCCGATTTCTGCCCGCTTGTTTAGCCGCGTACAGGCACTTATCAGCACCGGCAAGTAATACTTCCAGATCAGCCATCTCAGGCCGACTAACGGCAACACCGATGCTGACCGTAAGCTTAATTGCCGGATCGACGCCTGGGACTGTCATCGCTGCCACTTGCAAACGCAACCGTTCCGCACATTGAAATGCGGCATCTACCTCAGTATCCGGGCAAATCACCAAAAATTCCTCACCGCCAAAACGGGCGACGAGATCCTGCGCTCGCGCCGCGGCTCGCAGCGCTTGTGCCATGCTGGACAAAACCACATCCCCTGCCGGATGACCGTATTGGTCGTTAATCGCCTTAAAATGATCGACATCGAGCACCATGCAGGCAAACGGGCGCCGGTTACGCTGCGCAGTCGACCACTCCTGATCGAGACGCACCATCGCCGCACGGCGATTTGGCAACCCCGTCAAAACATCGGTGAGCGCTAATTGTTGCAAACGATGATTCGCTTCGGTCAACTCATTAGCCAGACGCTGCAATTGCTCCCTATCATCGGCCAATTCCGCCTGCATCTGGATCACCCGATGAGCGGCACGCAATCTCGCAAAAAATATTTTTGGCGCAATAGGCTTGAGCAAATAATCATCAGCACCGGCTTCAAATGCCTGAATCAAGCGCTCAGGACTTTCTTGTGCCGTCAGTATGACCGTGTAAATATTGCGCCACGCATCGCTCTCACGTAATTTACGACACAAACTCAGCCCGTCCATTTCAGGCATCATCCAGTCGCTGACGATCAACTGAGGTACTTGCTGCCTGATCATCCGCAACGCTTCAACCCCGTTCGAGGCCAACATCACCGTATGTCCTGCGGATTTCAACATGGCATCAAGCAGCTTGAGCGTAGTCGGATCATCTTCAACTACCAACACCTGCAAAGACTGAATGGAAGGGGACTTGACCACGACCGCCGCCACCTCTTCATCTGCCGATTGCAGCAACTGGGCAAATGGCGGTATATTCAAATTATTGTTCATGCCAAGCAGCACAGACCATTCGAGCCAGTCGCGCACGCACGCATCTCCAATCTCGATCAAGTCATCAAGCGCTATCGAGAGATACTGCGCCTGCAGCCTGATTTTGACCAGCAACTGACCGCGGACCGACGCATTCGACATAAATAAATCAGCGATCAGCATTGAGAAGTGCATCAGATGCAATAAACGCCATTCACGTGAGGCAACCACCAGTTGTGCGTCTTCAGGCTGATCACAGTGCCGCACCAGCATCTGGAAGATCTTGGGGAAATTCATGTCGGCGAGTATCGCTTCGCTCAGCTGCGCTTCGTTGAAGCCGAATTTATCCTGTTGCCCTGCGTACTTTGACGACAGCGGTTGCCCCTTAGCTGCAAAGAGCAACGCACCATACTCATCTGTGAACACGGTCGCGAGCGCCAGTTGACCGATATGGCTGAATAAACCCGCCACAAAAATCTCATCGACCGAAGCCAGACGTGTGTGCTGCGCCAGATGCTTGGCTGTAATGCCCGTTAGCAGAGAATGCGTCCAAAAATGAGGATAATCAAATTGTTTACACGGACCGTGACGATAATCGACAATCAGTGCAATGCCCAGCACCAATTGGCGTAAGCCGCGCGCACCCAGCACCATCACCGCATCCGCAATCGTCACCACAGGTCGCGATGACGTGGCAAGCAACACATTGGCCGCCTTAATGACGCGCACACTCAACGCAGGATCCGCGCCGATTAAATGTGCGATCGCCTGATTCGATGCATCCGCCTGCTGGGTGAGTTTAATGACCTGCAGCGCAACACCTTTGGGCGTAGGTAAGCGTCCGCTAATTTTTAACTGAATAAATTTTGGATCGTCAACGAGGCTCATAAAAAACACACAATTGGGTTGAGTGCAAAAGACATAATCAGGGTGCACAGTTTATGCCGAAACTGTGCCGTCAGGAATAGCTTAACCCTCAATTTTTTAAGACAGTCAGGCGCCGGCCTCTCTCAGCATAATAAACAAAACCGAAAAAACCCGCGCCTTCACACCCGACCACTCGGCTGAAATTGTGAAATCTGCGCTTATACGGCGGCCAATGCCTGCATCAAGTCCGCCTTCAAATCATCGATATGCTCAATGCCGATCGACAGCCTCACCATATCCTCCGATACGCCTGCCTTTTTAAGTTCTTCGGGCGAGAGCTGACGATGCGTGGTGCTCGCGGGATGACATGCCAGTGATTTGGCGTCGCCAATATTGACCAGACGAGTGAACAACTGCAACGCATCCTGAAATTTTGCACCGGCAGCCGCTCCGCCTTTAATGCCGAAGGTCAGAATGCCGGATGGGCGCCCACCCATGTATTTTTGTGCCAGCGCAAAATCCGTATGATCCGGCAAGCCGGCATAATTGAGCCAACTGACTTTAGGGTGCGCTTTCAGCATATGTGCAATTGCCAGTGTATTGTCGCAAATGCGCTCCATGCGTAACGCCAGCGTTTCGATGCCTTGCAGGATCATAAAGCTATTGAACGGCGAAATCGCCCCGCCGGTGTTGCGCAGCGGCACGACACGGGCACGTCCGATAAAGGCGGCCGCCCCCAGTGCTTCGGTGTACACCACGCCGTGATAGGACACATCAGGTTCATTCAGGCGGCGAAAACGTGCCTTGTGCTCAGCCCAGGGAAATTTGCCGGAATCAACAATCACGCCGCCTAACGAATTGCCATGCCCGCCCAGATATTTGGTCAACGAATGCACGACGATATCGGCACCGTGCTCAATTGGCCGGCAAAGATAGGGACTGGCCACGGTGTTATCGACGATCAGCGGAATACCCGCCTCATGCGCGACCCGCGCAAAGGCCTCGATATCGGCGACATTACCCAGTGGATTACCGATAGATTCGCAATAAATCGCCTTCGTCTTGGCATCGATCAGCGGCTTGAAACTTTCCGGATCGCGGTAATCGGCAAAACGCACCTCAATACCGAATTGCGGCAGCGTATGAGCAAATAGATTATAGGTGCCCCCGTACAACGTCCCCACCGAGACGATATTATCGCCCGCCTCGGCAATCGTCATAATCGCATAGGTCACCGCCGTCGAACCTGACGACACTGCCAGCCCGCCGATCCCGCCTTCCAGCGCCGCAACGCGCTTTTCCAGCACATCAGTCGTCGGATTCATAATGCGCGTATAAATATTACCCGCCACCTTCAGGTCGAACAAATCAGCGCCGTGCTGAGTGTCGTCAAAGGCATAGGAAACCGTCTGATAAATCGGCACAGCCACCGATTTTGTGGTCGGATCAGGTGAGTAACCGCCATGCACAGCAATTGTTTCGAGTTTCATCGGGTATCCTTGTGGTTAATTAAGTCGTGTACTATTTTTCATGTGAGCTTAAAGGACTAAACTCAGCGTATCAGCCAGAAAAAACCCCGCAATTGCGGGGAATTTATTTTAAATCATTCCCACTCAATAGTTACTCGATTAAAAAACATATATAAATCATATAGTTAAAGTCACCAAAACAAGTGCGTGTAACTTTTGTGTAACTTGACTGAGTTGGGAATGTTTTTAACAAAGCAAAATCCTATTCGTTTTCAACGCTTTACGTTAACGCTGTTACACAGGTTGCGGAAGCATTTAAGCATTAACTTTTTTAGGCTTGCACTCAAAACATAGGAACAACCTACCTCCAAATTTGTGTACAAACGAGCCTAATTTACGAGGTTTATGAACTCCACACTTAGTACAAGAAGTAGTAGCACCACCAAAAAAAGGAGTAGCTGACTCCTTAGTCTCATAGCGCAACCCATCACTACTGATAGTATTTTTTTTCATTACTCGTCAAAAAAATTAGCAACAGCCTATTGTAACAAACTAATAAATGCAATAGAATAACCAATGCATAGGCAAAGGTTACAAATGACTAAAGAAAAAGACAAGTTGGTAAGCATATCCAGTGCTAGTGAAACCTTAAGTGTGTCCATTGATACTATACGTAGATGGGAAAAAAAAGGCTTAATTAGAGCCGTAAGAGACAAAACAGGGCATAGATATTTTCATGCAAATGAACTACTACAGCTTAAAGAAAAAACATTGGGTAAGGGTGATGTAGGTTACAAAATACTAAAGAAAAAAACTCCTAGCAAATACAAAGTTGTTGAGCTATTTGCGGGCTGTGGAGGATTAGCTTTGGGCTTAGAAAATGCAGGATTAAAAGCAGAACTATTAGCTGAAATAGATAAAAAAGCCGCAGAAACACTTAAAACTAACAGGCCTAAATGGAATGTAATAGCTGACGACATAAAGAATGTAGACTTTTCAAAAATTAAAGCAGATGTAGTTGCAGGTGGATTTCCATGTCAAGCATTTAGTTATGCAGGGAAACGCATGGGATTTGAAGATACAAGAGGCACTTTATTTTTTGAATTTGCAAGAGCTATAAAGGAAATAAATCCTATAGTTATTCTCGGAGAAAACGTTAAAGGTTTAGAAAAACACGATAACGGAAGAACTTTAAGAACAATGATGGAGGTACTAGATGAACTTGGCTATAAAGCTTATTACAAGGTACTACGAGCGCAATATCTTGATGTTCCACAAAAACGTGAGCGGTTAGTAATTATTGGAGTAAGGAAAAATTACAGCTCTAAGATTGCATATCCAAAAGAAAAAAACTACACAGTCAGTATTGGAGAAGCACTTAAAGGCGTTCCTAAAAGTGATGGACAAATATACACAGCGAAAAAGAAAAAGATTATGGATTTAATCCCTCAAGGAGGGTATTGGAAAGACTTACCTGACAAGCTACAAAGAGAATATATGGGAGGTAGCTATCACTTAGGCGGAGGCAAAACAGGAATGGCAAGACGCCTTTCGGCAGATGAACCTTCACTTACTTTGACATGTAACCCCGCACAAAAACAAACAGAACGATGTCATCCTTTAGAAACTCGTCCGTTACAAGTTAGAGAATATGCACGTATTCAATCATTTCCTGATACGTGGCAATTTAGTGGCTCTGTTGCTTCACAGTATAAGCAGATAGGAAATGCAGTACCTGTTGAGTTAGGCAAGCAACTTGCCTTACAAATTAAAAAAGACTCAAAGAATGCGAAACCTTCTACAAATAAGAAGCTGACTAAAGGGACAGTCAAAGAATTTAATAAGTCCGCTTAATAACTGCTATGCCTCAAAGCGTATTAGTACAGAAGGTATGGTGCTTATAGGTTGGTTTGGGTTTGGTAGTTGTAAATTTCTTTGCAATAAAAATCCTTGCGTCCCATTTAAACTTGTTATAGCGGCTTGTGAGGT
>JBAXJT010000049.1:0-19309 GCA_037137715.1 Nitrosomonadales bacterium
AATACGCTACACCAAGCAACCAGCGGCTGTTGCACTTCGAACTTGAATGCGCGCCATAAAATACCGCAATATCTCAGGATAATTTGGCGGTTGGGGGAAGTTTTGCTAAAGTCACACTCTAGCCATCAAATACACACCCACCATGAGCAACGCTGATCCCATCGAAATCGAAAAATTCTCCAAAATGGCCCATAAATGGTGGGATCCACTAAGCGAATTCAAGCCGTTGCATGAAATCAATCCGTTGCGCCTGAACTACATCGACCGTCACGCCAGCATTGCTGGTAAAACCGTGCTGGATGTAGGGTGCGGCGGCGGAATTTTGTCGGAAAGCATGGCAACCCTAAATGCTAACGTGACCGGCATCGACCTGTCCGACAAAGCCTTGCAAGTAGCCAAGCTGCACCTTTTGGAAAGCGGAAAACAGGTCAATTATCGAAAAATCCCCGTGGAAGACCTAGCAGCCGAATGCCCCGACGCCTTTGACATTGTCACCTGCATGGAAATGCTCGAACACGTCCCCGATCCTGACAGCGTGATTGCCTCCTGCGCGAAACTGGTCAAACCGGGCGGCTGGGTATTTTTCTCGACACTCAATCGCAATGCGAAATCCTATTTATTGGCAATTTTGGGCGCGGAATATGTGCTTAACATGCTGCCGCGCGGCACCCATGACTACGCGAAATTCTTAAAGCCGTCTGAACTTGCACAATCCTGCCGGAATGCCAACCTGAACGTGACCGACCTGACCGGCATGAGCTATAACCCGCTCTCGAAGATATATTCACTGGGGACGGATACCAGCGTCAATTACATGGTGGCCTGCCGTCGTGAGTAACATACAGGATGCAGCACGCAGGATTCAGGATTCAGGAAACGTTAAGGCCGTTTTGTTCGATCTGGATGGCACCTTTGCGGACACTGCACCCGATCTGGCGGCAGCATTAAATGCGGTCAGGGCTACGCGCGACTTGCCACCACTACCGTTGGACGTGTTGCGCCCGCAGGCATCCCACGGCTCGGCAGGTCTGCTGAAAGTCGGCATGAACGTCACACCCGATTCGCCTGATTTTAATGCGTTGCGCGATATTTTTCTCGATCACTACGCAAACAATATCTGCATCAATACGACCCTGTTCAGCGGCATAAGCGACTTGATCGATGAACTGGAACGTCGCGAAATGCCCTGGGGCATCGTCACCAACAAGCCGCACATCTATACCCTGCCCTTAATGCAAGCCTTAGGATATGCGGATCGCGCCGCCTGTCTGATCAGCGGCGACACCTGCGCTCACGCAAAACCGCATCCTGAGCCGATGAATAAAGCCTGCGAGATCATCAATGTTGCACCCGAACACTGCCTCTACCTAGGCGACGATGTGCGTGACATGCAGGCGGCCAATGCAGTCAGCATGCGCGGCATCATCGCGCGTTACGGCTATATTGCGGCGGATGCGCAACTCGACACGTGGCAGGCGCACGCCATTGTCGATCACCCAGGCGAACTTCTCGACCTTATCACGCGCTAATTCTGCTACAATCCGCGCTGATTTGTAGCATGACCAACCGGGGACGACATGGCTTCGACGTGGGTTGCAAAGCAAAGCAGGGCATACCGAGGACCAGCAACCTCGTAAATCAGCTGGAAAAAACTAGTCGCAAACGACGAAAACTACGCTTTAGCTGCTTAAGGCAGCTAGACCTCACACCATGCTGTCTGTGGAGTGGCTCAAAGTCGCAAGACTGAGATGAGTGAGGTAAATTACACAGAATCGTGTCGTGCAGGGTTACTTTGTACGAAGCTAAAACTAAGGTAACTAGTCCCGTACCAGCCCGCCAGTTGGCGTGTCCGGGATTAAATCAAATAGCATGGCTAAGTATGTAGAACTGCCTGTAGAGTACTTGCGGACGCGGGTTCAATTCCCGCCGTCTCCACCATTTATCGAAATCCCAACCCTTATCGGTTGGGATTTTTTTTGCCCGGAGCGCCAGTGTTGGCGCGGTTTCGGGCCATTGCCTCGCGCGCGGCACCTCCACGACTGCGCCAGTTCCTGCACTTTTTCAGCCTCTCTCCTCGCTGTTTTATCCATTTGCCTCGCGAGCGCTTTCGACCCCGTATCACGTATTCATGCGGGTTTGCGGGGCGCGGGTTGTGAATGGCAACTGCTGTACCGGCGGCGACTGAGAACCAAGAAGGCGTAAAAAAACCGCCCGGAGGCGGCTGCTGGCACAAGGGTTTCGGTTCACGCCGGGGGCGCGAGCACCCTGATCTGGTCTTTCCACGCGGTGGGCCACGGGCAGCGCATCAATTGTTCCAGCGCCGTTTCCGTCGTCCCGACCAACTGCTCAACTACCGCCGGGGCCAGCAAGGTCAGCCGCATCAGGCGGCGCACCTGCGTCACGTTGATCTCCTCGGCATCCGCGATCTCGGCCACCGACCCCACGCGTTGCTCATCCAGCAACCGCTGCCAGTGATAGGCCAGCCCGAGGGCGCGCAGTAGTGCGCTGTCCTGCGCAGACTCGCGAGCCTGCCGCTCTCGGCGCGCCTCCTCCATAAATTCCTGCGGCGCATCCAGCGGCGTGATGATCTGCTTCCTCAAGCCCCGTTTGACCAGCGTCCAGTGCACGAAAGTCTCCAACTGGACGCCGCCTGCTGGTGACGGCAATTGGTAGGTGACCGCGTCACCCTGGTACCGACCCCGGTGTTTCTTGCTCATACATCCTCCTCAAAGTGTTCCACAATCTGGCGTTGAGCCACCCAATTCACTGGCACCGGATTTCGCTGGAACCAAATCAGGTTCATTCGGCGTGGCTGCCTGCCGGTCATCAAGCGCTCGATGATGTCGGGCGCGAGTAAGGTCATGCGCAGGAATTCATTCACGACCGAGCAATGCAACCCCTCTGCACGCGCAATCTCGGTGCCGCTGCGCATCGCGCCGGTGTCGATCAAGTGCTGCCAGTAGAAACCCCGAGCCAGTCCGTCGAGCAGCGTTACGTCGTGGAAGTGCCGGTCGTCTGTGACCACTCGCCGTGCCCCTCGGCGACGAAACGCCAAGGGCACGAAGGTTTCCAGTGAGTCGTCCATCAGGCCTCAACCTCCAGCATTTCCGCACCAATGCCGCTCGGCGCGAATTCTTCGATCAGCGCGCTCCAGCCAATCTCTCGCCATTTCACCTTGATGCCCTGAACCTCACCGGTGTGGACAAGGTCGATGCGCTCGATCATCAGATTCGCAACTCGATGGCGCTCGGCCGGAAACAGCTGCTCCCACACGTCGTTCAGCCGTCCCATCGCCATCACCGTGGTCGCCTCGTCAATCTTGGCACCATTGCGCTGGATGAAGCGCACCACCGATGCAATGGACTCCGGACTGGTCAGCACGGTGCGGATCTGCGCGATCACCGCCGCCTCAATCTCGGGAGCAGGCAGGCGCTCGTAAGTTTTGCCCGGTGCGCCAAAGCGGCTCTCCGACTTGGACACGTAGTAGTGGTACTTGCGCCCGTTCTTGCGTGAGTAGGTCGGGTACATCCGCTCGCCAGACGGCGCGTAAAGCATGCCGCGCAGCAGCGCGTCGGTGCGTGACCGGATTTTGGTTTCCACCGAGCGGCTGTGCGAGTCCTTGGCCAGCACCTCGTGAACGCGATCCCACAGAGCCGGTTCAATGATGGCTGCGTGTACGCCGGGGAACCACTTCCCCTTGTGCGAAATCTCGCCAAGGAAGATGCGGTTGCGCAGCAGCTTGTGCAGGTACTTTTTGTCGATCTGCGTTCCGTTGCGGATCTGGCCATCTTGCGTCGTCCATGCCTTGGTGGTGATGCCCTCGGCGGTCAGGTTGGCGGCAATCTGTGTCGGCGCACCGATGGTCAGCATCTCCTCGAAGATGCGGCGCACCACCGCCGCCTCGGTTTCGTTGATGACCAGCAAACGGTTCTCGACGTTGTAGCCAAGAGTCGGCACGCCGCCCATCCACATACCTTTGCGCTTGGCCGCCGCGATTTTGTCCCGGATGCGCTCGCCAGTTACCTCCCGCTCGAACTGGGCGAAGGACAGCAGCACGTTCAGCATCAGCCGCCCCATCGAGGTGGTGGTGTTGAACTGCTGGGTGACCGACACGAAGGACACACCGTGGCGCTCAAACACCTCGACCATCTTGGAGAAGTCGGCAAGGCTGCGTGTGAGGCGGTCAATCTTGTAGACCACGACGATGTCGACAAGGCCGCGCTGGATGTCGGCCAGCAAACGTTTCAGCCCGGGGCGATCCGTGTTGCCCCCGGAAAATCCGGGGTCGTCGTAGTCGTCGGCCACCGGAATCCAGCCCTCGGCTCGCTGGCTGGCGACGTAGGCATGGCCCGCCTCCCGCTGAGCATCGATGGAGTTGAATTCCTGATCCAGTCGTTCATCCGATGACACCCGGCAGTAGACGGCACAGCGTTTACGCGGCTTGCTGGATGCGATTTGCACTGGCTCGTTCATTTCGCACCTCCTTGCGCCAAGCCAAAGAACAAGGGCCCAGACCAGCGCGCGCCGGTGATGTACCGCGCCACAGCGGTCAGACTCTTGAAGGGGCGACCCTCGTATTCAAACTGGCCGGTGGCAGACACTGTGACTTTGTGTTCCCGCTCGCCCCATTCGCGCAGCAACACCGTGCCCGGCGCAAAATTGAACTCGCGGGGCTTGGCACGCTGCTTGATCTTGGAATGCTTCGCGCCAATGGCCTCCAGCCGCTGGCGAGTGGCGACCGCGAGGCCACCGAATGCGTCCTCCTGCAGTTTGTAAGCGACGCGGGATTCAACGTGAGTGCGGTTTGGATAAGCCGGTCGGCGGGTGAAGTACCGATCCCACAGTGTCCAGAGCTCGGCCATCGGCAGGCACGACAGGTCGGAGATGCGTGCGGCGACGGATGCTTGTTTTTGGCTTGCGCCGAAATTGGCGTTTTCGTTCATGACAACCTCTTTTCTTGATAAGGGGTTGTATGAACGCGCTGGTTGGCCAGAAAGCCAAGGTCAACTTCTCTCTGTTTGGCGGCCTGCGCAAGCTGGGTGCGGACGATGGCGGCCGCAAGAATTGTCGTGATCTCGGCAGCGCGGGCGCTGGCCGACATCTCGGACGGTGGACTAAGTTCGATGTTGTTCATGACGGCTCCGGGGAATAGCAACTGTCACAAATGATCAATCCAATCTTCCGAAGAGGATGGCAACGCAGGGTAATCAGGATTGCCGCAAACAGCAAAACGCAAGACTAACTTGCAAAGTACAATTCGCAAGAATACAATGCTGTTTTAGGAGGTCATCACCATGCTTGAAAAAATCTCGCAAAAGCTGATCGGCTACCGCGTCAAAGCGGCGCGCGATGCGAAGGGCTGGACGCAAGATCAGCTCACCCAAGGCCTCGGTTTGAACGACCGGCAGTCAGTCTCCGACATTGAAAACGGCAAGCGTGCGTTGAAGCCAGATGAACTGCTGGAGCTGTCCGATTTGCTGGATCGGGACATCGAGTACTTCATTGATCCGTTCGCTGTTGCTGGCGAGGCACAGTTTTCTTGGCGTGCCGCCCCAGAGGTTCCCGAAGACAGCCTTGACGGTTTCGAACTGAAGGCTGGGCAGTGGATTGGCGTGCTGCGCTGGCTGCGCGAACAGCAAGATAGTAAGACGAGCGTGCTTAAGCGTGCTTTGCGTCTGTCCGCACAATCCTCGTTCGAGGATGCTCAGGAGCGCGCCGAAAGTTTGGCCGCTGAACTCGACCTCGGCGTGATCCCAGCCGAGACCTTGATCGACAAAATTGAGCGCGAGCTCGACATTCCGGTGCTGTTCGTAGATACCGTCGAAGCCGACGACGGCAAATCAATCTCGGGGGCGACCTGTCACCTCGAAGAGATGGGCGTCGTCCTCATCAACCGCAATGAGACGGAGGCACGGCGCTTCTACGACCTGGCGCATGAATTATTCCACGCGCTGACTTGGGATGCGATGAAGCCCGACCACCGCGAATCCAACTCTATTGAGGATCGCAACAAGAAGAAGCGCATTGAGCAACTGGCCGACAATTTTGCCGCCGCCTTGCTGATGCCTTGTGCCTCCCTCGACAAACTGATCGACAGTGATCGGCAAAACGATATCGCGCATCTGTGCGAAGTCGCAGCGCTGCTGCGCGTTGCACCGGTTGCCCTCGCGTGGCGGTTGTTCAACCTCAAGCGTATCAGTGACGACACTCGCCGCAATCTCTCGCAGGAGAAGCAACGTTCATCCGTATCAGGCCCGCCTAAGCGGTTTTCGCCCACCTTCGTGCGGATGCTGCACGAGGCGCTGGAAAACGGGCGTTTGTCGGCGCGTAAAGCTGCCAAAGCCATGGGTCTTGGCCTGGGCGGTTTGACCGAGCTCTTTGCTCAGTACGACCTCGCAGCACCTTTTGAGCTGTGAGGTGCGAACTGTATGCAGAAAACACGAGTCTTCGCCGACACCAACGTCATCCTCGAGGCATTTCGAACCAATTGCTGGAAAGCGATCAGCAGTCATTTCGCCATCGAAACAGTCGAAAAATGCGTTGAGGAAACACTGACCGGAAATCCCGGTGATCCCCGGCATATTTCGGTTCCTCCGGCAGATCTGAACGCAGGCCTTGCCGCGCAGCATCCAGTGACACGCAAGGAACTCGCGTCACTGGTGCTCACCCATCCAGCCTGCACCACGCTTGACGATGGAGAGAAGCACCTACTGGCATGGCTGGTCGCGAGCAAGCTTCAGCCCTCAGTGCTCATCGTTGTCACCACCGCCGACAAGGCAGCGTTGGTCGGAGTCGCGCGCACTGGACATTACCGGCGGCGCATCATCACTTTTCGCACCGAACTGGAAGGGCTGATCCCTACCTACGGCGACCTTGTCGCTATCGCCCACGACATGCCCAGTTGGGGCTCGGGTGGCGAAATTGTTGCGTGGGATGCCAATACCTTGACCGCCACCACCTCCGAACCTCTTCCATTTATCGATTCACCCGCAACCCACGTCATTGCATTGCGTAAGCGTGACGGATCCGTCGCAGGCCCATTCAACGTTAGCCCGGGCATCGGTGAGCAACAAGCAATTTTTGCCGCAGCGCCAGATATGGTGATCGAAACCGGCACCAACGGCGAGCGCACTCACTACGCATTCGGCCAGACCGACGATTGGGGTTTGCAAGCCAGAGTCATCGCCGTGAGGCCACGTGGCGAGCAGGTGGAAATTACCTGCGTTGCCGAGCATCCAGCCGTTCACACGGCTGACCAAATTTAAGGGAGACCCAAAATGACCGACCCCCAATTGATGGATGGCATGGTGATCATGCCGCACGAAGAATTTGAAGAACTATTGGAGCGTGTTGCCGAGCGCGGCGCACGCCACGCCTTGTCCGATGTGGGTCTCGACGGCCCAGATGCCGCCCGGGACATCCTCGAACTTCGCAATCTGCTCGACGCTTTCAACGAAGCCAAGAAAACCGCTGGCCTCACGCTCATCAAAATGCTGGTCACGGGCCTGGTGATGGCGCTGCTGGCCGGCACCATCGTCAAAATCAAACTGTTCGGAGGCCCGCAATGAGCCCAATCTTCACCACACTCGCTCCTGGCCTCTTCGAAGCTGGTGCCAAACTCATCGACCGGCTGATTCCCGACCCGGCCCAGCGCGAGCAGGCCAAGCTCGCCTTGTTCCAGGCCGAAGGTCAGCAAGCCCTGCAGGAAATGCAGGTGAGCTTGTCGGCAATCCTGGCCGAGGCCAATTCTGCAGACCCGTGGACGAGCCGCGCCCGACCGACCTTCCTCTACGTGATTTACAGCATTATTTTGTTGTGCGTGGTCGGAGCCATCATCGGCATCTGGTGGCCACAGCAAACGTTTCAGGCAGCAGAGAATCTGAGCAAATTACTGGGCGCAATCCCGGAAAACCTCTGGTGGCTGTTCGGTGCAGGCTATCTTGGCTACACTGGCGCACGCAGTTTCGACAAGTGGCGAGGTGCCGACCGATAGCGCGCTTTTGACCGCTTCCAACCCTCCAGCCCCCAGCCTTTCTCGACATCCAGCCATGTCGGGAAGGGCTGGGGGCTTTTTTGCGTTTCTGTTTGAATCATTACCATTGCTGAAAGGCATCGCCAAATGTTACACTTGGCATAATAAATTTTAAGTTTGCGCAGGGTGTCAGTAGCTTCTAAGGGAGGCTGCCATGTACCCCCCCCCCGAATTTGGGCGCCACAGGTCAGTACCTGTGCGTTTGTAACGGGGGTTTTTACTGGAGGAGGCGGGTTGAAAAATCAACTCAAAAAGGTCGCGATTGGCGTAGATGCAACTTGCGTGGCAAGTGACAACTCTGGTTCGGAAACGAATGGTCAGAGTGCGGTAGCTATTCTTGAGCATAGAGTTTCTTGCCTGCGGTTCGTACGGGTTGCCCCGCTGCACTGCGACTGCGTGCAGTCGTACCGATCGGCAACGCAACATTTCCCTTTTTTGCATAAGACAAGACATCCCCGGTCATCATGGAATCGGGCGTTGAGTGACGTCTGATAATTAAGAAATCTGTCGGAGAGCCTAATTGAAAACCAATCTAATCAAAAATTTTCAAAACAAGAGTGCGGTAATTGGTATCGTTGGGCTCGGTTACGTCGGGCTGCCCTTGATGCTCCGTTACATCGAAGTCGGATACAAGGTAATTGGCTTTGATATCGATAAATTAAAGGTCGATGCACTATCGCAAGGTAAAAGCTACATCGAGCACATCTCGGAGGCGTCCATAAGGGATGCTGTAAAGAACGGATTCGAAGCAACGACAGATTTCAAGCGGGTATCTGAAGCCGACGCATTGATCTTATGTGTGCCGACCCCGCTCAATAAGTACCGTGAACCTGATGTCGTCTGACGTCGCCAATATCCCGGCCAACCCCTGCGTGCGTTTTGTATTCGGCTCCATTACCGATGACAAAATTCTTGCGGATTTGCCGAATGATCTGGACTACGCTTTTCATCTGGCCTGCTACCACGGCAATCAGTCATCCATTGCCAACCCGTTGGCCGATCATGACAACAACACGCTTACGTCACTCAAGCTGTTTGATCGACTCAAGGATATCAAGGGTCTTAAAAAGGTGGTGTATGCCGCTGCCGCCTGCGCCGTGGCCGAGAAGACCTACGACACGCCTACTGCGACCACCGAAGAGCAACCTGTAACGCTGTACCACGACAGCCCGTACTCCATATCCAAGATTATTGGCGAGCTGTATGGCAACTATTACTTCCAGCAGCACAAGCTGCCGTTCGTGAAAGCCCGCTTCTCAAACGTTTTTGGCCCACGAGAAATTCTTGGTGCGGGTCAATGGCGCGGAACAGTGCACACCGTTTGGCGCAACGTCACTCCGACCTTCATTTGGCGCTCGCTAAACGGCGAAGCGCTTCCGCTGGACAACGGTGGTAACGCAAGTCGCGACTTTATTTTCGTCGAGGACATGGCACGCGGTCTAATGGCTTGTGCGTTGAAGGGTGAAGTGGGTGGCGTGTACAACCTGGCCACAGGGCGAGAAACCAGCATTTTGGAGTTAGCAACACTCATTAACGAATTTACTGGCAACAAAACGCCCTTAGATTTGCGTCCTGCTCGCGACTGGGATCGCTCTGGTAAGCGTTTTGCCTCCACTGAAAAGTCAGAGCGCGAGCTGGGTTTTACTGCACAGATTGATGTGAGAGAGGGCGTACGTCGCACGGTTGATTGGACCAAGGCAAACGCTGAGTTAATCAAACGCAGCATCGCCAAGCACGATAAGTTAATGGCACAGGTTGGCGGCTAAGGATGCAGATTAAGGGCAATCGCTTTTTGGTCATTGGTGGTGCTGGGTTTATCGGCTCCCATCTTGTAGAGCAGCTCTTGGCGGAAGGGGCTGAGCAGGTTCGCGTTTATGACAACTTCTCGCGGGGCACGCGTGCCAACCTGGCGCCGGCGCTGCGCGACCCACGTGCAGAGGTATTTGCCGAAGGTGGTGACGTCCTTCACCGCGACACTTTGCTGCGTGCAATGGCGGGTATGGATGGCGTATTTCATCTGGCTGCTCTATGGCTGTTGCAGTGTCATGAATATCCACGCTCCGCATTCGAAGTAAACGTGGTGGGCACCATGAATGTGATCGAAGCGGTGATCGCCAGCGGTGTTAAACGCTTGGTGTTTTCTTCCTCGGCTTCTGTGTATGGCGATGCGGTTACCGAACCCATGGAAGAAGATCACCCTTTTAATTGCCAAGAGTTCTACGGGGCCAGCAAAGTCTGCGGCGAAATGCTGCTGCGAGCGCTTCATAACCGCGAGCAGAGCAAAGGTAGCGGTTTTGAGTATGTCGGTTTACGTTACATGAATGTGTATGGAGCGCGACAAGACGATAAGGGCGCCTACGTTGGGGTCATTGTTCGCATGCTAAATGCGCTGGATGCAGGTGAGCGACCGGTGATTCACGGCGACGGATCACAGTCGTATGACTTTATTGACGTGCGGGACTGCGCCAGAGCCAATGTGTTGGCCATGCAGTCAGCCTCCACCAATCAGTACTACAACGTGGGAACTGGTATCAAAACCTCCATTGCGGAGCTCGTGGACCTGCTAAGCGTCAGGCATCCGAATAAAACGACCGCACGCTTCGAGTCCGGTGAACGCCCGTTTGTGCGGAATAGAGTCGGCGATACAAGGAAGGCTAGCCGAGAGATCAACTTTAGCGCCGAGATTGACCTAGACGTGGGTTTGCGCGAGTTCATTCAGTGGCGCAACAATCAACATCTCGGAGGGCGGGTATGAGTGCTCATCTCGACATATTTCGCTCTTTGCGGGTTTTGGCGGGCTATCGCCATAGAGTGCTAGAAGGTGTTATCCATGACATTCGCCAGCGCTACATTGGGTCCGCTTTCGGATCGTTATGGGTCTTTCTGTTTCCGCTCTTGCAGTTAGGAATTTACGCCGGTCTTTACAGCTTCATTTTCAAGGTCCGGGTCTCTGGGCTCACTGAGATGGGCTATGTCGTTTTGGTGTTCTCTGGACTTGTGCCACTCATGGCCTTTAACGAGGCCCTTACTGCCGCTACGTCATCCTTGTCAGCCAACAAAAACCTATTGTTAAACACAGTTTTCCCAGCTGAGCTCATTCCGCTTCGGGCTGCGCTTTCTGCCCACGTTACAAGCCTGATCGGACTAGCAATTACCTTAGTTGTAGGTTTTGCACTTGGCAGAACAAGTTGGCAGGCTGTGTTGCTCGTACCCGTATTCTGGGTGCTACTGCTCATGTTTGCCATGGGAATTGGGTGGATGTTCTCTTTGTTCTCTCTGGTGGCACGAGATATTCAACATGGTCTAGGGTTAGTGACCATGCTGCTTTTTGTACTGAGTCCATTTGCTTACACGCCCGAGATGGTGCCCGTGGCTTTGAAACCACTTATCTATTTGAATCCGCTCTCCTATTTCGTTCTGACGTTTCAGCAGCTTATTTGCTACGGAACATGGCCAGATCCTATTGCCGCCGGTGGCGCTGTGGTGTTGGGTGTAGGGAGTTTTTTTGCAGGATTCAGTGTTTTTCAGCGAGCTAAATATGTCTTCTTCGACTATGCATGAGCCGCTCGCCATTCGCCTGCAGAATGTATCCAAAATATACAAACTGCATGGTAGCCAAAGCGACCAGCTTATTGATGTGCTGGGGTTTCAACGGTTTGGATTTAAAACGAAAACGCCATTCAAAGAATTCGCAGCATTGAGCGAAGTTTCTCTGGACGTACCTCGAGGCCACCGCATCGGCATTGTCGGCCGCAATGGTGCTGGAAAGACCACGCTACTTAAGCTGATCTGCGGTAACTTTGCGCCGACGTCTGGCGAAGTGGAAGTCAATGGCACGGTTCAGGCTCTGATGAATATTGGCTTAGGTTTTCATCCGGAATATACCGGCCGTGAGAACGTGGAGGCGTCCCTGCAGTACAACGGTCTGGCCCGCGATGAATACGAAAAGGCAATGGAGGGAATCGTCGATTTTTGCGAGTTGGGTGATTTTCTGGATCAGCCGTTCAAAACCTATTCACTGGGCATGCAGGCGCGCCTGATGTTTGCGGCAGCAACGGCCATCAAGCCCGACATCCTCATCGTTGACGAGGTTCTCGGTGCCGGTGATGCCTATTTTGTTGCCAAATCCAAAATCAGAGTGCAGCGAATGATTGAGGCGGGTTGCACCATGCTGCTGGTGTCGCACTCGATGCAGCAGGTACTGGAATTATGTGACGAGGCGATCTGGCTCGAGCAAGGTGCCATCAAGATGCGGGGAGAGTCATTAGTCGTTGTCAAGGCCTATGAAGAGTCCTTGCACGGCCGCATGCGCTCCATCGTTTCGCCTGCAGATGGGCTATCCACTTTGGAGTCTGATAGCCATCCGGTGCTGGCGAAAAATGGTGCTCAGGAGCTGCTGCCAGATACCGCTGCCGAAGCGCGCTTCAATTTGTCACACGAGGTCCAGCTTCAGGTGCCCGCATTCTTGCCGCACCAAATGCGCCAGAGCTTTCCTCCTTACAAAAAAGAAGACCTCCATGTTTTTCGGCATGTTGCGCGAGGTGGCATTTCCCGCTGGGACTCGGAAAAAGGAATCAAGGTAAGCGGTTTCAGCATTCAGACCGAGAGAGGGTTCGAAAGCTGCCTGCGTGTGCTGCGCCCCTGCAAGTTCATCCTTTTGCTGAGCGCAGAGGTTTCAAAGCAGTTCTCTTGCATGTATGGCATTGTTCTGAATGACGCACTCGGGAACGTGGTGGCAAGAATCTGGAGTCCTCCAGATGTCTTTGAACTGCAGGAGGGCGAGAGCAAGGTCGTTGAAATGCTGCTGAATCCTGTGCAGATAGGGCCGGGTGAATACACGATCGGCATTAGCGTGCTTGAGGCTACCCAAATTGAATTTCTCAACACAACCCCTCGCTATGACCTACTGGGGAGGAGCTTCAACTGTACGATAGAAATGGATGAAACCCTTGGTGCGGCGTCAGCCAACTTCATTCACAGCGCAGAATGGAATCTCTAGATGAATACCTCAGACATAGACAACGCTGATATTTACTCGCGCAAACCAGAATCGGTGCAGAACGGTATCCCTGTGTTTTCAAGCAAGGATGTCTACGTCGAAAACTACGAGAAAATCGCTAGCGATCATGTTTCGCAAATCAGCGCGACCCAGGAAAACCCTTTCATGGAAGAAGAGCTCTGGGTCAGCCTAGAGGCATCCACACGCACATACATTCAAAGGCATGTGAGCAAGGGTTCCCGTATCCTTGATGTCGGAGTCGGCTTGGGACGGTTGCTGGAGCCGCTCACGGAATACAAACGCTACGGTGTCGACATCAGTCTGGACTACCTCGCTGTCGCAAAGCGTCGCGGAATTGAAGTGGCACTGGCCAAGATCGAAGAGCTGCCCTACCAGGCCGGCTTTTTCGACGCCATCGTTGTCTGCGATGTGCTGGAACATGTTTTTGATCTCAATTATTGCTGCGAAAAAATACTTGCCTGCCTGCGACCTGGAGGTGTGTTGATCGTGCGCGTTCCGTTCAAAGAAGATCTAGGCGTCTATTTGAAAGAAGACCTGCCGTACGAATTCATTCATCTGCGAAACTTTGACGAAGCAAGCCTTCGCCTGCATTTCCAGAAGATTTTTGGTCTTCAGTTCCTGGAAGCTGCGCCGACCACTCCCTATCTTCAGGGAACGCCGAGATTGAAGATTAGGCTCCTGCCTGAAGAGACCCGCAACAAGCTCGCACAGATGGCAGCGGATCGCCCTGAATTTGCGCCTGTTGCCAGTGCGATGCAGGTTTCGGAAGAAGCATTCCAGGCCTGGATCTACGATTTGAAGGACAACGCCAAAGCCCTTTTTAAGGATATTGCCGGCGAGCTCATCTTGGGCATTGAAATCAATGCCGTCTTTATCAAACCGTATAGCGAACTCGAATCGCGTCGGGCCTTGCGGGCAGGCACCATCGAAGCAACGCAGATCAGACCGGCCTCACAAGACCAAGCACTGGCGGGGCTGGGAAGAGATTTTCTGAGTTTTCGCCACAAGGCCAACCAGGACGCTGTCGGGTTGGGGCAATTGATTGAAACCAAGTTGAACCACGCCGATGATGCAATCGTAAGCGTGAAAGAACAACTGAAACATATGCTTGCCCTGCAAAACCAGACCGCCGAATCCATTAAGCAGCAAATATCCGATATGGACCAGACACTCGCAGTGCTGTGCGTGCCGCTGCATAAAAAAATCGCTAGAAAACTTCGACGACTCTTTAACTTCTCGCATTGAACTCAAAGATCAGTATGGAAACCACCGAAATTTCAAAAAATAACGCAACGTTCTGGGATGAACTGTGCGGGTCTCATCTTGCAAAATCTCTCGGGATTGCTGATTCATCTGTCGAATCGCTGCAGAGATTCGACGACTGGTACTTCGATTTTTACCCTTACCTGTTTGACCATATCCCCTTCCAAAATATGAAGGGAAGAAGAGTCCTGGAAATAGGCTTGGGCTATGGCACCGTATCCCAAAAATTGGCAGAGTCAGGGGCCGACTACACCGGTTTGGACATTGCCCAAGGTCCGGTTTCTATGGTCAATCAGCGCCTGACCCAGAACCATTTGCCCGGCACCGCCATTCAGGGAAGCATTTTGGAACCGCAATTGCCTGCCGCCACATTTGACTATGTGATTGCGATTGGCTGCCTGCACCACACGGGTAATCTCCAGTTGGCTATTGAACAATGCCACCGCTTGCTCAAGCCGGGTGGGCAGTTGATCTTTATGGTCTATTACGCATATTCCTACCGCCGGTTCCGCATGACACCTCTTCTGACTATCAAGAATATGGTGAAAGAAGCGTTTGGTTATCGAGGTGTTGTGGGTAATGGATCGAATCGGCAGAGAGCCGCATACGATGCCAGCTCGAAAGGCGGTGGGGCCCCCCATACCGACTGGATTTCCGAATGTTCATTAAAGGACTACTGCGGGACCTTCACCTCCTTTAAGGCCACGATCGAAAACATCGACCAGGAAGCGCCATTCCAGTCCACCCCCCGCAAGGAACTGCTCAAGACAAAGTGGCCATCGATTGTCGGTCTTGATATTTATGCCACGGCGACAAAGTAATCGGTTATGAACGTTTTATTTCTTTACAACTCAACCCAAACGTTCACGAATACCGTCTACGAACACCTTGCGAGTTTTGGAGATCACTCCAGTCATCGGGTGTTTTATTCCCATGCCGATCCTGTATCCGAACTCAATGTTGATCTCGAGGTGTTTGATGCTGTGGGTATTCATTTCTCGATCAGGCTGCCCTTTGATCAGGTTTCATCTTCGGTTTTACACGCTCTCGAAGCCTTTAATGGCTTAAAGTTCCTGTTCATTCAAGATGAATATGACTTTCCTCAAAGGACTTGGTACTGGATTCGGAAACTAGGAATCAATCTGGTGTTCACAGTGGTACCAGAGGCGGGTATTGAAACCGTCTACCCAAAAGCAGAATTCCCCTATACACGTTTTGTCACGAATCTGACTGGCTATGTCCCGGAGAAACTGCCTCCCACTCAAGAGCTGCCACCACCCTCTGAACGGACCCTTATGGTGGGCTACAGGGGGCGTCCCCTGCCAATTCGCTATGGGCAGCTTGGTATTGAGAAAATTGCAATTGGTCAAATTGTTAAGACCTACTGTGATCAACACGATGTAAGAAGCGACATCGCATGGAGTGAGCAAGCTCGCATCTATGGCCCAAAGTGGTACGACTTTGTTGTGTCATGCAGGTCCATGCTGGGCTCCGAAAGTGGCAGCAACGTATTCGATTGGGATGGAACTCTAAACGAAGTCATTGAACGGTACCGCAGCGCGAACCCGGGAACCACCGACGATGATGTCTATAAAGACATTGTTCGCCCAAAGGAAATCGATGGTCTTATTAATCAGATTTCACCAAGGGTTTTCGAAGCAATTGCGTCGCGAACAGTCTTGGTTCTGTTTGAAGGTGAATATTCGGGCGTGATCCAACCTGGGGTGCATTTCATTTCGTTGAAGAAAGACGGTAGCAACTTAATAGACGTTGTTCGTTCGCTAAAGAGTGATTCGTATGTCGATGCCATGGCAGAGAGAGCCTGGCACGATGTAATTCTTTCTGATAAATACTCATACAGATCCTTTGTCGACATGGTGGATAAGGAACTTGAGCGTTCATACAGCGAGTTGGGGTGCCATGACAAGAGCACGCCCAAAATCGCCGCCTATGATCCCACGCCGATTACGACACGTCCGACGCGAGCAAAACCGCCTGAGCCTTCCACTGACACCACTATTCACACACTTTTCAATGATTTGGAATGCCATGACAAAAGCACGCCCAAAATCGCCACCTTTGATCCCACGCCGATTACGACACGTCCGACGCGAGCAAAACCGCCTCAGCCTTCCACTGACACCATTATTCACACAATTTTTGGATCTCATGAACTTAAGGATTTGGCAAGACGATTCCCGATTTATATATGGTTGAAGATGCCGGAGTCGATAAGGTCAGTGCTGAGGCATCCGCTAAAACGGCTTTTAGGGAGAGGTTGAAAGAAAATGTGTGGAATCTTTGGTCTTCTAGCAGACCGCTCTCGAGCAACTGAACAATCTTCCGCGGATCTGGATGTGGGCCTGACCCGTACCGGAGCAGACCCGTTCCCTACAGCTACGGGCGCCTGACCCAGGAGAAGCTTCTCATCGGTCAGCGCATGAAGCATGTATGCGCAGAGAGGGGCATACCGGCCAATATCGATGTCACCGAAGAATCGCGCATTTACGGACCTGCGTGGCCGTAATTCATCGGCAATTGCCGCGCTGTCCTCGGCACCGAAAGCGGCTCCAATGTCTTTGACTTTGACGGTATTCTCAAACCGGCAATTGAGCGCTACCTCAAGGAACATCCGGATGCCGATTTCGAATCCGTACACGCGCGCTTCCTGCAGGGGCACGACGACCTGATCCACATGAACCAGGTGTCCCCCAGAATTTTCGAGGCCATTGCTATGCGAACTGGCCTGGTGCTTTTTGAAGGCACCTACTCCGGCGTTGTTCGGCCATGGGAACATTTCATACCTATGAAGAAAGACTTCAGTAACGTGGATGAGGTCTTTTCTGCGCTGGCGGACTTGTCTGGCCTGGAGGCCATGATTCAGCGCGCGTATGACGATGTGATCGCTTCAGGCAGGTACCACTTTCGTACTTTCATTGCCATGCTGGACGCGCAAATTGAAAACGTAGCATTGCCGGGCAAAGGATACGAGCCTTGTTATGGTCTGGTTGCTTGGCGCGAATCTGCTGATGCAGTGCTCAAGGTAATTCCTAGCCAACGCATGCAAACCCCAACCCGCCAGCCTCTGCGTCACTTTGACCAGATTGCCGACCCGGTTGTGACACTGCGCATTAGCTGGGGTGCTCTGCACCGTGCCGCAATGCGGCGCTATGAGTCCGTCCTGTATTCGCCGTTGGGGCGTAAGTGCAAGGCGTACTTGCAAGGCAATGCATTGGTGTATGTCACCATGCGGAAGTGCGTGCGCCTTTTGACAGGCAGGTGGTAGCGTGCAGACAGTGTCGCCTTCGGCCTATCAGCCATTGGTCTCCGTCGTTGTGCCCATCACCGATGATGCGCATGAGGGCGCAAAGCGCGTGGACTTGGCCCGCGCACAAACCTGGCACAGGCTGGAAGTGATTCCGGTTCAAGTCCATGGGCCATCCGGAATTGCCCAGGCCGTGAATGCAGGTCTGGCTGCCTGCAAAGGGGATTTCATCAGCCTGCTACTTCCTGGCGCAAGATACACCCCCGACAAGATTGCCAGGCAAGTCGCGTTTGTGGAACAGTTTGATTTGCAAGACGCAGCGGTGTATTGTGACTACAAGTTGCTGAATGGCGGCCATGCGGATGGCGTGCCAATTGCACTGCTATCAACTGACCCCACGGCAATGTTTCGCAAAATCTACTGCGGATTGCCTATCGACAGCAGCACCCTGTTGATTTCACGCAAAGCCCTGGCAAAGCTGGGTTTGCTGGATGAGCACGGAGGCCAGGCAGCATTGCAAGGTTTTATGTTGGACTTGAGCCAGCATACCGATCTGGTGGGCATGTCCGCGTCATTGGTTAGCATCACGGGATCACTGCCATTCACTGCTGTGGAAAAGGTTTATCTGCGCAGTTTGTATGCGGGCTTACTTTCAGAAATTGTTCGGTCGAGTGAGTGTGGCGCTTACGACGTTGACTTGTTTTCGACACTGGGGGAAGCAACTGCGGCAAGGCTGGCACAAGGTTTACCGCTTGCTGCTGGGGATACCTTGTGGACTACTGGCACGCTGCTAAGCCGAAACGCAAATACTGGTCGAGCGCTGCGGTCGTTTGCCAAACCGTTGCTGCGTGGTGCTGTGCGCCGTCTTCCCGCCAGCATAAAGCGCCGATTGCGCGCGACCCTAGCACGCCAATCGGATGCCACCGGTTCACGCCTGGATTTTTCTGCCATCTACCGCGACAACGGGTTTGTAGGCACCGAGTCCCTTTCGGGAGCAGGCTCTACCCGGTTTCAGACACGCGTCATACGGCAGAAGCTTCCAGAGCTTTTTCGCGAGCTGGGTGTCAAAAACGTGGTCGATATTCCATGCGGTGACTTCCACTGGATGCGCGATGTGGACCTCGGTGATATCCATTACACCGGCGCGGATGTGGTGGACGAGATGGTTCGTAAAAACCAGCAGTTGTTTGGTGGCCCTTTGCGGGCATTTGAATGTGTCAATCTGATCACTGGCCCTCTGCCTGCCGCAGACCTGGTGTTTTGTCGAGACTGTCTGGTGCATTTGCCATTCGAGGATGCTCTTGCCGCTATTGAGACCATCCGACAGAGCAAGTGCCAGTGGCTGTTGACGACAACATTCACGCGGGACACTCCCAACGCCGACCTGGATGCTGCTGGTTACCGATGCACAACTGGGGCGATGAAGCCGCCGCAAGGCGGCTTTGTCATTTTTACGACGGGATTCCTGAAAATGTAACGTGCCATCGCCTACATTGACGTCTACAACCTGTATTACAGTCGTCTGCGAGGAACTGACTATAAGTGGCTGGACTTGCTTGCACTATTCCGCGAGCAAATATTAAAACCACAGCTGCCTGATACTCCTCTTGATGTCGTTAAGTTCTTCACTGCCCCAGCAATGGGCAAGTTCGCTTCACATGGCACAGATTCTGTTACTGTGTTGAGGCCGACCGAATATTGACCCAGCGTGCCGACTTTCGGTTGACCC
>JBAXJT010000050.1:0-19297 GCA_037137715.1 Nitrosomonadales bacterium
AATACGCTACACCAAGCAACCAGCGGCTGTTGCACTTCGAACTTGAATGCGCGTAATTATTTATAATCAAATAGATAAAATACTTACGACAAGCTTGCAAACGCGCTCGATTATGCAGCATCCTGAAATACCCGCACGGCATTACGCCCTTCGTTCTTAACCTCATACATTGCACGATCCGCGTGCTGACACAATGCATGCTCATCAAGACCGTGCTCCGGATAGAGGGCAATTCCGATACTTGATGAGATATTCAAAACCTCACCTGCCAGAATAAAGGGTTCGTTAAGCGAGGCACGAATTTTCTCGGCAACCCCGCACGCATCAATCTTAGTTTCGATGACCGGCAGCAAGACGATGAATTCATCACCGCCGATGCGCGCCACCGTATCTGATTTGCGCAGACAGTCATGTATACGCTTCGCCGCTTCTTTGAGCAGCAGATCGCCAACCGCGTGACCATACTTATCGTTAACCGGCTTGAATTCATCCAGATCAATAAACATCAGCGCCATATTAAGTTGGTCGCGACGCGCTGCCGATAAGGCTTGCAACAGGCGATCATTGACCAACTGCCGATTGGGCAGACCGGTCAGCACATCGTGAGTTGCCAACTTGGTCAGCTCATCATTAGCAATCTGCAATTCCCGGGTACGCTGGGAGACGCTGTCTTCTAGCGAAGCGTTGATCTCGTTGATCTGACGGATCTTCTGTTTGACCGCTTCACTCATCGCAAAAAAACTTTCAGCAAGTTCACCGAGTTCGTCTCCACGGCGCCCAGCCAACGCGACAAGTTCGCGGTTGATCGTCTCTTGCCCGCTGGCAACACCGCGTAAGACCTGACTCAGCAAGGTGAGTGGCCGGGTTATCGAGTTTGCTAAATACCAGGCGAACGGCAGAATGAGCAACAGACTGCCCAGCGCAATCAATCCCAGTATTTCAAGCATTTGCCTGATATATTTCAAAACTGTTTCCTGCGAAGTGAGTACCGCAATCGTCGCAATATGACGCCCGTCGCCCAAAAGAGGCAAGAGTCGCTGATAATAAGCATCCCTCCCAATTTCGATCTCATTAAAGCCGGTGCCTCCCTGACTAACAGAACCACCGCCGAACAGGGCCTGGTAGGCAGGCAAATTAGCACTACTTAAATGTTGCCCGACAAACACATTGACCCGCGTGTCGGTCAGACGCGAGACCTGTTCAACAAACGCCTGCCCCAGGGGTTGTACCATCACCACCCATCCCAGTTGTTTAGCCTGCTGCCCCTGCCCAAATACTTCACCCATAATCGGCATTTGCGACCGGATTGCCAAGCCGTCTGCATGGATCACATAGTCGATCTGTTCATGTTTGAGCAACGCGTTATTTAACTGCACACTCAATCCGGGCACATGGCTCATAGTCCGCAAGTTACTCCGGTTCAATTCTTCGCTATCGGCTAGCACCGCCACCTGAAACACGATATCGGGTGTGCGCTCCACGTAACCGACCCGCGTACCATGCCCGTCGAACTGGGCAAAACTCACCAATTCCCCCTCAAAATCGTAAATGGCGATATCGGATAGTTGTGCGACACGGCCGATTTTATAGGTGTCTTTGACCAATTGCTGGTAAGTAGCAAACAACGTTTCATGGCTCGCCACGGTCTGCGCATATTGCGACAAATACCAAAGCGTCGATCCTAAATTTTTTTGGGTGGCCAATTGTCGTGATGCGATCAATTGATTGGACTTACGATCGTTCAAATTGTCGTCAATAATCGCCGCGGCCTTCGCCGACTGAGCACGGGCTTGATCCCTATATTGATGACTGACAGCCCATGAAACGACCAGCATGGAAACGACCGTAATCACAACACCAAAAAAAATTGTGCCTAACAGCAACCGTGTCCGTATTCGATTCATTTTACGGCTTTCCGGGCCGGATCATAGGAAAGTACGGTCCGATATTCCGCAGGAGACGTCGAAACATCGTAGTTGTACTGCGCATAATTACTACGATCGACCATACCAAGTTTGATCAAAATCGTATGCGGACGTGATTCGGTTCGTCCCTCCAGATAATTGACGGCCGCATTGATGGCAACCCGCGCCTGACTCACCCCCTTAACATCAGTTGCCGCATGAATTTCACCACGACGAATATGTCCTATCATCTCGCGGGTCAGACCATAAGCGACGATCCTGATTTTGTCCTTTAACCCCGCCTCATGAACCGGCAAGATCGCGGCCGGCGCACATGCCGTACAGCCCAAAATATAGTCCAGCTTTGTGCCGTGCGCGGCCAGCACTTGCTCGGCCAATTGCGATTGCCCGACCAGATCGCTGTCGCCATACCGGATATCGACAATATTGACTTTAATCGGCGAGCTTTTTGCGGCGGCACGGGTCCCCGCCACTTCCCCCATCACCCATCCTGCATCGGCAGGTCCTGGCAGCAGCGCAATATTGATCGACGTTAAACCGCGACGCTGCGCATCACGACTCACCCAGTCCATGGTGTCTATCCCCATACCTTTAAGTGACGAGGTGATTTTAATGGTCAGATCGTCGCTCGTGCTGTCGTTCGCCAGTTCAAAAACGGGGATACCCCGGGCCCGCGCCTTAGCAATCGCAGGGTTGTTGGCGGTTTGACTGACCGGTGAAATGACGATCGCATCATATTTATCGGCAATCACCTCATCCATCTTGCGCAATTGCCCGATCAGATCGTCGTACCCATTGGCAGGAAATATATCGACAGCAACCCCAAGACGCTTAGCCTCGCTGATTAAACCGTAGGTGCAATCAACCCAGTAAGGATCTTTGACATGAGGAAATAAAAAAGCAATACGCCACGGACGGCGCGCAGGCTCCGCCATAACATACGTGTCCTTGACCACACGTCCGGTGGCCAACGCATCATCAGCAGAACCATTTTTCTTCAGGGGCGGGAAAATCGAATAAACCGGCACAGGATCAAATTTAACCGGCAGCGGGGAGGTTTCTGCCGACGCAGCACCCCATTGCAGACAGAAACACAGTAATGCGCAATACAGGTATTTTCCGGTCATATTGATCCTATCAACGGCGTGGTTTGTTCGCGCATAAAGCGCCACCAGCACAACGACTAAGCTAATATTGTACGAGCCCAGAGCCTACGCGGTCGTCACGGCAAGTATCATGAATATGACATACTATAAATCAGTCTCAAAAAATGCGGTATTAGCCATATGGCTAATACCGCATTCAATAACGATCGGCAGGTTACGCTTTATCGAATCTCATCACGCCGCCCCGACAGTCCACCGCAATCGTGTCTTTCGCGGCAAAACGCCCTTCCAGTATCAATTTGGCCAGTGGATTTTCCAGTTGCGACTGGATCGCGCGCTTGAGCGGTCTCGCGCCATACACCGGATCAAAACCGGCGGTTGCAATTTCGGACAAGGCAGACTCAGAAACCTCAAGCTTCATCTCCATCGCCGCCAGACGTTTTTCCAGATACTGCAACTGAATCCCCGCGATCGACTTGATATTTTTCTCATCCAGCGCGTGGAAGACGACCACCTCGTCGATGCGGTTGATAAACTCAGGCCTGAAATAGGTTTTGACTTCGCCCATCACCGCAAGCTTGATCACCTGATAATCGTCACCCGACATCTGCTGGATCATCTGCGACCCTAGGTTGGAGGTCATCACAATCACGGTATTCTTAAAATCCACCGTGCGCCCCTGCCCGTCGGTCATCCGCCCGTCGTCCAGCGCCTGCAACAACACATTGAACACATCGGGATGCGCTTTTTCAACTTCATCGAGCAATATCACCGAATACGGTTTACGGCGCACCGCTTCCGTCAACCCGCCGCCTTCTTCATAGCCGACATAACCCGGCGGCGCACCAATCAGGCGCGCGACCGAATGCTTCTCCATATATTCGGACATATCAATGCGGATCAGATGATCTTCAGAGTCGAACATGAAGCCTGCCAGCGCCTTGCACAGCTCAGTCTTACCGACACCGGTAGGGCCTAAAAACAGGAACGAACCATAGGGCCGGTTAGGGTCTGACAAGCCAGAGCGAGAACGACGGATTGCATCGGATACCAGTCGCACCGCCTCGTCCTGCCCCACCACGCGCTCATGCAGCTTGTCTTCCATTTTGAGCAGCTTATCGCGCTCACCGGTCATCATCTTGGAGACAGGAATGCCGGTCGCGCGGCTGACCACTTCGGCGATTTCCTCGGCACCAACCTGAGTGCGCAACAGTTTATTCTTTGATACGCCTCCTTCCGCTTCGCGCTGCGCCGCTTCTTTGAGTTTGGCTTCCATCTGCGGCAACTGGCCGTATTGCAATTCGGCCACTTTTTCCAGTTTTCCTTCCCTTTGCAGGCGGACGATTTCGGCGCGAACCCTGTCAATTTCTTCTTTCAATTGCGCCGCTCCCTGTGCTGCGCCCTTTTCAGCCTTCCAGATTTCTTCCAGATCGGCATATTCACGGCTCAATTTGGTGATTTCCTCCTCGATAAGTGCGTGGCGTTTTTTGGACGCCTCGTCCTTTTCCTTCTTCACCGCTTCACGCTCGATTTTAAGCTGAATCAATCGACGCTCCAGCTTGTCCATCACTTCAGGCTTGGAGTCGATTTCCATACGGACGCGCGCGGCCGCCTCATCGATCAGATCGATCGCCTTGTCTGGCAAGAATCGGTCGGTAATATAACGGTTGGAGAGTTCCGCGGCAGCAATGATGGCAGGATCGGTGATATCCACGCCGTGATGCAGCTCGTAACGCTCGCGCAGCCCGCGCAAGATTGCGATGGTCGATTCCACAGATGGCTCATCCACCAGCACTTTCTGGAAGCGACGCTCTAACGCCGCATCCTTTTCGATATATTTGCGATACTCATCAAGCGTCGTCGCACCCACGCAATGCAGCTCGCCGCGCGCTAAGGCAGGCTTCAACATATTGCCCGCATCCATCGCGCCCTCGGCTTTACCCGCGCCGACCATGGTGTGTAATTCATCGATAAAGACGATCGTTTGCCCTTCATCCATCGCCAGCTCTTTGAGCACGTTTTTCAGACGCTCCTCAAATTCGCCGCGATACTTGGCACCCGCCAGAAGCGCTGCCATATCCAGACTAAGCACCTTTTTATTCTTGAGCGATTCGGGCACTTCGCCATTGACAATACGCTGCGCCAGACCCTCAACGATGGCCGTCTTGCCGACGCCCGGCTCGCCAATTAGCACGGGGTTATTCTTGGTACGGCGCTGCAACACCTGTATCGCGCGGCGGATTTCATCATCCCGTCCGATCACAGGATCTAATTTCCCCTGTCTTGCGCGCTCAGTCAGATCGACCGTATATTTTTTAAGCGATTCGCGTTGTCCTTCCGCCTCTTGAGAGCCGACTGACTCGCCCCCGCGTACCGCAGCAATCGCCTGTTCCAGCGGTGCACGCGCAACCCCGTGGGTTTTCAGCAAGCGCCCTGTCTCACCTTTATCGCCCGTTGCGGCCAGTAAAAACATCTCACTTGCGATGAACTGATCGCCGCGCTTCTGTGCTTCCTTGTCGGTCAAGTTAAACAAATTGGATAAATCACGTCCCACCTGAACTTCGCCGCCGTGTCCTTCCACTTTGGGCAAACGCGACACCGCATCCGTCAAGGCAGCTTTCAAGGCATTGACATTAGCTCCCGAGCGCGCCAGCAAAGAACCTGCCCCGCTGTCCGCATCGTTCAACATCGCCAGCAGCAGATGCTGCGGCTCGATAAACTGGGAATCAGAACCGACCGCCAGACTCTGCGCATCGGTCAGGGCTTGCTGTAATTTGGTGGTAAATTTATCGAAACGCATGATGCTCTCCTTGTAGATAATTTGGTTAATGCGCAGGTGGGGGGAGAGAGGAACAATTTCAAGTCTGCACGATGAACGCTTATACTACGCCACCTTTTCGGACAATACTGTTACTTGCCGCACTTATGAATAATCTAACCGCCATCATTCAGAACAATGTTAAAAATTCGCTCGATGAAGACATCGCCAGCGGCGATTTGACTGCACAACTGTTGCCAGAAAAAGCAAAGGCCCGCGCACAGGTCATCACCCGCCAGAGCGGTGTACTGTGCGGCACGGCATGGTTTAACGAATGCTTTCTGGCGCTCGATCCGGAATGCGTCATCACATGGCATGCGAAGGATGGCGACACACTCCGTCCCGGGCAAACCCTGTGTGAAATTGAGGGGCGCGCACGCGCGCTGTTAACGGGAGAGCGCAGCGCACTGAATCTGTTGCAGACCCTGTCCGCGACCGCCACCCACACCCGCCGCTATGTCGATGCGGTGGCAGGCATTGATGTCAAGATTATGGATACGCGAAAAACACTGCCCGGGCTGCGCCATGCGCAAAAATACGCGGTGACAGTCGGCGGCGGACATAATCAGCGCGCAGGACTTTTTGACGGCATTCTAATCAAGGAAAACCATATCGCAGCGGCAGGCAGTATCAAAGCTGTCATGGAGGCCGCGTTTAAACTGGCAAAACCCGGCATCAGCGTACAGATTGAAGTGGAAAACATGATGCAACTGGATGAAGCGCTGGATGCCGGCGCAAAATTAATCCTGCTCGACAATTTTGATCTGGAAGCGTTGCGTTTTGCCGTGGAGCACACTGACGGGCGCGCTGAACTGGAAGCCTCCGGCGGCATCACCTTATCGGGTTTGCGCGAAATCGCCGAAACCGGCGTGGACCGGATTTCAATCGGCGCATTGACCAAGGACATCGAAGCGCTGGATTTGTCGATGAGGATAATTTAGCAAGTGGGAAGTGGGAAGTGGGAAGTGGGAAGTGGGAAATATTTTAGGAGAAAATCATGACTGAATCTCTGCACATCGTCTGCCCGCATTGCGACGGGATCAACCGTGTACCTGGCGATAAATTAGCTGACAATCCGGTCTGCGGAAAATGCAAAGCCTCGCTGTTCAACGCGCATCCTGTCGAACTCAATGCGGAAAATTTCAACCGTCACATCACGCGCAGCGACATTCCTGTGCTGGTGGATTTCTGGGCCCCCTGGTGCGGCCCGTGCAAAATGATGGCACCGGCATTCATACAGGCAGCAGGACAACTGGAGCCAGCAATGCGTCTAGCAAAACTCGACACCGAACAGGCGCAGGAACTGGCCGGCCAATACAACATCCGCAGCATCCCCACCCTCGCGCTGTTCAAAAATGGCCGTGAAGTCGCGCGCCAGGCCGGCGCGATGGATGTGAACGGGATCGTGCAGTGGGCGCGAACCCGGCAGTAGTTCAACGCGGTGAATTCAGGCGACCAGCACCTGAGAAAACGGTTTACTCTGCGATACGAAATATTGCCAGATCGTACTCCGGCCCCATTTCCTGCAGCGCAACCACAGCCAAACTATAACTATTTCCTTCCGCTTGTAGCGTCTGACCGGCTTGCGTCGAGAACGTACCCGATTTCATCAACAGCCTGACTTCTCCCGATGATGCACTTTCCTCTGTTTTCAACCAGAGTACGGCGTGCTCGCTGGCACTTTCGCCGCGTTGCGACAAAGTTGCAACGGTAAATCTGTTTGCCAGAATTTCCACACCCACATTCAATTGTTTTTTACTGTCACGAATCAGGCGGCGTGCCACAGCAACCCCCCAATAGGCCACACCCTCCGGCCTTACGCCAAACAGACTGCCAATACGCAAATCAACCGATCTCTTTTCAGACAACTGCGTACTAAAACCACTCAAGCTAACATCATCGATTTCCCACGAGTCCGTCAGCTTTTCATCAGAACCTGCTTCAGCACAACCCAGCACCGCATCCAGTCCATTCACAACGCTTAACGTTACTTTATCAATTTTACGTCGTGCGCTGCGCCTGACCGGCGGCTCAATTAAATAACCTTGTAAAAACTTTGCTGCATCCAGCACATGCTTGGCCTCAAAGGTACCCGCCAAATCAAAATTATCCGGAACCGTATTGGCTTCCAATGAAGCGATCAGGCTTTCAAATTTTGGCAAAATTGGCGTCATGCTGACAAAACGCGTCGACAACAGTGCAATAGAATCCGCTTTCACTCGCAGCGGCGCCGATGGACGTTCTAAATCAAAACTGAACAGACTGGTTGCATCCTGCTGCGGGCCTAAATAAATATCTGCGCAATGTTGCGCCACAATGCGCTCCGTCAGATGCATATACAGAGCGCTTAGCGTATCCACCCCGCAACCGTACCACCCCAAAAGATGAGCGATCTGCTGTTTGAGGGTGGCACCACCGGAAGCACTGAACGAAAGTTCAAGTGGCGCATCCAAGTAGTTTTGCTGCTCAGCATGGCGGTAAATTCGCGCCAGTTCACTCCATACCGCCATATCAATTGAGCCGTAATGCGCACACACATATTTCAACTGCCAGGTCATTGAGTAAACGGCATGCGCAGCTAATTGAGGCACTTGTGCCGTTATGGCGTGAGCTTGCTTGTCACCATTACAATAGCGGTTAAATACCGCGCAATAAGCCCGAGTAGTATGGCGATACAGATTCCCCAACACTAACCACAAACGATTTTCATAATATTTATTGGACTCTTGGATCGTGAAATAATCTCTGGCCAATCTTTGTGCAAATGGCTGAACGGCTTCATCGAGCAGCCGCAATACTGCATATTGGTGGTCTAGCTTAAAATCCGTGTTATCTGCCACTGACTCCACCCATTCAGAGAGTTCCATCAGCGATTGATAAGCATCTTTCTTGGGGAGTTTTTCAATTAACGCGTGTACGGCCTTAATATCAGCCAGCGGGTGATCATACTTTTTTCTAAAAATATTTAATAACATTGTTTCCCCGTTAGCCGATTAATTTAAGTTCCCGCATTTTAAACAAAAAATTTTCTGATTGTGGGGATTTTTAATCATTTTCTACATCAAATAAACACTTTTAACTTAGGACAAGCTAGCTCGCGGACAAAAATATGAATCCTCCTGCTAATAATAAGAATTTTCCTACAATAAAACGACGGTGGCCGTCATTATTCTTTTTTCGATGTGGCATCATCCCCACAGTGAAATTCAAGCTTCTGACGGATTGCCCTCTACACTTTTACGGCCTTTTGTAAATGTGCAGGTGATACGTCACTTGAAATTCACAGGGGTATGCATCTCGCCTCTCTGGTGCGATCTGCGGATTGCCCGTTTTTTTCCGCCACACAAAAATGAACACCAAAATAGCTTAAGAAGTGCTACCCGTTTCGACTACCTCTACGCGCTGAACTGATTTGAAGCGACGGGATAGCCACTGCACCACATCATCCACATAGGTAAACACGACCGGCACGACCAGCAGACTCAGGAAGGTTGACGTAATCAGCCCGCCAATCACGACGATTGCCATCGGCTCCCTGAAACTGCCATCCCCCATGCCGAGATTGAGCGCGACCGGCAGCATACCGGCCCCCATTGCCATCGTCGTCATCACAATCGGACGCGCGCGTTTGCGGCATGCATCAAGCAGCGCCTCCAGTCGGTTCATGCCTCGCTCGCGGCGCGAAATGATCGCATACTCGACCAAAAGGATCGAGTTCTTGGTCGCGATCCCCATCAACATGATCAAACCGATCATCGAGGGCATCGACAGCGCGGTGCGCGTAATAAATAACGCTAAGAACGCACCCGGTATTGACAGCACGAGTGCTGCCAGAATGGTGGTCGGCTGCATGAAGTCCTTGAACAAAAGCACCAGCACGATATAGATGCACAAAACACCGGTCGCCATCGCCAGACCAAAACTTGCAAACAGCTCCTTCATCGCCTCGGCGTCCCCTATCGGCGCCAACTCGATCCCGGCGGGCAACTTCAGGATTGACGGCAACGCCAGCGCGGCCGATTGCACCTTACCCAAGGGCTGGCCTGCCAGTTCAATTTCGAACGTGACATTGCGTTGACGGTCATAACGGTCAATTTGCGCCGGCCCCGCACTCACCTGAATAGTGGCGATATTACCCAGCATCACAGGCCCCTTGGCACCCGTCACCACTAAACGTGAGAGCAGCGCAATATTTTGCCTTGCCTCGTCCTGCAACTTCACGACGATCGCCAACTGCCGGTCGGGCAGATTGAGTTTAGCCAGCGCCTGATCATAATCACCGTTGGTCGCCACCCGCAGCGTTTCGGCAATGGCGCTGGACGTCACCCCAAGATCCGCCGCTTTCGCGTAATCCGGACGCACCACGATCTCGGGTCGCAACAATCCCGCATTGGACACGACATTGCCCACACCCGGTATCGTGCGCAACTCCTGCCCTACCTTGATCGAATACTCATTGAGCAAATCGCCGTTTTCGGAGGACAACACCAATTGGTACTTATCGGCGGAAGAACCCATTCCCACCTTCACACGCACTCCGGGCAAGACCGACAGTGCATCGCGCAGTTGGGCCTCGATCTGCTGCTTGGCAGGACGCTGATCCATGGGTTTCAATTGAACCGACAAAGTCGCTTTACGTACTTCGGACACGCCGCCCGGCTCGAACGGATTACCCGCCGCCGAACCGCCGCCGATCGCGGCATACACGAGCGTCACATTCGCATTTTTAATCAGGATTTGACGCGCTTGCTCGGCCATTGCGAGCGAACTGTCAAAGTTGCTGCCCGGAGCCAGCGTCAAAGACACCTGAGTTTGTGACTGGTTGTCTTTGGGCTGAAACGCCTTTTCAAGCGTTCCGGCAAGGCCTAATGACCCCGCGAAAAAAATCGCCGTAACCAATAGCGTAGTTTTGCGGTGGGCAAGACACCAATTAGCCCATGTCAGATACATGTTCATCCACGCGGGTTCGGCATGGGGCAACCGCGGACGCAACAAATAGGCCGACATCATCGGCGTGAGCATGCGCGCCACCAGCAAGGAAAACAGTACGGCAATCGCGGAGGTCCAGCCGAATTGCACGAAGAAGCGCCCGGGAATGCCGCTCATAAACGCGGTCGGCAAAAACACCGCAACCAGCGTGAAGGTGGTTGCAATCACCGCCATGCCGATTTCATCGGCCGCCTCCATCGCAGCCTCATAGGGCGTTTTTCCCATTTCCAGATGCCGCATGATGTTTTCGATCTCGACGATCGCATCGTCCACCAGCACCCCCACCACCAGCGACAGCGACAACAGCGTAATCACGTTGATGGAAAAGCCAAACAGATACATCACGGCGAAGGTCGGAATGACTGCCAGTGGCAAGGCGGTTGCCGCGACAATGGTCGCACGCGCGTTGCGCAAAAAGAAGATCACCACGATCACGGCCAGCAACGCCCCCTCGAAGATCATCTCCATCGACCCTTTGTAGGCGTCTGAAATACGCTCGACCGTATCAAACACCTTTTCGGTACTGACATCGGGTCGAGCAACTTTAAGTTTATTGAGCGCTGCGGTCACGCCGTCCAACACCTCGACATCGCTAGACCCAAGAGATCTCATGATCTCAAAACCCACCACAGATTTTCCGTTGAGCATCGCCGCCTGCCTACGCTCAGCGATGGTGTCACGAACGGATGCCACTTCCCCCAGCCTGATGCTGCGACCGTCTTTGAGACTCAGCGTCATCTGTTCGAGCTGCTCCGCTGTCTGCACAGTTGCGACAGTGCGCACGGCCTGCTCCATCCCGCCGATATCCATGCGCCCGCCAGGCGCCTCCTGCTCGATCAGTTTAAGCCTTGCGGACACATCCGCCGCCGACAGATTAAGTGCAAGCAGTTTGGCAGGATCAAGCTCTACACGCACCAGCCGCGTCACGCCGCCCACTCGACTGACCGCACCAACGCCCTTCACACCCAGCATCAGCCGCGTCATGTTGTTGTCGACAAACCACGACAACTCCTCCTCGCTCATGTTGGGCACAGTGACCGCATAAGTCAGTATCGGTTTACCCGAAATTTCAACCTTGCTGATGACAGGCTCGTTGATTTCGCGCGGCAGATCGCTGCGCACCCGCGTGACGGCTGAACGCACATCCTCTAAGGCCGCATGCGAGTCGCGCTCCAACCTGAATTCGGCCGATACGATCGCCACGCCCTCTTTAACCTGGGTATACAGGTGTTTCAAACCCTGTGCGCCCACCAGCGCATTCTCAATCTTGCGGGCAACCTCCGCCTCCATCTGGTCTGGCGATGCGCCGGGCAAGGTCGTCGTCACCGTGATCATCGGCAAGTCGATGTCGGGGAACAGCTGCACCTTCATAGCCGAAAAGCCCATGAAGCCCGCCAGCGTCAACAGTACAAACGCGAGTATCGCGGGTATCGGATTCTTGATCGACCAGGCTGAAACGTTCATTGAGCGCGTCCTGCTACACGCACCAGATCACCCTCGACCAGAAATGCGCCGCCCGATTCGACCACCCGCACATCAGGCGCAAGCCCGCTGACAATCTCGATCAGATTGTCCTGACGTCGCCCGGTGATGATTTTTTTCGCCGAAACATGGGAGTCCGCCCCGACCACAAATACAAACGGCGAATTGTCACGCAACAGCACAGCCGACTGAGGCAATACCGCCGCCGTCTTCTCTCCTGCGAGAAATACGCCTTTGGCAAACATACCCGCAACCAGTTCCGAATCAGCCGGCAGATTGACCAGCACCTGCCCGTAGCGCGTCTGCTGATTGATCGCAGGCGATACGGCACGCACCACGCCCTGCACTCGCTTGCCCTGCGCCGTTGTCAATTCGACTTTCATGCCTTTTTTGATCAGCCCCAGCTCGTCTGCCGTCACATCGGCGTGCCATTCCAGCCGGCCCTGACGGATCAGCCTGAACAGTTCCGCAGCAGGCTGGGTGATCGCGCCCACCGTGGCGTTGCGCGCTGAAATCACCCCCGCATCAGGCGCGGTGATATTTTGCTGCGCCAGTCGCTGCGCGCTGACTTTTAATCGTGCGCGCTGTGCATCCAGTTTAGCGCGCGCCGTATTTTCCAGCGTCACAGCTTGCCCCGCCTGCTGCGCGCTGACAAAGCCTGATTCGAGCAACTTGCGTGTGCGTGCCGCATTGGCAGCAGCATCGGCCAGCACCGCTTCGCTCTCCCGCAAGGCTGCCTGAGCCTCAGCCTCATTGGCCTGCAAGGTATCATTTGCAAGCCGGGCTAACACCTGTCCGCGCGTAACCACATCGCCCACGCTCACCAGCACATCCGCGATGCGCACGCCGGTGATTTCCGCGCCGATGATGGCCTCCTGCCACGCCACGATACTGCCGTTCGCCTGCAGTGTCTGCTGCCACTGGGCCGATTTTAACGTAGCGGTCACCACCGTCAGCGCAGGTTTAGCGGCCTGCGGCGCACCTTTTTCAGCCGGAGCACGATGCCACATCAGCACGCCTGCCACCAAGACCACGCCTGTTATTGCCCAGCGTGCTTTATTCGATTTCAATACACTCAAAGTACTCTCCGTATTCCCGATAGTCAGGCGCGTTTACGCGCGACCAGATCGATCAGCGCCGACATGCCGCTATGGCCTGCACCTTCCTGTATTTCGCCGTCGTGCTCACTCAGATGCAGAATATCCATATCGGCGAATGCATCAAGCAGCAGCGCCTCCGTATACAGATTCTCCACAGCAGAAGGCCCGCCTGTTTTATATTCGAGCTGGCGCGGCGTATAGCCTTGCAGCAGCAACAGCCCGCCGGGTTTTAAGCAGCGTTTGATGCCTGCAAATTGCTGTTCGCGCGCAGCCGGATTTGCGTACTGTATAAAGATACCGGCAACCAGATCGAAACGACTTTCCGGCCAATCCCAGTGCGCCAAATCGACTAATTCACAGTCCATCTTGACGCCGCGCAGTTGCGCTAACGCGCGCGCCTTTTCAACCGCCACGCTGGCGCTATCCACCGATAAAACCTGCAAACCTTGTTCAGTCAGCCACACGCCGTTACGCCCTTCGCCGTCCGCCACGGCAAGACAGGACATACCGGGTTGCAGACGGTTCTGCTGCGAGACTAAAAAGGCATTCGGCTCGGTGCCAAAATGGTACTCCTCACCTGAATAACGTTCGTTCCACACGCTCATAACCCCATCCCCTCGCCCATCCGCACGGGCAGCTGCGGCGTCCATTGCGGGTTAAATTTCAACGTGTCTTTCGGGAACAGCATCACGACCGTGGAACCTAGCAAAAAGCGCCCCATTTCATCGCCCTTTTTCAATTTAATTTGCTGATCATCGTAGCGCCATTCACGCACCTCGCCGGTACGCGGCGGATTAACTACACCATGCCAGACGGTCGCCATACTGCCGACGATGGTCGCACCGACTAGCGTCAAGACAAATTCCCCCTGCGTGGTATCAAAGACGCACACCACCCGTTCGTTGCGCGCAAACAAACCCGGCACGCCGCGCGCGGTTACAGGATTCACCGAAAACAGATCGCCCGGCACATAGATCATGCGCGTCAAGCGCCCGTCGCAGGGCATGTGGATGCGGTGATAATCGCGAGGGCTGAGATAAATGGTGGCAAAGTTGCCATCCTGAAACTGTGCCGCCAATTGCGCATCGCCGCCGACCAGTGCGGTTGTCGAATAGGTGTGACCTTTCGCCTGAAACAGCTGATCATTTTCAATCGAACCGAACTGACTGATCGCGCCGTCGACCGGGCAAACATAGGTAGCCGACGCCAAAAGACGCGCATCAGACTTTAAGGCGCGTGTGAAAAAATCATTGAAAGTGGCATAACTCTGTACATCGGGATTGGCTGCTTCCGCCATGTTCACGTTGTAACGTGCGACAAACCACTTGATCAACGAGGGCGTCCATGAGGCCTGCGCACTGGCGACTTTTCCGGCAATTTCAGTAAGAAGCTGTTTTGGAAGTAGGTATTGCAAGAGGACTGCGAGACGATCGAACACGGTAGCCTGTCTGATTTTTATATCGGGTGCGCATTATACCCAATCATGCTGCTAAAAATTTTTAGCTATGCCCGCTTGATTCCATATAAAGCAAAAATCCCTTGCAAAATCAGAATTTTCCAATAGCGCCAAAAGCACTCCCGACACATAATGCACAGCACAAATTTATTGCCCACCTTTGGATTTCGTCAGCAATTATGAAAAGGTTGGCACAAAGCTGACGATCGTGACAAGCAACAATGTGCCATCAGCAGATGGTCACAGCTTCACGGTAGCTGTTGGATTATTCATCTCCATGGTCGTACGAAAATTGTTTTATGAGTTTCTTTAGCCTCAGAATCTTGTGAGCACCTTGGATTCGCAGGCTGCGCATCAGTCTCAAGAGCCGGAAATCACGTTTGGACACCGGCATTGTCTTATGAGTATTTTTAAAATTTCAATAGGGATACGCTAATGCCGCTCAACCCCAAAAGATTCAATGATGCACACAGGGCTTGGATGAAAATTAAAGCCGAGGCTGCTGACTATTTGGATCAATGGGATGTTGACCGATTAGACCTTCTCTTCCTCCGTGCAGGTTGGGCGAGAAGACCTTTTGTGAATCGAGTGTCGTTAGATGAATTGGATAGATGTGGCGATATTTTAAGCGGTCCACTTTTCGCTTCTGAAAAGCACCCCTGGCCGGTTAACAGCAACGGCTTGTATAGGCTGCCTTGTTTGCAAATAAACTTAACGGAATGCAGCAGGGTCATGCAAGCGGAGTATGGCACTGGAATGTTACAGGTATGGGGCGACCAGGAGGATGTATCGAAGTTTTATCTCCGTCTCATTCCCAGACGTGATGTGCAGGAAAAGTATCTTATTCATGGGCATCCTCTGCTCAATCAAATAGCTGGCAACAAAAACTTCATTATTCCTACCGACTGGCTGACAGATGATGAAGCATGGACTGTTTCAGGTTATGGCGATTTGTACTTTACCTCTCAAAGTTTATTTAATGGCGAGCCGCTGATCAATCGCTATGAAATTGAGCAGATTAGCCCGTTGGATAAGGCCTTATATTCAAAAGCGAAGCGGATTTGCCGATTAGAGGATCGATATATTGAACTTGTGGATGAGCTTGATTCACTATTTGATCCGAGTGGATATCACGTGGGCGGAACGTTTTATCCCATTCAGTATAGCGCTGCTGATATGCCACAAATGCTGTGGTCTATTGGTTCGGAGTATCCCTATTGCTGGGGCGATGAAGGCAACGCACAAATATTTTATGAAAAACTGGACGATGGAACCCTGAGTTATTCGTTCAAATGGAGCTCATATTAGGCCGAGAGTTGATAAGCAGGCCGGATGTCTGATTTACCCTCTCACCCGAGGCCTCTATAAAAATTGACTGGATTTATTCTTGGTCAATGAACGACAATCATGCAAAGCAAAATTTTCCAAAGGCGAACAATGAGATTTTTTGGATACTGCATTGCCGTATGAGTATGCTCGAACGACTGATCGCGGCAGCCAATCAGCTCTTCGCCAGATTCTGGCTGATTGTCTTGGTCATCCTGCCATTTCTGTTGATTTTCGGCTTCATCCAGCGACATTTTTTTGAGTAAACGCGCGTCCAATACACCTTACAAAATATGACATCCAGACACTCATCGGCCAGTCGTTTACTGAATATCGGACTGTTCGACAACCTGAATTTATTCGCCGAACTAGAAGCCAGAATTTCCGCGTTGCCCGGCAACAAGGAACGCGGCGATGCCTTTGAGATATTTGCCGAAGCCTATCTGGCGACTCAGAAAATCGCCCAAGCGCAGGAAGTCTGGCCGTTTGAGGCTGTGCCGCTGGAGCAGCGCAAGCTTCTCTCGCTCGATACGGGGCGGGACATGGGCGTGGATGGGACTTATCTGACCATTGATGGCGAGTTGCGTGCCTATCAGGTCAAATTCCGCAGCAATCGCACGGCGCTCACCTGGGATGAACTTTCCACCTTTATGGGGCTGACCGATCAGGTCAGTCAGCGGGTGCTGATTACCAATTGCGAGACGCTGCCCGCGCTGATGCAGGATCGCAGCGGTTTTGTCCCCATACGCGGTAGTGATCTGGATCGCCTCAACACCGATGATTTTGCTGCGATGCGGGAATGGCTGCACAGCGGGCGGATAACGCTGTCCCGCAAACATCCGCTGCCACACCAGCAGGAAGCGCTGGATGCGATTGCGGACGGATTGCAGACAAATAACCGCGCCACCGTGGTGATGGCCTGCGGCACTGGCAAGTCACTGGTCTCGTTGTGGGCTGCCGAGCAGCGCGAATGCAAAACTATTCTGGTTTTAGTGCCGTCGCTGGCACTGGTTCGCCAGTTGCTGCATGAGTGGTTGAGGGAAACCGCCTGGGAGCGCTTCACCTTTATGTGCGTGTGCTCCGATCCTACCGTTGCAAAGGGGGCGGACAATCTGGTCGTGCATCAGGCCGATCTCGATTTCCCGGTGACCACGGAGAGTGCCGTCGTCAGCCACTTTCTGAGCAAAGCATTCGATGGCATCAGGATCGTCTTTTCCACCTATCAGTCGGCGCATGTTGTGGCAGAGGGCATGCCAGTCGGCGCGGACGGCATGACTCTGCCGTTCGATCTGGCAATTTTTGATGAAGCGCATAAAACCGCCAGTCGCGAGGGAACGCGTTTCAGTTTTGCGCTGGAAGACACCAACCTGCCGATCCGCAAGCGGCTGTTCTTTACTGCCACCCCGCGCCATTACGACGTTCGCAAGAAAGACAAGGAAGGCGACAACGCGTTGGTGTATTCGATGGACAGGCCGGAAGTGTATGGCCCGGTCATTCATACCTTGAGTTTTGCCGAAGCGGCAAGGCGCGACATCATCTGCGATTACAAGGTAGTGATCTCGGTGGTCACCTCCGAAATGGTTAACGACGAATTGCTCAAGCAGGGTGAAGTGACCGTTGCGGGCGATACTGTGAAGGCGCGTCAGGTCGCGCTGCAAATCGCCCTGCAAAAAGCCGTAGAGAAATATGGCGTGAGCCGCATCTTTACTTTTCACGGTTCGGTCGCTGCCGCGCGTTCGTTCACATCCGGCGATGGCGAAGGCATCCGGCAGCACTTGCCCGATTTCACCACATTGCACGTCAGCGGGGAAATGCCTACTTCCCGCCGCGAAGACAACATGAAGGCGTTTCGTCAGGCGGATAAAGCGGTCATTTCCAATGCGCGCTGCCTGACTGAAGGTGTGGACGTACCCGCCGTAGATATGGTGGCGTTTATCTCGCCGCGCAAGTCCAAGGTGGATATTGTTCAGGCCACGGGTCGTGCTATGCGTAAATCGCCCGGCAAACAATTCGGCTATGTGATGGTGCCGCTATTTGTCGAACAGGCTGCCGATGAATCTATCGAGGAAGCATTACAGCGCACCGGTTTTGATGACATCTGGGATTTACTTGGCGCGATGCGCGAGCAGGACGAGGTGCTCACCGACATCATCCGCCAGATGCGCGAGGATAAAGGCCGCACGGGCGGCTACAACGAAAGTCGCTTCAGTGAACGCGTTGAAGTATTGGGACCTGACGTCTCGCTGGAAACGATCCGCGAGTCGATTACGGCGGAGTGCATAGAAAGTCTTGGAGCCTCTTGGGATAGTTGGTTTGGATTGTTAAAAGCGTTTGTTGAACGAGAAGGACATGCGTTTGTTCCGACAGGCTACGGAGTTGAAGATAAATATAGCTTAGGACAATGGGTAAGTGACCAACGAAAACTCAGATCAAAGGGGAAAATTTCGCTCGAGCGCAAAATGCGACTTGAGTCGTTACCCAGATGGGTATGGAGTGTTTCTGATGAGCGTTGGGAAGAAGGTTTTCGCTATTTTAGGGAGTTTGTCAATTACGAAGGACATTGTCGAATATCTAGTAGCTACCGAACGGTTGATGGATATCGACTAGGTCAATGGGTAGGAGTACAACGACAAAAAAAAGCTAATTTGTCTGATATTCGAAAAAGTCAGCTTGAATCAGCGGTTGGTTGGTTGTGGGCTAATAAATTTGTTGGTGAAAAAAAACCATGGGATGAGTGGGTAAACTTGTTGAAGGAATTCGCAGCTCGTGAGGGACATTGCCTTGTTCCTGGTAATTATCAAACGAGCGATGGGGCGCGATTGGGTTTGTGGGTCTCAAATCAACGAGCTAATAGGGAAAACTTGTCAGGTGAGAGAAAAGTTATACTTGAAAAGGTGGATAGTTGGGTATGGGATGTTAATGCCGCCCAATGGGAACTTAAGTTACGTCAACTTATTGAATTCGTAAATCGGGAGAAACATTGTCAAATCAGTCAAGATTATCAAACTAGTGATGGTGTTAAGTTGGGGCAGTGGGTGGGGGCCCCCGGTGTCAGACTAGTTGTCGCCTCAAAAAATTTAACTTTGAGGTGTGGA
>JBAXJT010000051.1:0-18985 GCA_037137715.1 Nitrosomonadales bacterium
AGCTCACCACCTAAATTCACTTACAAAAGTTGCACTTCAGAGTTGAATCCGCCGCTGATTAAGGCTAGAATCTTAAACCATAATTTTCTGGAGTCCGACTGCTTTGGCTACTATCATCCCTCAGGGTGTCAGTTTTTTCGACAAATATGTCGAAAACGAATACGTTCGCTTCGATAAATTGTCTGCGCTGGTCATTGATGACATCAGTTCGATGCGGCATGCGATACGCACGCAATTGCAATCGATCGGGATGAATTCTGTGGGTGTGGCGGTCAATGCGCATGAGGCCTTAGAACTCATTGGACTGAACACCTACGATGTAATCATGTGTGATTACAATCTGAATAAGTCGAGTTCCGGGCAGCACTTTTTAGAATATTTGCGCAACGAAAATATTCTCAGTGCCACCACGCTGTTTATCATGCTGACCGCAGAAACAGAATACAGTTTTGTCGCCAATGCGGTCGAATTTATCCCGGATGATTATTTGCTCAAACCCTGTTCAGAGACGAAGTTGCGTTCACGGCTGGAACGGCTGATAGACCGGCGCACCTATCTGATACGTGTCCTCAAGGCGATGGATATCCATCGCTATGATGTGGCGATCCATGAGTGTAATAAGTTGCTCGCAACGGCCGCAGATGATCGACGCAGGATGGATGTGTTAAGACGCAAGGCCGAAGCGCAGTTAAAACTCGAAGACTATACAGCGGTGCTCGATACCTATGCGAGGGCAGCGACTCTCCGTGCAGATACGCCGTGGATTATGCTAGGTATGGCGCGTGCGCATTACGCGCTCGGCGACTTTCCGCAGGCCTCGTCTATTGCCAGCGAACTGATAGATAAAAATAAAAATTATGTGGCAGCCTATGAGCTGCTGGCTAAAATCCGCTTAGAAGCAGACGACGAAGAGGGGGCTTTTGATTTACTCTTACGCTCGTCCGTTATTTTGCCCAGTGCAAAGCGACTTCGTTCAGTCGCGCAAGCGGCCTTTTTGTTAGGGAGGCTTGACGAAGCCAAAGCGAACGCAGAGGCGGCGATTCAGTTATCGACAGGCTCTATGGTCGAGCGGTCCGGCGATTATCTGTCACTCGCGCAGACGCTGGTGGATATGGGAGACCATAAGTCGGCCATATTGACACTGGAGAAAAATGCCCGCAAACACGGCGACGAAGGGATTTTCGGTGTGGCGAAGGGCGCCATCCTCGCCCAAGCCTATTTCGATGCCGGTGAGCGTGAAAAGGCGAAGAAATTGATGGATCGTTCGACCTCCTTGATGGCGAGCCGGAAAAATAGTTTTGTGATGACGGCCTTAGGTAAAGCTGCACTCAAAGTGGGTGATGTAATTTTAGGTTTAAAGTTATTAACCAAGGCGATTCAGTGCAGCGGGAATGATGAAAAACGCATCGCGCGCCATGTCAAAAAATCCATGATAGATACCGGACAAAAAGACAAGGTGGAGGATGTCATAGACGGCGGGCGCAAGCGGATTTTATTGCTGGTCGATGAGGCCACTAAACTGATGCGGACGGCCCATTTCGAGGCGGCTAATGAGATGGTCGTTGAAGCGCTCGATATACAGGAAGAAAATATTGAAACGCTGATGACGGCCGCGCAGTTGCATTTGCTGTGGTTAAAGCATGAGGGGCGGGATGACAAGATTATGGCGCGCGCAAAAAATTATTTGTCGATGCTCGATAAGCTCGTGCCAAACAATCAGAAGGTGATGAATTTTTACCGGTTTTTTAATGAAATTGTGAGCAAATAAATGGAAAAAACATTGGCGGCGCTGGTTGTTCATGACATTAAAAATGCCTTGGCCTTGCTGGAAATAGATCTTGAGCAATTGGTGCACCGCGAGGATGCGCCAACTGAAGGGCTGCGGGCGTACCGGCGCTGTGTGGACTTGAAGGGCAGGCTGATCAGTTTTTTAACCCTTTACAAATATGATCAGTCTGGATTAGAGCCGCTGATGCAGGAAGTGGTATTGCTAGAATTCATCGAAGATCTGGTTCACAACAGTCAATCCGGCATGGCACCGGAAAGTCATCACGGCCATCAGATCTCCTTGGGTATTGACTACGAAAAAATGCGTATGGACAGGCAGGCGACAGGCTGGCTTGATGAAAATCTGGTGGAATTGGCGATGGAGTCTGCACTTAATAATGCGATTCGTTATGCGCATCACCGGGTTGACGTCTGGTTTGAGAAATCGCCTGATGCGCTGATTTTAAACGTGCAGGATGATGGCGTCGGCGTGGGAATGGTCGGCGCGCTGGTGCAACGCAATATCCCTGATCAGTCCTCAGCGACCGGTCTGGGCTTGGCGTTATGCAAGGCGGTGGCTGAGGCTCATGGCGGGGGGAGCGTACGACTGGAGAGTGTTGCGGGCGGCGGTACGCTGTTTTCGATGACGTTGCGAACAGTTTCTGGCGCTTAATTTTCTGTACGCGGTGTTCTGTCAGAATCCTAAACTATCGAGCAGATCATCGACCTGATCTTGACTTGTTAAGGCACCTTGCCCGTCCGGATTGATGACCGGGCCATTTTCTAAGCTGGCAGGTGATTCGCTTTTTGTGGTTGCAGGCGCATTTTCCAGTAGCAACTCGAGCAACTGTCGCTCCATGTTTTGTGTCAAATCAATGATTTTCTTGATGACTTGACCGGTTAAGTCTTGAAAATCCTGCGCCATCATGATTTCCATCAAATAACTATTCGCCGAACTGGTTTTGTCTGGCAGGGCCTGCAGGAATGCTTTATTCTGCATCACTAGGCTTTTGAATTCATCGCAGTTTAATTTGCCGGCCAGCATCAGATCCCATTGTCGCTCCAGTTGCTTTGATTCTGTCTCCAGATTCTGGACCAGCGGTTGCGCTGCCTCCGTCGCATTGAGCACGCGTTCAGCGGCTTGTTGTGTCAAGGTCGCGACATAATTTAACCTGTCGCGGGCATCGGGAATCGAGGAGGCGACCTGTTCAATGTGCGCGTTTAAACCTAATTCACGCAGCGTGTCGTGCAAGGTTCGGGTAATTTGCCCCAACTGATTGATGAGACGGGCGGGGGGCGCTTCGATGGGTTCGATGGGTTCGGGCGCTGACGTCTTGCTTGCCAGTATACTTTCAAACAGCAATTCAAGATCTTCGTCATTCGATTCGTTCATGCTTGCCATGTTCGTGTTCACTTATTCATGTTTTGAAATATTTTTTTCAACTTTTCATCCAGCGTGGCGGCAGTGAACGGTTTGACCACATAGCCTGACGCGCCGGCTTGTGCGGCTTCGATAATATTTTCACGCTTGGCCTCTGCCGTGACCATCAGGACTGGCAGATGGCGTAGTTTGGCATCCGCACGAATCTCGCGCAGCAACTCAATCCCTGTCATGTTGGGCATATTCCAGTCCGTCACAACGAAATCATACGTGTCTGAGCGTAGTTTTTTTAAAGCTTCGACGCCGTCTTCCGCTTCCTGAATATTGGCAAAGCCTAGTTCTTTTAGCAGGTTGCGTACAATACGTCGCATGGTGGAAAAATCATCCACGACCAAAAATTTAGTATCTTCAATTCCCATCAAACGCTCCTTAGCATCCATATGCCGTTTATAAACGGTCTCAATGCGGCTTTAATTTATCGTTCATGCCTCTGTCGAGCCTAGCGAGGTGGTATTGAAACCGCCATCGACATAAGTAATCTCGCCTGTGATGCCGCTGGCCAGATCGCTGCACAGGAAGGCTGCGGCGTTGCCCACTTCTTCTGCTGTGACGTTGCGTTTGAGTGGCGCGTGTTTTTCGTTGTAACCCAGCAGCTTTCCGAAATCAGCAATGCCCGCTGCTGCCAGCGTACGGATGGGGCCTGCCGAGATGCCGTTCGCGCGGATGCCGCGTGCTCCCAGTTGCATCGCAAGATATCGCACCGATGCTTCCAGACTGGCTTTGGCCATGCCCATCACATTGTAATGCGGCATGGTGCGCACAGCGCCCAGATAGCTTAACGTTAAGATGGCCGCATTGCGTCCTTCCATCATTGGCAATGCTGCTTTTGCCATCGCAGGAAAGCTGTAGGAACTGATGTCATGGGCAACCCGAAAAGCTTCGCGGCTGAAGCCGTCGAGAAATTCTCCTTCGAGCGCCTCGCGCGGTGCAAAGGCGATTGCATGCACAAACCCGTCAAAGCCATCCCAGTGCTGCTTCAAGCTGATAAACAAATTATTGATGTCCTCGTCCGAGGCGACATCACATTCAAATACCAGCTCACTGTTAAATTCACGGGCTAATCCCAGCACACGCTCTCGTACGCGTTCACCTTGATAGGTGAAGGCCAGTTGAGCGCCTTCGCGGTGCATCGCAACGGCTACGCCATAGGCGATGGATCGTGTGCTGATCATGCCGGTAATCAAAATTCGTTTGTTGGCCAAAAATCCCATGTGTACCCCTTCAGGTTGGTCAAAAGTGGCCGGATTATAAAGCAATTGAATGTCGCGCATCTGGCGTATGCAATCGTATATAATCCTGAGTTGTTCAATTTCAGGTCTTTTTTCATGCTGGAAGTCAGCAATCTTGCTTGTAGCCGCGGTGATCATCGCCTGTTTTCGGGATTATGCTTTACGCTGTCGCCGGGGCAGATCATGCAAATTCAGGGCGCGAATGGCAGCGGAAAGACCAGTTTGTTGCGCACCTTGTGCGGCTTTATTACCCCTGATGAGGGCTGTATCTCTTGGGGTGGTACCGATGTGCGCGAATTGGCTGAGGATTATTTTTCCCAGATGATGTATCTGGGGCATTTGAATGCCATCAAGGATGAATTGAGTGCGCTTGAGAATCTGCGTATTTCGGCGGGGTTGTCGGGCATGGAATTGAATGAAGCAGATGCCATTGCCGCCTTGCGGCGCATGGGACTCAAGGGGCGCGAGCGTTTGCCGACGAAGGTGCTCTCACAGGGACAGCGCCGCCGTGTCTCGCTGGCGCGTCTACTGGTGAATGATGCCAAAATGTGGGTGCTGGATGAACCTTTAGCGGCTTTAGATGTCGGAGCAGTGGCGTTGATCGGGGAACTGATCAGTGAGCATCTGGCAAGTGGCGGTATGGTGATTTTTACCACACATCAGCCGCTGGTCGTGGCGGGTATGGAGATGCGCAGTCTGTCGCTGTCATGAAAAAATTATCGTTGATTTCATTGTTATTGCTGGTGGTGCGCCGGGATCTCGTGCTGGCCATGCGTCGTCGTGCAGACGTACTGACTACCTTGTTCTTTTTTGTAATGGTGGTCAGCTTGTTTCCACTCGGCGTCGGACCGGAAATGGATATGTTGCGTAAAATGGCGCCCGGCGTGCTGTGGGTAGCAGCCTTACTCGCATCAATGTTGTCGTTGGTTCGCCTGTTCTCGGCGGACTATTTGGATGGTACGCTAGAGCAAATGTTATTAGCGCCCCAGTCTTTGTCGGTGCTGGTGCTGGGTAAAATGGCCTCGCACTGGATGGTGTCCGGACTGCCGCTGGTGTTGATGACGCCGGTATTGGGCTTGCAGTTCGATATGTCGGCCCAAGCGATCGGGGTGTTGATGTTAACTCTGTTTTTGGGGACGCCCATTTTGAGTATGGTCGGTGCAATCGGTGCCGCGCTGACCTTAGGGTTGCGAGGTGGCGGGGTGCTGCTGTCCTTGCTGGTGCTGCCTTTGTGTATTCCTGTGCTGATTTTTGGCACCGGTGCCGTGCAGGCGGTGACCAGCGGTTTGAATGTGTCGTCCCATTTGTCTTTGATGGGCGCATTGCTGGTGTTGGCGCTGGCCTTTACCCCTTGGGTGACGGCACAGGCATTAAGAATTTCGATGGAGTAATGTATGGCAATTAACTGGTTTAAATATTCAGCACCCACCACCTTCTATCCGCTCGCCGGCAAGATGATTCCCTGGTTTGCGATCTCCTCGGCGATTTTGTTCGCGGTCGGCTTGTACATCGGCTTTGTCGTGGCGCCTAGCGATGCGACGCAAGGCGAGTTCTACCGCATCATCTTTATTCACGTGCCGTCCTCGATCATTTCGATGTTTTTGTATCTGATGATGGCAGGGTATGCCGCTCTGGGGCTGATTTTTAATACGCGTTTGTCTTCGATGATGGCCAGCGCAATTGCGCCGACCGGCGCGTTGTTTGCCTTTATTTCGCTCTGGACGGGTGCCCTGTGGGGCAAACCGATGTGGGGCGCGTGGTGGGTTTGGGATGCGCGCCTGACCTCTGAACTGATCTTGCTGTTCCTGTATCTGGGCTTTATCGCGCTGCACGCCTCGATCGACGATCCTCGACGGGCTGATCGCGCAGCAGCGTTGCTGGCGATCGTGGGGTCTGTGAACGTGCCTATCATTTATTTCTCGGTCAAATGGTGGAATACGCTGCATCAGGGTTCGACCATTAAGTATTCGGGCACCTCGATGCATGTTGCGATGCAGCAGGCGATGTTCACCATGCTGGCCGCCTGCTGGCTGTATGCGATTGCAATTGCGTTGCTGCGGGTGCGCAGCATCATTCTTGAACGCGAAAAAAATACCAAATGGATCACTGAACTGGCGGAGGTTAAGTAATGGGGCTGGATATCTGGATGAGAGAAAATCCGCTTACCTATATTTGGGTGGGCTCTTACGCAGTCGCATTTATCATCTTTGCGGTTGAAATTGGGATGGTGATACACAAACGAAAAATTACCCTGCAGCAGGTGCGCCTGATGCGCGAAGCTTCGGAAGAGGAATAAGATGAAACCGCGTCAGAAAAGAACGTTATACATTGTGCTTGCGGTGGCGGCAGTCGGGCTCGCGGTGTTTTTGGTATTGAATGCGTTGAAGGAAAACGTCAGTTTATATTTCACGCCCACTGACGTATTTGAAAAAAAAGCTCCATTGGAACGCAGTTTTCGTATCGGCGGTCTGGTGGAAGTGGGCAGTATCCAGCGTGAAAAAGATGGCCTGACCGTGCATTTCATGATTACCGACCTGAAACAGAAGTTGCCGGTCGTCTATAAAGGCATCCTGCCTGATTTGTTTAAAGAAGGTAAGGGCGTCGTCGCTCAAGGCAAGATGGAAGCGGATGGCATGATGCATGCCTCCGAAGTGCTCGCCAAGCACGATGAAAACTACATGCCGCCTGAAGCTGCCGATGCGCTGAAAAAAGCGGAAGCCGCCGCTGCGGTCTCATCGGTCAGCGCACCTGCTGCCCAATAATCCCTGAAAGCTAATACATGATTCCAGAGCTAGGTCATTTTTCTCTCATCGTCGCGCTGTGTCTGGCGATAGTCTTAGGCGTGCTGCCGATTTTAGGTGCGGCACGCAATAATCCCGTCCTGATGGGGGTTGCCCGTCCCTTAGCATACGGTCAGCTGATTTTTATCAGCATTGCCTTTGCCACGCTGGCCTATGCCTTTTTGGGCAATGATTTCTCAGTGCTGTATGTCGCGCAGCATTCGAATTCGCAGTTGCCCGGGCAATATCGTTTTGCGGCGATCTGGGGCGGGCATGAAGGCTCGCTGCTGCTGTGGGCCTTGCTGTTGTCGGTCTGGACCGCTGCGGTTGCCCTGTTTAGTCGCCATCTGCCCGAAGAGATGGTCGCGCGCGTGCTGGGCGTGATGGGGCTGATTTCGGTCGGATTCCTGCTGTTTATGCTGTTCACCAGCAGCCCGTTCGATCGCCTGTTGCCTGCCGCTGCCGATGGTCGCGATCTGAATCCTTTGCTGCAGGATCCGGGTTTGGTAATCCATCCGCCGATGCTCTATATGGGCTATGTCGGGTTTTCCGTTGCTTACGCCTTTGCGATCTCAGCCTTGCTGGGCGGCAAGCTTGATGCGACCTGGGCACGCTGGTCGCGTCCCTGGACCACGGTGGCGTGGGTATTCATGACCATCGGCATTGCGCTGGGCAGCGGTTGGGCCTATTACGAACTGGGCTGGGGCGGTTGGTGGTTCTGGGATCCGGTCGAGAATGCATCGTTCATGCCGTGGTTGCTGGGTACCGCCTTGATTCATTCGCTGGCTGTGACCGAAAAACGCGGTGCGTTCAAAAGCTGGACGGTGCTGCTGGCGATTGCGGCATTTTCCTTGAGTCTGCTGGGAACGTTCCTCGTGCGCTCCGGTGTGCTGACATCGGTGCATTCCTTTGCCGCCGACCCGAAGCGCGGGATATTTATTTTGAGTTTTCTGGTGCTGGTGATCGGCGCTTCCTTACTACTGTTCGCCTGGCGCGCACCGAAAGTGGGTTTAGGCGGAAAATTCGATATGCTGTCGCGAGAGTCTTTGCTGTTATCGAATAACGTGTTGCTGTCGGTCGCCTCCGCTTCCGTCTTTATCGGCACGCTGTATCCGCTGTTCATGGATGCCTTAGGTTACGGCAAACTTTCGGTCGGTCCGCCGTACTTTGAAGCGGTGTTCGTGCCACTGATGATGCCGATGGTGTTCATGATGGGCTTAGGCCCGCTGGCGCGCTGGAAAAAAATGGCCGTGCCAGATTTGGCACAGCGCGTGAAATGGGCGTTTGCCAGTTCGCTGGTGCTGGCTTTGCTGCTGCCGCTCCTGATGGGTCGTTTTTTGTCTTTAGAATCAAATAAATGGTCTCCGATGATCGTTTTGGGTCTGTTAATGGCGTTCTGGATCATCGCGACGCTGGTTGTTGGATTGCGCCAGCGTTTAGCCGGGCAGGGCGCATTTATGGCTAGGGTACGCAAGCAAAGCATGAGCTATTACGGCATGCAGCTGGCGCATTTGGGTGTGGCGTTGTTCATCATCGGCGTGACGCTGGTAAAGGGTTATGAAACTGAACGCGATGTGCGCATGAATGTCGGCGACACAGTGGTCGCAGGTGGCTATGAGTTCCGTTTCAACGGTGTGACTGAAACCGAAGGGCCGAATTATGTTGCCGGTGTCGGGCATGTCACGGTCAGTCATGACGGCAAGATAGTGGGCGAATTGACCCCTGAAAAGCGCCAGTACAATGTATCCGGCATGCCGCTGACGGAAGCTGCGATTCAGACCGGCGTGTTTCGCGATCTGTATGTGTCGCTGGGCGAGCCTATTCCGGAATCGGAAGGTGCCTGGGCGGTGCGCGTTTATATCAAACCGTTTATCGACTGGATTTGGGCTGGCACGCTGTTAATGGGACTGGGTGGCCTGCTGGCCGTGTCTGACCGTCGTTACCGTATCCACAAGAAGGTGGCAGCACCGACGATTGATCAAGGAGCAGCATCATGATGCGTTTCATTTTACCGTTTGTGATTTTTCTGGTCTTGTCGGTGTTTTTATACAAGGGTTTAGGGCGCGATACGCGCGAAGTCCCCTCACCGCTGGTCGGTCGTGCAGCTCCTGCCTTTGTGTTGCCGCTACTGCATGAGCCTGAAAAGAAGTTTTCACCTAAAGATATGCAAGGCAAGGTCTGGCTGCTCAACGTCTGGGCATCCTGGTGCGGTGCTTGCAAGGACGAACATCCTATCTTGATGGAATTGTCTCGTCAGAATACCGTGCCTATTGTCGGTCTCGATTACAAGGATAAGGCCGTCGATGGTGAAATGACCTTAAAGCGTGCGGGCGATCCGTACTCACTGGTGATCGCAGATCTAGATGGTAAAGTGGGTTTCGATTACGGCGTGTATGGCGTGCCGGAAACCTATGTAATCGACAAGCAAGGGATGATCGCCTATAAGTTGATCGGCGCGCTGACGGCACAAAATCTGCGTGAAACGATACTGCCGATGGTCGCGGGGTTGCAAGCCAAATGAGATATCTTTCAATTTTACTGTTGTGCCTGTTGCCGGCGTTGTCGTTTGCAGGCGTTGCAAAGGACATCGCAGAGGATCCTGTGACGGAACGCCGCATGATGCTGCTGGCTGAAAAAGTGCGTTGTCTGGTGTGCCAGAGCGAGCCTGTGTCCAATTCGCATTCAGACTGGTCGAAAGATGTGCGTCAGATTATGCGTGAAAAAATGCAGGCGGGCGCTACTGATCAGGAAATCCTCGATCTGCTCGTTGAACGCTTCGGTAAGTCGGTGTTGTTTGATCCGCCGGTCGATAAGGAAACCATGCCGTTGTGGTCGGCGCCGTTTATCCTGCTGGTGCTGGGAGGCGCGGGTTTGTATTACCAATTGAGAAAACGCAAAGGTCAGGTCGTGGATGTTGAACTGTCCGCACAGGAACAACTGCGTGCCTGCGCTTTACTCAATGATCCTGATTTAAACGAGACACACGCACCACATAAGGATACTCACGCATGACCCTATTTTGGATAGTCTGTGCAGCGATGCTGCTGGTAGCGCTGCCTTTTGTCATCTGGCCGCTGTGGAACAAAAATGCTGCGAATAACGATGTGCTGCGCGATGCGGCCAATTTGGAAATCCTGCGCGACCAGGCCGCCGAGCTTGAAGCCGATCTCAATAATAGTCTGCTCACGCAGGCCTCTTTCGAGCAGGGTCGTCGCGAATTGCAGGCGCGTTTGATTGAAGAAGTCAAAACGACGACAGCGCCGCAGGTAGGGGTTCGCAATCCGGCGCGGGTGTTGGCTATTGTGCTGGCGTTGCTGATTCCGCTTGGCAGTGTGTTGCTCTATCTGCAAATCGGTAACCTGAAGGCCATGCAGCCGCAGCAGATGCAAGGCGAAGGCGCTGAAGGGTTTGGGGTTTTACGTTCTGAAGCCGCCTTGCAGGAACTGGAGGCGAAGCTTGTAAAATTGCCGGAAAATCCTGACGGCTGGCTGATGCTCGCGCGCTCCTACACCGAGTTGCAGCGCTACGCTGATGCCGTTCGCGCCTACGGCGAGCTAGTCAAGCTGGTGCCGAATGAGTCGCAACTTTGGACGAATTACGCTGATGCGATGGCGATGAACAACAATCAGTCGCTGCTGGGCGAACCGACCAAATTCATCAATAAGGCACTGCAACTCGATCCTGAAAATACCACCGCGCTGGCGCTGGCAGGCTCATCCGATATGGAACGTGGTGATTACGTGTCGGCGATCACCCACTGGCAGAAGCTGGTCAGCCTGTTGCCACCGGATTATCCGCAAATCCAGATGATCCATGACGGGATCAATCAGGCGCGCGACTATCTGTCGCAGCAAAAGGGTGGCAAGGAGCAGTTGGCCAAGTTGCCGGCGGCGAATGTGCCCGAAAAAGTGGCGGTCAACCCGTCTGTAGCGATTACCGGACGCGTCACGTTAAGTCCCGCATTGCTGGCTAAAGCGGCACCTACCGACGTTGTGTTTATCCTGGCGCGTGCGGCGGAAGGCCCTAAAATGCCGCTCGCGGTGATACGCAAGCAGGTTAAAGACTTGCCGATGGAGTTTACACTCGACGACAGTATGGCGATGCAACCGCAATTGAAACTCTCTGGTTTTGATAAGGTCGTGGTGCTGGCGCGTGTTTCCAAATCGGGTACGCCGATGGCGCAAGCGGGCGATCTGGAAGGATCAGCCGGTGTCGTGATACCTGGTACGAAAGGCTTAAATATTACGATCGACAGCGTAGTTAAATAGTACAGAGGTATTTAATGGCAGCATCCTTATCTCTTAAGGATGCTGCTTTTTTACGTGCTCAGGGTTTGTAAACGTTTTGTGTGGTCGCCTCAACCCGTGATTGCGCCGATTTATGGGTGAAAACAGGGTGTAAAGTTTCAAAATGTCAGCTGCGCACGAGACAATAACCTACGTTGCATATAGTTATTGACAGCGTGTGGTTGGGTGCTGGAGAATACGGCCTGTTGTACAAACTTAAACCCATGGGAGGGATTCACAGATGAAAAAAGCATCATACTTGCTGCTCGCACTTTTTGGTTTGATCAGTTTTTCTGCGCAAGCCGATGTTACGACTGCCGAACAAGCTGCTAAGCAATATTCTTTGTTTGCCAAGTCGACTCTGTCGGCTGATGACGGTAAAGAGTTCTATACTCGCAAGCAAATGGTTAAGGGTAAAGATCTGGCCTGCGCAACTTGCCATACAGATAATCCTGCCAACAAGGGTAAGCACAATGAAACTGGCAAAGAAATCCAGCCTATGGCGCCTTCTGCGAATCCAAAACGTTTTTCTGACCTGAACGAATCCGCTAAGGGTTTCACTAAGCATTGCAAACAAGTCTACGGTAAAGATTGCTCTGCCAAAGACAAGGGCAATTTTATTGCTTACGTTCTGACCTTCAAGTAATTCGAAGTCGTTGGATACAACCCCCTCAGGTGTAAACTTGAGGGGGTTTTTTTATGGGGTATGATTACCCATCTGATTTTTGGCTGTTCACGAAATTGAATCCGCGTGTTATGCGAGACATTTTCAGAGCGGGTTGAAGGATTGACAGGGTTTGGTTGGGCGCGGAGAATCAGTTCGTGCCGAAAAACCCATCACGAGAGGTCGAAAATGAATCACAGCCCGATACCGAAAAATGCAGGCATGAGTGTTGAGGGTATCAGCGCCTTGCTGACTCATCATCTGATTTATTCCAGCAGTAAAAATTTACCGAATGCCACCACGCGCGATTGGTTTCAAGCCGCCGCACATGTGGTTCGCGATCATCTGGTTGAGCGCTGGATGGCGACCATGCAGCGCTACTATGAGCACGACTCAAAACGAATTTATTATCTGTCACTTGAGTTTCTGGTCGGGCGTACGCTGAGCAATGCCATGCTCAATCTGGGACTCGATGCGCAATTGAAAACTGCGCTATATGAACTGGGACAAGAGTATGAGAAGGTTGCCGAAATCGAGTCTGATGCGGCGCTGGGTAACGGCGGGTTGGGGCGACTGGCTGCGTGTTTTTTAGACTCTATGGCGACTTTGGATTTGCCTTGCTACGGCTACGGTATCCGCTATGAATACGGGATGTTCCGCCAGAGCATTGAAAAGGGTGAACAAGTCGAGCATCCTGATAACTGGTTGCGCTACGGCAATCCCTGGGAGTTCCCGCGTCCCGAGTTATTGTATCCAGTCAAATTTCATGGGCGGGTTGTCGAATACAAGCACGAGGATGGTTCGCTTCATCACCATTGGGTTGAAACGGATGACGTGATGGCGATGGCGTATGACACGCCGGTGCCGGGATTTGGCGGGAAAACGGTCAATAATATGCGGCTGTGGTCGGCGAAGTCTTCGCGCGATTTTGATTTGCGCTATTTCAATCAGGGAAATTATATACAGGCCGTTGCCGACAAGAATGATTCGGAAAACTTATCTAAGGTGCTGTATCCGGATGATTCAACCGAAGTCGGTCGTGAGTTAAGACTCAAGCAGCAATACTTTTTTGTCAGCGCCTCGCTGCAGGATATGTTGTTCCGCTATAAGAAACATGCCAAGGGTTGGTCGACTTTGCCGGATAAAATTGCGGTTCAGTTGAATGACACACACCCGTCTATCGCCGTTGCCGAGATGATGCGTCTGTTGGTCGATGTGCATAAGTTATGCTGGGATGAGGCTTGGGGGCTGACCACGCGGATCTTTTCCTATACCAATCACACACTGATGCCCGAAGCCTTGGAGACCTGGCCGGTTGCCTTTTTTGAACGACTGCTGCCGCGCCATTTACAGATTATTTTTGAAATCAATTACCGCTTTATGCAGCAGGTGATGCATCAATTTCCCGGGGACGGCGAGTTGCTCAAGCGCTTGTCGATTATCGATGAAGCCAATGGACGCCGCGTGCGGATGTCCCACTTGGCCATTGTGGGCAGTCATACCGTCAACGGTGTGGCCGCCTTGCATACCGACTTGATGAAGCGTACGATTTTTGCAGATTTCGAACGCATTACGCCGGGGAAAATTGTCAATATGACCAATGGCGTGACGCCAAGACGCTGGTTGAATCAGGCCAATCCGGGTCTTGCCGCGTTGATCAGTACGCGGATCGGCACTGGCTGGATCACCGATCTTGATCAGCTCAAAGGATTGCGCGAGGCGGCCGGGGATGAGGCATTTCAAATACAATTTCGGGCCGTCAAGCAGGAAAATAAGGTGCGGCTTGCTCATTTGATCTGTGCTCAACTGGGTATTGAAGTGAATCCCGCTTCTCTGTTTGATATTCAGATTAAACGGATACATGAATATAAACGCCAGTTGCTCAATGTGCTGCATGTCATCACGCTTTATAACCGTATTCGCGCGGGCGTTGACTGTATGCCGCGCACGGTGATCATCGCCGGTAAGGCGGCACCCGGGTATGCGATGGCCAAAGGCATCATTCGTCTGATCAATGATGTCGCGGATATTGTCAATAACGACCAGCGGGTCGGAAATCGCTTGAAACTGGTCTTCATCCCGAATTACGATGTGTCCAACGCCGAACGTATTGTGCCAGCCGCCGATCTGTCGGAACAGATATCTACGGCAGGTACCGAGGCATCAGGTACCGGAAACATGAAGCTTGCACTCAACGGTGCGCTGACCATTGGTACGCTCGATGGCGCCAATGTTGAGATGCGCGAAGAGGTGGGCAGCGACAATTTCTTCCTGTTCGGTCTGACGACCGACGGGGTGGACGTGTTAAGTCGTCAGGGATACGATCCAATGAGTTATTATCAAGCTAATGCCGATTTAAAACAGGCGCTGGATATGATTTCAAGTGGCTATTTCTGCTCCGATGAGCCTAGTCGCCATCAGCCTATTGTTGATGCCTTGCTCCATCAGGGCGACAAGTATTTTTTGCTGGCAGATTATGAGGCGTATGTTGCCTGTCAGGATGCCGTGAGTGACCTGTATCGTAACCAAAATGAGTGGACGCGCCGTGCGATTTTGAATGTCGCGGGAATGGGCAAGTTTTCCAGCGATCGTACGATTAAAGAATATGCGGAGCGCATCTGGCATGTTGCGCCGGTAAAGGATTAACCAGTGTCAGCGCGTTCAGATGAGCGGCATGTAGCCCTATTGGCTAGTATCCATTAAGATCAAAAAGTATTATCGTTCGCAACTATTTAAATTGTTTGGGCAGTATTTTTAGGGGTAGTTATGGGCGTTGGTAAGGAAGTGGATCATCTGGAGTTGTCGCACGAGGACGTCAGTCTCGTTTTTAAAAACATCGATATTCCGACCTGTCCTGCTATTGTCACTTTAGCTATGTCCGAGGCTCAGCGGGATGAACCGGATATCAGGAAGTTGGCGATGGCCATTGAACAGGACGTCGGAATGGCTGCACTGACCATCAAACTGGCCAATTCACCGATGTTTCGCACCAGTCAGCCCGTGAGTCGGGTCTCTGTCGCACTGGCCCGTTTGGGTATCCGGAACGTGGTGTGTGTCGTGGTTGCGGCCGCACTGCGCAGTTGTATGAGCGGCGTGGATGCGAAATGGTTAGAGAGTTTTTGGAGTCACGCCGCCCTCGTGGCGACCGCTGCCGGTTTGATTGCCAGAAAACAGCACGGTATTCCTCCGGATGCCGCCTATACCTTTGCCTTATTTCATGATTCGGCGATTCCCTTGTTGCGCAAGCGTTTTGATAACTACTGCGATGTCATCAAGCAGGCGATGCAGAACAAGCAGCCCTTGATCGATGCTGAGAACGAATATTTCCCCTGCACTCACCCCATTGTGGGGTCTTTGCTGGCGCGAAACTGGGGACTGCCCAAAAATATCGGTCAGTCGATTTTGTTTCACCATGAAAGTGATGTGTATGACCTGCCCGAAGCGACCCTGTCAGGTCTGTCAGTGTCCTTGATTGCGGTCACTCATGTGGCAGAACGTCTGGTTGCGGGGCTCAATGAAAATGCCAATTTTGAAGTGACTGATGAGCACTTTCAAGAGGCGCTGCATCATCTGGGTATCACGCTAGAAGAGCTTGAAGAAATTCGTGAGTTGCTCGAGCACGAGGGTTCTCGCGTCTGATACGCTGCCCCGATCGGGGCAGCGGCTGTTAAACGCCCTGTTTTAAACTGGCTGAGATGAAATCGTCCAGATCGCCATCGAGCACGCCCTGTGTATTGCCGACTTCATGGTTGGTTCTCAAATCTTTGATGCGTGACTGATCCAGCACGTAAGAGCGGATTTGATGGCCCCAGCCGATATCCGTCTTGCCGTCTTCCATTTCCTGCTTTTCTTCGTTGCGTTTGCGTAACTCTTCTTCATACATACGCGACTTCAACATCGCCATTGCCTCTGCACGGTTCCGGTGTTGCGAACGATCGCTCTGGCATTGCACGACGATATTGGTTGGAATGTGAGTGATGCGCACCGCAGAGTCGGTCTTGTTGATGTGCTGACCGCCCGCACCCGATGCGCGATAGGTGTCCACGCGCAGATCGGCCGGATTGATATCAATTTCAATTGAGTCATCCACTTCCGGATAGACGAAAACGCTGGAGAACGAGGTGTGGCGGCGGTTGCCGGAATCGAAAGGCGATTTACGCACTAAACGGTGCACGCCGGTCTCAGTGCGCAGATGACCGAAGGCATAGTCGCCGATGATCTTGAGTGATGCCCCCTTGATGCCGGCGACATCGCCGTCGGACAATTCAAGAATTTCTACCTGGTAACCTTTACGCTCGGCGTAGCGTACGTACATTCGCATCAGCATGGAAGCCCAATCCTGCGCCTCGGTACCACCGGAGCCAGCTTGAATATCGACGAAGCAGCTGTTCGGATCCATCGGATGATTGAACATGCGGCGAAATTCCATTTCTGCCACGCGCCGCTCGATGTCGTCGATGTCGGCCGCCGTACTTTCCATGGATTCGTTGTCGTTTTCTTCCTGCGACATTTCAAACAATTCGGCGGCATCCGTCAGATCCTGCTGGATTTGACTCAAACCCAATACGATCCCCTCCAGCAACTTGCGCTCGCGCCCCAGTTCCTGTGCGCGTTTTGCATCCTGCCAGATGGCCGGATCTTCCGCTAATTCGCAGACTTCGGTTAACCGTTCCTGTTTGGTATCGTAGTCAAAGATACCTCCGTAATTCATTGCTGCGTAAGCTCAAGTCTTGCAAGTGATTGTTGATTGAATTGATTTGTTCGACTTCCATGATGATGTCCTAAGCGAGTGCAGGCTGAAAAGATGGCGATTATAGCGCAAACCTATCGCCGGCACGGCTCGCTCAGCCACTGTGCAATTTTATGCGCAAATTTCTCAGGCTGGTTTAGTATTGCGTATGTACTAATAGATCGTGCGCGCTTTAGTTGATATCCGGAACTGTCCCAAACTATGAAAATCCCCCTACACCGCAAACCGCTCAATTCGTATTTGCCGCTGCTAGACACCTTGCGAAATTACCATCCTCGCTGGTTAGGACGAGATGTCTCGGCAGGCTTGTCGGCTTGCATCGTGATGATCCCGTCAGTTGTCGCCTATGCCGAACTCGTGCATTTGCCACCGATCACCGGCCTTTATGCGGCACTGGCAGCCTCCCTCGGCTACGCCTTTTTTGCCAGTTCGCGTCATGTTATTGCAGGACCGGATGCTGCAATCGGATTGCTGGCAGGGTCGGCGATTTTGCCGCTGGCATTCGGCGATGCAGGGCGGATGGCCCAGTTGGCCGCCGAGTTAGGCTTGTTGTCAGGCGTGGTCTTGCTGCTAGCCGCGCGTTTGCATTTAGGCGTGATCGCCGATTTATTATCCAGACCGGTGTTGGTCGGTTATCTCAATGGCGCATCGCTAGTGCTCATCTCCACTCAGTTAGGAAAAATGTTCGCGATTAAGACTCAGGGGGAAGAGTTTTTCCCGCTGCTCTCAACATTGATCCGCCAATTGCCCACCGCCCATCTGCCTACGGTGCTATTTGGTGTCTTGTTGGTGTCGCTGCTGGTCGGTATGGGGCGCTGGCTGCCACGCGTGCCGGGTGCGCTAGTGGCATCGGGGGTCGCGATTTTACTGACGGTTTTTTTCGATCTGGGGCAGTACGGTATTGCACTGGTCGGCCTCGTGCCTTCCGGGATTCCACGGCTGTCTCTGTTCGTGCCACTCTGGTCTGATATTGCCGCGCTGGCACCTGCCGCTGTAGCCTTGGCCTTCCTGACGTTTTCTGACGGGATATTGCTGGCACAGACGTTTGCGGAAAAGCACGGTTATCCGGTCAATCCGAATCAGGAATTGGCCGCACTAGGCTCGGCGAATATTCTGGCGTCCCTGTGGCAGGGGTTTCCGGTGTCGGCCAGTCAGTCGCGCACCTCGATTGTCGATGCGGCAGGCGGCCACTCTCAGGTGGCACAACTGGTGGCCGCAGGCGGTTTGTTGCTGTTCCTGATGTTCCTGACAGGTCTCATTGCCTTGCTGCCTAAGGTCGCGCTCGGCGCTATTTTGATTGTCACCGCAGTGGGTATGCTGGAACTGGCATCGCTGCGTACACTGTATAAGATCGACCGGAACGAGTTTGCGATCGCCGTTGGTGTGACGCTGGCGATCCTGCTGGCCGGCGTGGTGACCGGTATTATCGCAGGCTTATTGTTGTCGCTGATCGCGCTGCTGGTCGAGTTGTCCCGTCCGCGCGATGCTGTGCTCAAGCGGCTGATCAAGGACGGTAAGTTTCACGATTGCCTGGAGGATGACGAGGCCGAAACGGTGCCGGGCGTGATTGTCTACCGGTTGTATGCGCCGCTGATTTTCGCTAATGCGCGTTATGTGATGGAGCGCATCGTGCAATTGGTGAATCAAGCAGAGGAAAATCTTGAGTGGCTGATTATCGATGCGCAGGCGATTACCGACATGGACGTGACGGCCGCACAACGGTTCGCCGAACTGCATCGGGAAATGCAGGAGCGCGGCGTGCAAATCAAGATCGCCGATGCACCCAGACCCTTTCGGGAAGAGTTGGCGAAAGTGGGGCTCTCTGAAGCGCTGGGTAGTCAGCAGTTTTTTGTGTCGGTCAAGAAGGCGGTTGAAGCCTTCGAGCAACAGTCCGGGTCTCAACCTTCTCTTTAACCTAAAAACAGCAGTTGTCCACGAAAGGCACTAAAAAACACGAACAAATCCAGCTGGTTATCTTTAGTCGAAATTTCAGTCATTTTGTAAAAATAAATAGGCTCTGTAGTAGTTAAGTGTTGATGGGCCAAATTTCAAACCAAAAAGGCAGGGT
>JBAXJT010000052.1:0-17100 GCA_037137715.1 Nitrosomonadales bacterium
TTTGGGTCGGCACAACCCCTATAACTGGGTCACTTTTCGGTCGGCCTCAACAAGCAACCGGACAAACGCGAATCTGGAGATGCTGTTCAGGGAAAAAGCTGAGTCCCTTCAAAGTTCCTTCAAAAGAAAAATGGGCTAGACCGTTTAAGACCTAACCCATTGATTTTACATCCGAATATGGTGCGCCCGGAGCGATTCGAACGCCCGACCCCTTGGTTCGTAGCCAAGTACTCTATCCAGCTGAGCTACGGGCGCAAATGTGATGCTAAACACTCCGTAAAGAAGTTGCATCAGGAAACGGAGAGCATCATATCACTCTCCCCTTATTCGGTCAAACCGTATACTCAAAACAGCGAGAGACAGAAATTAATCGACCAACAAATTATCCAGGGTGAAGCAGATTTCAAAGCACAGGCGTCACCAATTCATCACAACGGGTTGCTTGATGATAAAATCAGCGCCATGAAACATATCCAGTCGCGCGACAATCCATTTTACAAAGAACTCGTCAAACTCACCGCCTCGACCCGCAACCGCCGCAAGGCAGGTCAGACCTTGCTGGACGGCGCGCATCTGCTCAAGGCATATCTGGATGCAGGATACACGCCTCGCCATATTCTGCTGAACGCCGCCGCCTTGCAGGATGCTGAAATATTCTTGCTGCGCGAGCGCACAAGCGATGTGCCCGTCACGCAACTGGATGACAAATTATTCTCGGAACTCTCCGAACTCAAAACGCCAACGGGCATTGTCGCGCTGATCGATTTGCCGCCACCTAAAATAACAACCGCCCGCTTCACCTTGTTGCTCGAGGCGGTGCAGGATCCGGGTAATCTGGGATCGATGGTGCGCTCGGCCGCGGCCGCAGGGTGTGATGCGGTCTTTTTATCACCGGCTTGCGCCGATGTCTGGTCGCCAAAAGTACTGCGCGCGGCGATGGGCGGGCATTTTTGCCTTGCCATTCATGAGCAGCAGGATTTAGTCAAAATCGCCCAAGGCTACTCAGGTAAACTGCTGGCCACCACGCTGCAGGCCACTGGCAGTCTGTTCGATTGCGATTTGACAGGAAATATCGCCTTCATGATGGGCAATGAAGGTGCCGGCCTTTCAGACGAATTGCGTGCGCTGGCAACACATCCGGTGACAATACCCATGCCGGGCGCCGTCGAATCGCTTAATGCCGCGGCCGCTACGGCAATCTGCCTGTTTGAAGCGGTTCGCCAGCGACAGCGGGGCTGATCCATCGGGCAAAAAATCCGCCTGACGAAGGATCTGACGACGCGCCGATTCCTGATTCAGCCGTTTTGTGACACAATTGCGCACTTATCGCAATAAAACTCATCGAGCATTATGACAACTGAAACTACCCCAATCCAGCCAGATACCCTTTTGGCCGCGCACGCACAAGACGACAACCAGATTATCACCGAGCGCCGCAACAAGCTGGCCGCCATACGCAGTGCAGGAATCGCCTTCCCTAACGATTTCGACCGTACCCATCTGTCAGGTAATTTGCACGAAGAGTTCGGCGAACTCACGCACGACGAACTGGAAGCCAAGCAAATCCACGTTGCTGTCGCCGGCCGCATGATGCTCAAACGCGTAATGGGAAAAGCCAGCTTTGCGACCTTGCAGGACATGAGCGGCCGTCTGCAACTGTTCATCAGCAACGGCGATGTCGGCGAGGAAGCCCATGCAGCCTTCAAGCATTACGATCTGGGCGACATCTTAGGGGCGGTTGGCGTGCTGTTCAAGACCAAGACGGGCGAGCTGTCCGTGCGCGTATCACAGGTGCGCCTGCTGACCAAGTCGCTGCGTCCCCTGCCTGAAAAATTTCACGGTCTGGCCGATCAGGAACAAAAATACCGCCAGCGTTATCTGGACCTGATCACCAATCCTGACGCGCGCCATGTCTTTGTCACGCGCACCAAGATCATTCAGGCGATACGCGAATTTTTCATCAATCACGGCTATCTGGAAGTCGAGACGCCGATGATGCACTCGATTCCCGGCGGGGCCTCGGCCAAACCGTTCGAGACCCACCACAACGCGCTCGATATGCAGATGTTCTTGCGCATCGCGCCGGAACTGTACCTGAAACGTCTGGTGGTCGGCGGCTTTGAAAAAGTCTTTGAAATCAACCGTAATTTCCGCAATGAAGGGCTGTCCACCCGCCACAATCCGGAATTTACCATGCTGGAGTTTTACGAAGCGTATCGCGACTACAACTACCTGATGAGTTTCACCGAAAAACTGCTGCGCGAAGTCGCACGCAAGGTGCTGGGTACCACCGTTGTCAGTTATCAGGGGCGCGAACTCGATCTGGGCCTCCCCTTCCACCGTCTGACTATGGTGCAGGCGATCCAGAAGTATCACCCGCAATTCTCCACCGAACAATTACACGACCGCGATTTCGTGCTCAGCGAACTGCAGGATCTCAAAGCCAAGCACAATCCGAAAGACTGTCTGGGCGGCTTGCAATTGTCGCTGTTTGAAGAGTTGTCCGAGACCTTGCTGTTCGAACCTACCTTCATCATCGACTACCCGGTGGAAGTCTCTCCACTGGCGCGTAGCAGCGATGCTAATCCTGCCATCACCGAGCGCTTCGAGTTGTTTGTGCTGGGACGTGAATTGGCGAACGGCTTCTCGGAGCTGAACGACGCGGAAGATCAGGAAGCGCGCTTCGATGCTCAGGTTGTTGCAAAAGAAGCCGGCGACGAAGAGGCCATGTTCAAGGACAACGACTACATCCGCGCACTGGAATACGGCTTGCCACCGACCGCTGGCGAGGGCATCGGCATCGACCGACTGATCATGATGCTGACCGACAGCAGCAGCATCCGCGATGTCATCCTGTTCCCGCAAATGCGCCCCGAAGCTTGATCAACCCCATGCGGAGTCGAGAAGGATACGGAGAAAAGTTTTAAATAAACCATGTTAACTAACGACACCCGCACCCGTATCCTGCAGCAGTATCCGATGCTGCAATCTGATGAATTCGATGCACTGCTCACCAGCGCACGGGTGATGACATTTCCGGCCGGTACGATTTTGTTCGATGAAAATCAGCCCTGCCAGGGGTTTCCGCTGCTACTCTCTGGCAGTCTGCGTGTGATTAAATCCTCCGCCAACGGTCGAGAATTGCAGCTTTATCGCGTCATGCCGGGTGAGAGTTGCATCCTGACCAGCAGTTGCCTGATGGGAGGCACCCCCTATCAAGCACGCGGCATCGTAGACGAGCCGATCGAGATGGTGATGCTGCCCGCCGGCGTTTTTCACGCACTGTTAGGCAAACATGACGACTTCCGCCGCTATGTGTTCCGGCTGTTTACCGAGCGGCTGACCGACATGATGCAACTGGTCACGGCGGTTGCCTTTCAAAAGCTGGATCAGCGGCTGGCCGCGCTGTTGATTGCCAAAACGGGGCCCATCAATCTCACCCATCAGGCCATCGCCGACGAACTGGGTTCAGCACGCGAAATCGTCAGCCGGCTACTCAAGGGGTTTGCAGATCAGGGCTGGGTCAAACTCGGTCGCGAACAAATCACCCTCACCGATATCGCCGCACTCAAAAAATTTGCCACGCTCGTGTGACTTTAATCACCGACGGCACAGGTGCTATTCTGCGCCGTACTAATGATGCGAAGGAAAAACCCATGAAAAAAAACACCGGCACGCTCGATCGCGGTTTTCGCGTTCTGGCAGGTTTATCCCTGATCGAATTAGCCTATTCCGGCCTGATCGGCTCTTGGGGCTGGTTCGGCCTCATCCCCATGCTTACCGGCGTGATTGGCCTGTGTCCAGCCTATGCGCTGCTACGCCTTAACACCTGTCGCATCAATAAATAACGCTTTTTTTGACGCAGCCTTGCTCCTCATCCCGATAAGCTTAGGTTTACTGATCGGCCTGCTCCTGGCACTCACCGGTGCCGGTGGCGGCATTCTCGCCGTGCCGGCGCTCACGCTGGGGCTAGGATGGACGATGAGTGCAGCCTCCCCCATCGCACTGCTGACCGTTGCCACAGCCGCCGCAATCGGCATGGTAAGCGGACTAATTGCAGGCGCAGTCCGCATTCGCGCCGCGCTGCTCATTTCGGCTGCCGGCATACTCGCAGCACCCCTAGGGCAACAGCTGGCGCATCGGCTGCCTGAGCGCTGGCTGACGGCACTCTTTGTTTGCGTGATGCTGATCGTCGCCGCGCGCCTGTTTCAATCCGCACACCCTTCGTCAAAAAATGCGACGCGCGCCAGAACCTGCGTGATTGACACTAAAACCGGTCGTATCAGCTGGAACGCCCTGTCTTTTTTAAAATTAAGCCTGATCGGCTTAGTCTCCGGCCTGTCCACCGGCTTGCTGGGCGTCGGCGGCGGCTTCATCGTGGTGCCAGCCCTGCTGCGTTGCAGCGATATCGCAATGAATGGCATTATCGCCACCTCGCTGACCGTGATTACCTTTGTCTCACTCGGCGCAGTTATTTCGGCGTTTTCAGCGGGACATCTGAACCTGACTGAACCTGCCTTACTGTTTATTGCTGCGGCCGCCACGGGCATGCTGCTAGGGCGCCTGTTTGCACCAAAAATACCCGCAGCCTTACTGCAAAAAACGCTGGCACTGCTGATATTGAGTGTGGCCTTGTTTTTACTGTATCGCACACGTTAAGCCTGAAACAGCATCAAGACATATAATCCGAAAATGAAAACGCACATTGATCTTCAAGTGACCGGCATGCACTGTGCAAACTGCTCGTCACGTCTTGAAAAGGCCTTGAATCTGCTGCCTGAAGTGAGCGCCTCGGTAAGCATTGCGACCGAGCGTGCCCACATCGTTTACAACCCGGAAGCCCTCACCCCGGAAGGCCTGATCAAAGCTATTCAGGACACGGGTTTTAACGCGCACCCGATGCGCGATTTCGCCGCTGAAAAACAGGCCAGACTCACCGCGCTGCAATCCCAGCAGCGGCAATTCGTCCTCGCAGCGCTGCTCACCGCCCCCATGCTGATCCAGATGGCGCTGATGTTCGCCGGCATTCATGTCATGCTGCCCGACGCACTGCAATGGCTGCTGGCAACCCCAGTGCAGTTTTGGATCGGCCGGCGCTTTTATTCGGGTGCCTGGCGCAGCTTACGCGGCGGCGGTGCCAACATGGATGTGCTGGTCGCCCTAGGCACCAGTGCGGCTTATTTTTTAAGTTGTGCAATCTGGCTGCTCAATCTTGATCAGCCGATGTATTTCGAAGCCAGCGCCACCTTGATCACACTGGTTTTACTGGGCAAATTGCTCGAAGCGCGCGCCAAGGGAAAAACCTCAAGTGCACTCGAGGCGCTGATCAATCTGCAGCCCAAAACCGCCTATGTCGAACGCGATGGCGTGGTACTTGAAATTGCGATTGATCAAATGCGCATGGATGAGGTATTCCTGGTTCGTGCAGGCCAGAGTGTGCCGGTGGACGGCATCGTGCTGTCAGGTTCCTCCTCGGTCGATGAGGCGATGCTTACCGGCGAGAGCCTGCCGCAAGCCAAACACGTCGAGGACAAAGTATATGCCGCCACCCTGAACGGTCAGGGCCTGCTCAAATGCCGCGCACAGGCCATCGGCTCGCGTACGCAATTGGCCGCCATCATCCGTCTGGTCGAACAGGCACAGGGCTCGAAGGCGGCGATCCAGCAACTGGCCGATCGAATCTCCTCGATCTTTGTGCCGGTGGTGGTGGGCATCGCACTGCTCACGCTGCTGGGCTGGTTAATAGCGGGCAGCCCTTTTAGCAGCGCCCTGATCAATGCCGTGGCGGTGCTGGTTATTTCCTGCCCCTGCGCATTGGGGCTTGCCACGCCCACCGCACTGGTGGTCGCAACGGGTCGAGCAGCACAAGCAGGCATCTTAGTTAAAGACGCACAAGCGCTGGAGCGCGCGCACAGGCTCAAGGTATTGCTGCTCGACAAAACGGGAACCCTGACGCTGGGTCGTCCGGTTGTCACCGATGTAGCGCCCGAGGACTGCGTGACGAAAAACGAATTACTGCAAACAGCGGCAAGCCTGGCTCAGTCCTCCACCCATCCGCTCTCGCGTGCGCTCACGGATGAGGCACTAGCACTACAAATTGAGACACTGGATGCAGTCGAGACCTGCGAGTTGGCAGGACAGGGACTGAGCGCGAAAATTAACGGAAAAACCTGTTTGCTGGGCTCCCCTGCCTTCGCCAGCAGCGCCGGCATCACCCTCGACGAGCCCTACATTCTAAAACTACAGCAACAAGGTAAAACGGTACTGGTCGTCACGTCCAATGGCAGGCTGCAAGGCTACATCGCCGTGGCCGATCAGTTGCGGACCAGCAGCATCGCGGCCGTCGCAAAGCTTCGCGCACTGGGCATTCGAGTGGTGATGATCAGCGGTGACAATCAGGCGACGGCTGCGGCCATCGCAAAGCTTGCCGGCATCAGCGAATTTCGTGCCGAGGTGAGGCCGGAGGATAAGGCTGCACAGGTGCGCTCATTCATTGATGCGGGGAATATCGTTGGCATGGTGGGCGATGGCATCAACGATGCGCCGGCACTGGCGGCAGCCGATGTGAGTTTCGCCATGCGCAGCGGCAGCGACATCGCGATTGAAGCGGCCGACATTACGCTGATGCAAAGCGATTTAATGAGCGTGCTCGATGCCATCTCGCTGTCGCACGCGACACTTAGCAAAATCCGTCAGAACCTGTTTTTTGCTTTCGGCTACAACATCCTGGGCATCCCGCTGGCAGTGGCCGGCATGCTCAACCCGATGATCGCAGGTGCCCTGATGGCGATGAGTTCAGTGTCGGTGGTCAGTAACGCCTTGCTGCTCAAACGCTGGAAACCCGCGGTCAAGGCGTAACCCGATGAAAATCCTCTGGCACCCGACACTGATAGCAGAAACGCAAAAACCGTATTTTTGTGATTTGCAGAAATTTGTTGCAGCGGAACGTCAAAGCGTCACGGTTTTCCCGCCTGAAGCGGACGTTTTTACGGCGCTGAACCTGACGCCGGTTGATAAAGTCCGCGTCCTCATCCTAGGGCAAGATCCGTATCACGATGACCATCAGGCGCATGGTTTGAGTTTTTCGGTGCGTCCCGGCGTGCCGATACCGCCGTCCCTGCTCAATATTTTTAAGGAATTAAAAACGGATTTAGGCTGCCCGATACCCGACAACGGCTGCCTGATTCCGTGGGCCAAACAGGGGGTTTTGCTGCTCAATGCGGTGCTGACCGTCGAGGCACATCGGGCCAATTCACACAAGGCACAGGGCTGGGAGACTTTTACCGATGCGGTCATTTCAGCTGTGAATGCAAAAACAGATCCGGTGGTATTTGTGCTGTGGGGGGCTTATGCAAGGAAAAAAATCAGTCTGATCGAGCAAAGCCGCCATCTCGTGATCGAGTCCCCTCACCCTTCCCCTTTATCAGCCTACAGAGGGTTTTTCGGCAGTCGGCCGTTTTCCAAAATCAACGCCGCGCTCAATACTATCGGACAGCCGTCTATCAACTGGCAGCTTGCCAAGCTGTAGTGCTATTCCCAGAAGAAATTCTTATTATCAAATACTTTAACATCCTTATGTAACATCTTGATATTTTTAGATAATTTACCATTAATCTCACGCACAACCCAAGCTGCAGTCTCGGCCGGAATACGATATGCCAATTGAGCTAGCAAACGTTGAGCGACCATTGCATCGTTAATTTCCCCGAGCAATTCCTGCACCTCGCTCAAATCGGCAATATAAGCCCCCGCTTTGCTACGACTAAACAGGCCGGCAAAACACTCCGCGCTGTAACGCAATTTTTTAGCCTCCAGACGCAATTCGTGCAGTGCTTCATCATCACGCATGCCAGACGACTCAGCAGCCTTTTGGTAGCGCTTAGCTAACTGCCGCAAACAACGCCTGGCAAACTTAGCGAGTTCTGGTGCTCCCTGCTCCGCCTGCGGCCAATAACTGCCGTTCATCCACACCGCAAAGCGCAGCAGCAAGCGCTGCATCTTTTCGGCCTGAGCGCGCAGCACCGCATAAGCCTCCGTGCGTTGTTGTTCACACTGCGATATCAGCAACTCAAATCCTGCCGGCACGTCAGGCAGCTTGTTCAGATCGCGGATCAATACATCCCATTCGCGCATGCGTCCCAGCACGCCACTCAGCTGAGCGAGCGCAGCGCGCAAAGCGGACAATTCCTCATCGGCGCTGATTTTTTCAGCCATACGCAACACGATGCGCAAACGCCGCAACGCTACCCGCATCTGATGCAAATACTCAGCGTCGTGATCGTATCCCAGGGCGCCGCGTAAATTGCCTTGCCAATGCTGTAAGCATGACCAGATGATCTTTTGCAGGGCAGACGTCACGTTTTCAGCAGCAGAAAGATCGGGCAGCTCACTTTTCACCGGCTGAGGGACAAACCCTGCGATCAGACGGAATCCCAATTCAGCCTTGCTGACCGTTTCCAGCTCAAAGGGCACGATATCCAGAATCGCCTGCGCCAGCGAAAACAATTGCTGCGGGTCGCCTGATTTTAATTCCAGTTCCAGTTCGCAGATCGGCGCGCTATGCTGCTGCGTCCTGACGCTGCCTTTATCCATGCACACTTCGATGATGGTGCCCTGCCAGTCAATCAGACGGCTGGCACGATAAAAATCGGTGGTGAACACGGGCAGCAGATGCTCGCGCCATGCAACGGGCAAATGCTCGTCCCAGACCACCCTGTCCAGCCCTGTAAAATCAAGACGTGCAGACGGTACAGGCGTTTCCCATTCGAAGCGCTGATGCAATCCCGCCCTGACCTGCCCGCCGCCCTTCAGCGTCTGTATCCAGCGCCCCCCGACGCGGCGCACTCGCAGCGCCATGCGGTGCTTGTGAAGATCAAGTGTCGGCGTGTCGTAATACACATTATGCAAACGCCGTGTCTCGGGGGTAGTGACTTGATGTAATTTAAACAGAGGGTGGCGACGCAGTTTTGCCAGATCATCGGGTAACATGCGCAATTTAAGCTCGGTTTCGACAGCCATAGATACCTCAAGCGTAGCGTGAAGTATGCACTATAGCAGGCAATCGAAATACCGTCCGATCCTGCAAATCAGGCGACGACCGTGTCGGCTCTTCTAATTAAAATACTTCCCTATTTCGTCGCACCGGACAGGCCCGCCTCATACAAACGAACCTGATTCCGTCCGCTCTGTTTGGCGCAATACATCGCACTATCCGCATGATCGAGCAATTCATGCTCGCTGGCGCCGTGCTCGGGATAAAGGGTAATGCCGATGCTGCTGGAAATGTGCAGTTGTGCACCACTGAGATGGAAAGTCTGATTAAGTACCGTGCGTATCTTTTCCGCCACGGTCAGCGCATCGCTTTGATCCTCACTGCTGGTGAGCAACACGACAAATTCGTCGCCGCCTATTCGCGCGACCGTATCGGCCTCACGCACACATCCCCTGATGCGACAGGCGACTTCCTGCAAAAGCTGATCTCCCACCGCATGCCCCAGGGTATCGTTGACGGGTTTAAACTGATCCAGATCAAGATACATCAGCGCCAGATGCGTCTTATCGCGCCTGGCTAATGCCAACGCCTGCTGCAGACGATCGATTAACAGTACGCGGTTGGGCAAATCGGTTAACGCATCGTGTTGCGCCTGATGGAGGATATTCTCCTCATCTGCTTTACGCTGCGTGATATCAGAAAAGGCGGCGACATAATGCGTCAGTTTTTCATGCGGGTCGCGCACCTGCTTAATGGTCGACCACTCGACATAAAGCTCGCCATTTTTGCGGCGATTCCATAGCTCGCCGCACCAGTTGCCCGTCCGGGTCAGTTGCGCCCACAACTGCCGGTAAAAATCCGCATCATGCTTCCCGCTCGACAACAGATGAGGGTTTTTCCCGATCACTTCGTCCGCCTGATAGCCCGTCAGTCGAGTGAACGCGGGATTGACCATGACAATGCGATTATCGGCATCACACACCAGGATGGCCTCATCCACCGTATTGAACACCGTACGGGATAAGCTGAGCATTTCTTCTGCCTGCTTGAGCATATCGATATCGGTGTGCGTCCCTATCATGCGCAACGGCTCGCCTAGCGCATCAAAACTCACCACCCGCCCCCGATCGAGTATCCACTTCCACCGGCCGTTTTTGCACATCAAGCGATGCTCATTCACATAGGCTGTCGATGCACCGGAAAAATAGGTCGCCACATCCGCCTGAACTTTAGGCAAATCCTCCGGATGAACACGGCACGTCCACTCATCGAGATGATCTGCCATCTCATCATTACCGTAGCCCAACATCTCTTTGAGTCGCACAGAAAATTTGACCTCATTGGTCTGAATATTCCAGTCCCACACCCCGTCCCCAGCACCTTCCAGTGCAAAACGCCAGCGCTCCTCAGCTTCAATCAGACGCTGTTCAAGTTTGGCGCGACTCATCGCGTAGCGTATTGAACGGATCAGATCATCGGCACAAAATTCTCCTTTAACCAGATAATCCTGCGCACCGGATTCCAGTGTCTGCAAGGCAAATTCCGGATCGTTGTGTCCGGTCAACACGATCAACGGCAAGCTCCCCGCCGCACGCCGTCCATCCTGCACGGACTGAAGACCACTCGAATCGGGCAGGGTCAAATCAAGCAACACGACATCGGGTACATTTTTCTGCAAATACAGCTGTGCCTGCGCCATACTGGTCACCCAGTCAATCGTGAACGTTGGCGCACTCTTCATAGACTGACGCAACAAGCTCGCATCGCTCTCTTCATCCTCCACCAGCAAAATCCGGCACGGTGCATTGTTCATCATGACGCGACTCCATCGGGCAACTCAAACACAACCATCGCACCGCCATAGGGTAGATTCTCGATCCATATTTTCCCGTGCCGGCTCTCGACGATGCGGCGCGCGATAGACAAACCGATACCCGCGCCCCCATCGCTTCCATGACTTAAACGCTCAAATATTTCGAAGACGCGCTCCAGATATTCAGCAGGAATACCGCAGCCGTTATCGCTAATACGGAAGCGGCTCAAAGCACCTTCACGCTCGCCGCTAATGCAAATAACAGGCAACACATGAGGATCAGCCGGTTGGCCGTGTTTGATCGCGTTGTCGAGTAACAAACTGAACAAATCGTTAAGTCGCGCGCGATCAAGCATCACGAGCGGCAGGGACGTCATTTCCACCCGCGTGTTCGGCGGCATTTTTTGCAGGAGCGCCGCGAGCAGCGCATTCGGATCTTCCAGCCGGATTTCACCACGCGGCGCCCCTGCTGCGAGGTAGAGCTGCACGTCGCGGATCAGGGTGCGCAAGCGCGCCGCATCACGTTCGATGTAATTAAGCGAGTCGATCACCTCGTCGTCCTGACAGTTTTCAGGCAGCTGGGCTATCCGCATCCGCAACTTCTGCGCATAACTGGTCAGCCGTCGGGTCGGTTCCATAAAATGATGAGCGAAAACATCGGCGAATCGCGTCAAATCCGCATTCGCGCGTTCCAGCGCGACGCTGCGCAACTTTAAGTCCGCTTCTGCATTTCTCTGTTCGGTGACGTCCGTTCTAAGATACAAATAACTGGCCACCTGCCCCTCGTTGTTGTAAATGGGCGAGACATTGATCTGCTCCCAATACAACCTGCCGCTCTTGTGTCGGTTGCGAATAACGCCACTCCACAACTTGCCTGCCAACAATTGAGTCTGCACTGCGCCATACTCGGCATCCGTCAGTTCAGAAGAAATAATTTCGCGCGGGGTACGACTCTGCGTATAAAAATCGGCAAATTGATAACCGCTGATACGGCTGCACGCCGCATTCATATATTCGAGCACCCCGTTGGTATCAGTCATCTCAATACCGGTCGGATTTTGCTCGATCGCCTGCGCCAGGCGATTGATTTCCATCTCAAACAAGTGGCGGTCGGTAATGTCCGTTGCAATACCATCCCAGACCACTTGCCCGTCGCTATTCTTGCGAGGATGAGACTTGACCTGTAACCAGCGCCACTCGCCATCCGGCCGCTGCATTTGCAATTCCATCGAGAAATCGTTCAAATTCTGCAGACTACCCGCCTGGGCCGCCGAATAAGCCTCGCGCTGCACGGGTGCAATCTGCCCCAGCAGTATCGTACCCTCCTGCAAGACCAACTCAGGCTTTACGCCATTGATACGTTCGACCCCTGAACTCAGGTACAAGAACACGGGTTTTCCATCTTTGAGCATGTACTGATACAAAAAACTGTCGGGCAAACTATCTCCGAGACTTCGCAACTGGGTTTCCCTGTCCTTGATGTCTGCAGTGAGTTTTTTGAGTTCTTCATTGGCTGAGTACAACTGAGCTGAACTTGGCAGACTGACAAAGACCGGCAGCAACCGCCACAGCAAAACGGCCGCCACCATTGAAACCACCGCCGTCAGCATATCCATCAGCGCTTCGAGGTAGTACACCGGATACCACAACTCAATGACATGCAACAGATGCGTCAGACCGCAGGTCACGATCAAACCGGCAAACAGCCAATCCAGACGCTTAAAATCAATATCGGTACGCTGGCGTATAAACTTCAGGATCACCAGCGGAATTGTAAAATAAGCAAGTGCAATCAATACATTAGCAATTACCAGCGCGGCCACCAATTCAGGTTGCCACGAAATGCAATAACCGTGTGCGATCGGGACTACCGGCGTTAAACTGTCGATCATTCTGTCATTCCTAAACTTTCACTATTCTTCAACCTGTTGCCGATGCAACACCGCTTCGCGCAACACACCCTCAAGATGCTGCAAGTCGACGTCCATCCAGCGCACCGGCAACCCGACCTTCTCGCCGATTTCATTTGCCGCCGCCTCGAAATCTCCCGAACAGGGGGTGCGCAGACACAGCAGCGATTTATTGGATAACTGGAAGATCTCGCGTATCACGTCCGGATTATCGCCGAACGTTTTGCCGATTGCCTCATCCCAACGCAGCGCCCAGTCTTCCAGCAGGAAAAAGGCGCCGTCAGTCAACTCAGCCATAAACCGCGCAGGCCCCAGCAACATCTCCACACAGTTCTGTCCCTTTGTTCTGAACGTATGCGCAGTTTCCAGTATCTTTTCCATACGGGGATGGCAGCAGCCGTAAAAAACAATCACATCGCGCCCTCTGTTGCGCAAAATACCGGTTTGCAAGGCATGCGCCAACTTTTCAAAATTAACATGCAGCGATGAATCCAGAAAATCCGTGCCTATCTGCCAGCCATTTTTCTTTATCAGCCACGTCACCTCGGCCTGCAAAATTCCGCAGCCCAGTAGTACGCGACGGGGCAGGGCCTTATCAGTCATTAAATTCGCCCGTATTCCTTGGCAGCAGCGATCATGGCTTGAATATTTTCCTCAGGAATACCATAGGGCATCACCACCGTACCGAAAAATAATTTACGCCCCTCGGCCAAGCCACTCTGCACGATGCGTTTTACCTCGCATCGCACCTCGTCGGGTGTCCAGTCCAGCAATTTGATGTCGTTGATCACGCCGGCACACAGCGCCCGGTCAGCGATCAGACGCATCGAATCGGTAATATTATCTAAAGGACCGGGATAATACGTCGTGATACCGACTTCGCGGATGACCTCATCCACTACCGAATTTAGCCGCGCGCCGCCCACGTAATACACCACGCCAGCCAAACCGCCGGGTTCCAGATCCCGCTTGATCCACTTGAGCGAGAGTTCCTTGAACAGCTTCATCGGAATAATATCGGTCGAACCGTAAGGATCGGCATAGACCAATACATCAGCACCGGCACGGCGATAGGCTTCGATTTCCTTACGGAAAAAATCGGAACACTTTTCCAGCAGCATATCCCGCACGGCAGGGTCGCCTATCATCAGCAACTCCATCCATTTTTCCATGCTCATCAAAATGGCCGGAAGCGACATCGAGGCGGTCAGATAGGCGCAGATCGGCACCTTTCCGCCGACTTCCCGCTTGAGGATTTCCAGACATTTTGCCGTCTCGGCAAAGGCCGGGTGTGTGCTGATGTCGTCGGGCACCTTTAAATTGGCGATGTCCTCGTACGACTGGATGATGTAGTCCTCAACATTGGGCGGGCCGTCCGTTGCGTAGCGGATCTTCTTGCAACCGAACAGTTCGGCTTCTCGCCCCACATAGAACAGACTCCAGACGTTATCGTGCCCGAATTTTTTCAGCATTTTCAACTGCGCTTGGGCGACATACTCCCCTTTGGAGAAATATTCCTCGATGGATAGGCCAAGTTCGCGTGCGCCTTGATCGAGCAGATTGCAGAATACCGGAATATGGTCGAGTATTTTGCCATTGGCAGCGGCAAGCAATCTGTCCATGCTGGTGATCGCCTTCACCTCCGCAATGCAATCCATAATCACTTTCAAGGCGGATACGCCATTTTCAGCCCAGGCATCCGCCTGCACCAGTTTATACAGATCAGCATCGTAGCGAAACGGCGCGCCCCCCACCACCAGCTTAATTTTGCGCTCCAGTCCCCGCTCTTTGAGTAGCTTGCGTACTTTAAGCGCACCATTCTCGCCGCGCGCGGTATGCACCATCATCGCCGACACCCCGATCACCTGCGCGCCACGCGCCACCGCCTCATCGACGAAGCGCTCAGCCGGCACGTTCACGCCAAGGTCGGTTACTTCGATCATCTGCGCCTTCAAGCAACCGATCACAATGCGTTTACCCAGCGTATGCAGATCTCCTGCTGCCGTGCCGATCACGACGCGACCGGTAATTTCAGGCGGCACTTTAAATAACAGCAGCATTTTTTCAGTGACATCGGCCGCAATCTGTGAGGTCATGAAGTGCTGTGCCAAATTGGTATCAAACCCTTCGCTCAGCGCTTTGACCATCATATCCATGCCGGGAATCACGACCTTGAATACGATATCCTCAGGGCTCACCCCCTGCTCTACGGCCTCAGCCACCACTTGCAGCGCACGCCCGCGGTCCGTGTCCATCACCGCCTCGTTGTAGCTTTTTATCACCTCATCTAACATCACGTTCTCCCCTTTGCTTTCAGCGCTGACGGAATCGTTTGCAGATAAAGATTTTCCACAAACAACATTTCAAACCCGGCATCTTCGGCAAGATTGTAAATCCGGCTCACCGCCAGAACATCCGCCAACTCGGCTTCAGCCTGATCCGAAATCAGCAAGGCCTCGCAACCCCCCAGCGCCGTATTTCCCTCTAGTCGCACTGAGTTTGTTTGCGGCAACAAACCGATGAGCTGCGCATTGTCGACATTGAGCAAACGACCGAACGCACCGCAGGCGTAAACCTGAGTCAATTCGCAAGGTTCCATGCCTGCCTGCTGACATAACCAGATAACCCCGGCGCCAATTGCGGCTTTGGCGCGCTGCAACACATCAATATCGCCTCTTTTCAAGATGACGCCTTCTGATAAAACCAAGCCCTCACACGTCTTGTCCGTAAAACGGCCGACTTTATCGAGTTGCCCTGTGCGCAGCAGATAGGCTGTGGCATCCACCAGGGCTGACCCGCACAACCCGCGCGGCGCCGAATCGCCCAGCACGTGTATCTTAATTCCGTCACCCGCCTGATCAATACGATAGATCGCACCGGCATCCGCCGGCATCCCGCAACTGATGCCGCCGCCTTCAAAAGCTGGACCGCCCGCGGTTGCCGTCACATGCAGCGTCTGACCATCCCAAAGTGCCATCTCTGAGTTGGTGCCAAAATCGATCAGCAAAGCACCCGCCGGTTGCCGGATCAGACGGGTTGCGATGACGCCTGCCAGCAAATCAGAACCGACAAAACCGCCCAGTGGCGTCACCAAGCGAATGTTCGCCGCCTCGTTCACCCCCCATGCGGTGCGCAAAAAATCTGTTTCAGGCGGTTGGCACTCAATGCGCCGGGTCCAGTTTTCAGGATTCAATAGCATCCGGTAATTGAGACCTGCCAGCAGGCTGAGCATCGCCGTGTTACCCACGATCTGCACCTCCCCAATCTCAGACAAACTCACCAAGTGCTGCGATGACATCTCATGCAATGCCTGTGCGATGCCCTCCTGTATCAGTGTACCCATCGCACGCGCCGTCTCTTCAGTGCGATCCGCCTCCATCAGCCGTGTCAGCACATCGGCACCATAGCTTCCCTGTGGATTGAGTCCGGAACACGCTGCGATACGTTCCCCGGCCAACAGATCCCATAGCGCCAGACGCACCTGCGTCGTACCCAGATCAATCGCGACTCCGTATCGCACGGTAGTCTGTCGTAGCGAAAAAGCAGGCTCAATACGACTGCACTCATCCTCACGCAAAGTCCGCCAGTTCATCAGCGCGACTGGTGTCATCATCTCAACATGCAAATCGGTCGATGCGTTCAGCTGGCACGCCAGTCTTATTCCATCAGCCAGTTGTGCTCCTGAGAGCCGGGCCCTCTCTGACAAGGTATAGGGAATTTCACCACTTTCCGCCACGCGCACCTGACATTGCCCGCAGGTCGCATTGCCGCCGCAGGCCGAACGCACAAACACACCCCCGGCGATCAGCACTTCGCGCAAATTGGCGCCAGGCTGCAGGGATTGCAGCGTCTGGCCTTGCGCATTTTGCACCGTGATCATAAAACTAGTTTTTTCTAGGTAGGCGGGTCAGGGTAAACCAATAGTTATCCAATTGCCTGATCGCGTCGATGAACTGTTCCATATCCACAGGCTTGGTGATATAGCCTGCCGCGCCCAGTTTGTATGAAGCAACCACATCGCGCTCGACATCAGAGGTGGTGAGCACAACTACCGGAATCATGGATAAGTCGGGATCTTTCTTGATCTCGGCAAGAAACTCGCGGCCATTCATGCGCGGCATGTTCAAATCAAGCAAAATCAGATCGGGTTGAGGCGCATTCTTATAGCGCTCCCCCTGCCGGCGCAAGAAGGCTAAGGCATCCACCCCGTCGAGTTCGTGATGCACATTGCAAAAAACCTTGTTGGTCTTAAGTGCAGAACGAACCAGATTCGCATCGGCGGGTTCGTCCTCCACAAGCAGGATATCAAAGGCCTGAGCATGATCAATCAACATTTTTTTATCCTCTTTGCAGTGTATGCGCTGCCATAACGACGTAATGATATT
>JBAXJT010000053.1:0-16611 GCA_037137715.1 Nitrosomonadales bacterium
TGGCAGCATAATCGCAGGCAGTCAGGCGACAACTAGGTTGACAATTTCCGTTACCATGGCGCCACCCTCAATCTGCACTGCGGCTTTGCTGACGCATCCGATCAAGCGGATTTTGGCCTCCCATTCGAACCCCCCTGCGGCCCGAATGTTTTAAATATGCTCTGGCACAACATCGGGAAATTCATTTTTCCCTGGGCTGGCAAATCCTTCGAAAAAATATCGCCGCGCAAACTCTCCATGTTGCTCGACGAGAGTCCAAATCTGACCGCACGCTATCCCGCCCGCGTCTCTCAACTCAAATACCATTCCGCCAGCAGCCCCCATTACCTGTCGCTCAAAGCGGATGCACAGCATCTTAACAGCGGGCGCTATGCCGAACATCTGACACACAACTGGGATCAGGGCATGAGCCCTGCCGACAAGGACTTCTGGCGTCAGGAAGCACTCGAGCGCTATGTGATGGGTTACAACCTGCAGGATAAACGCATTTTAATGATGGATAGCCTGATGGCGCTCAATGACATGAATTATCGCGTCCCCGACACCGCGCTGCAGCAAGCATCCGTCAAGAGCGGCTCGCCCTTTGAAAGACAGGGATACGCCTTTCTGGGGGTTGCAGATCAGCCCTCTATCCTGCCCGCCAATTGCGAAAAATGCGTGTTTCAGTTCAATTATCGCTATCCCTTAATCGGCGGCCCCGCACCGATCGGCTATTGTCTGGACGAGCTGGTCGAAATTGCCGACGGTCTGTTTCTGGGGCAGCTTATTTATGCCACGGCGCTGCAACGGCCCTTTAATTCGGGCGTTGATCCGGCCGAATATGACTATCAGCTATTCGGATACTTCCTGCTGCTGGACGATGAGTGGGAGCGACACCGGCAGGCGATCGGTCTGGACACGCTTAACTGATACAAAAGCCCTATTCAAACGACGGGAGTTCTCATGCAAATTGACTTTCACCATGCCACCACCTATGTCATCGCCCGCGATGCCGGTTTCAATCATCACGATGCCGACATCATTGCCTACGCATCCCAGTATGTCGACGATGCAACCTGCAGCGGCGCCGTCTATTTTGATAACGGTGCCGCCTATAACCGCATCAATTCAGCGCACAAGATGATCGATATTCGCAACGCGGAGGAGCTGGCCAATCACACTGTCTGGCTGCCTTTTCACTTTCTACCCGGCAACGGCGGGCTGCCGGCGGAGCAAAATCCAGAAGGCAGTTTCATCGATAAAATTGTCTGCACGCCGGATAGTCCGATCGCGCGGGAAATGATGCGCGATGCCATACTGGAAAAGCATCGCGCCTATGGCCTGCACAGGCTGGGCGTGACCCTGCATGTCTATGCGGACACCTGGGCACATCAGGGATTCGCCGGCGTTACGCACAAGATCAACGAAGTTGAAAAAGCCCGCGAGACCGGAAAGTCAGGTATTTTCAACAAGCCGTTGAGTAACCTGCTGGGCAGTTTTCTGGATGATGCCATCCCGCCGTTAGGACACGCCCGCGCGCAAGTTTTTCCCGATATGCCTTTTTTGCGCTGGCAGTACAAAAACGGTCGCGGCAAACTCATTCCGCGCGACAATCCGGCCGATTTTCTGGCCGCCAGCGAACAGATGTGCATCGCCATGCGGCGTTATATTCTGGGCGATCCGGAGGCTCTTGTGGCCGGACTTAACGATCAGACCCGGGAGAAAATCAGCACGATGTTCGCCACCACGCTGGCGGACGACGGCGACTGGCGCCATCAAAAATGGCTCACGGCGATTCGGGATGGACAATTTACCGTGTGCGGAAAAGTGGACATAGATAACTACGATCCGCTGGGCAAGGCTTCATGGAAGGCCGATGCGCTGGGCACGAGCGCTGAGCTGCATGAATACCGCTATCAGGCGCGCTTTTTAGGCAGTCACTGGAAACAGTTTCACGATGCGGTACAGGCGCATCGTTTTAATGTGATTTACAATATTTTGCCCAAATACGGTATTTGTGCCGCATAAACCTGAACTGACGCCCGCACGGAGCGGAGGGGTAACCGTCCCGTCAGCGCCCGTCAATCAGGTAGCACCGCGTGTGTTGAGGCGACGATGTGTGACTTAAGTGACTGATTGAAAAGTGGAGTTAAATTACAGGGAACTCATTTGAAAAATCGCGAGAAAATATATTGACTTTCCCACATTACCCACAAAGCCAGACAACATAAAGGTTAGCGCAGCGCCCGGACTCACTTTGACTCGCAAATTACGATAACACGTTGTTTTAATTCAACTATTTTAAATATTAAAAAACAGGCAACCTAGAAAAAACCCTTATTAGATGGTGGTTTACGCGCTAATCTAGCAACCTTATCCACAGAGTTATCCACAGATATTGTGGATGAAACAGAAATATGCTTTAGGAACGAGGAGTTGGCACAGGATTGTGCCGGTCATTCTGCAATGACCGACACAAATGGTATGGTTTAGTACAAGAATGAAGCGATTAAATTGAGTGACAATATCCGCAACACAACGCCGGAAAATGCAGCGCAGTGATCCTCTAATTATCGACGACTGCAGTTGAGGCTACGCAAGATGGATAACCGTTGCTGCTCTCTGCGTGCTGCGACCATTTGATCTCTAGCTTCCATCTCATGCAATGCAGTGTGGCGAACCTCTGCTGACGTATCGTCGTTAGAATTTTTAAATTGCAAGTCTGCGTTGCTCATGATGATCTGCCTTTCAGTACGCGAGTTTGATGAAGCACTGAGTTGATTAACGGCAGCAATCTTGTGAGCATGAGCGTATTTTTTCAAAAATTCTGCATCCCGCCACAGATGCTGGCAGAAACCTGCATGAGATAGGTTCCCTACCCCGCCAACACACTGATTTGCACATCCCCCAGTGTAACGAGCGCGCCGGCCCGTATCTTGGCTGTTTTGCGTAATTCCGGCTGTCCATCCACGGAGACCACACCTTCGGCCACCATGGCCTTGCCTGCACCGCCGCTATCGCACAGTCCAACCATCTTGAGCAACTGATTGAGCTCGACATAATCACCGTTCAACTGAAATTCGATTTGTTGCATAAAAAACTCCTTGGGTATTGTTACTCGTTAGTATTGGTTGATACGTTGATGACTTCAGAGGACAGCCGATGCTGCGCCAGCGCCCATTGCACGTGCTCTCGTACCAGCGCTGAAGAATGATTGGCCCTCGATTGCAGCGCCACCCTCACCTGTTCGCTGGCCGGCGCATTACCCAGCGCCACGGCGATGTTGCGCAACCATTGCTCATGACCGATACGGTAAATGGCGCTGCCGGCCAGATTTTCCCGAAACTGCGCCTCATCCCATGCGAACAACTCCGCGAGGCCCACATCATCCAGATGGTGCCGGATGGCGAAATCCGCTTCCACGGTGATCTTGGCAAACCGATTCCACGGGCAGACCAGCTGGCAATCATCACAGCCGTAAATCCGGTTGCCCAGCAGCGGGCGCAATTCGGTTGGGATGGCGCCTTTGAGTTCAATCGTGAGATAAGAAATACAGCGCCGCGCATCCAGCAGGTACGGCGCGATGATCGCCTGTGTCGGGCAAATCCGTATGCACGCATCGCAACTTCCGCAATGCGCTGCGACCGGCGCATCCACAGGCAAAGGCAGATTAATATAAATTTCCCCGAGAAAAAACCAGGAACCCTGATCGCGCGTCAGCAGCAACGTATGCTTCCCGCGCCAGCCTAACCCTGACTTATCGGCTAGCGCCACCTCCATCACCGGCGCACTGTCAGTAAACACCCGTCCTTCAAATTCTGCAACTACACCGCGTATTTTGTCGGCCAGCAACGCTAAACGCTTACGCAACACCTTATGATAATCGCGCCCCAGGGCATAACGCGAGAGGTAGGCACGCGCCCCCTGCCCCAGCACCTCAAAACCATCCCGCGCACCATCCGGCCAATAGTTCATCCGCAAACTGATCACGCGCACCGTACCCGGCACCAGATCAGCGGGCCGGCTGCGCTTGACCCCGTGTTTTGCCATATAATCCATTTCGCCGTGAAATCCCCGTGCGAGCCATGCCGTCAAGCCGGATTCCGCACCGGACAAATCGACATCTGTAATACCGGCAGCCTGAAACCCGAGCTCGTGTGCCCAGATACGTATATTGCCGGCGAGTTGGTCATACCGCCCTGATTGAGGAATTTTATTTTGCATAAGCCCGATGATAGCCGAATTAACCTTGCCGATGAACCTGCCACACTGCAACTGGCGGCGCGTCTGGCCGCGCAATTGCAGCCGGGCATGGTCATACATCTGCAAGGCGACCTGGGCGCCGGCAAGACCTGTCTAGTACGCGGCATCTTGAATGCATTAGGTTATACCGGCCGTGTAAAAAGTCCGACCTACACCTTACTGGAACCCTATCGTGCCGGCGGACTGGACTTGCGCCACTTTGATCTGTATCGTTTACAAAATGAGTATGAATGGGAAGCCGCAGGCTTCCGTGACGAATTTGACGGACACAATATTCTGCTGATCGAATGGCCGGAAAAAGCACCGGTGCCGCCCGCCGATCTGCTCATCGAACTGGAAATTCTGCCTCAGGGACGCCGCGCCAAACTCACAGGCAACACCGCAATGGGACAAGCATGTTTAAAGCAGTTATAAATTCACGATTGCAACACGCTATTCACGGCCTGCTGACGGCTGCGTTCCTGCTGTGGCAACTTCCCGCACTCGCAGCCATCGAAATCACCGCCACACGCGTCTGGCCCGCGCAGGACTACACCCGGCTGACGATAGAATCAAAACAGGCGATCCGCCACACTATTTTTTCCGTGGACAACCCCGATCGTCTGGTCGTCGATTTAGAAGATGTGGAGTTAGGCGACACACTCAAGCAACTCACCAGCAAACTCAGCCACGATGACCCTTATATCAAAAGCGTGCGCGTCGCCCGCTTCAAACCCGGCATTGTGCGTCTGGTACTCGACTTGAAAGGTCAGGTCAAACCGCAGTTATTCGACCTCAATCCGGTCGGCGAATATGGCTACCGGTTGGTGCTCGATGTGTATCCGGCCGTCGCCGCCGACCCGATGATGGCACTTCTGGATCAGGATAAGCCAGCCATTGCAAAAGCTGCGGATAACGTTGAACAGGAAGCCGCGCCCCTTGCAAAGCCTTCGCCCGAACTGCGCACACGCACCCTGATCATCGCCATTGATGCCGGGCACGGCGGAGAAGATCCCGGCGCACAAGGGGCGCGCGGCTCACATGAAAAGGATGTGACCTTAGCCATTGCCCGCCGCCTGTGCGCGCTGATCAATGAAACACCCAGCATGCGCGGCATCCTGATCCGCGATGGCGATTACTTCATCCCGCTGGGCGTTCGTGTCGTTAAGGCGAGGAAAGCACGCGCCGACCTGTTCGTCTCGATACACGCCGACGCCTTTATCAAGCCCGATGCGCACGGCTCATCGGTGTTCGCGCTCTCAGAACATGGTGCGACCAGCACCGCAGCACGCTGGCTGGCCAAGAAAGAAAATGAGGCCGACCTGATCGGCGGCATCAACATTGCCGTCAAAGACCCCTATTTGGCCCGAACCCTGCTAGACTTATCACAGACCGCAACAATCAGCGACAGCCTGCGTCTGGCCAAACACGTACTGGGTGAGTTGAACGACATCAATGACTTACACAGCGGCCATGTGGAACAAGCCGGATTTGCCGTACTAAAATCACCGGATATTCCTTCGATCCTGGTGGAAACGGCCTTTATCAGCAACCCCGGCGAAGAAGCACGACTGAACGATGAGAACTATCAAACTAAACTAGCCAATGCAGTACTGGGTGGCATTAAACGATACTTCGCCCAAAACCCTGCATTATCCAGACACAACATTGCACAGTTGACTAGGATGACAGCGCCATGAATCAGCGATTACTCAGAATATTAGGTGGAAAAACCGAACATTACCCCTATGCGCTGGAGAGCAAATACCCGCGTATTCTGGAAGCGATTATGTCGCTTTGGGACGACGAGGGAATTGACGACTATTTCATGGAACTGATGGTCAGCGATCGGGGCGACCGCGCAGGCTTTCCCCCTGATATTGCCGCCGAAATCATGCACCTGAGTCTGGTTCACGCAGCACAGGAAGCGCCCGACAAGCACAGGGACATCTGGGCAGCCGCATCGGGTTCCTTTGTCCACTTCACAACCAATCCGGCGACCGAATGGACGGACCCTGAGCAGAGAATCAAAGCTGAACTTTCTAAATTGAGCGTTCTGTGCACACCGGAAGGATTTTTTTCCGCTGCTGAAACGGGAAACCGCGCCGCGGTTGCGTTGTTCATCGAAGCCAACAGCAATATAGAAATTCGCGACAATCGCGGCTGGACACTCTTGATGACGGCGTCCTTTAACGGGCATGCAGAGATCGTCCGACTGCTGACAGGACAAGACGCCGATGTCAACGCACTCGACCTGGGCGGCAACAGCGCCCTGCACTGGGCAGCCTTTGGCGGACATACCGCCTGTGCAAAACTTTTAGTTGAGCGACACGCAAAAATCAATGTACAAAATAACTTCGGCTGGACACCGCTGATACAGGCGGCGGCGCGCAATCACCCTGAAGTGGTGGACTTGCTGATTGAAAGTGGTGCAAACTTAGACCGCGCAGCGAATGACGGCTATACCGCGCTGCACAAAGCCGCAGCATCAGGCTATCTTGAGATCGTACAAGCACTGCTCAATCAAGGCGCAAACCGGTCACTCAAAACAAATGAGGGGGATTCCGCTGAAAAACTCGCCTTCAAGAACAAACAAGAAGAAATCCTAACGCTATTTAGCGCCTGATCCGATCAGGCTATTTGATAGAGCGAATTTTCAGGATCCAGCGCACGCCCTCGGACAGCGGCCTCGTTGAAAGCAGTTTCTTCGCCTAGTGTTTTGATTTGCTGCGCGATGCGCTCAAAACCCGGCAGATCGCCGCGTTTTTCATAAATTCCCAGCAACGCCTGATAACCATACAGATTTTTCGGGTTAGCGCTGATCGCCTGATTCAACGAAGCTTCAGCCAGATCATCATGGCCGGCGCGCAAATGACGGTTAGCTTCCATCAGAATTGCATATTCGGGCGGTACGGCACGCTCAGCATAAGCCGCTGTTTCTATCGTCCGCTCACCCACCGCAATTCGTTCAAACGTGAGGGGCACGACCTCTTCAGGCGTGGTGGATGGCACGTCAACGCCCGCATGAGACGTAAAGGGAGCGTGAACGGTTGGGAACAGCATCGTAGCCACAGCGGGTTCAGGCTTAATAAACACACGCTCCTGAACGTCAGCCTCAGCGACTTCTTCGTCATTCTCCTCGTCGAACGGACCATGTTGCCACGCTTGCATGCGCCGATATTTTAAATACCCGAAGCCCCCTATCCCGGCCAATAGCAGCGCAGCGATAGCCAATCCTATATTGAGCTTTCCTGCCTGCGGCGCAGGTGGCACGACGGCGGCAACCACTTTGACGGGCGCCTCGACGAGTGAACTCGCCACGACTGGACTGGCCGCGCTCACGTCAACGACGGATGAACTCGCCTGTGCGCGTTTATCCTGCAGGGATTTAATTACCGTCTGCATCTCGCCAATTTGCAAATTCAGTTCCTGCAGTGCCTTTTCCTTGGCAATCAGCTCTTCTTGCAACGCATCGCGACTATCCGCCTGAACCGGATCGTAGCTTGAAATGGAAAGCGACATGGCAAGTTTCATCTGGGAGCGGTGCTCGGTACGCACAGCAGCAGCCGGTTTTTTGCGCTTTTTCACCTGATAAACACGTGCTTTAACCGGCATCACGTCCGCCTTGACCTTTGCGCCGCCTGATTGCGGCGGCGTTACCTGCGGCTGAACGACGGGTAGCTGATAGTCAGAAAACTCAGCGGCAGGATCGAGTAAAAAGGTGTAAGCCTTGAACAGTTTTCCGGCAGGAGATGACACTTCAACCAGTAAATTGATGAAAGGATCATCCAGCGGATAGGAAGTAGTGACGCGAATGAAAGGCAGCATCGCACCGGGCTCGTTGACTAGCGCAAAGCGAAATTTATGACTCTCAGGGTATTGCATCCCGAGCTTTCGGTAATCATCGGCGCCGGCCAAGCGAATTTTCAGCTGCTGCACATCCACATCGCTCAGATCAGCAAAAGCAATGCTTGCGCTGAGCGGTTGCCCCAAACTGCTGCCCACCTGCAAGTCGCCCATCACCAGCGCCTGTGTATGAGCAGCGACAAACAAAAGGCATAGCAGAACAATTGGTTTTATATAGCGCGCAGCCTCGATTTTCATTACCAATACGCACAGAAATATTTTGGACGACAGATTGTAACCATATTTGCAAAGTTTGTGGCTAAATCAGGGGGGAAATACGCCAGTCGACAGATATCTGTCGCCCCGATCACAGACAATAAAGGCAATAACCGCATTTTCAACCTGAGCTGAAATGCGCAAGGCAACTGACAACGCGCCACCCGATGAAATACCGCAAAAAATCCCCTCTTCTGCCGCCAGACGTCGGGACATTTCTTCAGCATCTGCCTGACTCACCAGCTCGATACAATCAATATTTTTTCCGTCGTATATTTTTGGCAAATAGGCGTGCGGCCACTTGCGGATACCGGGAATCTGCGCGCCCTCTTCCGGCTGCACACCGACAATCTGAATGGCGGAATTCTGTTCCTTGAAAAAACGCGCGCAGCCCATAATAGTCCCGGTCGTCCCCATACTGCTGACGAAATGTGTGAGTCTCCCGCCCGTATCACGCCAGATCTCGGGTGCGGTTCCCTCATAATGCGCGAGCGGATTATCCGGATTGGAAAACTGATCAAGAATAATCCCTCGCCCCGCACGCCTCATTGCATCAGCAGTATCGCGCGCGAGCTCCATACTACCTGCCTTGTCAGTCAAAACCAGTTCGGCACCGTAAGCGCGCATGCTCTGACGACGCTCGACGCTCTGATTCTCCGGCATCACAAGGATCATCTTGTAGCCGCGCATGGCTGCCGCCATCGCCAGCGCAATCCCCGTATTGCCGCTGGTCGCCTCGATCAGTGTATCACCGGGCTTGATTTCACCGCGCCGCTCGGCGTGCAAGATCATCGACAGGGCAGGACGATCTTTCACCGATCCGGCAGGATTATTGCCTTCGAGTTTGGCCAGCAGTACGTTGGAAGTATTTCCCGGTATGCGTTTGAGTTGCACAAGCGGCGTATTGCCGACAAAATTTTCGATAGTAGGGTACATCTTGCGGCCTTGATGTGGGGTAGGTTTGGCATGATAACTGCGCCGACGGTGAAACAGTAAATTACAGTCTCAAGAGCGACTGAATTTCACTCAACAGGAGAAAATCTGGGTAGATAGCCACCCTCATGCGCTACGAGCTCAAAAAACACCGGCTTTGGACGAGCCCAGATCGCGCCATCCGCTACGGATCGATAGATAACCAGAAGCACATCCGGATCAGCCTCAAGCCTAGCCTCGCAAACAATTTCGTAGATACCACCCTTATAGTGTTGATATTTCATTCTGTAAGCGAATTGCAGAAAGACTGGCTTGACGAACGCGCGGCCAGCTCCTGCAAAAACTGTGCAATATCCCACTCGCACCCCCCGCAGCCTGAGAGCGCACCTGTCCATCTGGAGATGGCATTTATATCCATACCTTGCTCGAACAGGCTTTGAATATTGCCACGCCTAGTGCCGCTGCAATGACACATGATAGGATCTGCCGCATCAGTATTCTTCGTGCTCATGGATATTTTTTGATTGCAGGCGGTTCGGTCGCGACTACCATCCTTAGACAGAATAGGGAAACAGCCTAGTTTGGATAAAAAACCCTAGCGAACCCAATGCACGCCCCCTAAACCTGAAAAAACGCAGATTACTCAGTCAACGACTTATAAATATAGTTCTTCAGTAACAATCCAAGCTCGGGAGTAACGTCAATAAATTCAATTCCGCACATCACCAAATCAGAATTGTCTTCCTCCCTGACGCTTTTGATGACCGACTTTAAATTAAAGATGTTATTTTCTTCATTAAGGTTCATTCGACAATAAACATCGATCACATCCCCGACTGCGCCAAAATAACTTTTAGCGTGGACGAGCGCACCGGCATGACTCACATCCAAAATCTTAGCGATGAAGGGTTTTATGCTATCTGATTCAATGAGGCAATCGTTACCCATTAAATGATAACGATGCGAAAGTCGTAATTTTTTAACTTCAGCAATCGGAAGTTCGTTCGTTTCAACATCCATAAAATTCACTCTGCGTAATTTTGATCACTTAAACCACAGGTGGCGTGGTAAAAACACTAAACCCAGCAATACAGAACCATAGAAAAAAGCCGCCAACTCATTGAATTAGCGGCTTTAATTTGGGGTGGCTGATGGGGCTCGAACCCACGACAACAGGAATCACAACCCGAAATTCGCCGACAATTAAAACCCAATGTTTATAAGGGTTGAGAGCTAATTACTATTGAATTACAATGACTGCCATCACACTCCCATCACAGTGAGGAAAAATGGCAGTCATTCGCAATTATACAGATAAAAAAGGCGTAATGTCTTTTCAGGCTATCGTTCGAAAAAAAGGACATAAGCCTTTATCGAAAATGTTTTCAAAAGAGGCGGACGCTATTAAATGGGCCAAAGGCGTCGAGGTCGATATAGAGCGACACGTCTTCATCGACACAAAAGAAGCATCTGTCACTACTCTTGCCGATGCCCTTGATCGTTATGAAGAGGTAGCCAAGAAAAACAAAGGCTACTCGATGGAAAAATATCGCATCGATGTCTGGCGACGTCATGATCTTGCTAATCGTTCGATCGTCTCTTTGAGGACCAAAGATTTTGATGACTACAGGGACAAGCGCCGTGAAGAAGGCATGAGCGATGCAACAATCAGAAATGATTTTGCTGTTATCGCTGCCATATTTAAGCACTTTGATTACGGTATGAGCAGCCCCACGATCAAGACTACAAAAACGCTCGCGACGGCAAAAAAGCGCAGCCGACGGCTTACTAAGCAAGAAGAAGAATATTTGCTAGCTGAGCTCGACGACACAAATTGCTCAGATCCAAAACGCACAAACAAGTGGATCCCGCTTGTTACACGATTTGCCATTGAAACAGCCGCGCGATTATCCGAAATCGTCGGCAAGGACAAAACGGCAGATGAAGCCGCTGTACCAGGACTGGTCTGGGAAAATGTGCAGATACAGAAATGTATTTGCAAATTGATCGACACGAAAAATGGCGAGTCCCGATTTGTTCCGCTCTCCCCTGCCGCTATTGAATGCCTGGCTCAAGCTCAAAAATTGAGTCCAGAAAAACGAGGCCCGGTCTTTCCAACAACAAATTCTGCCATCAAGCAGTCTTGGCAGCGTGCTAAAAAGCGTGCGCAATCACTTTACAAGGCTCGCGGCGGCACGGATCCAGATTTCCTTGTTGATTTTAGATTTCATGATAATAGACATGAAGCGGCCAGCAGGTGGGCGCGAGACTTTGATCAGACAAAACTGAAAATGATTACCGGCCACAAGGACACGCGCAGTCTTGACAGGTACATAAATGCTAACGAAGAAGATGTCGCGATGATTGCTGCCAAGATGGCTGAGGTGCAAAATACTAAAGCCAGTTGAGCTTTAGCGGTAAAATATTGCGATGCATAAACCCGTCCCAGCAACTATTGAGGAAATCGAAGATTTCCTTTCAGGAATAAATCAGCACCCGATTGTAGTCGCCACCCTTCCGGCAGACATCCGTTCGGCCTTGATCGCGAATACCAGCACGGTCCTCCTATCACGCTATACGGCTGACAAACAAAAAAAACATCCAGAAATAACCGCTGAAAGTTTCCGCTGGCTTCAGGAGTTGCTTGATGCAGGGGAAAGAATTTACGATAAGAAAAACCACGTAACTGTGATTCAGCTTAGAGATCAGCCGTATTTAGCGGTATTGAAGGCGACTAAAAACAGTGAAGAGGTATATTTGCAGTCGTTTCGCAGAAGTGACGCGAAAAACATTGCGTCATTGAAAAAAAGAAATGCTGGCGGCGACTAGGATGGACGGGTGTTTCCATCACGGCCCCGAAGGGTTTCCGGCAACCCGATTGTGCTCTAGTCGTCGTCTGCGTTAGCATTTTGCGCAGTAAACACCATAAAGTCAAATTATTTTCTTGTTACCGTAATCGCACCGCATTGGTATACATTTTTCTCAGTTTACCTCGGTTGCGCCAAAGCGGAAAAAAGCCCGGAGTCCAGTCCGGGCTTAGCTGATAACGTCAGCCATCGGCAATATTGGCTTTCTGCACCGCAGCTCAGGCCCACTTCCAGTACAGACGCAGACTCATCCACTCACTGCTAACGATGCTGTCATATTTTTCAGCCGGAACTAATCCCCAAAAATGTGACGAAGATTTTGTGGCACGAGAATTGGCTTGTAGTCAAAATGACGTCCATTTTCATTTGCCTGCTCCATTTTCATAGCTTGGGAATACAGCCTGTCGGCAAATTCAAGAATCTGAGGGTTTGATGTGAGCGAAGAGATAGGAAACGATTTCCCGTGTTGATACTGACGATTGATACTAGCCATGATGATCTCCAAGGTTGATAAAAATTCTGGTCACATATCCATTTATGTGCATGCGGAAGTTTTGGCAAAAACCACTGTAGAATAACCACACTAGAAACAATCTGTTTTAACCCTGGGAGAAATGTCAAATGGCTAAACTGAAGTGCATTACCTTATTACTTTTTTCAGCGTTATTTTCAGCTCCAGCTATGGCTGACAACAATGTTAATGTTCGCGATGGTCGCCCATGCATGAGTGGTGTTTGTGCTGGCGATGAAATTTCGACATTGGCTGGTATTAAATGGCAGGCCGCCAAGACCAACTTTGGCAGGCCTATTAAGCAAAATGATAAGGTAGACGTAAAAAGTCTACTTATGAATTTCGCACCGAGTGCCGCCGACACAGTCAAGGCTGCCGGCCCATATTTGTTGTCAAACTCTTTTGATGGACAAGCCATCCCGAAGCTTGCCAAGCTCAAAGGATTCTGTAAACCGCTTTACTTTACTGGCTTAGAAGGTCACTTTATTTCTGACGGTGGATATAACACTGAAGTACACATAAATGTTGTTCCAGGTAACGCCCCATCTAGCCAGACGCTGCAAGTCAAACGAATCAGTCGCTTATATTCATCATCGGGATACACGAACGCGCAGATGGACGAACTATCTAAGCAGTTGGAAGAACGCTATCGAGGGGTAAGAAGGGGCGGACCAAATCAAACAGAACCAGCGTGGAGCTTTGAGACGTCTGGAGTTGGCTACGACCGCATGCTTACTCTTTGGGCCCCCATGATCAGTGGTATACAGGTCAATGATCAACTCATGGCATACCCTGGGTGTGGAAAATCATTGAAGATTGACTGAATTTAAGCAGCTACGCCAAAGCGGAAAAAAGCCCGGAATCCAGTCCGGGCTTAGCTGATTGCGTCGGCCATTCGATCAGTTCGCACGCGAAATGAGGACGTGCAACCAATTGCAGAGGTTTTCGGTGGGTAAAGCCGCATCCACTCACTGCTAACGATGATGCCAAGTGGTGTAACTCGGCATACTGTTATTATGCGCAAGCGGAAATTTGTGCCTACCTCTGAATGGCTTGCTCTGGCCGATGGTCATAGCGCTCTTGATTCCATAGGATTTGAAGATCCTTGTCGGCAACACGAATATTCTGCCGGGCGCATTCCCTTGCCGCTTCTTCACGAAATTCAGCTGTTCCAGTTAAAAAAACTTCCCGGCCGTATTTCTGCCCAGCAAGATCGAGCGCAGTTTCCAGCGTGCCGTCAGATGTGTCATGCACCACCAGGCGCGGCCCTTCATCAGTTATGCGCCGATTTCCGTTACTGTCACGATATATGACAGACTGCGAACCTCTCACCTCTGGCGTGAGATTCGCCAGATTAATTTTGTGCGTATCATCGTCATGCTCACGATCTGCCTTCTTGATTGGTTTCAATGGATCCAGTTCTTCACCGGAAATTGAGTTCTGCTCTTTGTCTCTCCCCTCGCGATACTTAATACCGCGCAATGCCGACTTGGCCGCCTCGTTACCGTGCCCCGCTTCTTGCTCAAGCCATAACTGTAGCCGTAGACGCGGCTTTAGCGGACAAGCCACAAGTGATGATTTCAAATCCGCTTGGAATATATGTCAAATCGATTAGCTGGACTCAAGTACTTGTGAACTAAAGGGAATGATCATGAAAATTATTTTTGGATTAATAGCGGCGGTGCTTTCTTTTCAAGTCACAGCTACCGAATGCGAAAAAAAAGAAGTGCTCAGGCCAAGCATCAACAAAAAATATAGCGTAGCCGTTGATGATCTGACGGCTAATCCTTCCGCGCTATTAACTGAAACATCAAAATCCGTGCTGAAAATGGCTAAGACTGGACAAGTCTACATCGTGCAAGTCTCAGTCAAACCGTTGTGATCATGGCTACCTCAAAAGTAAACTGGTCGCGCCTGCGCGCTCCGCTTCTGCTGCTATCGGTTATGGCACTGGCCGTCGTGACCATGAATGTGGCCGGTGTGCGGATCAACTGGACTGCTTCTGAGCCTCGCGGCGTGTACCTGGTGCAGCCAGTCTCTGCTGGCATCGAGCGCGGTGATCTGATTGAATTTTGCTATTCCGGCGCAATGAATCGCTATATGACGCATGGCGTTTGTCCTAATGGTTCTGCACCATTCTTCAAGACTGCTGCTGCGGTGCCTGGTGATCTGGTGGTGGTTGGTGATGCTGGTGTGCTGATCAACGGGGTGATGCTGCCCGATTCTCGCCCTCTGTCCTTCTCTGTCGCTGATCCGACTATGGAGCTCCCAGTCTTGCGTGGGCGATTTTTACTGAAGCCAGGTCAGTATTGGACGTATGGCAGTAAAACGCCGGGGCGGTCATACGACTCAAGGTATTTTGGCCCGATTGATATGGCTGAGATTCGGTCAGTATCGAAATAACGTAACAACAAAAATGAATGAACTCAGGTCTTCGACTATCATGCTTGCATTCGGCTTGGTCGGTGTCTTGATAGGATGGCTGGCATGGGGAAACGGCACTGAAGCTTACTGGCTAATGTGCCTGACACTGCTGCCGCTATCTTGGGGATTGGCTCAGTCTCGGTTGTCGGCGTCATTATTGATGCTTGGGTATTATTTAGGTGGCGCACGGGGTTTGCCTGGTGGCGCTGCTGTTTTTTTTGGTAGTGACGCACCTGCATGGCTTGGCTCCGCTTGCTATCTAGCGGCATGCCTCTTTTTGGCACTTCCGTTTTCCCTTTTATGGTCTAAATCCGGTACTGGCTGGCGCTTTGTAGCGGCGACGTGCGTGAGTGTTGCCCCGCCATTGGCGTTCGTGGGATGGATCAATCCGTTGGCCGTTGCTGGTGAGCTGTATCCGGCGATGGGATGGATCGGGCTGGCGTTCACACTAGGCATGATGATGGCGCTAGCAGTGCGGTCGTCTCAGTGGATATTCACGCTTGCATTCATGGCTGGGGTTGCCAACGCCTATTATGTCGCGCCAGCCGTTCCTGCTGGATGGGCTGCTGTTGATACGCACTTTCCCCAACTTGGAAGCGGCGGAGGCATTGTGCAGGTGATTGATGCTATGAAGCGCGTGGACTGGCTGGTGCGGTACGCTGATAGTGTTCCAGCGAACAGCGTCCGCGTGCTACCGGAAACGGTGATCGGCCCTATTGGAGATTCAGCGAGATTTCTATTAGCTGATACATCGGCGCGGCTGGCAAAACGCAGATCGCGAATATTGGCCGGCGGCGAACTGGATCAAGATGATGGTCGGTATCTGAATGCAGTTGTAGTGGTTGGCGCTCAAGGATCTGATGGACGGCAGGCTGTTCAAGGTATTCCGGTTCCGCTGTCCATGTGGCACCCATTCGGCAAAGCCGGTGCGGTGGCCGATGTATGGGGCCATAGCGGGCTTATTGATGTAGCCGGCAAGAAAACTGGTGTGCTAATCTGCTATGAGCAACTACTGACGTATTCAGTTTTGTGGATGATGACTGAAAAGCCGGATGTGCTGGTCGGTGCATCAAACTTGTGGTGGGTGACGGATAAAACGATTCCGGTTATCCAGGCACAGATGATGATGTCGTTTGGAAGGCTGTTCGGCGTTGGAGTGGTCCGGGCGGTGAATGCTTAACATTGGTCACACTGGTTTTATTCCTATCACACTGAATCGAATCCCCATCACACTGGATTTTTACGGTCCGTTATTGCTCCCCATCACATTCCCATCACACAAAGCCGAACAACAAATAACCAAGCGCCGCTAAATACAACAAAATAATTTCTGGGGAATAGTTGTTTTCATCGATTTTTCATCACATCCCCATCACAATCCCATCACACTGAATGTGATAAAACAGCTAAATTTAGCTAAATCCAACTAAATCCAACAAAAGAAAAAAGCCGATAACTCATTGAATTAGCGGCTTTAATTTGGGGTGGCTGATGGGGCTCGAACCCACGACAACAGGAATCACAATCCTGGAC